>NZ_JBIWIY010000013.1:0-307971 GCF_044764885.1 Streptomyces sp. NPDC093591
GGGGCGGAGGGGCATAAAGCCCCTTTGGGAATTCCTGGCGGAATTCCTCGCCCGGGAATTCGCCTGGCGGCGAATTCTCTGTGGTTTATGCCGGGCCGCTGGCGCGGCCCTGGGTTTAGCGCTTGAATTTGCCTGGCGGCAAATTCTGCGTTGTGGGTGGATTTTTGGTTTGTGTATTTTGCCTGGCGGCAAAATTTCTTGTTTTGTTTTGTTGGGCCGCTGGCGCGGCCCTTTCTTGGGTTTTTGGGGTTGTAATTTTGTCGGAGCGCTGGTGCGCTCCGGGTGTTGACGGATTGTCAAATGCGTGACGCGGTGTCATGCCGGATGGCATGACGGGGAGTTACCGGGTTGGTGGGGTGGGGTGTTGCGGGCCTGGTGGCCCGCGGGGGTGTTCTGGAGTTGGTGTCTGCGTTTGAGGTGATGTCAGGTGTCTTGGCTGGCTGGTGCTTTGTACTGGATGGCTTCTGGTGGTGGTCTGCTCTGGCTCTTGGCCGTGTAGCGAAGTGCTCGCTATCGGCGGTCCGGGCCCTGCTCGGCAAAACGGCCTGGGACGGGTCCTCCTGACGGGCCGTACGGCAGAGCACGGTCGGCATGGATCGGTCGGCGGCGCCGGGCCGGGCGTGCACACATGCTGCTCGGTTATGTCCGCTGGCCTGCGCTGCGATGCAGAGGGCGGAGTCGATGTCGCGTTCGGCGGCGGCCGACTCAGGTTGGGGCCACGGGCGCTGCCACCATCAGCTCGCCGCGTCGTTGAACTTCTGCCAGGCCCACGGTCGTTGAGCACTGCGCCCGATATCCGCCCGGAGGCTCCGCCATGCCCACCGCCCAGCTCGACCATGCGCCGACATCCAGCCGACCGCCCAGGCCCCTGCCGCGTCCTCGCGTGGGGGAGGGTGAGGCCGCCGTCGTGATCACCGCGATCGCCGCAGTGACGGTGCCCGCCGTCCTCGAGCGCCCCGTCCCCGCCGTTCTGACCGCCCTCGTCGCCGGGGCCTGCATGCTGCTGCGCGGCCGTGCCGCCGAGCTGCTCAGCGTCCTCACCGGCGGCTGCTGATGCTCCATCCGCCACCCGAACTGTTCGAACTGACGGTGCTACGGGGCCTGTTGTGCGCGTGGAAGGGACGGCTGACCTTCGAGGCCATCGCGCGCTGGACCGCCAAGAGCGACCGATGTGTCTCCGCGTGCATGCTGCGCCGGGCCCTGGACTGCTGGCTGCCCACCCGAAACACCGTCCTCGCCTTCGCCGTCGGCGCGGTCCATGCCCGTGCCCGCGGGGCGCCAGCCAAAATGAGGGTACGGGTGGCCGAAGAGGCCGCCGAAGCACTGTCGCAGGCGGCCTCGGGCTCGGTCGCCCGCCAGCGGTCGGGACAGTCCCCGGCCCCGCACGTGCCGGGCCGCATCGGCGGCGTTGGCCGGCAAGCGCGCCGCCACGATGCTTCTCCTCCTGCTCGGGGCGCAGCCTCGGTCCGGGGCGGGCGCGCCGCGACGTGGCAGGGGAGGCTGTGGTGCCGGGCCGCACGGCGGCCGCTGTTCATGGTGTGCGTCCGATCAACGGGGTGGCCGCCGGGGCTGGTCAGGACGGCGCCGAGGGTACCGGCCCGGGCCTGAACATCTCTCCTTTCAGTACGTGTTGTCGCAGTTCACCGCCCCTGTGACGGAGATCGTCACGGTCGCCGCGGTGGTCGTGACGGACTCGGTCGCCGAGCTTGTCCCTCGGGGCAGGAGATGCCCTGGGAAGGGGGCGGGAACTCGGCCAGGTGGCCGCTGCGTTGGGATGTCGTTCGGGCCGCGTCGGCCAGAGCATCGTGGAGCAGGAGGACGTTCATGGATCGCGTTTCCGGTTCTCGATGCGACGACGGCGCGCTGTTGAGCAGCTTCGACTGCCGCGTGAGCAGGCGGGATGCCCAACAGGGCCTGGGGCAGGAGCCGGTGAGTGATCTTCAGAAGTGGCTCATGGCTCCGGGAAGTGGTAGCGCGTAGGTCATGATTGGTACCGAGGACCTCTCGCACCTCGTGGCGTCAGCTGCAACTGACGTCATGAGGTCACGGTGCTCGAGCAAGACCCAAATCCCTGTCTGGACCAACGGATGAGAGGAGATTCCGCGAGGTGGCGCCGCTGCGGTGGCGCCACCGTGCACCCCGCCTGGGGCCTCACTCATTGACGAAGAGACGTACGGAGAACACGTTGCAGTCCAACGATCCTTCGAACCCGTCCGCCATCGGGACTGGGCCGTTCATGCTTGTCGACGGCCGGATGGTCCCCTACACCCCCACCCCCGTGCCGGACACGGGTGGTGTCCCGGCCGGCTCGACGTTCTCGGCCTCCCAGGCCGCGTCCGCCGCGCCGACGGGCCCGTTCATCATCATCGACGGTGCCGTCCGTCCCTACGAGTCGGCCACGCCGATCGCCCCGGCGGCCGTGCCGGTGCCCGGCTCCGGGCCGATGGTCGTCCACGGCGTCACTCTGCCCTCGCTGCCCGTGGCGGGCACGGCGGGTGGCGTGGCCAGCGGCACGGCGCACAGCGTGTCCTGGCCGTCCGTGGCGATCACGGCGATCGTCGCCGTGGTCGTCGTCACCTGCATGCTCATGGGCATGTCGACCGAGGCGATCGTCGCGGGAATCGTGCTGATCGTCCTGCTGGCCAACCACGTGCGGACCGCACTGGCCTGACGTCCTGGATCCATCGGCCGGGGCCCTGACAGGGTCCCGGCCCCGGGCCGGACGGAAAGGAGACCGGTGATGGCCCGTACCCCCGACCCGCTGCCCCAGCGGGACGATCCGATGATCAAGCTCGCGCGGTTCCTGCGTGCCACGCAGGCCGACGCCAGCACGATCACCGAGTTCATGACCTTGCAGAAGATCTCGCAGCTGTCCGGGGTCTCGGAGGGCTCGCTGTCCAAGGCGCAAAACGGCGATCCGCGCGTCTCGTGGCGAACCGTGGAGGGGTGGATGCACGCCTGTGGCGGTGACCTCATGACCGCGCGCCGCCTGTGGAACAAGGTCCACGAGCTGCAGCAGGCGAAGGCCCCCGCTGACGCGGCCGCCGTGCAGGCCCGGGCGTTCGGCTACTGGGAACGGTCCGGGGGCCGGGCGGTCGTGCCGGGCTTGGAGACCGAGGCGCAGTTCCTCCTCGCCCTGACCGCACTGCGCAAGTACGTGGGCATGTCGCTGCGCGAGCTGTCGCAGGCCACCGAGCGCCTTGGTGTCCCCTACAGTCGCGCCACCCTAGGTGCCGTCATCGCCGGAGAGCGTGCCATGACCTTCGAGCACCTGGCCGCGGTCCTGGCCGGCTGCGGTGTGCCGGTACGCCAGCAGCAGGGATGGGCGCGCACCTTCGCCAAGTTCGATCCGGCACGTGACGTGCGCACGGGCTGGAGCCCGCGCTCCTTGCGCAGGTCCCGCCTGGTGGAGCCGGCCGGCGAGCAGGTCGAGGAGATCCTCCTCTCCTCCCCCGCGCGCACGCGCTTCGCGTCCGTGCTGGAGCGGGCGCTGACGGAGGAGAACGTGACCATCAAGGAGTTCGCCGCGCGCGCCAAGCTAGACATGCCGCTCGTCGACCGCCTGTTCGCGGGCAAGTTTCTGCCCGCCCACATGCTCGCCCGGGCAAGCGAGGCGGCCGTCGGGGCGAACCCCCGTACGAGGAGGGAACTCACCGTGCTGGCCCAGGCGCTCGTGCGCTCCCCCGCCCCCGGGGAACAGCGGGAGTGGGGCAGGTTCTGTCGCGCGAACGGCATCGCCGAGTCCTGGGCCGGGTAACCAGCCTGTTCCTCCAAAATAGGTGTTTTTGATCCCTGGCCCTGAGGTGTGTGCGCCTGGATGATCTGAGCTGGTAGGTGGGTAGGCCCGCGGGCGTGCCATGCCCGCTGCCGCCCGTCGCCGCCGCTACCCGTCCGACACATCCGTCGCCGAATGGGCCCTCCTGGAACCCCTGTTGCCGATCCCGGCCTGCCAGACCAAGACCGGCGGCCACCCAGAGAAGTGGCCCCGGCGGCAGATCGTCGACGGCATGCGCTACATCGTCGACAACGGCGCGAAAGGCGGGCTCTGCCTGCGGACTTTCCCCGTGGGAGACGGTCTACGGGTTCTTCCGGCGGTGGAACCGGGCCGGGGTCGTCACCTACATCCGTGACCAGCTCCGCCGCCGGATCCGTACCGGCAAGGGCCGCTGCCCCCACCCCGGTGACCCTGATCGTCGACTCCCAGTCGGTCAAGGGAGCCTCCACCGTCGGCCGCAACAGCCGCGGCTACGACGCCGCGAAAAAGATCAACGGGCGCAAACGACATATCACCGTGGACACGTTCGGCCTGCCCGTGATGATCACGGTCACGCCCGCCGACATCCAAGACCGCGACGTCTTCTGGCACCTGCGCCTCACCCAGCCCCAGATCACCCAGGTCTGGGCCGACCGCGGCTACGCCGGCGACCTCGTGGACTGGGCCCGACCCCGCCTCTGGCTCACCCTGCGCATCATCTCCCGGCCCCAAGGGCACCCAGGGCTTCGTCGTCCTGCCCCCCCCCCCGCTGGAAAGTCGAGCGCACGATCGGCTGGTGCATGAACGCCCGCCGCAACGCACGCGACTACGAACGCCTTCCCCAGCACTCCGAAGCCCACCTGTAACTGGGCACTCATCACCATGATGACCCGACGCCTCACCCGCAGAGCCCCCGCACCAGCCAGTGGGCCAAGAAGCCCCTGGTGACCCGCTGACCTGTGATGCCCCATACTGCGAAAGGGATGCGCACATCCGACAAAACAGCCGTCTTCGTCACTCATCGGCTTCGAGAGCGTGGCGCGCGGCAACTCGGAACTCGGCGAGCGCCTTGGCGAAGTCAAGGGTGAATCTCGTCCAGAGTTCTCTCACATCTGGGCTCAGCGAAGTCCTGGGCAGCGCGGATGATCTCCCAGGAGAGGGCAATAACTGGGTGAAGAGCCTCAGAAAGAGGCTCGGGGCCTTCGAACCCCACCAACTGTGCGGCCTGAAGCAGATCTGATCGCGCTCGAGACGCTGCGGAAAGGACCTCGGCGCGTTCGTCGCCGGTGAGTTCGTCCCTCAGCCTTCCGGTGTTCCAGGACATAGTGCGACCAGCCGATATGAAACCGATGTAAGCATCTCGTCGGGCTTCACGCCGCCACTGTTTATGAGCGGCGCTTGCGTGGAAACGGGTCTGCCATCGCATGGCCCAGGCGGTCGCCAGGGCCGTGAGGGCGGCGCCTACCGCACCGATGCCAGCACCAAGGACTGCCGCTACTCCTGGGTCCATACAGAGAGTATGTCGACACAGAGGCAGGAACAGGCCCGCTGCACCGGGTTGAAAAACAGCTACAAAGGGGCGGGGCGAGGTGTTCGTTGACCTCGCCCCGCCCCTTCTTCGATGCCGCAGCCCGGCGGCGCAGCCGGCGACGAGTGTCCGCTGCTGCGCAGCAGCGTCGGCCTGTGGGGCGGGATGCCTACCGTATACGGGGCGGCGCCCGCCAGCCGGTCGCCAACGACTGCACCTGGTACAAAGGGGTTGGGCGGCCTCGATGCCGTGTTCTGCGTGCCCAACTCCGGCTTCCTTTCCCGCCGCTCCTCGGGGTGCCCGGGGCCACCAGTCGTGGCTGGCCCGCAGCGGTACCGGGGGGGCCAGCCACGGGTGCAGCGGTACTGCGACGCCGTACACGTGCAGCGTGATCGGCTTCGGGGGCGGGTCGGTCACGCGCCACTCCGGCGTCGTGCGTCCTCGCGGCCGACCACCGTCGGCCGGATGCCCTCCTCGACCGGTGGCCACGACGGCACGGCGCACCGCCTGCCCCACCGTCGCAGTTCCTCAAGCTCGCACCGGCGCCTGGCCTTGCGCAGCACGGTCGTCGACGCCGACCTCCATGCCGGAGAAGGCCGTCGGCACCGTCTGCCCAGGGGGCTGCTGGCCTCGCGACGACTGGCCCTGGCCGGTCCACGCTGTCTGCGTGCCGGACGCCACGTCGTTCCACCGCCAGATCACGGCCGACGACATCGGACTCTTTCGGAGCGGACCGCGCCAGACCAGCCCCCAGGACGTCCGCCCTCGGCGTCTGCGAACAAGTAGGCGTATACCCCGACCGCCGCGTCGTCCACGGGAATGAGACTGGCGCTCCGTATGCCGATGTCCGGATACGACCACTCGCATGCGTGACATGCATGCGAGTGGTTCACAGCGAACCCGGGCAGCACAATGGCTACCAGGGTCACGCAGTCTGACTCTCCACCGGCAGAGCTACGGACCCGGCGCCAGGGCTTCGGAAACGGGTCGTCAGATCTTCCGGCTTCCTGTACTACTTCCTCATGTCCAAGAAGATCGACCTGTGTGGGATTTCTTTTCCGCGGCTATTGCATCATGCCAGAGGCGACTTTTCATTGGGTGCTCTCCCATCCTCAGCAAGGGGTGGCTGGCGAGTACCTCAGCACAAAATTCAATTCACACAAAATGTAACTACTAAACCCTTCCAGCTTCAAGCGAGATACAAGTTAGTCACAATTGCAAATTTTTCATCGTGCCCCTGATCGCCGAGGTCCGGCTCCGGGGAAAGAAGCGCGTCTGCGTCGACGATCTCGCCGGATCCACTGGCCACGCAGTGTCGCGGCGCCGCGGTCGGGCAATGCCCGGTCTCCCCGGTTGCGCTGGCGACCTGGGCACTGCGGGGCCGACTCGCAGCAATGGCATGCCGAGAGGGGCCTCGCGGATTGCTCTCGGGCAGCCCGCTCGATGGCATCGCAAAACCCTCTCGGAGCAGCCGAACAAACGCACCGACGAGCCCCACGTTGCAGACCGGTGCCAGCATGCTGGAAGCCTGCCCCTCAGGACCGCCGGCAGGGCCTGCTCAGTCCGATTACCCATCGGAAAGGACTGCGCCGCCCCTACGTGTCGTGGAGGGCGCACTTCGGCGCGTCAACGAAGCGGCTGAGTGCCGCCCAGTATGGGGTGTAACAGGCGTCGAAGCGGGTCTCTGCGCCTGCCTCTCCGGCAATGATGGAGTTGAGGTCCTGATACGGATCGGTTGTTGCCTGTTTCACCGCGTACGCTGCAGCAGCCGCCTCGTCTGGCCCCTCCAGCTCGATGACACGCACAGCCCTCCTCAGGTCGCCGTAGGTGTCCCGGATACGGTCCCGGAAATCCTCGAGCGACACCGACCGACTCTCAGGGTCGCTGAGGCCTTGGACTTCGGAAACCTTCCAATACAGCTCGGCCGTCCGCTGACCTTGCTGGATGAGGTCCAGGTAGGCCGCCCTACGGGCCTCGTACAGCCGCTGCATGCGCTGCGACGCCGCCGCGTCGGCCTGGATGCGGGCTGCTCTGGTGTTCCCTCGGCTGGTCACCCAGCTGGCCACCACAGCAGTCCCGCCGGTGAGTGCGGCAATCCAAAACGTATTGTCAGCCACGCAGCGCAGTGTCCGGGGCCTGCGTTACAACCGCCAGAGCGCACTCGAGCACCCGCAAGCGGCCTCTTTTGAACCCCTGTTGAGTCAAAAACCCCAGTGGGGCAAAGCAGAACCGGTGACATACCAAAGCCCCTCATCAACCACTGGCGCAGTCTGACACCTCCGCGACGTCAGCGGCCAGACAACCACATCAGCAGCAGAGCGCGTTGCCTCACAGGTCACTGCCCCCTTGCGTCCCAACGCCGGCAAGAGCAGGTGGGGCGGGAGCCTCACTGGCAGAACGTGGTCCACGAAAACGGCGAATGCTCTCGTGGCCCCCTGGCCTGATAGCCAATCCAGGCAGCACGGACGCCAGAGCGTTTCCCGATGGGACTTGGCAGTCACGCCAGCACCTGTCGCCCAGGTCCGCGGCATCCGCTGCGGGCGTTTCTCTAGAGTGCTGGAAGCGGCTGGCAGGGTGCCGCACCGTCCGAAATGCCGACCAGTTCCCCACGGTTGCCGCGCATGGGCGGGGCCCTGCAGACGGGCCCCGCCACACACAGAGGCGCAGGTGAGGCTGCAACCAGCACCCACGCGAGCTTCCGTCACCCCGTCTGGACCAACAGATGAAGAATGACGAAGAGCCGGGCACAGGAAGGCCCCTAATGCCAGGACCAGCGACCGTGCCTGAAGCGAACCATACGCGACTCGCTTCGTGGTCCTCAGCATGAGTGCTAAGCCCAAAGAACCGGAAACCGACAAGACAGTGCGAGACAGATCTGAAGAACGGGCGGCTCCGACCTGCTCAAACGCTGCGGCCATCGGCAGTTGTTCAGGCGGACCATGGAGCTCAACACTGCACCGCTGATGCACAGTTGGCCGACCGAAGCGCTGCTCCTGACGCTGCCTGGTAGACGCAAATGGCGCCAGCGCTAAGCGGAAAGACGAGACAGCACAAAAGAATCAATCCCGCAGACCAGGCCACCGCTCAGTTGCCCATCCATCGCACCAATCACACCGTGCAGACAGGCCAGCCAGCGAAGCTCACGGCCCGCGCCTGCATCACAATCGCCATGTGCCGTACGGCCAATCCTGCAGTCCCGAAGGCTGCAACCCGCCTCACAAACGCACTGGCCGACAGCACCCAGGGCCGCCTGGCCTCTGCAGCTGCCGCTGCCAGAAAGGACCGCAGCAGGCCGCCCGAGGCCTGTTGCGTGAATGATCTGCAGGCGTCGGCTGCCGATGCCCGTGCACCCAGCCGGCCGACACACCGAAGGCCGGTTCTGACTGCGGCCGGATCGCAGTGGGCCGGGAAGGCCAGCATGCGACCTCATTGCAAGAAGAACAGGCTGCCCATGTCGATGCCCGGTGCTGCAGGGCCGCTCCGGCGTGCCCGAGTGAGGGCGACCCCGGTCCTCCAACCTGGCACACCGGTAGGGACCAGGAACTGCCCCTGATATTTGCTATAGCAATTACTCTTTACCTCTCCTGTGGGTGACACTTCCACCTTCCCTCGATTAATCCCATGACGGTGTGACCTGCTGCCTGCCCGACCGTTCGATGGACGGTCGCCGCTGCGCGGGCAGGTCACATCCCTTGGCTGCCGCTGCCCCAAGCTCCGGACGACCGGTGCAGCCAGTGGACGCAGCAGTCCAACAGGCGGCCCGGCCATCGGGCGCCTCCGGCACCCCATGCACCATCGCAAGGTGAGGGGTCATGTGTTCCCGGCCGCCCAGGAGAACGTGGGACACCAGCTCATGAGGAGCTCGCAAGGGACCACTCCCCGGCTGGCCGCGGGTAGGTGCTCCGGCGCCGAGAGCGTGTGGCATCCGTCCGGATATTCCTGTGCGCTGCGGCTGGCCGAGCGGACAGCGCAGTACCGGCCGACCGGGAAGGGGACGTACATGGAGCGGCTGGAACTCGTGGTCGTACAGATGTAGCGGCAGCTGCTTGGGGTCGAACCATTTGCCTCCACGTCACTGTGGTCGTAGGCGATCTGCCGCTGGTCGTCGACGAACAGCCGCAGTTGCGGGGTGTGGGCACCGTCGAAGACGGTCCAGTCGCCGACGGCAAGGACGTGGAAGCGGTGGTCACCGGCAGGTACATCGATGGCCAGGCAGGCGAGGCGAGAGCGCTGCTCGCCTGACTGCGGCATCTGTCCAGGGGCGCGCAGGGTCTCTTGTCGAACAGCGGTGACCGCGTCGACATACGCGCGGACGCCCAGGGCCATCAGGTCGAAGGCGGCAAGGATACCGAGCTCGAGCCTTGGCATGCAGCTTCTCGACGCTGTTGCTGTCCGGGGCGTCCATCCGTTGTTCGTACGGCACGAGTTCGTCCTCGACCATGTACCGATCGCTCCGGCCATTCTCTCCGAGGTGGAGGGGGTCTGAGAGGCCTTCAGGCCATCCTGGGGTCACTATGCCGGCACAGTCACGCAGCATCACATTCCACCGGTTGGATCAGCGCGCTGTCTCGCTGACGACGCTGCTACTTACTGATACCACCGGCGTGGCAGGATCCCAACCCATCGAGGTTGGGCAGCACGCCGCAGGCGGCGCGGATGATGTCCGGGGTGTCGACGAGGGGGGCAGCCGCGGGCACGGGCGGCAGCGCAAGGCGCCACAACGACTCACTTCCACAAGTAGGGAAGCGAATCCCAGTAGCTGAGGGATTCGGTCTTTTTAGACGAACTGACATACATCTGCGAGCCCTTAATGGCTACCCAGCTATTGTCTCCCTTTGCCCATGTATAGATAGCGTCAACATCATCCCAACTCTCAGGAAGTCCTACGAAGCTGTCTCTGATCGACCTGGTAACACCGAGACCCCAGTCACTGGTGTGCACCTGGTTGCCCTTCTTGAATCCGACAGCTCCACTCGCCCACGTCCAAGCACCACTTATCCCCCCGTTCTTTTGCCAGTCTTCAGGGAGCGAATCCCAGAAGCTGAGGGGTTCGGCCTTCTCCGACGAGCCGACGTGCATTTGGGTGCCTTTGATGGCTACCCAGCTGTTGCTGCTGTCTGGCCATGTGTAGATGGCGTCAACATCATCCCAGCCTTGGGGTAGGCCCTCAAAGCTGTCTCGGACGTAGGCCATACGCCCGTGGCCCCAGTCGGTGGTGTGCACCAGATTGCCCTTCTTGAATCCGACAGCTCCACTCGCCCACGTCCAAGCACCACTTATCCCTGGCATAGCGTTCTCTCCCTCATCCGGTCACATGGACACCGCAACCAAGTTGCGACTCTCGCCCGCTGCGGCACCAGGCTGGGCATCTACCGTTGGGCGTGGGGCAGAGTTTCAGTGGCTGCACGGCTTTCGGCGCCTGCGGATCCGCTGGGAACGGCGAGCCGACATCCACGAAGCGTGCCTCAAACTCGCCCACTGGGAAAGTGGGCCACGATACGTCCCACGTACCACTTCTCCGACCCGCCCCCGGGAGCGCGCCCACACAAGAGCTCGATGTCGACATCCTGATCGGGTTCCACCGGCACGGATTGCCTCTGACAACCACCCTGGTGTCCTCGATGAGGTCCTCATCGGACGGCTCCCCTCTCATCCTCAGCCGGGGGTCGCCAATACTTCTCGGAGACGACTATGTCCCCTACCGCGACGAACGGATTGGCACCGTGGACACCGAGCGACAGGTAGCCGGAGAGAGGGTCGCTCAGCCGGACCCACTGGCTGGTGGTTGAATCAGGGATCACCTGTGTGCAGATCACGTTCGGATCGAACGCAGACATCGCCACTCCTCCGCCGATCACCCGCCTACCATTTCAGTCTGCTCTTCAGCGGCGGGAACGAGCCCGACTGAGATGTACAGCTCGTCCCGACCAGGCTCCAGGCCCATGGCAACAAGTCCCCTGCGCACGCCAGGTTGGGCTCCGTCCACACCGTGCAGGGTCGGCACGCAGGAGGCCAATGGGTCGTGGACTCCGGAGCCAGAAGTAGGGGAAACGGGGAACAACGTGCGTGCCGAAGCGAAGAGTGCCAGCGCGATCGTGTCTCCGTCGTCCTCTCCCTCACTCCATGCCGCACTGAGTCCCAGGCGGCGTCCTGCCAGCCGCCGTATCCCATCGGGGAGATGGCGGTTCAGGACGGCGAGTGCCTCGGGGTGGCCCACGGTGTGCAGGAACGGCAAGAGATCTACCACATCGATCGCGGGCAGCCTGACGTAGAGTTCTCGGCGTTCGCGAGCCGGCTGGATTCCTAGTATCCGCGGTCTCGTCCCAGCAGGCAGACGCCGCAGGGCTGACACCAGCCGGCCCGGTAGCAACTCCGGGGGCAGCGCGGCGTTCTCGGCGACCTCGGCGTAGAGTTTCAGTTTGGGAGTCACACCCGGCGCCTCCCGACCGCCCAGCCAAGTACCGAAACGTATCTCGCCCCCTGCTTGGCAGGAGGCCAAGCCATCGGCGAGTTGTGGGGGCGGTTCCTGGCCGTTCGCTGCGAGCAATGTGGTGGCGAGGAAGAGTCGTTCGGTGTCGGGTGTTTCTGGAGGTGCGACTTCGGCGGTCCACTGGACGCCTTGGATCCACGAGGCCGTCGTGAGCTCGACGGGGAAACCGGTGGGGGTCAGCCGGCTCCACCTGTTGGCGACCTCGTACCAGCTGCTGCTCTGCAGACGGTCGACAGCGGCGCTCAGCAGTGGGGGAAGTTCCGCCTTTCCGGTTAGGGCTGAGACCAGGCGAGACACCGGCTCGCGCATCGGACCATCCTCCTCACACGGCTGCCTGAATGGGGATAAGGGTCTCCTCGCCGTCCACGGGCGCGGCCTGTTTGATGCTTCCGTCCGTCATCACGAGTGTCACGCGGTGGCGGAAGCTGCGGTGCGCCGGATTGAGCAGGGCGATGTGCAGTGGTACGGGCGCTGTTGCCGTTCCAGGGATCTCCAGCCGCTCGTGCCGTGTGTAGGAGTTCGCGGGATCCTGGTAGTCGACGTCCAGGAAGGCGAGAGCGACGCTGCCTGGTGTGAATAGCGGTACGGCAGTGATGTCCAGAGCGGACATGAAGGGATCGTTGACCGGTAGGAACGATGCCTCGCTGGTCAACGGGCCAGTTGTCAGGACGGTGCCGTTCTTCAGATGGTGGCGGAACGTCGCCGTCCAGCTCCGATGGTTGGGGCGGGTCAGCCGCAGACGCCATACCTGCGGGCCCCCCTTGGGCAGGACGCGGAGGACGTCATTGCGCCGGAAGGTCACGCTGTCGTCATAGCTCAGCTCGACGTCGATCGCGTCCACGATCCCCTCGTCGATGCGGTTGGGGAAGAGCTCGAGTTCGAGGAAGCCTAGGTCCTCGGCGGCATCCACTCGCAGGGTGCGGTCCATGGTCGGCCGCGGCCCAATGTCGTAGCTCAGCTTCTCCCCTATCCAGGGCGAGCCTGCGTCGAAGTTGTGTTGCAGACTGACCCGGAATCCGAGGTCGCGTGACTGGTCAAGGAAGGTCTCGAACCGCTTTGGCCCAGGGTCCGCTGCCGTCAGGCGGAACTCACCGTGTGCGTGTCCCCGGGCGTCGGCGGGGTCGCCGTAATCGATCGCCACGTCTGTGGAGAACAAGCCGATCTTCTCGAAGTCGGCGGAGCTCACGATGTCGACTCCCAGTGTGTGGAAGAAGGGGTCGTCGAGGTCGACCTCGACGAGGTGACGTGACTTGTCGGCCAGCTCGTCGAGGAGCAGACCGACGAATCCCTGGGGCGCGTAGGTCCTCCTTACCGTGTGCTTCCGGTCATAGATGAAGGTGAGTGTCTTGCGTTCCTGCTGTTCAACGAAGCGCAGACGGAAGGAGACCAAGGCAGGTACTCCACTGCCTGTTGCCGTGCCGGGGGCCGAAGGACTCGGCACTGGTGTCGCACCGCCGGGTTGGGTCGGTAGCGCTCCGGGCACAGCCGTGGTCGTGGCGGCACGTGCCAGCGTGGCGCGGATCGAGACCGCGGGAAGTGGGGCCGCGGAGGGCCAGTCGACCGTCACCGGGTGACTGCTGCCCGGGGCCACCTCGACTGTCACGGTGCCCAGGGCGTCGAGGGGCCGCGGCACGCCGTCGACGGTCAGCACAGCACCGGGTGGCCCGATCACTCGCAGCCTCTGTGCCGTCCCCATCGCCCCGGGCACCAGCAACAGACTCGTACCTGCAGGCAGTGGTTCGGGAGTGGTCTGCGTGGTGTTAAGCGTCGCTGGCGCTGGAGCGGGCCCGCCAGCCGGCGGTGTGCCCGGGGGCGTCACCGGGCCGGGTGCGCTGGGCGCACCTCCGCCGGGAGCTGCCGAACCCAGCCTCTTCACTCGCTCGAGTATGGGGTCCAAGCCCTCGGGCTGGGCGGGGCCTTTCAACTGGCCGAGGTCCAGGGATGGTTCGAACCACTTCTTCAGCAATTCGTCTTTGAAGAAGTCGAGGGCCCATTTCTCCTTCGTTGCGGTGTCTGCGTTCCCGCCGAAGTCCGTGACGTTGATCCTGATCGCTCCGTCCTGCACGAGTTTCTCAAAGCCGGCGTCGATGCCGGCCTTGACCCAGTAGATCTGTGCCTCCAGGCCGGCCGAGAAGTGGTTGTAGACGCGGTCGAGATCGGCTGTGATCTCGATGTGCATATCGGGGGTGAGCGCGGAGTACTCCAGTTCGTATATGACACCGATGGGTGTGGCGCCCTTCTCGAACGCGCCCTTCAGGATGATCGCTCCCTCGTGATCCAGGACCAGGGAGAAGGCAGCGGTCTGCTCGCCGATGAGGGACGGGCTAGTGGCGCCGAGGATCTTCTCTACCGCATTGAAGGCTCCTGGCAGTGCGGGCAGGGCCGCCGTCCCGCCGGGACCCTCCAGGTTGAGGGCGAGGCAGCGGACGGTGCCGCGTTCAACGGGCGCTGCGGCCAGTTGCGGCTCTCCGTCCGGGACCATCGACGCCAGGCGACCGAGAATCTTCGAACGGGTACTGTCAGGCAGGATCACGACGGTCTGCAACATCAGAAAGCCGCCGCCCTCGACGCCCGCCTCGGCCACCGCCGGCTTGTAGTGGATGAGGCTGAACGCGGGGCTGCCGTCCGGGCGCTTCCCGAGTGCCACCTGTGTGGCGAGGTACCAGAACTGGTGCGGGTCGGCATGGTCGTGGAACACGGTCACGCCGTCGATGTCGAACGCGCGGGAACCGAGCTGCAGCATGGTCCTTCCCTCTCGTCTCCAGCTGAAGCGGTCTTACGTCGTCGCTGCGATGGTGACGGCATCCGTGTCGAAGCGGCTCCAGTCCGTCTCGGCCGAGAGACCGTTGCGGAAGAGCCGGCGGATTTTCAGGTCGAACGCGTCTGCGGCAGGATCCTTGAAGTCGAACTCGAAGACCCCTGTGGCGTCGGGGGCGGTGAAATCGAAACGATCCTCAAAGGACAGCTGGGCGACCTCGTCCTTAGCGCGCGCTTCGACCTGGATGCGTTCCAGTCCCTTGGCGGCGAAGTCGGACGGTGAGCGCAGGGTGACACACCGGTGCCCCCGCGGGTCCGCCTGGACGAGGATGCGGCTGCTGACCGTCGTTGACCATGGGCCTTCCCGCACTGTGGAGTCGAGCATTAGGACGACGACGCGGTACCGCGTCCGGTTGAGGGTCGGATCGACGCGGTCGGCGATAAAGGGCCTCGGCGGCGTGCCCTTGGTGACCTCGATGGAATCTTCCACGCGGATGTCGTGGGCGGGATCCTCGTAGAGCAGGTCGACGAAGGCACGATCTACTTGGGCGAAGTCGAGTACCGAAACGATGTTGATCTTGAGGCGCTGGGGGAATGGGTCCGGCACGTCCACCTGCGGCCGGGTGAGGGGTGTGAACGGCGTGATGTGGTCGCGGTGGTCAGACGCGCGGTAGGTGAGACGCGCCTGCACGGGGCCGGCGGGTGGCCCGACGAGGAACCGTTGCCACGAGCCCTCCGGCTTCTGGGCTGTCAGGCGGACCAGGTCGCTTTGATGGATCTTGTGCGCCGGGTCGTCGTAGCGCAGTTCGACCTCTACAACCGGATAGCGGTCGAAGGGGAAGTTGGGCAAGGTCAGTACTGGGAAGGTCTCGAGGGAGAACAGGTCGCGCGGCTGGATGGTCTTCGCCTCCTCCGTGACGACCTCCTTATCCGAGGCCAGGCGGTGGGGACGCTCGCCGGCGTCGACTGGGTTGAAGTCGACGGCGTATTCAAGGTCGACGGGCATGACCATACGGCCGTTCTCCACGCGCGACGGCCACTCGACGTCGGTTTCACTCCGCTGGCTGTCCAGCACTACGGTCTTCGTCTCTCCGTCGTACGTCAGGTTGACCGTCACGGCACGGATTCCGTCCCGCTCGTCGGCCTGAGAGACGACCCGTACCTTTCGCCGCTGGAACCACGGGTCGTCGGCGTCGACGCTCATGACAAGCCGCGACCGGTCCACGCCGCCTGCGAGGAACTCGAAGAGTCCCGAGAGGTGGCCCTGCGGATACATGGTGCGCTTGATCGTGATGCGCTCCGAGAAGTCCACGTCCAGCCGTTTGGAGTCCACTCTCTTGTAGTGGGTCTTGCGGTAGCTGAACTTGCCGAGCGGGGTTGTCCGCTGTGGCGAGAAGGCAGAGACGACCTCGCTCGCCCTGTCCCAGCCGTCGGGCGGCCGGCGCATCGGATCGAGCGAACTCTCGAAGAACGCGTCGGTGATCATGTCCCGGACCTGGGCCAGCGCCGCGTCCCTGCGCTGGGCAAGGGTGCCGCTCTTCTCATCCTCGGGCACGAGCGTGTCGTCTTCGAGCGTGATGACGCGATCCTCGACCAGACGCTCGCACACGTCGTTGATCTGTACGGAGTCGAAGAGTCCCTCGTGCCCGAACGTCGTGTCCAGGATGTCCTGGGTCCGGTCCCAGTCGACCGCGAGCCGTATGTGGTATGCAGGGCGCAGCGCCAGATAGTCGAGGCTGTAGACGACACCGATGGGCGACATCTCGCCGGCCATCACCTGGTCGAGGATCGTCACGCCCCGGCCGTCGAGCTCCACGGAGAACGCCGCGCGGTTGTCCCCGTACAGGGCTGGCTTGGCTGCATGGCGGATGGCCTGCACCGGGCCCGCCCCTCCGGGGGTGTCGCCGTCGCTGCCCGCGCCGAAGAGCATCAGGCTCACGCTGCCATCAACCACCGGGACCGGCGCGAGGCGCGGCGGCCGCTCCAGGCCCGCCAGCCGCTGCAGCTGCCCCTGGACGCTCTCCAGCCCGCCGGGCGGCATTCCGAGGTGCACGTCGAAGTCGGCGAACCCACCGGAATGCCCCTCGGAGCGATCCTTGATCAGAAGGAACTGCGGAACCTCCACCCCGCCGTCGCTCCGCGTGACGAACCGGGGCCCCAGGGGCAGATAGTAGAACTGCAGGGGGTCGGCGTGATCACGCATCACCGACACGCCTTCGACGAGGTAGTACGGCGGTGCTTCGAGCAGCATGGCTCAGCCCTCCGGATGCGTTGTAGAGCAGAGTGGGCGGCTCAGGCGGGAACCTGGAGAATCAGCTGCTCGTCGGTCACCTGGCCAGGCGAGGACGCCTCCTTCTTCGACCCGTCGGCCATGAAGTACGTCGCCTTCCAGGTGTATTTGCGGTTGTTCCGGTCACGGACCGCCAGCTCGTACTTCTGCTCGGGGCCGTCCTTGCGGAAGGTGAAGCTCTCCGCCTCGTCGATGCCGTGGGTTTCGTCGGTGTAGTGGAGGTCCACCGTGGCCAGCTTGGCCGCGGACCAGTCGATGAGATCCGGGATGAGCCGCACGTTCAGCAGCGCCGCGTCCTCGCCCAGCAGGAGCGTCCTGCCGGTCAGCGTCTGCTCGCCGGAGTCGGCGGACGTGCCGTCGCGGAACGTGGTGATGGTCCGGTAGGTCACCGTGCCCTTGTGCTCGTCGATCACCGGGAACTGCCAGTCGTGGAAGCGCTTTTCCTTGGTGAGCGCGATCGATGTGGTCTGCCGGTAGTTGTTCTCATCGTCGGCGTAGGTGAGGTCAAGGAAGATGGTGTCGATCTGCCGCTCGAAGTCGCCGCGCGTGCGTACCTGCACCGTCCCGTTGGCGGAGAACGGATCGTCGACGTAGAACCGCTGTCCCCGGAGGCCCTTGAGCTCCTTCACGTACTCGCGTCCGTCCTTCATGAAGTACGTGATTGAGCCCCCGTAAGGCTGCACAGGCTGCATCAGGACCTCTTTCACCTGCTCCACCTTGGTATCCGACGTGATCTGGAAGCGACATACCGGTGGAACCCCCGGTGACACCTCGGGGTGCGTGAGGGTCAGCACGGCTCGGGAGACCTGGTCGAAGTTCATGTCACCGCGCTCGATGTCGACGAGCCAGATACCGAGCTCGTCGATGTTGACCCGGAGCTCCGTGGTGTCGGCGTCCAGCCATTCAGACGTGAACACTCGGCTCTCGCCCTTGTAGTTGACCACGTACTGATACTTGTATCCGGTGGGTCCTCCGTCGGTGAAGGCCTCGAACTTCCCGATGTCGTCAGCCTTCTTAAAGCTGAAGGTCTGGATACCATCGCGTGCAGTGCGCGGCGGATAGTCGATCTTCACCTCCACACTGAAGATCGGCAGGGTCTCGAAGTCCGCGTTCACCAGGATATTGACGCCGAGCCGACGGAAGAACGGATCGTTGACGTCGACCTCCATCGCGTAGTCCTCCCACTTGAACCCCTGGCCAACCAGCGAGGGCATGTTGGCCTGCGGAAGGACGTGAGCCGAGATGACCTGGTTCTCCTTGAACTCGATGTGCACGTCCGAGGTCTTGTTGACCGTGATGTCACGCCGGATGTTCTCGAAGTCCTCTTCCCGGATCTTGGAGAAGTCACGGTTCTCCGCCGGGATCGCCTCGATCAGATTACGCTTGACCGCCTCGTCGAGCTGCTGCGTCACCGACGACCGCAGTGTCTCCAGCATCTTGGCGACAGCGGGGTCGTTGCCCGGGAGTGCCCCCGGGTCGATCTCGACGATGCGGGACTCGGAGTTGGTGAAGACCTCGCTGATGTGCTCGCTGAAGTCGTCCTCGGACCAGAAGTTCTCCTCGAAGTCGACGGTCTGGACGAAGTTGTAGAACTTGCTGGCGAACCACGTGCCGACGGCCTTCACCGGAGGCATCCGGCCGGCGAAGACCATGTGGTAGATGATGCGGACGCCTCCGGCACCCTCACTGCGCATGACGGCCTCGAAGACCGGCGCGCCGAACTGGGTGAGCTCGGCCGAGATGGCCACCACGTTGTTCCCGTACATGGACGGCCGGCCCGCGTTGTTCACCTTCTGGACAAGATTGCCGCTCCCGGCCAGCACTTCGACGGTGACCTCTGCGTCGGTGATCTGGGGCTTCGACAGGACGATCTGCTGAGGGTCGACAGCCGGGGCGCCCTGGCCACGCCGGCCCGTGAGCTGCTCCGCGAGTCTGGCGCGGACCGACTGCTCCTGCTCCGGGGTCAGCGCCAGTTCCACGTCCATGAAGACCAGTGCCGCGCCGATGTCTCCGTTCTCCATCTCCTTGGGGGTGCGGTACTTCACGTACTTGAACACCGCCTTGTTGCCGTCGCGCCGCAGGATCGGCACCTTGGGCAGCACATACACCAGAAGCTGGTCGACATCGTCCGTGTAGACCATCGCTTCCGGCAGGTCGATGGCACCGTGCAGCTGAAGCATCCTTGCCTCCTGAAGGTTGATCAAGACGCGTCGAGCAGGTCGGCCACGTCTTTTTCGTGTACGAGAGTGCGCTCCCCCGCGGTCATCTCGCTGACCAGTCGCATACGGCCCCTCACCCCGCCGATGGCCGCCTTGACCGCGTCGGTCTGCTCTGCCGTGAGCGTCGCCGCCAGCGCCGTGTTCCACGGGGGAATCCCTGAACTCGTTCCCTCGGTCACGGTGGCCCAGCTGCCATCGGCGGGCCGTGTCTCCACCGCGACACGCGTCACGGCCACGGGGACGGCCCGCACTGAGGGTGCCGCCCCGCCGTCGCCTGCCGGCAGCCGAGACGGCAGCACATCCCGTGCGGCATCGGGCAGGTCCAGACGACTGGTGAGCTGGAGGAAGGACACCGCTCCCGCATCCACCACGCCGAGCGCCGGACGGCCACCCGGCCCAGCCTCCAGAAACGGCCCCGGCGGTACGTATGTCCAGACCGACGGATCCGCCGGGTCCGGGCGCAGTTCCAGGCCGTCCAGCACAACCGGCTCCTCGGCTGCCCCCTTCTCCACGGACAGCACCAGGTCATCCGCCGGCATCACGACCGCAGACCACGGTCCGGGCGTCCTCCCACGCGAGAGCCGCCAGACGAAACCCGGCTGGAAGGGCGAGACCGCAACCCAGGAGATCTCGGCTTCCCTCCGCTCCGCGCTCAGCCGAATCGCCTGTGGGTCCAGGTCGCCGCTCTCAGGCCGCCATTCCACCAGGAGAGGCGGATCACCAGGCTCAGCACGGCAGACGAGCTTGGCCCGGTGTACCCCGAAGCCTGGGAGCGTCACAGGATCCAGGTCGATCCGCGGCCTGTCCTCCAACGGAAGCTCGATGTCTTGCCCCGCACCGAGTGGCTCGAGCAGGAGCGTCCCGGAGGGACCGAGTCCTCTCGGTACGGCGAGCAAGGGCGTCGCCGCGTCAAGCCGGCCCACTACCCTTCCCGACGCGCCTCTGAGCGTGACCGTGGCCACGTCGGTGAGCGCACGGGAGGCTCGAACGACGGTCAGCGGCAAAGGAAAGTATTCCGGGCCGAGCAGAAGCCGGTCGGTGGCCGCCGACCGCCACGGGCCAGCGTGTTCGAGCGTCGCGTCGCCGTCGGTGAGAAGCGCACGCAACCGCACCTCTCCCGCGAGTCGTTCGCCTGGCGACAGCACGATGTCGGCCGTTGCGGCCCAGTCGGGCGGAGCCAGCCTGACGCCCGCCGTGACCTCCTGCGGTCGCAGAGGAGGCGCCGGAGGTATCCGCAGATCGGCGAAAAGCGCTAGGAGGTCTGCCATGGGCTGCGGGAGATTGGCCGTGAATGAGACCCGGAGGTGCCCGGTCGGCAGGCGAGGCACCTCGACCGTCCGGAGGCAGCGCTCGACGGAGCCACCGGACAGCTGTCGCGCTGCGGCGAAGGGGTCCATGCTCAGCACTCGTTCGGCGGTGATCTGCGCTGGCTTCGAAAGGTCGTCGCGGCGCGGGTCGTCCGGAAGCTCGGCCGCAGGCAGAAGGCGGTACTGGTCAGTTGTCGAGAGGTCGGGGGCCGCCACCTCTCTCCGCAGGCGCATTGCCAGAATGTCCGCCCGCAGCCGCCGGTCGACGGCGTTGGGATCCCCGGTCACCGTGAGAACAGGATCGCCCAGCAGCGCATCGAGTGTTTCCGCGAGCGCCTGGCTCGTGACGACCGCCTCCCTCCCGAGGCGTTCGGCGACGGCCTCGGCCAGACGCCGCCGGGTGAACTGGAGCGCAAGGGGAATACGCGACGGCACCGCAGGAAACGCGAGCCGCAGTACCGCGTGCACCGGCAGTGTCCCCTGCTCGACCAGACGCCGGGCGAGCGCCGCGCCCTCGGCGTCCAGGTCTGCGACGATGTGCGCTCGCGTCAGCAGTCCGGGGCTGATTTCGGCCGGCGGCATCAGCCAGCGCTCCGATGCCCCGAAGTGAGCCGACACACCCAGCACACCGCCCTCCAACTCGGCGGGCACCACTCGGGCGGGGATCCGCTGGGCTACGAGGGCTTCTCCGACCGCACCGAGCGGGGTGTCGACGGCAAAGCCAATGTCCAAGCGACCGGACGGGCCGCTCTCCGCGTTCCCGCGGCGGAGAAGCGTGAGCAGTAGGGCGGCAGACCCGTCCTCCTGGAGCGCCAAGCCCAGGATGTCAGGGACCAGTACGACAAGCGTTCCACCGAACGACCAATACGCCGACCCGGGCACCGAGTCCACAGGTCTGCTCAGGTCGGGCACTCCCGCGAGCATGATCACGGCCCTCCGCCCGGGGGCGGAACCGTCTTGACCGGCAGCAGGATCGTGTGGTCCGTCTGCCGCCAGGGGCTCACACCAACGCCGCCGGACTGCCAGACTGTCTCCGTCTGGTACCGGATAGGGGGCGCCTGGACCCCGCTCACCAACGGTTCGATGGGCACACGCACAGTGGTGGCGGCCGACAGATGATCCTCGGTCAGGCGCACCGTACCGCCGTGCTCGACGGTCACCACGAAAGCGGCCACCCGGTCGCCAGGCCGGTCAGGGCTCAAGAACAGAGCCGGGACCGCCTCCACGGTCACGTTCCTCGTCAGGTGTGCCTGCACCCTGCGGTCGAACACCAAGTCCCACATGACCTTGCGGTCCGGCTCCGCCACGACGCCCGTCTCGTCGAGACGGATCACGTCGAAGCCAGCTGCGGGCAGAGGGCTCTCCGGAGCCAGCCGTACGTCCAGGCCAGCCCCTGGGGCCAGTTGCGTACCCGCCGCGATACCTTCCACCCGCAGTACCACACGGTCCGCGCCGCACAGAGCCATCGCCGTGAGGTGGTCGACACGCACCGTGCTCTCGATGACGTTGGTGAGGCGCGCGCTGATGCCGTCCGGCTTCGCCTGTCCCGGCACCAACGCAAGCACCCCTCCCGCCGTGCGGTCCAGGCGCAGCTCCAGCGGTATGTCCTCGGGGGCCTCACCGCCAGCGGCGATCCGGACCTCGCCCCGCAGCAGGCTCAGCGAAGCCCCGAACAGGGCCTCGTAGACCAGGCGGAAGTCCTCGAGCCCAAACGTCTCAGCGTGGGTGAGACCGCGCTCCAAGTCGATCAAGGCGGCGGGTCTCTCCGTCAGCGCGGTCGAAGGAGCGCCGTTCTGGGGCAGTGCCAGCCGCAGCGCCGGCTGCGCTTCCGGGAGGACCTCAAGGCGGACGGGCACTGTCGCCCCCGAGGCCTGGGCATCCGCCTCGAGCGTCGGCAGTGCCGCACTCAGACGGCTCTCCTCGGTAACCGGCCGAGCCGAGAACTCCACAGTGAACTTTAGGTCGGCCTCGCTTGCCGCACTGGTGGCGCGGATCTTGAGAGCGGGCCGGTGTCCTTCGTCGGGGAGCCGGGCCAGCAGGAAGCGGTCTGGCAGGAAGTAGTAGCGCTCCGGTCGTACCGGATCGTGCCAGTAGGGGTGGCTGCGGTCGCCGTGGAACACGCTGAGCCTGCCCATAGGCTGCACCGCGCCGAACCGTTCGCCCAGCCGGGCTCGCTCCTCCTCGGGCAGAACCAGGGGCGATGGCTGGACCACTGAGTCAAGTGCAAGGCGGACAGTGCGGTAGCCAGCCTGACCGTCTTCAAGGATCTCGCCCGTCGGGATACTCAAGGTCACACCGTGATTGACGACCAGTGACGTCTCGGACTCTGCCGAGCAGAGAGCCGCGATCACCTGCCGCCTGAGCGTGGGGGCTGGCAACGGCATCGTGGCGATGAGCTCGTGCTCGTCACGGCCAAACTGCACAGAAGGGAAGGCAAGTTCCTGAAGAACACTGCCTCCGGCTTGCGCCACGGGGAGCCGGTACCTGAGTGTGACTCCAACCAGATGCGGCAGCGGCAGCACGGTGGACAGCTCACGTCCCTCTTCCCAAAGGACGGCAGACAGCTTTACGGCATCGTCCTCCTGCACGACGGTAACGAGCGGTATATCCGTATCGGTGGCCACGTTGTAAGGGATGAGCTCGAACTGCAGCACCCCGTCCGGGCTTGTGAAGAGATCACCGAACGCTGGTGTGGGGGTCGCCGCGACCGCCACGCTGCTCCGGTCGGACGGTGAGGATGAGGCGTGGGGGACTCTGCCTGGCAGCTGTTCGAGAGGCGACTGGTCGACCCATTCCCGGACGGTCCTAACCGAAGAGGGCGGCGCCTCGGGGACAAGGCTGCTCAGGAAGAGCTCATACGAATCGATGCTCATCCTGATTTGCGCCATGGCCGCTTCCGGATCCATCTCGCGCAACATCTGGGAGTCGAGCCCGAGCATCTGGGCCGTCCACTCGTCGGCTGGATCGAGGTTTAGGTTCAGGGCAGTCGTACCGGCGTTTACTACAACCGCCTGAGCGTCTTCCGTCACCGGTCCTCCCGTACGGGGGAGTCGTGTACAAGGCTTCCCCCGGACCGCAGCGCGGTGCCCCGCCGTAATAGCGAGTTCCACGGTCCGTGGACGCCTCCGCGGCACACGCTGGGGTCACCGAGCGGACACTCGTCGGGACAGCACCGGCATTAGGCCGCCCGCCCGGGCCCCGTGGCTCGGGCTACGCATCCGTGCGCCAGTCCTACGCGTGAAACACGAGAACGGAACGGATGTGAGGGCGCGACCTAAGGTCACGGCATTCCACCAGTCCCAGAGTGACACAGGGATCCGGGTCCCGCATCTGCGGCCTCCTCTCGCTCCAGCACCTGGACTTAACCGCCGTCGCCCGTACATCGACGCGTCAGGTACCGGCCCAGCAGATCGCGCGCGACGAACAGCGCGGCGCTCTGGCTCACTTCGTGCGGCACTGAGGCGGGCGGCAAGAGCAACCTGAAGGTCTCTCACTGTCATGCCACTTCAGCAGCGTGGCGAAGGACCGCAGCTGCCTGGTAGGACTCAGCGGCTTCGGGTGGTGATGGGGCATCACTGCTTCAAGCGTGACGGTCGGCTCCGTAGAAGGCTGACCGCAAGCTCCGTCCAGAGATGCGCGTGTGGGTGAGCAGTGACAGATTGAAAGAGGGGTGGGAGAAGTTCCTGAAGCGTGGCAGAGCCACTGCGTCAGGTAGGTTCCACCGGTGCGCTGGGAGGTCTCATGCCCGCGTCTCCCGAGTTGATCGCAGCCAAGCAGACTCTCACTTCAGATGTGTTTCTCTTTGATGAAGTGACCGGAATCGATATCGGATTCCGTGACGAGGGAGCTGCCGACCCCGAGGATCTCGCTATCCGCATTTTCGTGCGGGACGCAGCGGCAGTACCGCCGCTGCTCAACGATACCCTGGCCCAGTTCCCTGTCCCTATTGTCGTGCTCCAGCGCAGCTTTCGGTCTCTTGCCACGCTCCCTGACAAAGGCAAGCACCGGCCGCTGGTGGGCGGTGTGTCGGTCTGCTGCGCCCGCATGGGTTTGCAGGGCTTTCACGCCGGGACGCTGGGGGCGTTGGCTCGCACCACGGAGACCGATCCACCCATTCTAGTTGGTCTGTCTAACCATCACGTCCTTGCGTTCGACAGCAACCGAGCGTTCGGTGACGAGATCATGCAGCCTGAGCCAGGGCCTCTCGGCGTGATTCCGAGTGACCGTGTGGGTGCTCTCGCCAGCTGGGCCTACCCTGAACAGGTTTTCGAGGGCACTGCGGATGCGGCCGTGTGTACGATCGAAGTGCCCGCACTGGCGGAGATCAGCGAGGTAGGCGTCACTGCCGGTACCGCTTCGGAATCGATCGGCATGCAGGTACGCAAGCGTGGTAGGACGACTGGACTGACGTTCGGCATCGTGACAACGGAGAACGACCAACTGCGGGGCTCCTACCTCGTAGATTGCCCCAATTTTCCGCCCGTGAACAACCCGTTCAATGGCCAGCCAACGACGATGCGGAGATTGACAAACCAGTTTCTGGTAAAGCCCGACTTCATTCTCTCCGTCTCCTTCTCGGACCACGGAGACTCGGGCTCGGTAGTCGTAGACACCCAGAACCGTATCGTCGGGCTACTACACGGTGGCGGCTACGTCGATGAGCACAGCCCGCAGGAAGTCGCGGTCGCCACCCCGATTTCCATCGTCGAGCAGGATCTGCGGATCAGTCTGACTTCACCGCTATAGCGACCTCGTGCGTGCCTCGATGGAGGCTCACCACCCTCCGTCGATGTGTACGGCAGAAGGTGTCTTCCCATGTCCGGTTTCCTGTCTGTCATCCCAGGTACTACGGCGAATCCAGCTCTGCCTGGGAGCACCGTGAGATTGCGGCTCGTTGACCCACCCGCAGGGACTGCATTCGGCCCCGTGCCCGGCACGGTAGCGCTCCGCTCCGCAGACGGATCTGAGACGACCATGAGCGTGACCACGTGGACTACGCAGGAAGTCATGGCACTTATGCCAACGCGGATTGGGCCTCCACCGCACAGCGTTGTGATCGCTCCCGCATCCCCCCTAGAGCCGCTCACAGCTCCTGTCGTGGTGAATCTTGGCATTTTCGACGAGGCAAGACGGAACATCAAGCAGCAGCTCGATACAGCCCTCAAGGCCGTCAGACTGCCGGTTGGGCCACTGGTGGTGACACCGGAACGGCAGCCTGTGAAGCTCAGTCTGCAGGGACTCCCAGCCAATCCCACCGTGTTACTGCCAGCTCTTGCCAGTACCCCGACGGCAAGCTCTCTCGTCGGCGCGGAGTCAGCCGTCTCCAGTTTCACCGAAGGAACCGCTCTGCCGGTAACGATCGAGGTGACCTGGTCGACCGGGCCTGCAGGGTCAGAGGCGTCCATCAAGCAACTGAGCCGCGATGCGGTCGAGCTGACTTTTGCGCCGAGAGTCGTAGAACGGCTCGACAACGCCCAGGGGCAAGCGTTGGACCGCACGGTCACGGCTACCGTATCCGCAACCGTAGCAGTGCCGGTACCGCAAATAGGTGTGGTGCAGAGTAGGCGGACTGTGCCGCCGATCCGGGTACGCATCGAGCCGCTTCTCGTGCCGACCTTTCTGGTGCTCTTCCGAGACGCCGCGTTTGACAGCAATGCCCTTGTCGTCGTTCCGCCCGGGTCACCCATCGGAACCCTCGACGAGTTGACTGGCGCCGGCGGCCATCTCGGGCGCATTGACGACTTGGTTGGGGGCCTCAGGGACAAGGTAGAAGTTGCCACGACACTGTTGGGATTTGTCACTGGATTGGGTTCAGTCCTGTCGACCCTTGGTCCACTACGCCGGGCCGCCAGTACCGGAAGAGTGAGGCTGATCAGCAGCCGCGACGACGGTTCGGTGAGAGATCTAAACAACCACAAGATCGAGGACGGGCCGTTCGGAATCGATCTGACTTGGGAGGACCGGACATCATCGTTGCTATTGGTGGGCCCGCCAGGAACGCGTGTCACCTTGTATGCGGCACCTCGCCTGCAAACTCATGAAGGGGTATTGGAGCTTGAAGTGGGACCGCAACTGCATGTACGCGTGGCCAGTCTGAAGCAACACCAACTTCGAGCGGCCCCCGACCCGAAACTCGCCAAGATCACTGGCACCCGTGATTTCAGCGATAAACTTTCCTCATTGAAATTCAGACTCACATTCCGTGCACCGCCCGCACCACTACCTCGGTGATTACTGCGACAATGATCTTGAGGAGCCCCTTATGCCTGCTACCTGGAGTAAGATCCACACAGGCATAATCTGCCTTCTACTCATTCTATTCGTAATCCTCTTCTTGACGCCGGAGCCTCAGTCGGGTGGCGCCTGGCTAACCTTCGCTGTGCTATTCCTGGCGCTGATCACTGCGGTCGGCAAGGGGGTGTGCGGAGTCTTGGCGGGTGCACTGATCGACGGCCGCGGCCGCATGAGCGCATCTCGACTTCAGTTGATCATGTGGAGCATCACGATTCTCTCTGCGCTCCTCACGGCGGTGAAATGGAATTTCCACAAGGGTAGCGAAAACCCTGTCGACATCACCGTGCCTGAACAGGTTTGGGTACTGCTAGGCATCAGTGCTACTTCCCTTGCTGGATCCGTGTTGGTGAAGAGCAACAAAGCCGGACCGCCCTCCCCTGCTGGAGCAGCAGCCCCCGCACGAGCCAACCTGCTCGCGACCAACCCCAGTGCCGATCAAGCAAGCCTTTCTGATCTGTTCTCCGGGGACGAGGTATCGAACAAGGATTATGTAGACATTGGCAAGGTTCAGGTGCTCTTCTTCACACTCGTCATTCTCCTGGGATACGCGTCATCCCTCTATGACACTCTGGCAGCGCGTCCCGATGCCATAAAAGAACTCCCTGACCTTTCTGAAGGAATTCTAACACTGCTGGGCATAAGCCACGCCGGATACTTGGTCGAGAAGGCAGCGCCGCACCATAGCTGATGGCATACCTGTCTGCCGAACAAGGGCGCCGTCTTTGGCGTGCTCAGCCGAACCTGTTCAGGATCACTTGCGGGAGGGTGTCCGCCGTGTTTCGAGCGCGGCATTTGGGTGGGCGCGGGTGGGCTATCCCATGGGCGCGGAGCGCCAAGGGAAAGGTTCGGAAATACGAGGGGAGGGCACAGAGCGTGCCCTGGTCCGCCATCAGAAGCAAAGACAGTCACCCAGGACAGTCGCTGCGCATTTTCCAAGATCGCATAACCTCTTCGGCGGGCGCCTCACCGAAGTCTGCCGGTACGCACCTCAAAGTCCCGAGCCGCAGAGGTGACAGTGCGAACAGCCGATGACAGTTGGCTGGCCACCTCCGAAATGGCCCTGGAGCCTGAGGCGTCCGACCCTGAGATATGGCAGCCTCTACATATCCGCTACACCACGTTCCAGCAGAGTGACGCAGCCTTTACAAATTCATCGCCTTGGGGCCGGCTAACATCGGGTTTCAGACGCACGCCACAAGGATCACCGCCGGAGCGGACGTTTCCGGCACGAGCACTGGTGCTATCGGTAGGTGCCAAGGGGCGAATGGTAACGGTGTTTTTGGAACCGGGACAGGCCAGGGAGGTGCTGGGGTCCACGGTGTTTCTAGCTCCTTTAACGGCAACGGCGTTATCGCAGCCTGTCACATCGGCCCCCAGGCTTTTGGGATTTGGGCCGCTTCGAGCTCAGGCTTGGCGGGGCGCTTCGACGGCCGGGTTTTGATCAACGGGAACCTCCAAGTCACCGGCTCCAAGTCGGCAGCTGTCCAGTTCTCGGACGGAACCCTTCGGCTTTTGTATGCAATCGAAAGCCCTGAGAGCTGGTTTGAAGACTTCGGGTTCGGGCGACTCGTCAATGGTCACGCTAAAATTATGCTTGACGAAGCGTTCGCATCTATCACCAGCAACGACCCATACCATGTCTTCATCACGGAGTACGAAGACAGCAACTCCCTTTACGTGGCAGCGCGAACAAACACCGGATTTGAAGTTCGCTCTAAAACATCAACGGGTGACGGAGATTTCAGCTACAGAGTCGTCGCCAAGCGGAACGACATTCCCACATCGCGGTTTGAGGACGCAGACCCGCACGAGAAACCAACAGACGCGGACGCAGAGTCGTCGGCGACTTGATGGTGGAGTCGTTCGACACCGTCCACTCCAAGCGCCCACGGCGTCGTCGCGGACTTAGAGCAGCCGGTTGACCAGCACATTGGCCGACATCCCAGAGTCGAGCCCCACCGGCCCTGCCCAGCCCATCAGCACTTCAGCTTCATCCTGGTCGTTCCCCAGCCTGCTCGGGGCATCATCGAGGCATGACGTTCGGGGGGCGAAGGCGGCGGCAGCGCCGCCGCTGGAACTTGCTGGCTGGTGCGTTGGACGGCGTCCCGCTGAGTCGACGGGGCACGATCGTGCGTTGACCGCGTGTGCGGTGACGTCTGTCCTATGGGCCTGGCAGGCAGGCCGGCGGTGTATCAGCCACAGATGCGTTGACCGACTCGCCCGCACGGCGAGCGCGTGCGCCAGGCGGGCGCCGGCACGGCCGGCCAGCATGACCGCCAGCCGCTGCAGCACCGCCTGTAGCCCAGCACTGCGTCGCCCGTGCCGGAAGGTCAGCCCGTCGGCCTGCTCAGCAAACGCCGAGAGCGTTCCGCAGGCGGGACACTCAGCACGCTCAACTGACGCGTTGGCCCGTACGATCACCAGCTCGTCATCGACTACGACGTCTTCGATCAAAACGCCTTCGGCGTTGGGGAACCACAGGTCCCGGAGGAGCGCATCACCCACGGCCGTTCATATCCCGCTTGTCGTGACCTCCGTGGCTCCGGCACTGAAAGTGATCCAGAACCCACATTGAGCCGTTGCTGACAGCTTCCGTCGGCGATGGCGGCGGAAGCGGTGCGCCAGCTGCATGCCGGCCGCGGCCGAAGCTCTGTCATGCTCGCTTGGGCTCATATGGACTCCAGCCATGCAGGTACGGGCGCAAGTCCTCTGGTGTGATCGCCGGAGGATCCGGTAGTCCTGGGTTTTGGGGTACGGGATCGATGCGGTCGGCGTAGGTCCGGGCCCAGGCAATCCATCGAGTGACCGCCGCGACCGCGTCGGGGGAGGTGCCGTGGTGGTCTTCCAGCGCGCGGCAGTAGGCGCGGATAGCGGTGGCTTCATGCCAGGCCTGGACCTGTGTGCGCAGGGTTTTCTGCCGGTGGTCTTCGATCAGGTCTGTGCGGGCTTGCGTCATCGCGGCCAGCCAGCGCTCTCGTGTCTGTTCCTCTTTGCGCTGCTGGGCGAGGCGTCGCTCGTGCTCGGTGTGGGCGCGATGGGCGATTTCTCGGAGGAGGGCGGGGAGTTTGTCTTCCAGGCGCCACCGTTGCCGGTCTCCCCAGTGGGAGCGGCGGCCTGGGTGCGCGTAGGAGTGCTTGAGGCTCAGCTCGAGTTGATGGGAGGGGCGTGTGGTGCGCGCCGTGACTCGCTGCCAGGCGTACTTCACGCCGCTGGGGTCGGGGACCTCGTAGGTGCCCTCGTGGAAGAACAGAGGATATGCACTCTTGGCGGCAGTGATCACCAGGCTGGCCGTTGAATCGGGGGCCGGGCTGCTGACCGTGAGGTTCCTGTCTTCCGCGGCGAGGCACAGGGCGTGAAGAATGCGGCGGGCGCGGTGCTGGCAGTCGGGGCAGACGGGGAGGGGCGCGTCCCTGGCCACGATGTGGAGGCGATCTGGCGGTACCTGGTCGGGGACGGCGATGGTGTCTGTTGCAGGTGTCGTGCGCGCTGGCGGGGGCCCTGTGCGCAGGGTGATGATCAGGTCGCCTTTGTCGCGGCCGCTGTACCGCAGATGGTGGCCGTCGGGGATCAGTTGGCCGGCGCGGGCGGCGTGCAGGATGCGGCGCCAGTGGGCACGCTCCGCGGGGTTGGGGTCGGTGATGTGAAAGGTGCCGCCGGATTGCTGGAGGCGAGTGATCAGCTCGGCCGCTTCTGTTTTCGCCGATGAGCGAGGTGTTCTTGGAAGTGGTGCAGGTTCTGGATCGATCTGAGCAAGGTGCTGACGGCCGGTTTCGGTGGGTGCAGCGGTCCAGCGTCCGTCGGCCCACGAGGTGGTGACAAGTCCCCTGTTGCGTAGGGCGTAGACGGTCGCGGCGAGGCCGGGGTCGTCGGAGGTGACGGGCGTGTTGTCGTGGCAGATGCGGCGTAGGACGTCGAGTTGGCGCTCGTTCAGCTTGATACGGGCCACGGTTTGTTCCTGTGGGTGCTGCGAGGATGGTTCAGAGGGTCAGTCTTCGTGCGGAGCTTGGCGCAGCGCTTCGAGGGGGATGCCGAGTTCGCGTTCAAACCGGTCGGCGGCTTTGGCTTGTCCGGTCTGGCGGAGACAGCCGATGGCCTGCTCCATGAGTTTGCCGATGCGGAGCACTTCCGCCCGCAGGGCCTTCAGCTCTTCGAAGCTCTCTACCGCCTCGGTGCCGCACCACTGGCGCAGCAGGTCGCGTGCCGGCTTGGAGCTGCGGTCGACCTCTGCGCAGATCTCAGGGCTGATGTAGGTGCCGGGATTCTTGCCGCGGCCGCGGTAGTAACGGCCGTGGATCGCGGCGCGCTGCGCTTGCCGTTCCTGTTCATCGAGCAGGGTCACGAGGTGGTCTGCCTTGGTGCGGGCCAGAAGGCATGCCACCTCGAGGGTTGTCGGCCATGGCGCGATCAGCGTGCCCTCGCTGTCGCTGAAGGCCCGCGGATCGGTGCGGAAGAAGTTTTCGGGGACGTCGAGGAGGCCAGCCAGCGCGGGCACGTCCTCGATGTACAGCACGCCGCGGTCGCGGTAGTTGACGCCGAACGACACCAGCTCCTCCCAGAGGTGCTCATCGTGCAGGATAGTGATCGCTCGGAAGGCGGTGTCTTCGTCGTCCGGGCTGTCTTTGGTCAGCTCGCTCCAGCGCTTCTCGTGTGCCAGCCAGGCGTCCTTGTCCTGCCACCGGATGCGTAGCCGGGCCGACGGTACCCATTCCTCACGGCCCTCGGCCTGTTCGGCGACGAAGAGCACCTTGATCCGCAGCGGGCGCTGGGTACCGATCTTCAGGACCTCGACCTCCTCGACCGGGCCGTGGTGCGGTGCCATTCGGTAGGCCCACCGCTCTCCCACCTCCATAAGGCGTTCCTCCTCTCATCAACACCGTGTCCGCCATGCTGCTCCTGCTGCAGCGTAGGGAGGTGCACGTCGCCGAACCGGTCATAGTGTTCGGGAGGTGCCGTCCGGCCTTGCCGAAAGTGTGTCGGGGCCTGGAACGGGCCCCGCAGTCGTTGAGGGTTCAGGGCCGGCGGAAGAGTCGTCGCACGGCTTTCCTCAGCCGTGCCAGCCGCGGCCGCGCATCAGAGATCGGCGCGGGCGGTGCCGAAACCGGTGCGGGCTCAGTCGATGGTTCGGCCATGCCCCCGGCTGCCGATGTGGCCGGTCGTGCTGGCGTCACGGCATGCAGGACAGCGGGCTGGGTTCGGCCGCGGGTGAACTGGGCGCGGGCTTGGGCGCGCCGGTAGCTTTCGCGGCCGTGCTGGGCGCGCTCGAGGCCGGTCATGGTCTGCGTCGCGGCGGCTAGCAGGGCGGGAGCAGTCAGGGCTCGTAGTGGGAGGGGTATCAGGCCCCACCAGGTTGCGTCCGGTGCCGGCCGGGGGTGGCTGATCTTCCAGTCACGCTGGTAGGTCGCGGCTGGGCCTGTCCAATCTTCTCCGATACGGGGTTCGTGGAGGACCGTGTGTCCGCCGAAGGGAACCAGAAGCAGTCCTTGGGCGCGCCAGGCCACGGCGATGGGGGTGGTGGCCAGGCGGCGTTGGGTGGGGGTGGGGGTGAGGCGCTCCAGCCGCTGGTTCTGCCGGTGGGGCCGCACAGTGATGTGTCCGATGTCGCGGGTGTGGGCGGGGTTGAGGCGGTCGTACAGCAGCCAGTGACGTGTGGTGGTGTCGCGGGCGGTGTGCGCCAGTTGATCGGCTTGGTGGGGGGAAAGATCGCTGGCGTAGGCGAGGTGGATGGTGGTGTTTTGCTGGTCGGAGTGCAGGCGCAGGGCCAGCACCGGTGGGCAGTTGCCGTCGGTGACGGTGGTGACTGCCAGCTCAATGCGCGCACCGGGCTGGGTGGCGTGGAGCTGTTCGGCCAGGGCGTGGGCGTTGCGGATGGCTGCGGGGACGCTGGCCTGGCGTGCGGGGCTGGCGTTGCAGCGGTCCGGGTCGTGGTGTGTGTGGCGGAAACGGGCGGTGAAGTCGGGGCGAGTGCGCGGGGCGCAGTACTCCAGGGGCAGTCCGCATGCCAGGCAGCGGTAGCGTCCCTGGGCTCGCCCTCGTGGAAGCTGCGGGGCCGGGCTGGCGAGGGTGGTGAGGTCGAGCAGAAGGCCTGTTTTGGTGTCGAGGGCAACGTCCCCGCTGCGAGGCCGTGGTCGGCGTGCGGTGAGGGCCGACGCGGATGCGGACGGCTGGGTGGCGGGGGCGCGGGTGCCGGTCTTCGCGGTCATGGGGGAGCTCCAAGACGAGGTCGGGGAAGAGCGGTTCGCCTCGAGCATGCGGCGGCCGCGAATTGTCCACACGGGCCGGGAAGGGTTCGCGCAGGTCGGCTCTGGACATTGTTGGCAATGTCCAGGACAACGGCATTGTGCAGGTGGGGGCAGGGATGGCCGACGGCAAGAAGCGAGGGCGTAAGCCGGCACCGATCCGGGCGGAGACACCTGAGGCGCGGCGGCTGACGGAGTTCCTGCGCGGGCTGCGGGAGCGATCCGGCAAGATCTACAAGGAGCTCGCGGCGGAGCTGAACTGGTCGCGGTCCAGCATCGGCAACCACTACAGCGGCACTGTCCCGCCCCGGGATGTCGTGGTGCGGCTCGTCGAGGCGACCGCGTTCCCGCATGAGATGGAGCAGAGGAAGGCGGAAGCAGTCCGTTTGTGGGAGCGCGCCGCCAATCCCCCCTCCGCCCAGGTGGCGGTGCGGCAGGAACCGGCCGGTGCCCACTCCGCGGTAGCCCGCTACATGCACGACGGGCGGTCCCGGTTATCCCAGGCCGACCAGCAAAGCCGTCGGCTCGCCAGGGAGTTGGCGACCGCTCAGGAACTGGTGGTGATGCTGACCGCACTCAACAGCAGCCTCGACGCTCGTATCCGGGAACTGGCCGCCACCCCGGACGAAGACAACAGCGAGCAGATCGAGCAACAGCTCACCCAGGTGATGCAGCAACTCGAGCAGGCGCAGAAGGACCTGACAGAGGCCCGGCAGGCACGCGATCAAGCAGAAGCACTGGCCGCGACCGCACGACGCCGCTGTCTGGAGCTCGAAGAAGAACTCGCTCTGCTGCGGCTGCTCGACCCAGATTCCTCGCCGCCTGCCGAGTCTGCTGAGCCGGAGCAGGGGCCGGGCCTCGATACAGAGGCGCTGCTCGCCGATCCGGCGGAAGCATTGCGCACCGCGCGGCGCCTGCTGGATGAGGGGCGCGCGCTGCGGGGAGAGGCAGCCGACGCTCTCGGGGTGGCTGCGGCCACCGTCGCCACGAGCCGGGTGGTACGGCGCAGTGAACGCTGGCAGGCCTCCGCACTGGTTCTGGGACGCGCCCTGGGTTGCGTGCTGGCCATGAGCGGCGCGGCCGTGCACGTCGCTACCGCACCGGCCTGGCACCTCTTGACCGCCCCGGTCGTAATGCTGGGCGTGTTTTTGGCCATCGACCCGTGGCGCTGGGGCGCCGTGGCGTGGCCCTGGCTGCGCGCCGTCCTCCGCCGGGAACCGCCGCCTCGGCAGCTGCCGATCCTGCTCGGTGATCTCACTCCCCGGCTGCTGCGCGGTCTGACCGCAGCGCTGTCGGCCGTCGGCGCTGGCTACACGACATCACTCGCCCGCGAAGACCATCTGTGGTGGCTCTATCTCACGCTGCCCGGCACCATGACCTTGGCCCTGGTCACGGTGTTCGGCTACGACCGCGACCTGGCCCGAACTTTCCGTGCCGCGCTCGCCGACATGCAAGCCGACCTCAAAGCTCCCGCCCTATCCACCCCAACGCCTCTCGGAGAGCAGCGCCAGCCGGCCCGGCAGCGGTGGATCCAGATCCTTGACGGCCGATGGTTCGACGCCCGCGTCGATGAAGTCAAAGCCTTCCTGCGCCGGCCGTGGAGCCCCCACACCCCTTGGTGGCTGCTGCTCTGCCTCATGCCTTTCGCGTTCATCGCGCTCATCCCCATCGGGGCAGTCCTCGAAAGGTTCTTCAGTCCTCTCACGGACCATGCAGGCGGCGTATGGTCCACCATCAGCCAGCCCGTCACCCACTTCCTTGCCATCCACACCCACGGACTGCCCCTGACAGCACAGGCCGCCCATGCGCTGTGGCTGGCGGGCGGCATCGCGATCGCGCTGCTGTCCGCCTCAACCCGCGCTTTCGCAGCACGCCTGACCTGGACCCTGTGGGGAGCCGCCACGGTCTGGATGACGTGGGCGGGCACACCCGCCACCGCGCGGCCCACAGCCGCAGGCCTGACAGCGATCATGTGGGGGATCGCGTCAGTTATTGCTCTCAACGGCGTCGGTGCCCGCCCTCGTGTCACCACCATCAACCTGATCGGTGACCTTCCCGCCGCCCTCCAGAAAAACTCCGCCACCGACCCGCCCGCACCCGACCAAAGCAGTCAGGACCCACGCGACGGCAAGCAGCAGCCGACAGCCGCCACGTGAGGCCAAGCGCATCAACGGTGTGTTCAGACGGGTTGGTCTCCGTCTCTGCAGTCTGAGTCCGCCGAGTGGCGGCACTTCCCTTAGCAGTCCGCCATTCGGTGCTCTGTGTGGTGACGCATTCAACAGCGCGATGGCGACGAACTCCACTGAGCAACCTCCTCCAGTGTGCGGCTCCTCAGCTCCCCGGGGCGGGGCCGCGGCCGTACATAACTGGAGAGGGACCGGGGGCCGGTTCTCTTGACATCTCCTCCAAGATCTTTTCCGGGCGTCCGTCATCCCCGCCAAAGCGACGGGAGGGAGCCAGCTCGATGTTGCGGTGACGGGGCGTGCGTCCGGAGCGGGTTGGTCGTTGTCGTCGTGGACGGCGCGACCACGCCCGCCCCCCCTCTTCAGGAAGGACGACGACCGTGGCCGACGCCCGGATCATGACGCCCGAGCAGGCGCGGACCCTCTTCGGCGGGGTGGCTGTCGACCGGATGCGGGCGGAGGCGGAGCGCTGGCACGAGTTCCTGCAGGCTCGGTTCGAGGAGGCTGAGCGGCGGCCGAAGTATCATCGGATGCTCGGCGAGGCGTACGGCCGGCTGACCGTGCACCTCGACCACTACGACACCGAGCAGGCACTGGAACAGCTCGACTGGATGCGGGCGGAGGCGCAGTTCTTCGCCAACCACCCGGCGTTCCCCACCGGGTCGGCGGACATTTAGAGGTCGTTCTCTTTCCGAACCCCGGGTGCGGATTCCGCTGGTCAGGCCTGTGATCGCAGGTGTCGCGGAAGTCTCGGCTCGTTGCTGGCCGCGATGTTGTGGGGGTGGCGGATGCCGTCGATGCGGGCGGTTTTGGAGGCCCGGCGGAAGGCCGCGGTGGTGCGAGTGGAGGAGCTCGAAGCCGAACTGGAGCGGGTGCGGACGGACTTGGCGGACGCGGAAGAGGTCCTCAGGCGCCGGGTGATCGGTCTCGAGCAGTATCTGGAGGCGCTGGCCGAGGAGGAGGCGCCCGCAGTGGCCGTCGGGGTATCGCGGAAGAGGCCGGTCGGACCGCGACGGGCGGTGCCTCACCGGGAGAACTCGGCCGGGATCGAGGACCTGTCGGTGGACTACCAGGCGGTGATAGCTGCCGCGGCGGACGCGGGAGCCGAGGGGCTGGGTGCCCGTCGGGCGGCGGTGGTGCTCGGCTGGGACAGCGCCTCACTTCCCGCGTCGAGGGTGCGAGAGCACGTCTGAAGAGGCTGGTGGAACGGGGCTGGCTGGCGGAGGTCAAGCCGGGACGGTTCACGCTGCCGACATCGGAGCAGGCCCAGGATGCTGGTGCTGTCGGGCGGCCAGGCGGCGGTTCAGAGTGAGATCATCGACCACCGGATGACGGCTTCGCTGGTGTCGGTGCGTCGCTCGTAGTCCCGGACCAGACGCCGGCTGCGCAGGAGCCAGGCGAAGGATCTCTCCACGACCCAGCGGCGGGGCAGTGCCTGGAAGCCGCGGACGTCTTCGCAGCGGCGGACGACGTCGAGGACGAGTCCGAGGTGCTGGGCAGTCCAGTCCTGGAGGTGGCCGCGGTAACCGGCGTCGGCCCAGATCCGCGAAAGTCCTCGCAAACGGCTCCTCGCCGCGGGCAGCAGGATGCGGGCGGCGTCCCGGTCAGTCGTGGACGCCGGCGTGACCAGCACGTCCAGCAGGAGTCCGAGGGTGTCGGTGAGCAGGTGCCGCTTGCGCCCGTTGATCTTCTTCCCGACGTCGAATCCCCGAGAGTCGTAAGCCACGGTGGCGTCCGCTTTCACCGACTGGGAATCGATGACAGCAGCACTCGGCTCCAGTGCACGGCCCGCAGCCCTGCGGACCGCCCGGTGCAGACGTTCATGCAGTTCGCTCACCAGCCCCGTACCCCGCCGGCGGGCGAAGAAGGCCTGTACTGAGCGCGAATCGGCCACGACGACTGCGGCGGCGGCGACATGGTTGTCGACGTGATCTGGATGCGTTTCCCCTGGTTTCTGAACAGCCCATAGCTCACCCTGACTTACACCTGGATCTGCATCGGGAGCTGGTCCTCTGGCTAGGTCAGCGTCATCTGTCCGCCACCCGGCGACCCAAAGGTCCGCAGGATCATCCGGGCAGGTCAGGCACATTCGTACAGCCTGAATGTGACCTGCGACACGGAGGATTGACCAAATTGAGTAACTCCACGTTAACTCTGCGCATCTTGTGGAAATCTTGTGGCTGGAGTGGACGCCGTGAATTTGGGGTGGGGTGTGGCGCCCGCGTTGAGGGGGCGAAGAAGTCATGGTGTGTTGCTGGGTAGTTTGGCAACCGCGCTGGTCTTGTCGGCGCTACCGGTACTGCCGATAGCGGAAGCCGCGCCACTGGCTACCGCAGAGGCGGAGTCGGGGGTGGTTGACGAGTCGACTGCGTTGGCTCAGGCGCAGGCTTCGGGCGCGCCAGTGGAGGTGACGGCGGACCGCACGGAGTACTCCACAACACATGCGAATCCGGACGGCACGTTCACACTTACGCAGTCCTCGACGCCTCAGCGCGTCAAGCAGGACAACGGTAGTTGGGGAGCCGTCGACCCCACGCTTGAGCGTCGGCCCGATGGGCGCATCGCTCCCAAGGGCGCTGTGGTCGATCTGTCCTTCTCTGGCGGTGGGTCGGGGGCAGACATGCTCCGCCTGGGCAAGGACGATCGGTCGGTCACCCTCGGATGGCGTGACGCGCTTCCCGAGCCGACACTGGACGGGGCCACGGCAACCTACGCCAACGTCTTCGACGGCGTGGACTTGCAGTTGACCGCTACCGCCGAGGGCTACCGTGAAGTGCTGGTCGTCAAGACGCCCGAGGCGGCTGAGAACCCCGCGCTGGAGCACGTAGAGCTCGCGGCCTCTGGGGACGGGCTCACTGTGGCGCCCGGCGCCGGCGGCGGTTTGCGCGCCCTTGACGAGGACGGAAACGCGGTCTTCCGCGGGCCCGCCGGGCAGATGTGGGACTCCGCCGGTGATACGGGGTCAGGTCCGCAGACTCAACTCCTCACGGCCGACACAGGCGTTCCGGCCAACGGCGAATCGCAGAACGACCCCTCACAGCCCGATGCGGGGGATGCAAGTGCCGTGCTGCCGGTGAAGGTGGATGACGGCAGCGTGGCTGTGCAGCCGGACCTGGAGTTGCTGCGCGGTGACGACACCGTCTACCCGGTGTATATCGACCCCTCCATAGGTCTGGGCGCCCAGGAGCGCACGAAGATCTCCTCCGACGAGGACGAGTTCTGGATGTTCGAGGGTGACAAGGGTGTCGGCAAGTGCGGAACCGCAGACGGCTATTCCTGCGGTAGTGGCTATGTCGATCGCATGTACTTCGAGTTCGCGCCGACGAAGCTCGCCGGCAAGTACGTGCTCGACGCCACCTTCCGGGCCAAGGAGACGTGGTCGTTCAACTGCGAACCCCACTGGGTCGACCTGGAGCGCACCGACAACATCTCCGAGGCCACCAACTGGCCAGGCCCTACGCAACTCGACCAGATGGGCGACCAGTACGTCTCTGCGGGACGCGGCAGTCTATGCACCCCAGATCAGCCCGACGCCTGGATCGAGTTCAATGACAGTCCAAATGAGCCGGACGAGAATCTCAAGAACACGGTCCGCTCCTTTGCGGACGGCAAGATCAACCGTCTGACGCTGATGCTGCGGGCCAAGGACGAGAGCGACCCACGGGCCTGGAAGCGGTTCGATGACAGTGCCGAACTGCAGGTCACCTTCGCCTACAAGCCTGGTGTGCCGACGGACGTTGGTCTCATCCCAGGCAACGGCACGACGGCGTACTGCAAGAAGTCTTCATCCGACCCGCTCATCGTCACCCGCACAACGCCGAAGGTGCAGGCCCGCGTCCAGACGCAGGTCGAGTCCTACAAGGGCGAAGAGGAAGGTTCGTTGCAGGCCGAGTTCGTCGTGGAGCGTGGCGACGACGCTGCTTGGCACCAGGTGTGGACCGGGCACTCGCCCGACACCGGCTGGCATCCGGACGGCACGCTGGAGAGACTTGCCACCAGCGAGCGAGCGGACGGCGGACTGTACCGCTACAAGGCGCGAACACAGTCCCACTGGTCCTACAGTGGCAAGAGCGGTGATCTCTGGTCCTCCTACAGTCCCTGGTGCTACTTCAAGGTCGATTCCTCGGCTCCGAAGGAGCCGCGGATCACGAGTGTTTCTCCGTACACCGAGTGCGCCACGATCTGTGACGGCAAGGGCGGCCCAGGCGTACCCGGCACCTTCACTTTTCAACCGAACACTGCGGACATCAACTCTTCCGGCCACACGGATGTGACGGCCTACGAGTGGAAGTTGCTGAACACTCCCGCCAAGTCGGTGCCCGGAAGCCTGAAGGTCACGGTCTCGAACGTGACTCCGCCGCTGGCGGGCACGCAGGTGCTGTCGGTACGGGCCAAGGACGTCTACAACCGGTGGGGTGCCTATCAGGAGTTCATCTTCAAGGTGACGCCCGCCGAGGCTGAGGTTGGCCGCTGGCACTTCAATGACGGTGCACCGGGCTCTGGGGTAATGACGGTCAAGGACACCGCTACGGTGGGGCCCCGTCATGATGCGACCCTGGTGGGAGCCGATGGGACCGGCTGGTCGACCAGAGCGCGGCGCGGCGAACTCGACTACTCGCTTCGCCTGAACGACGACACCCCTGATCCCGCGAAGCAGACCGGATACGCGGCGACGGCAGCCCCTGCCATCAATACCGAGTTGTCGTTCACGGTCTCCGCCTGGGTGCAGTTGTCCAACGCGTCAGCAAACCGGGTCGTGCTGTCCGCACCTGGCACTAACGGCAGCGCGTTCGCGCTGTACTACTCCGCTTCCTATAAGAAGTGGGTGTTCAACCGCACAGACAAGGACCTGACGAGCCCGGCATACATCCGGTCTTTGGCTGACCGTGAGAATCCGCCGCAGAACGTGTGGACGCACGTGGCAGGCGTGTTCAAGACGGAAGGCGACGATGACCTCCCCGACACCGACCCGGCCAACGACACCATCCAGCTGTTCGTCAACGGCCGGCCTCAGGGCCAACCGGTAGTCCTGTCAAAGGCAGCGTCCACTTACACGCCGTGGACCTCCAGCGGAGGACTGCAGTTCGGTCGCGCCAAGGCGGGTGGCAGCTATGGTGACTACCATTTCGGCCTGCTCGATGAAGCCGCTGTGTGGCAGCGCTTCCTGAACCCGGCGGAAATCGCGGACGAAGCCAAGCTCATGCAAGAGGGTGTGCCGGCCAACGAACTGGTCGCCCAGTGGGACGCCACAGCGGCCAAGGGCAGCCAGATCGCCGAGAGCACCGCGTACCCGCTGCCAGCGCTGACGCTGTCGGGTACCGGCGCAGTGCTGAACGAGGAGGACAACGCGCTGTTCCTGGACGGCACAGCTGGATACGCAGCGGCCGCGGGTCCGGCCATCGACGAGAGCGGCTCGTTCACGGTCTCTGCGAGCGTCCGCCTGGATTCGAATGCCCTCGGGGCCAAGCCTGTCGGGTACCGAGCGCAGGTCGCTGCCCAGCGCATGGGTGGCGAGTCCTCCTGGGCTCTGTGGGTGATGAAGCCCGCAGAGGGCGTTTACCAGTGGAAGTTCACGCGCACGGCGGTGGGCGCCGATGGCAAGGTCACTCAGAGCGCGGAGGTTCCGGCTGCGGATGTGGCCGCGACCGACACCTGGGTGCAGATCACTGGCACCTTCGATGCGCAAGAGACGTGGGAGTGGACCAACCCGTCCGACGGGGCGACGGAAACTCGTTACGGCAAGCTGCATCTGTACGTCGGAGAGTACGACCAGCCCTCTGAAGGGGCAGCTGGCTTCACGACCCCGCAGCAGGGCAGCGGCGAACTGAGCCTGGGCCGCGGAACCACCGCCAATAGCACCGGCAACTATCTGCTCGGTGGCCTTCAGGGCTTGCGGATTTGGGCCGGAGCCATGACCGCCGACCAGGTCCGCTCGCAGGTCCTCGCCACTCCCGACAACATCTGACGCCCCTTACATCGCTGCCGGGTGGATGCGCATGAGCGCTACCGCCCGGCAGCGGTGACGGTTCCGTAGTTCCTTCCCTTGCTCTTCCTTTCCGTCTCAACGGCACGCGCCCGGCGGGCTCCTGTCTGGCGCCGCACAGGAAAGAAACACATGACTCCCTTTGGCATACCTCGCCCCGGTCCAGGCCACGGGGGCGGGACCAGAAGACCCTGGTCCCGTCGCCTCGCCGCAGCCACCGGTCTGGCGATGCTTCCTGGCCTGCTCACCCCCGTGGCCTTCGCCGCGGACTCGGATCCGCTCGGCGCCCCTCGGTTGAAGGAGCCCCGATCGGCCGAGGTCAGCCCGTTCACAGCCAAGGTGAACAAGAAGACCGCCGCCGTGGTACAGAAATCAGCCGAGGCGGACCGAGCAGCTTCCGCACGCGCTCGCCAAGACCAGCGGCGGCAGGTCACCTGGCCGAAGGCCGGGACGGCGAGGCTCAACATTCCAGGCAAGGGAACCGCCAAGGCCACACCCGGATCGCTACCGGTCACGGCCGCCGCACCAGCCAAGGGAACTGCGGCAAAGTCCGTCACCGTTGAGGTCCTGGACCAGAAGGCAGCCACGAAGCTCGGCGTCAAGGGCGTAGCCCTCAAGATCACCCCCAAGCGAGGCGGCAAGACCCAGCTCGGCATCAACTACTCGGCCTTCGCCTCCGCCTATGGCGGTGACTGGGCCGGCCGCCTGCGCCTGTTCCGCCTGCCGGAATGTGCCCTGGACGATCCATCGAAGGCCAAGTGCCGCAAGCGAACCGAACTCGAAACGGACAACGACCGGGCCAAGAACCGCATTTCGACGGGCCTGAGTCTGGCATCCGGCGGAGAGCCGATGATGCTGGCGCTGGCAGCGGGTACGCAGTCGGGAGCCGGCAACTACAAGGCGACACCGCTGGCAGCCTCTTCGACCTGGGAGGCTGGCGGTTCGTCGGGATCGTTCACGTGGTCGTACCCGCTGCGGGTACCTCCGGCTGCGGCGGGACCGCAACCCGACCTGTCGATCTCGTACGACTCCGGCAGTGTCGACGGACGTACGGCAAACACGAACAATCAGGGCAGCCAGATCGGCGAGGGCTTCGACCTGACCTCGTCGTACATCGAGCGCAAGTACGGCTCCTGTGACGACGACGGCCAGACAGACAAGTACGACCTGTGCTGGAAGTACGACAACGCGTCCCTCGTGCTCAACGGCAAAGCCACCGAACTCGTCAAGGACGACACCACGGGCAAGTGGCACCTCAAGAACGACGACGCCTCCACCGTCACGCACTCGACGGGCGCCGACAACGGCGACGATGGTGACGACATCGTCGACGGCCAGGGAGACGGCAAAGGCGAGTACTGGACCGTGACCACAGGTAACGGAACCCGGTACGTCTTCGGCCTGAACAAACTCGACGGCGCGGGCACCGATGACCGCACCAACTCCGTGTGGACCGTCCCGGTCTTCGGCGACGACGACAAGGAGCCGGGGTACAGCAGCGGAACGTCATTCTCCGCCCGTGCCAAGACCCAGGCCTGGCGCTGGAACCTCGACTACGTCGAGGACACCCACAACAACGCCATGTCGTACTGGTACACGGCAGAGCAGAACAACTACGACAAGCTGGGCGACGACACCACCGGCACCGCCTACACCCGCGGCGGCTACCTCAAAGAGATCCGCTACGGCCAGCGTGCGGGTGCCCTCTTCTCCGGCTCCCCCGCGGCCTCCGACAAGGTCGTCCTCTCCTACGCCGAACGCTGCGACCCCTCGGTCAGCAACTGCGACTCACTGACCGAGGACACCCGCGACAGCTGGCCGGACGTGCCGTTCGACGCCATCTGCAAGGACGGCGACAAGTGCACCGGTAACACCGGCCCCACCTTCTTCACACGTAAGCGCCTGACGGGCATCACCACCTACGCATGGAACGCAGCCGCCGCAACCCCGGCCTTCGAGCCGGTGGACGCTTGGGCCCTCAAGCAGAAGTACCTGGACCCGGGCGACACCGGTGACTCCACGGACCAGTCGCTGTGGCTGGACGAGATCCGGCACACGGGCAAGCGCGGCGCGGATCTGTCCCTCGATCCCGTGACCTTCACGCATGAGATGCAGACCAACCGCGTGGACGGCACAGCCGACAACATCCTGCCGCTCCACAAGCCGCGCCTGAAGACGGCCACCTCCGAGACCGGCGCGCAGACCATCGTCACCTATTTGGAGGCCGACTGCGTCGCGGGTCAGACCAAGCCGAAGGTCGACGCGAACGCCAAGCGCTGCTACCCGGTGTACTGGTCCCCCAACGGGGAGAAGGAGCCGATTCTCGACTGGTTCCAGAAGTACCCCGTCAGCTCGGTGTCCACCACCGACCCGCGCGGCGGCTCGGAGGCGGTGCAGCACACCTACCAGTACTCCTCGGACGGTGGGGCCTGGCACTACAACGAGGACCCGATGACTCCCGCCAAGGAGCGCACCTGGTCCATCTGGCGGGGCTTCCAGAAGGTCACCCACCTCGTGGGCATCTCGACAGGTACCCAGAGCAAAACGGTCAGCGTCTACCTGCGCGGCATGCACGGAGACCGTGTCCTGGGCTCAGATGGCAAGACCCCGGACCCGGACGCGCGCAAGACCGTGACGGTCTCCGGCATCAAGGCCAGCGGAGTCACCGACTCCGATCAGTACGCCGGCTTCACTCGCGAAACCGTCACCTACAACGGCGAAAACGAGGTCACCGGCACGATCAACGACCCCTGGTCGCGGAAGACAGCCACCCAGCACAAGTCCTACGCCGACACCGAGGCCTACTACGTCCGCACCGGCGCCACTCACACCCGTACCAACATCACCAGCGGCATCGCTCCAAAAGACCGTGTCCGCACCGTCGAGACCACGTACGACGACTACGGGATGGCGTCCAAGATCGAAGACCGTGGCGACGACGCCGACAGCAAAGACGACAAGTGCACCATCAACACCTACGCGCGCAACGACGCCCTGGGCATCAACTCACTGATCTCCCGCGTCCGCGTGGTGGCGAAGCCGTGTGCGACATCGAACGCCGACCTTGACCTGCCCGCGGACTCCTCCCGGCCCGGGGACGTCATCTCCGACACGGCGACCGCATACGACTCCAAGACCTACACAAGCACGCAGACACCGACCAAGGGCGAAGCCCAGTGGACGGGGAGGGCGAAGGGCTACGCCGCAGACGGAACCCCTACCTGGCAGAAGACCGCCACCACTGACTACGACACCCTGGGCCGTCCCACGTTGGTCAAGAACGCCAACGACCTGACCGTTTCCACCACCACATATGCTCCCACAGCGGCCGGGCCGCTCACCTCGACGGTCGTGACTGACGCCAAGGCATACGGCACCACGACCAAGGTGGACTTCGCCACCAGCGCCCCGCTCAAGGTCACCGACCCCAACAGCAAGATCACCGAAACCGAGTACGACAGCCTCGGCCGCCTCACCAAGGTATGGCTGCCCAACCGTCTCAAGGCCCTGGGCAAGACTCCGAATTACGTATACGACTACAAGGTCACCAATGCGGACATGTCCTGGGTGTCCACCGGCACGCTCAAGGGCGACGGCTCCGGCTACAACACCAGCTACACCTTCTACGACTCACTGCTGCGCACCCGCCAGACCCAGTCCCCGACCGCCCAGGGCGGCCGTCTCATCTCACTGACCCTGTACGACACACGGGGCATGGCGGTCAGTCAGCAGTCCGACATCTGGGACAGAACCACTCTCCCCAACACCGAGCCGGCGCAGACCTCCGAAGGCCAGGCACCGATCCAGACAGACACCACCTACGACGGTGCCGGACGCGCTATGAGGGCGGTGACCAAGACCAACAGCGTCACCCGCTGGACGATCGACACCACCTACACCGGTGACACGGTCACCACGAGTGCTCCGACAGGCGGCCAGGCGACAGCGGTCGTGACCAACGCACTCGGCCAGACCACCGAGCGCCGCGAGTATGCAGGTCCCAAGCCGACCGGCACGCCGTACACCACCACCAGCTACACCTACTCGCCCTCCGGCAAGCAGGCCACGATCACCGGCCCCGACCAGTCCAAGTGGTCCTACGAGTACGACCTGTTCGGACGTCAGACCGCGGCCATCGACCCGGACAAGGGCCGGTCCACAACCGCGTATAACAACCTCGACCAGGTCACCAAGACCACCAACGCCAACCCCACGAACAACACACTGCTCTACGAGTACGACGACCTCGGCCGCAAGACCGGCATGTGGCAGACCGACAAAACGGATGCCAACAAGCTGGCGGCCTGGACGTTCGACGCACTCGCCAAGGGACAGCTCGACACCTCGGTCCGGTACGACGGCGGATTGGCGGGCAAGGCCTACACCCAAAAGGTCACCGGTTACGACAACCTGTACCAGGTCACCGGAAGCCAGCTCCTCCTGCCCGACACCCCCGACCCCGATCCTCTGGTAACCGCAGGCGTGCCCAAAACGCTGTCCTTCACGACGGGCTACAACCTGGACGGCACCGTGAGCCAGTCCAGCGCACCGGCGGTGGCAGGCCTCCCGACGGAGATCGTCTCCTACACCTACAACGCCCTCGGGGGCCAGCTCACTTCGAAGGGCACCACCGGCTACCTCCAGGGCGCTGCCTTCTCTCCCCAGGGCGACCTGCGCCAGCTCACCCTGGGCACGGACCCCACTACGTCGGCGAAGAAGGCGTACCTCACCTGGAGCTATGAGAACGGCACCCGCCGCCTCACCCAGGCCCAGACCACGGACGACGTCCACAGCTATCCGTTGCAGGATCTGAACTTCACCCGGGACGACGCGGGAAACGTCACCTCCATCTTCGACATCACCACCTTGGGCGGCACGGTCAAGGCGGACTCCCAGTGCTTCGCTTACGACGGCCACCGCCGCCTGACCGAGGCGTGGACACCAAAGACCGCGGACTGCTCCGCCTCCGGCCGCGCGATGTCCAACATCGACGGTGTGGCACCGTACTGGACGTCGTTCACCTACAACGGGGCCGGCCAACGCACGACGGAAACGCGGCACACGTCCTCGGTCGACCAGGTCACCACATACGCGTACAACGAAACGACAGACACCAGACAGCACACACTGGACAAGACGACTGGTTTCCGATCCGGTAGCTATAAGTACGACAGTAGCGGCAACACGACCACCCGCCCCGGTCCCAGCGCCGAGCAGACGCTGACGTGGAACACCGAGGGGAAGCTGAGCAAGCTCGTCGAGAGCACGAAGGAGACCAACTACCTCTACGATGCGGGCGGCGAACTGCTGATCCGCAGGGCCAAGGGCGATGGCGACACCGTCCTTTACCTGGGCGGCACAGAAGTGCGCCTGACGGTCAAGGGCACAACGAAGACGCTTTCCGGAACGCGTTACTACACGGCCAACGGACAGACGATCGCCGTGCGCACGGCCGTATCTGGTACGACGGGCACGAAGCTGAGCTTCCTGGCCGCCGACCACCACGGCACGTCGAGCGTCGCCCTGGACGCAAGCACGTACGCGGTCACCAAGCGCTACAGCACGCCGTTCGGTGAGTCACGGGGCACGAAGGCGACCAACTGGCCCGACGACAAGGCGTTCCTGGGCAAGCCGGCCGATGAAGCCACGAGCCTGACCCACGTCGGTGCCCGGGAATACGATCCGAGCATTGGCCAGTTCATCAGCGTCGATCCGGTCCTTGCTCTTGATGAACATCAGTCACTCAACGGATACAGCTACGCGGGCAACGCGCCGGTCACCAACTCAGACCCCACCGGCCTGTGCTTCGCAGATATCTGCGGCGTCGGCGTTCCCAAGGGCGATGGCTCCGGCGAGATCATCACTGATGGCCCGATCGACCCAGGCAACCCGAGTGCGGGCAGTTGCCACAACGGCTCGTGCGGTCCGATCGATTACAACGACGGTGGGACTGCGAGTACCGACAGCTCCGGGCAGACCATGCGGAACAGTGACGGGCAAGTCCTGGCATGCGCTTACGGGCACTGCATTGGAAACGTCGATGTCCATCTAAACCTGGGAAACAATCGCGATACCTTCCATGGCCCGCAACCAGAATTCAGCTTCAGAGAATTCATTCGGTGGACCATTGAGGGTCCTGTATGCAATCCTGGATATCCCTGCGAGGATATGCAGGTTGCGGTAGTTCCGATAATCCCTGGCGGTCTCGGCCGACCCATGCCTGGACCTCGAACGACCCCTATGGGGTTCGCGAATGCTGCAGAGTTTCAGGCTTTCAAATCTCAGCTCGCCGGCGGGTTGAAGGGGGCTGGATATGAGGGAGTAACCCCCATCATGCAGGGAAGCTCAGTAACAGGACGGAGCTTCAAGTCCGGCCGACCTTTCGGTTCACACAGCGATTTTGACGTAGCCCTGGCTGGAGAAGGACTCCTTGCGCGAGCGAAGGAAGTCGGCATACCGCTGCGATCGGGCGGTACACGAACGGGTCCTCTGAAGGGATCCGACCTGGAGAAAATAGGGCTCGGAGATCTTCGAACAGGTCTTTCGGAGTCGGTCAATCGAGAGGTAAATTTCATGATCTACGGCACAGCGAAGGACGCGATCGGCAGGGCTCCGAGTATCATTATCCGGCCGTAACAATCTACAGGGAGCAACAATGCCGTCTCGATTCACCCTATTTGGATCAAATGGGTCCACCGTCGCTCATGTTGCACAGCTGATCGGCGAGGCGTTGGACACCGAATTCTCCCTGAGAGAGAGTACGTTCAAGGGTGGAGAGTACTTCTTCAATCGCGACAGCGACGGGATGGAGATCTCTATCGAGCGGCACATTCCCGACGAGGAGGGGGACTATGCGGAACCAGGTTTCTCCGACTATGAAGTTCTCGTCTACGTCAACTACGGGAAAACGGCAACTGAGGAGAAAATCGCAGCGCTCTCGGGCTTGCACCTTCTCCGTCTCGAGACCGTCTGAATCTCAAAAGTAGGGCGGCTCCAACGAAAATCGCAGAGCTCCCGTTCACATGATGAGTACGCCCGGCTCTTATTGGCCGGGTGTACTCATCATCTTTATGTGCAGCCTCCCCGCAACGTGCACTGGACCTGCATCCCCGCGCGCCGACGCGCACCAGTCGGCTGCGCACGGTCGAGGCCACGGACGACGAAGTCGCGTTCCGCGTCTTAAGGCTGTCCCACAATGATCAACTGAGTCGCCATGGCCAGCCTCGGGGATGGCGTCATCCGGCCGGTCTATCCGGCGAGGGCAAGGTTGTGCAGGCGGGCGATGCCGAGCATGGTGGGATGGACGCCGTCGCCCTTCAGGCGGCAGTCGCGCAGGACCTTTCAGGCTTTCACCCGGGCAAAGACGCGCTCGACGCGGGCACGGACCTTGCGGTGTGAGCTATTGTGCTCCTCTTTCCAGGCCGGGAGTTCGGCCTGGCCCGGTTCGAGCCGGTGCGGGATCACCAGGCCCGTACCGCGGTAGCCGCCGGTCAGCGATCACCGTGGTGTTGCCGACGGCTGCCTTCGCTCCGGACAACTCCCATGCCCTGCAGCCGTTGCCGTTGCCGGGCTGGCTGTGACGTTGTTCAGCGGCCCCGGCATGTTGGCTTCGAACGGCCCCAGTTGAGGGGGACTTCGAGTCTTGCGGACGTCCTGATTTGGCCCCGGGGAATGGCTTGCGTTGGGACCACCTCAGGCGTCATGTCACTGTGGCGGCCGGCGCGTCGAACAGCCTGATCGCTGTCTCCGGCACATCCAACCGCGCCAAGGCGGACAAGGACCCGGCCGACTGGCCGCCGGTGCTGGCGTACCGGTGCACGTACGTCGCGGACTGGGTGGCGGACAGGAAGCTGACGGCGGACGCCGCCGAGCGGGACGCGCTGACGCACCTCGCCGAGGCATGTCCGGCCACCACCGTCACCTACAAGCAGGTCTTGTAGCCGCTCCTGGCCCGTCGGCTCGTATGGGGCGGGCCAGGATGCCAAGGCCTCCGGCTGCTGTCATGAGACTCCCCGAGCCGACCATCACAACCTGGTGTCACCCCACTGTCAGCAGGGGGGTGTCGTCGGGGTGGTCGTGGATCCAGGACAGTCCGCCGAGGTCGAGGCGCTGGCGGGTGCGGGTGACGGCCACGTAGGCCAGTCGGGCTTCGGCGTCATCGACCGGGTCGGGGGGCGTCGTGGTGTCCGACTGGTCGTCAAGGTTGTCCTTCGGGCGGGCGAAGTCGTCTGCGATGAGCACGCGGGGCCATTCGCGTCCTTTCGCCTTATGGGCGGTGGAAACGGTGACCTGGGCGTGCGGCTCGGGGGCGAGGCGGGCGATGGCGGTGAGGATGGCGTCGGTTCCGTGGGTGTCGACGAGGTTGACCAGGGGCTGCAGGTCGCGGCCGGCCGGGTCATGAGCGGCGTAGTCCTGCAGATCGCCCCAGCAGGGAAAGAGAAGTAGTTCGGGGTGGTGGGTGCGGCGGCCTTCCTTCAGGTCGCGGGCGGCGAGGGCCAGGGCGTGCAGGCTGTCTCCTCCCCCGGCCAGGGCGACCCGGTGTCCGGCGGCCATGAGGGTCATGACTTGGGCCATGGCGCCGACGTTGGTGCGGCACAGTACGGCGTCCGGACGGGCGACGGGGCCGAGTTCGGTGGGCACGGCAGGGGTGCCAGTAAGGCGGATCGGGGCGTCAGCCAGGTGCAGCCAGCGGTTGGCCTCGGCGGCGAGGTCGGGGCCGAAGCGGAAGGATTGTGACAGGGTCAGCTGGGTGCCGTCGAAGCTGGTCATGACGTCTTTGGCGCCGCGCCAGTGGTAGATGGCCTGGGCGGAGTCGCCGACCATGACCAGTTGGGCGTGGTCGCGTTGGGCGAGGAAGATCTGTTCGACGACGGGGTTGGTGTCCTGGGCCTCGTCCAGGAGCAGGAAGTCGGCGTCGATGCGCGGCTGGGTGAGGGCCCAGATTTTCAGGTAGTGGTCGTGGTCGAAGCGGACGGTGCCGTCGTCGGGGTGTTGCAGGTCGGCCCAGGCTTTGCGGGCGAAGGGCACGATGTGGGTGGCGAGTTCGGCGTGGTGGTCGGTGTCTTCCAGGCCGCGCAGGTGGGGTACGTGGTTGCGAGTGATGGCTTCGTCGGCGGTGTGGCAGAAGCGGGTGACGGTGCGCAGAGTGGCGTTGGAGAGGGCCTTTTGTGTCACCTCGCGCTCGCCGATGCGGATGGCCTTGGTGATGCCGAGGGCTTGTCCGGTCTGCCAGGCCGGGCGTCTGGGGGCGCCCAGGCGGCGGGTGTAGCGGTGGCCGATGGCTGCGTAGGCGAGAGCGTGGGCGGTCTTGCACAGCACGGTGCGGGGGAAGCGGGTTGTGGCGTCCTGGGCGATGGCCCGGTTGTAGGCGAGGTAGCGGCCGCGGCGTGTGGTGGCGTGGGCTAGGAGGGCGAGAGTAGTGGTTTTTCCGGTGCCGGCGCCGGCCTGGAGGGCCAGGTGGTCGCCGGCGCGGAAGGCGTCGGCTGCTGCTGTCTGTTCGTCGGTGGGGTTCATGGCGTGGGGCTTTCGGGAAGTCGGATGAGCGCGTGTCCGACGGCGGAGAGCAGGAAGGCGGGGGTGGTGTGGGCCAGCAGTTGGCGCACCGCATGGTCGAGGCGGTCGATTTCCTGATCGGCGTGTTCGGCCAGGGCCCGGTGCACAGCCAGTTCCACCAAGCGTTCAGGGCTCAGGCCTTCGCGGCGGGCGCCGGCAGCGAGGGCGCCGCGCACGGCGGGCGGGAAGGCGACGTTGAGGAGCACTTTGTGGTCTGCGTCGGGATAGTGCGTGGTGATCACGTCGATGGGCAGCTGTGTCTCGAGTTGATGGCGCAGTCGGCGTGCGGCCCGGTGGGGGGTCTTGGCGGGAACGAGGGCCATGAGGCGGGTGGCGTCGTGGTTGGCGGCGAGCGGCAGTTTGCGGGCGGCTTGGTGCAGGGCTGCCGGGGAGAGGGGGCGGGTGAGCGTGATCTCCAGGGCATGGTGCGGCATCGTCAGCGCCTGTTTCGGTGAGGTGCTGGCGGGTGCGGGAGGCGGGTGCGGATATGGGCGGCGTGCAGCAGAGAGTCGAAGACCTGCCAGTCGGCCAGGGTGAGATCAGGGGCGCTGTCGGCGGTGGCGTGCGCCAGACAGCGCTGGGTGCGCCAGCGCTGTTGTTCGGTGGACGGCAGGTGACTGAGGTCGTAGACAGCCATCATCGTGGCCGGTAGGGCGCGTTGGCCGCGGTCGGGGCTGGTGGGCAGCAGTCTCCAGTGTCCGGTGGGCCGTTCGGGGGCCTGGACAGGCTGGGGGCAGCGGTGTCGGTGGCGGGTCTGGGCCACGCAGCGAATGGCCGCGAGTGGGCTCGGGGCGAGGTAGCGGACCAGCAGGATCTGCACGATCGGGTGGGCGGTGTCGGTGGCTGGGGGGCTGCTGGCGGGCGGCGGGGTGGGGGTGAAGGCGCCGGTGTCGATCAGGCGGCGGGTGCGGACGGCGAGTTGGCGGCGTGCCACCTGAAGGGGCGGGCTGAGAGGGCAAGTGGGGGTGCCGGCAGGGCACAGGATGGCGTGCGGGATGCGGCACCAAGGGCTGCCGTCGCCGTGGGGGTGGGCGATGCCGCCGCTCAGGTGCCAGCGGCAGGGTTCCGGGACGTGGGCGGTGGCCAGTTCGGCGGGGTGCAGGGCGATGGGCCGCTGGTCGGTGCGCTGGTAGAGGTCGATGCGGTGGCCGCAGTCGCGGCAGCGGGTGCTGTGGCCGGCGCGCAGCAGGCGGCTTGGGCTGGTGGCGGCCACGCGTAGGGGGCGGGGGTGTCGGGTGATGCGGGGGCTGCCGTCCCAGTGGCGGCCCGCGGTGGAGGGGGTGGGGCGCATGGCGGGGACCGTGCCAGGTGACACGCGGAGGTGGGCAGCGTGTCGATGGGTGTGTCCCGCGGTTGGCCTAGCGTGTTCGAACATGCACGCCAGGGTGCGATCAGGCGTTTGATGCCTGCTCGTCGGTTCGGGTGATTTGAAACCGGGCGCCTGTCGGGCGGGGCGAAGGGGTCAGGCGCCGGATGTGCTGGGCGGGGTGTGGTTGTCGCAGAGGGTGCCGAGCAGGTGCTCGATCGGGACGTCGAAGGCGTGGGCGAGGGCGTGCCAGGTGGTGACGCTGCCGGTGGTGCGGCCGTGTTCGAGGTCGATGAGGGTGCGCCGGGCCAGGCCGCTGCGGTCGGCGAGTTCGTCGAAGGTCCAGCCGCGCTGACCACGCAGGCGCGCCAGCGTGATGCGCAGCGCGTCGAGGTCGGGGTCGGGCGGCAAGATCGTCACTCCACCATCCGACGGTGCAGACCCCTGCCCTGTCAGTGCAGACTTCTGCACTATTTGCCCGGGACGGGAGTGACATTCGCGGTGCAGGAATCTGCACTACGGTGCGTCCGTCCCGGCTTCCTGCCGTTGGGGCAGCGACCATTGTGGAGCGGACAGTTGGGAGGACGACCAGCCGATGAGGCTTGCCGACGCGCATGTGGCAGTGCGGCGCATCTGGACCGTGGAGCTGCGTGCGCAAGCAGGCGGCCTCACGCTCGTCTGCCCCTCCTGCACATCCCACGCCTCTCCCCTCAAGGCCTCCTCCGCCCGGTCTGCAGCACTCGCGCATCTGGCCTGCCACGCCCGCGCCGAGGTGTTGCCGGCCTATCTGCGCAGCTGCCAGTGCCGGACGCGGGGCTGCGTGTGGCATCCGCGTCACCGCGGCTGTGCCGGGCCGGTGCTGCTCGCCCTCACCCGTGACCGGTGCGGGCGCTCTTGGCGGCTGGCCGACACCTGCTCTGCCTGCGCGTCGGCGACCGGCAATACCGCCGTCGTGCCGGACACGCTGCTCGGCCCCTCCCGCCGGCATCCCGCCACCTGTCCCCCACCCTCTACACACGGCGGGCTCCGCCTCGGACTCAAGGAGCGGGTACGCGTGCGGGAGATGCTCACCTACCTCGGCACCGCGCTGCCCCGGTTCACCTCCCCTGCCGCCCGGCTGCTGGCTCTGCAGTGTGCCCTGCGCGCCGATGCCCGCGGTCATGTCCGGCTGCGTGCAGGTCTGCTGCGCGGCATGCGCCTGCGCGGGCACCGTGAACCGTGGCAGGAGCTGGCTCACGCCGACTGGCTGGAGCTGCCGGACTTCAAGTCGGTGCCTATGCGGCTGCGGCTGCTCGATGCCGCAGTCCTCGAGCAGGTGCCCGGGCGGCGCGCCCGCTGCCGCGCGGCTCACTGGGCGCTGTATCCCGCGCCGTTGCCCCTGCTGGCCGCGCCACCCGCCCTGCGGCTGACCGCCCTCGTGCTGGCCGCACACACCTCCGCCCAGGCCGAACACACCACTGACATGGACATCCTCGCCCGGCTGTGTGGGCACTCCCCTCAGCAGACCGCAGAACTGCTCGACCGGCTGGTCGCCATGCACGCACTGACAGCCTGGCATCACAGCCGGGACACGGACGAGGTGTTCTGGCAACTATCCCCGTGTCACACACGGGTGCCACCCCTAGCAAGGCCACAGCGGTAGACCGTGCAATAGCAGTCCCGTGGCAGGCCCACTGGGTCCCAGGCCGACCGAAGGTAACGCTTGAGAAGCAGAAACAGGTCTACCCACCCGTATTATCACTGCCTCAAGCACCCACAGCCGGAGCGCCTGTCCTGACTCGCTGCAAGGCCGCGGGACTTCACCCGGCCACGAACCGAGGAGAAACGGATGCCCGAAAGCACCGCCCCGTCCACTGAGTTGACATCGCAGTACATCAACCAAGTGACCAGTGACCTCGAGCGCAACGTCACGGAGCAGGAGCGCATCACTACGGAAATCACCGCACTGCAGCAGCAGTTGGCCGCTCTGCAGCATGACCACACCGTGCTGGTGAACATGCAACACGCACTTGGCGTCGCGGCAACGGCACCTGAACCTGTGCGCGCCGACAGTGCCACCGTGCCCTCCCCCCGGCAGAAGGCCACTACTAAGCCTCGCAAGCAGGCGAAGACGTCGACTGCCGAAAAGCCCGCGGCCAAGAAGCAGACCGGCGAGAAGTCCGTCGCGAAGACCGTTCAGCCCACGCTGGTGGAACTTGTCCGCGGTCACCTGACCGAGCAGAGTGAACCGCGCTCTGCGGCGGAGATCGCCACGGCACTCAGCCAGGCACACCCCGACCGCGACATCAAAACCACCGTCGTGCGCACCACCGTCGAAAATCTTGTGGCCAGGAACCAGGCTCAGCGCACCAAGCAGGGCAGCTCCGTCTTCTACACGGCTCCCAACCCGCCGGAGCCCACGGCAGCGTCCAAGGACGAGACTCAGCCCGAAACCGCTGAATAAGCCGCCCTGGCATGAACGGAGTTGCCGGCGCCGCGTTCGCCGACACTCCTGTTGAGGAGAGCTTGCCCTCTCTGCCTGCCGCGATCGCTGTGCGACGGCGGGCTGGTCAGCGCGGGCACCAGGTGCGTACTTCATGCGCGTCCGCCCGAATGCGTCCAGTCTCGGCACTCCACTGGTACGGACGCGACGCCCTCCGCCGCGAACAGCCGAGCCGCCCGCCCCGCCAGCGCGAGCGTACGGCCGCGGTGACGTCGCCCGCTACCGCATCTACGCGGCGGGCGAAGTCGGCGGCATTGAAAGCCGCCGGTTGGGCGAAGCCGTAGGAGTAGGAGCGTTCCTCGGTGTGGTCGACGCGTTGGATCACGTGTCAGCGGTCAAGCAATTCCCCACGATGTGCATGATCAGCGTCACGTAATTCCCCACCCTGGCGGTCACGATTCCCCAGGGGGACGCTGACCGTTGATGGTGCTCGTGACCGTGCTCGAACTGGCCCGATGTTCCCTGCTTTGGGTGGTTTGGGTCACTGTTGGATCTTCCTTGCGAATTCGTCGGGTTCCCCATGGGCATGCCGGTGCCGGGTTGAGGGTCCTGGCCCTCTCGGAGACGTCGCGGTCCCTCGACCTGCGAACCGAGAGGTCGACGGACACACCGGATGGCAAGGAGAACGTTCACCGTGGTCGACATCGTCGAGATCTACGTGCACTGGTACGCGGGCCGCTCGAAGAGCCAGGTGTCCGCCTCGCTGGGGGTGGACCGCATAGACGGTCAGGAAGTACCTGGCGCCGGCGGAGGCGGCCGGGATCAGTCCGGGCGGGCCGCCCATGAGCGAGACGGACTGGGCCAAGCTGCTCAAGAGCTGGTTCCCGGAGCTGGCCAGCCGGAAGCTGAACCAGGTGAGGTGGGCAGAGATCGAACCGCACCGCGACTACGTCAAGTCCCTGCTGGAGACCACGACGGTCACCACGATCCACCAACGTCTTCGGGACGAGGGCAAGTTGAAGGTGTCCTTGTCGACGTTCCGCCGCTGGGTCCACGAGAACCTGCCCGACGAGGCGGCCCGCTCGAAGGTCACGGTGCTGCGGGATGATGTCGAGCCAGGCTCGAAAGCCCAGATCGACTATGGCTTCCTGGGACAGTGGATCAACCCAACTACCGGCAAACGGCACCGGATCTGGGCCTTCGTGATGGTCCTTCCCAGCTCGCGGCACATGTTCGTCCGCCCGGTCGTCCACATGGACCAGCACGCCTGGACCGAAGCGCACGCGGAAGCCTTCCGCTTCTTCGGCGGCGTCCCCCAGCGCCTGGTCCCGGACAACCTGAAGACCGGGGTGGACAAGCCGGACCTCTACGACCCGCAGATCAACAAATCGTACGCCGAACTTGCCTCCTACTACGGGACGTTGGTGGATCCTGCCCGCGCGTCGAAGCCGAAGGACAAGCCCCGCGTCGAGCGGCCCATGCCCTATGTCCGCGACTCGTTCTGGAGCGGGCGCCAGTTCACCTCGCTGGAGCACATGCAGGCCGAAGCCCTGCTCTGGGCAACGAACGTCGCAGGCCAGCGGCAGTGCCGGCCGCTGGGCGGCGCGAAGCCGTTGTCGGTATTCGAGGCGGTGGAAGCCGAGGCCCTCCTCCCTCTGCCCGAGACGCCGTTCGTGCTGGCGAGATGGTCAACTGCCCTGGTCGGGCCGGACATTCACGTCAAGGTCGGCCGCACGCTCTACTCGGTGCCCTGGAAGCTCATCGGCCGCCGGGTCGATGTCCGCTCCACCGCCACCATGGTCCAGATCTTCCACGAGGGCGCGCTGGTCAAGACCCACGCCGCCCTGGAGCAGGGCAAACGCACCGACAAGAACGACTACCCGCCCGAGAAGATCGCCTTCCAGATGCGCACCCCGATCTGGTGCCGCGGCCAAGCCTCCCAGGTCGGGGACGCCTGCCGGGAAGTGATCGACCAGCTCCTGGAAGTCAACGCCCTCTACCGGCTTCGCGCGGCCCAGGGAGTACTCGGACTGCGCAAGAAGTACGGCGACGCCCGACTGGAAGCCGCCTGCAGAAAGGCGATCACCGTCGGCGACCCGTCCTACCGCACCGTCAAGGGAATCCTGGTCGCCGGCACCGAGACTGATCCGGAGCCGGAGACCGGCGACGCCGGAGCCGCTGCCTTCCTGCACGGCCCCGAGGGCCTGTTCGCCGCCGACATCCCCACCCAGACGCCCGGCGACGTCCACGACGACCAGGACCGCGGTGACGCCGAGGAGGCCGCGCGATGAGCGTGCTGACCACCGCCCTGCGCGACTCGCTCAAGACCCTGCGCTGTCCGGGATGCTCGAGACGCTTGACGCACGCCTGACCCAGGCCCAGAAAGGCGAACTCGGACACCTCGACTTCCTCCAGGTCCTCTGCCAGGACGAGATCACCCGCCGCGAGTCCGTCGCCCTCGAACGGCGCCTGCGCAGAGCGAAGTTCGAGCAACAGGCCACCCTGGAGGGCTTCGACTTCAACGCCTCCCCGAAGCTGCCCGCCGCCCAGATCCGCGACCTCGCGGCCCTGCGCTGGCTCCACTCCGGCGAGTCCGTCATCCTGTTCGGACCCGTCGGCGTCGGGAAGACACACGTCGCCCAGGCCCTCGGCCACCAGGCCATCCGCCAGGGCGCCAACGTCCGCTTCGCCAAGACCAGCCGCATCCTGGCCGAGCTCGCCGGCGGCCACGCGGACCGCACCTGGGACAAGCGCATCCGCGAACTCATCCGGCCCGACGTGCTCATCCTCGACGACTTCGCCATGCGCCAACTGTCCCCGTCCCAAGCCGACGACCTCTACGAACTCGTCTCCGAGCGGCAAGGCCGGTCCCTGATCATCACCAGCAACAGGGCACCCAGCGACTGGTATCCCCTCTTCCCCAACCCCGTCGTCGCCGAGTCGCTCCTGGACCGCCTGATCAACGCCAGCCACCAGGTCATCATGAACGGCCCCAGCTACCGGCCCAACAAACGCCCCAAGAACCCCGGCGACAAGCCACCGATCAACTAACCAGGCGAGAAGGCTTGTTCGCTCTGGGGTGACGCCGATCGAGCTCCTCCAGCACACGGCTGCGGAGGAGCTCGTACTCCTCACGGAGCCGACGCCACTCGGTCACGGGCGGCCGGGGAATGACAGTGCCGCCAGTGACGATCTCCTCCGGCCGGAACTGCTCTCGGGTGAGGTCGATCTCGACCCCCAGCCCTATGCGATTCCACCAGTGGTAGTCCCGGAACTGGCCGTTGACCTGGACCTCACCGCGGATCAGCTCGCCGCCAAGCAAGTCGTTGAGGACCATGGCGGTGACTCCGCACTGGCCCCGGGCCGGGTTGTCCGGGCTCCAGCGTGACCGGAACTCCGGCGGGCTCGTGTCAGCACCCCAGCTGCTGCGAACAGCACGCTCGATGTCAGTAAGAAGCAATGACGTCACGGTGAGCATCGTCGCAACGACCACTGACAACGGGTCTGATCTGGACCCTCCGCGGCGGGCACCTGGGGAATTACGCGACGTTTGTCCTGAGGAATTACGTGATCGTCGACATCACGTCGCGACGGATGCCGGGCGAGTCAGTGCGGGCTGCCGGAGACGAGCACGTAGCCGGTCTTGGCCAGGCGGACGGTGAAAGCCAGGCGCAGGCCCAGGCGAGCGCCTTCGGCGATCAGCGGGCGCAGGCTGGCGGAGCCGGAGGCAATCGCCTGGGCACCGACGCGGCCGGCGCCGGAGCCGGTCGGGGTGATCAGATCGGCTTTGGAGCACACCCGGGCGAGCAGCGGCCCTAACCGCTGGATGACCCGGCACACCATGGAGGAGGAGACGCCGAACAGCCAGCTGCCGCATGGTCAGGTTCGTGCGGTAGTACACCGCGACCACCAGCACACGCTCAGCCAGCGGCAAGGACCACGGCCGGCCTCGCAGGGTGCCGTTGCCGCCCTGCTCCCGCACTACCTACAGCAGGCGTGCAAACTGTGTCACCTGCAGCCCGGTGAAAACGTCTCCACCCACACCCGCTCAGCCCTTAAGACGCCGACCATAGCAGGGAGATGCCCAGGTCAGGACCTTGTGCACTACCCTTTAGGGCTGTGGGGGTGTGGGGAGTCGGGCCCAGACCATCTTCCCTGAACTCTGCGGCCGGGAGCAGCCCCAGGAAGCAGTGAGTGCTTCGATGATCTGCAGGCCGCGCCCGGATTCGCTGAGCTGTCCTGGGTGTTGAAGTACAGGGACGCAAGAGCTCGGATCCGCCACCGCGCATATGACAGCCTGCTGCCTGCGTACGAGTCCGAGCCAGGCTGTGGCGGTGGTCTCGTCGTGGCCGTCTGCTTCGAGTGCGTGTCGGGCGGCGTTGGCGATCAGCTCACCAACGACGATGACTGCGTCCTCGATATAGGCGGTAAGTCCCCATTCATCCAGGATGTTTCGGGCGAAGTGTCGGGCATGCTTCAGGCCGGCGGGGTCGGCGCTGAAGCTGCGGGCTGCGAATTCAGCCGCGCTGATACCCATGAGCAGGCCCCAGTCGCCTTCTTCGGCATGGGCGCGCAAACCTCTTGCGAACGCCGGAGTTTCGACTGATTCAGGTGCATCGTCAACTTTCTCCGCGTGACACGCTGTAGTCGTGGCATGTGTCGGCACTACTCATCTCCCCGCACGCCGCCCCGCTCGGCAGCACTAAGAATGCCTGGCCGAGGCCAGTATCCTCGCCAACCGCCCGCCGATGCAATTGCTTCCGAAATTGCATCGCCCTGCCTCGAGGAGACGTACATGCACCCACGGTGACTATCCATCACTCCGTCAACAAGAAGGATATTCGGACGCGTTAGCGAAAGAAGGCGATAATGCAGCGGATCGTCAACGGTGTTCCGGCAAGCACACTTCAGGACGTCACCTGGGTCAGGAGCCAGCGCAGCGCAATGGAAGGCAACTGCGTCGAGATGGCCGCCCTTCCCGGCGGGACGGTGGCCCTGCGTAACTCGCGCGACCCTGAGGGGCCCGCCCTCATCTACACCCACGCCGAGATCGTCGCGTTCCTCGAAGGAGCGCGGGACGGCGACTTCGACGCGCTGGTCGATTAACTCCCCAATAGGACATAACGCTCTTGGGGCGCACTGCGGGCTCCATGGTGGGAAACTGGCCTTCATTTCATGGTCCCCTGCAGGAGCCCGCATGTCCGCTGCACAGCCGAACCGGCTGCCCAGGCTGGAGCGTTATCTCTCCGCCCCCCGACACAATCCCACGGCGCTGCATCTGATCCTGGCTGCTCAGTTGCGGCGTCTGCGGCTGGCGGCGGGGCTCAGTCCGATAGCGGCGGGGGATGCACTGCAGTGCTCCGATTCCAAGATCAGCCGCCTTGAGCGCGGCGAGGTTCAGCTGAAGGAACGTGACGTCGCCGTCCTGTTGCGTTTGTACGGTGTCGGGGCGGAGGACGCTGCGGAGTTTCTCGCGTTGGTGCGGCGCTCCAACCAGTCGGGGTGGTGGCATCAGTTCGACGATGTGCTGCCCAAGTGGTTCGACAAGTTCATCGGTCTGCAGGAGGCGGCGTCTGTTATCCGCACCTATGAGGTGCTGCTGGTGCCGGGGCTGCTGCAGACTCCGCAGTATGCGCGGGCTGTGGCCGCCGCGGACCGGCGGCCGACCGAGGAGCAGGCGGTCGCCGCGCGTAGGGCCGAGCTGCGCCTGGCGCGGCAGGAACTGCTGGAGTACCCGGATCCCCCCAAGTTGTGGGTGGTGCTGGAGGAGGGGGTGCTGCATCGGCAGGTGGCGGATCGGCAGGTGATGCGCGAGCAGTTGCAGTATCTGGCCCGGGCCGCGCTGCGGCCCCACATACAGGTGCAGATCATCCCGTTCACTGCTCCGCAGTGCATTACTTCCGGTTTCCCCATCACGCATCTGCGGTTTGATCCTCCCGAGCTTCCGGAGATCGTGTATCTGGAGCATGTGCGGGATGCGGTCTACCTGGACAAGGCGGATGAGACGGAGCAGTACCGGTCGATCCTGGACGGGCTGCTGAATGCGGCAGAGTGCCCCGATAGTTCGCTGCAGCGTATCCAGGACGCGGCCGACCGCTACTGCTGAGCCGGCGGCGGGCGGGTCAGCGCACATGGCCGACACCTCCGTATTCCATCCATTCCCGGGTGCGCGGCCGGGGGCCGAAGCGTGGATCGGCCCGCCAGGCGGACACGTCCACCAGGCCGGGTGCGAGGAGGTCGAGGCCGGTGAAGAATGAGTCGACCTCGCGTGCGCGGCGGACGGCTCCCCAGTGACTGTCGGTCCACTCGCGCATGAGGCCCGTGATGTCGCGGCGGAATGCCGCGTCCTCGCTGACGAGCTGGCTGACCGCCAGGAAACTGCCGGAGCGCAGCCGGGCGGCAGTGCGGCGGACCAGCTCAGCGGGAGCATCTTCGTCGGGAACGCAGTGCAGGACAGAGACGTACAGGGCCGCCACCGGCTCGGTGAGGTCGAACAGGTCAGTGACGCGGGGGTGGTCGAGGATCGCCTCGGGGTCGCGTAGGTCGGCTTGGATGACGGCCGTGCGGTCGTTGTCCTCCAGCAGAGCCCGGCCGTAGGCGAGAACCATGGGATCGTTGTCCACGTAGATCACGCGGGCGTCCGCGGCATGGCGCTGGGCGATTTCGTGGACGTTGTCCTGGGTGGGCAGCCCCGAACCGATGTCGAGGAACTGCCGCACCCCGTGTTCCAGTGCAAGGCAGCGGATCAAGCGCTCAAGGAAGCGGCGGCTGTTGACGGCGAGAATCTGGGTGCTGGGTGCATGCACGAGCAGCTGCTCGCACACCTGTCTGTCCGCGGGATAGTTGTCCTTGCCGCCGAGGTAGTAGTTGTACATACGGGCCACACTCGGCCGCGTGACATCAATGGTGTGTGAGAGCGGCGCGTGGTAACTCATCCGGCCCCTCACTGCCGTGTCAACACGGCTCGCGGACAATGCAGAAGTCCATCGTAGGGAGGGGCCAGTGACATGAGCCAGAATCCAGTAAAGGCGGCGACTGGAGCGGTACAGTGGAGGGCTGCCCCCTTTCCTCTACTCCGGCGGTGCACGGCGTCCGGTGCGCGGTTTACACCTGGGCGGGCTGCACCGTCGGCTGTGCGGCCACCGCCCGCTCGGCCATGGCGCGGTAGGCCATTTTCAACTGGCTTGCCACTAAGGGTTCTTCCACGCCCATAAGGTCGGCCGCCTGCTCGTCGCTGAGCGACAGGCGGTGGCGCAGGATGATGATGTCGGCCTGCAGCGGGGGCAGTACGCGGTAGACGGCGTTGCAGACGGTCGACGCGGCTTGCCCGTGCACCGCCTGCGCGATGAGGGAGCCGAGGATGTTCCAGGCTTCTGCCGCGGGGCGGTGACTGGCCAGCACGGCCGCCCAGTTGGTGGCGACACTGCCGAGCGCCGTTTCGACCAGTTCCCGGCTTAGACGGGGGTCGGCGATGCGGGCACGGGCGTAGCGCAGGTAGCGGTCCTGGTAGAGCATGCAGAACGCGGTGTAGTCGACGGGCAGATGGACCACCAGGCCAGCGGGCCAGGCGGGCGGTTCCACGGCCCCGCAGGAGAACCGGGAGCAGGGGGAGCAATGTTCGCGGCGCGGGCCCGGCAGGTCGGCCGTCCCCATGCTCCTGGTTGATAAACGGGTCCGGTTCATGGGGTGGGTCCGTCCTGACCTCCATGGCTGTGGCGTGCCGTGCTGGCGCCTTGTTGCGGGGCGGAAGTCGGCGGTGCGGCAGCGTCGGAGTCCGGGTCGAGGAAGAGCAGGAAGGCGTAGTGGACGGCTTCCCACTGCGGGCGGACATCGGCGGGAGTCCCGCCGATGGCGCGGACGAAGGTGACCGTGGTCTTCCAGTCGGGAACGAGTCGGCCGTCGAGGATGTCCTTGATGGTGGACAGGCTGAGCGCGCCGCCGCTGGCCTCGTGGATCCGCGCGGGCGAGGGGGAGGCCGCCGCCAGGTACAGGCCGCGCAGGGCTGCGTTGAGGCGGGCCGTCTCATCGGGCAGCGGCCGGCGGGCGGGCGGGGTCAGGCCCTGGGTGTTTTCCCACAGCACCGCCAGTTCGTCAGGGTCCCCGTCGAAGAGGGAGGCGAGTGCCTCCACCACGGGCCAGGCCGGCACGCGCTCGCCGGAGAGGATGCGCGAGACGTACGACGGCGACAGTTCCATCTTGTCGGCGACCTCACGGATGGTCAGGCCGCTGCTGCGGTGCAGGTGAGACAGCGCTGCCGCCAGCTTGCCGGAGGGCCGCTCGCCCGACGGTTCCCGTTCCTGGCCGTCCGGACGGGGCTGAGCCACATTGCCTGCCGCCTCGCGCTGGCGGGCCGCGGACCGTTCAGAGGCACGGCGCTCAAGGCGCCGTCGTACGGTCTTTTCCGCCCACCGGGAACGCGCCGTGGCAGGGCTGACGGCGGCGGCCGCGGCCACGGTGTCCCAGCCGGTGCCCTGAAGGCGGGCGTCGTGTACGGCCGCGCACACGTAGTAGTCCACTTCCCTGGTGAGCTCGGCCGCGCGGCCGAGCAGCACGGTCAGTCCCTGCTCGTCGTACTCGGCCGCCAGCAGGCCCTCCGCGAGCGCCTGCACGGACTCGGCGATGTTCCGGGCCAGCGGCAGCGGACTGTCCGCGCTCTGCCCCGTTTTCGCCGTCGTGCGACTGCGCTCCCGCTGGGCCCGCCGCCTGCACTCGGGCTTGCAGTACTCCTGTTTGCGTCCCGGCTTTCCGGTCCGCTCAAAACGCTGCCTGCAGTAACGGCACTTGCCGTACTGGGGGCCGCTGCTCGGCATGGTTCCTCCCAGAACGCGCCCGGGGTATTTCTCACCCGGACCACCGCAGAACTTCAACGCCGTTGAAAGAGGAATGCGGACGTCCGGCCCTTGGCGGTCGGTACGTCACTCGGTGCCCGCCGACGGCCCGGATGCTGCCGCCGGCGGGCACCGTGGCCTCAGCTGACCCGGATGCGCAGGTGGCGGAGGAAGGAACGGCGGGACGCGGCGCACGCCATGGCCACCGCCGCGGCACCCGCGGGGGCCTGCCAAGCCTCGGTGACGAGGACGATAGGCAGGACAAGCAGGGCAAGGAATGCGCTGAGCTGCAGCGTGCCAGCCCAGGCACTTACGACGCGCGTTTGACCGCGCAGACTACGCGGAATGTTAGCGTCGTAGCCCGTTCCCGACAGGCGCAGCCAGCCGGGGGCGGGAATTGGATCGATCACGGAGACCTCGCTTTTTCTTGTGAGTCGGTCAACGCATATGAGGGACCCCGGAGTTGGTTGCTAGGCCGCCCGGGGTCTTCTCGTTTCACGGACGCTAGCGCGTCAACACACTTCTCCGCCATCCGCTTCAGTTCATTAAGCAAAGGTTCGGCGTTCACCACGACGAATGGGAGGGGTGCGCGGGCGCACGGTAACCGAATGCAATTGCAGTGCACTCACCCCCGCGACAGAAACGGTCGCAACCGATCAGAGGACGCCGAAAAAACGCTTTCCAAGCGTCGACTACCGCCGGTTACTAGCGAGTTCAAGACGCAGAGGCGCAATTGTGTACCCCGCCACGCCTGTTCTACTCCCCAGGCAACGCGCGTCGATCCAAGCCTCGGATGGGATAAACTCTCGCGCCCTGTTACCCGCTCCGGCGCACAACTCGCAGTGCCGTGCAGCTGCAAATGCATCCCACTGGCAGGCAGTACGGTCGTTCCGGGTGGGGGCGCTTTGTGTTCCTCCCGGCCTCGTCCGTCTATGGCGGTTTCTCACATCCGTGCCCGGCCGGAGGCAGTCCGGGCGGCTGGCGAGCACAGGAGCCGGGCTCGGCGCTGGTGAGCCTCCGGCTCAGCACCTCGCGCCTGGAGGTGAAGCCGCCGGGACCGGGCGGGGATCAGCGCCCGCAGCGCAGGGGGCTTATGGAAACCGTCGGTGAGGCAGATCCACACGACCACGGCACGATCATCACGGTCGGATCCCGCACGGTGCCGAACAGACCATTCCGTGCTGCAGTCGACTCATGGCCTCACCGCCCCAGGGCGACCAGAACACCCCGGCACATCCTTCCCAGGTCCGCGAACGCCCCTCTTGGCTGACCGACATCGTGGTTGCCCTGCTCCTCCTGATCGCGGACGTGGTCATCGTCGTCGTCGCCGCGATGGTGCTTGTCATGGTCGGCATGGGCATCACACAGGCACCGTGCCCCTCCGCAACCGTGCGCTCCCGCGACGTTCCAGCCCTTGCGTGGCTCGCCATCTGGGGCATCCCGACCGTGGCGGCGACCAGCGCCGTCGTGTACGCGCGCCTGAGGATGCCGGTCACCACCGTCATGCAGACCTTATTCACGCTCGCCTGCACGATCCTGGCCGTGGTAGGGACGCGAATGCTGCTGACGTGACCGTGCACACCTGCGACGGTCAGCGCACGCAGACCACGGATGTTCCGCTGCATGGTGGTGTCGGGTTCTCGCCGAATAGATAGCCGTCCTCGGTGCTCCCGGCTCCTCCAAGGCCGGGCGCAACTCGATGAGCCGCCGCCCATGAGCCATCCCTTGATCACAACGCTAGGGCTCTCCCCCAACTGCCCATGGTGTGGGTATCGAGGGTGTACGCCCGGGTCGCCAGGGCAACTCGCAACGTCGGCCGCACTCACCGACTTGTGCTCCCCATCCACGACGCTCGACTGGTGACGTCGAATTCGCTGACCGGGAAGTCAGCCGCGTGGTCGCCGGCCGTGGGAGCACCCACTAATTGCCCGTGGTCAGTGCGACTGCGCCAGGTACAGGGTCAGCGTGGGCGCCAGGTGCGGATTTCGAGGTGGATGATGTGGGCGTCCTCGCGAATGCGGCCGGTCTCGACGAGCCATTGGTGCACGGCGGCGGTGACGTCTCCGCCTGCGGCGTCAACACGGCGGGCGAAGTCGGCAGCGTCGAATCCTCCGGTCTGGGCTGAGCCGTAGGAGCGTTCCTCCGTGTGGTCGGCGCGCTGAATCACGCCACGGCGGATGCCGGGTGAGTCGGTGCGGCTGCCGGAGGGGAGCAGATAGCCGGTCTTGGCCAGGCGGACGGTGAAGGCCAGCCGCAGCCCGAGGCGTGCGGCTTCGGCAATCAGAGGGCGCAGTGGGGTGGAGCCGGAGGCGATGGCTTGGGCGCCGACGCGGCCGGCACCGGAGCCGGTAGGAGTGATCAGGACGGCTTTGCTGCGGACCCGGGCCGGCGCGCCGGAGGCGGTCGTTCGTCGTTGGGTGTGGCGTGCGGCGATGGCGGCGAGTTCGGGTACGTCGGTGATGCCGCCGGTCTCAACGGCGGCCAGGACCTGCTGGAGGGCGGTGACGAAGGCGGCTCCCTTGTTCTTTGTGTAGAACTGGGAGACCAGCGAGGGGTCCCGGTCGATGATGCGGGCGATGTCGCGTTTGGTGTAGCCAGCTGCCTGCAGTCGGTCGGCGAGTTGGGCAGCCTCGTTGATCTGCCGTGGTGCAGCGGGTTTGCGGCGACGGCGGGGCGGCATCACGCCTCCTGGGTAGTGGTGGCGAGCGCCGCGCGTCCCGCGTCGCGCAGGGCGAGGAGTTCTTCTTCGGTTGTGGGGGCAGCCAGGGGGCCGTTGAGCTGTCCCTTGAGGAGGTAGTCGCCCGGCTGGTGGCGATAGGGCCAGTTCTGGGGCTGGGTGAGGTAGAGGGCGTCGGTGCGGAAGGCAACGACGCTGCCGGGCGGGGTGTGCAGGGCGCCCGCGTAGGTGTCGTCGTCGCGGTGGTACTGGGTGAGCAGGGCGGCACGGGCTCCGGACCAGATCGTTGCAGCCCATTCGGGATGGGCGTTGGGGTCGCGGGCGAACCCGGTGGGCCTCTGCCAGGTGATCAAGTCGTCGTCGAAGCCGATGATCTCAGCGTCCGGCGGCACGTCGCGTTCCATGGTGCGGGGGGTGGTGCCGGTGACCATACGTGGCCTTTGGGCGAACGAGCCGATGCCATACAGCAAGATGGCGCGCACCGCGCGCGAGGCGAGGTGGGCGGCTCGGGCCTGCTGGGCGTCGCCCTGGAAGTGGGCCTGGGCGGCAAGGTTGGCCCAGGTTTCCTTGAGCCTCTTGGCCCAGTCGGTGAGGGGTTTGTCTGCTTCCCAGAGGATCCCGTCGATGATTTCGATCTTCCAAGGCTGGATGGGGTTGTTCAGCGCGGTGTGGACTTCGGGTCCGCCGGCCCAGGTGGTGAAGGTGGTGCCGGGTGCGCTCGGGTAATGCCAGGCGCGTTCTCCGGGGGCGGGGGCGGGCAGGATTCCGACGTGGTTCCAGCCGTCGGGGACGGTGACCCTCACATGCCAGTGGCCGCAGCCGTAGAGTGCGTTGATCTGTTCCTGTGTCGTCCATGAGGCGAAGGTGCGGGCTGTGATGCGGCGGGGGGTGCCGACGGGGGATTTCCAGGTGTGCTTGGCGTAGGCGAAGGTGCGGTCGTATTCAACGAGTTGGGGCAGCTGGTCCGGGACGTGGGGTGCGGTGATCAGTTCGTTGCGGCCCTGGCCTGCTGTGGCATGCAACAGGCCGCGCAGTTCTTCGGACACGACGGGGAAGCCACCGGCGTATTTGCCGCGCTCGGGGATGGTGCGGGTCCACAGGTCGCGGCCGGTCTGGGAGGGTGAGCCCATGACGACGGCGTCGGGCCAGTGGCGGCGCAGTTCCTGCCATAGCAGCAGGAATGCGTCGCGGACGATGGTGGGGTCGTCTCTGTCATCCAGGTCGAACCACTCCCCCACGGAACGGATTTCGACGCGGTGGTCGCTTCCGTTGCGCCGGTAGCGGCCGACGGGGTTGCGGGCGTGGACGAAGTGTCCGGCCAGGCGGTCCTTGCCGTGGCCGGTGTCGGCGCGCCAGCCCGGCGTGGGTGCGTTCAGCCAGGCGGTGACGGCGTCGCGGAGGTAGGGGTAGCGGTCGGCGTCGCGGTGCCAGGGGTGGCCGGCGGTGATGTAGATCCGCTCCACGCTGTCGGGGACGGTGCGGAAGACGGCTGTCAGGAGGGCTACGGCGGAGCGGTCGCCAAGGTCGAGGCGGGCGGTGTGGTCGCGGTGGACCAGCACGCCCGTGGCGGCGTCCAGGAAGACGGTGGCGCGGGGCCGTTGCATGAAGTTGGGGCGCTGGGAGATCAGCCCGGGGGTGTGGGTGAACCAGCGGGCTGCTGCGGTCTCGTCAGGCAGGGACGGAAGGGTTCGGGGGGCGGTATCTGCTGAGGGCTCTTCCCGAGTGTTCGCGGCAGGGGGCTGCGGCGCAATCGGGGCAGGCTTCTCTGCCGCAGCGTCGGTGCTCGGACCGGAATGGGTGCTGGCGTGGTCGCTGAGGCTGTCGGGGGTGAGTTGGGGGGCGACGGCCACGACGTCGGCCACGCTGATACCGGCGGCCTGTGCGATCCGGCCTGCCTTGGCCTTGTCATGGCCCGCCAGTTCGGTGATGGCCTTGGTGCGTTCCGTCTCGAGTTTTGCCAGGGCTGCTGCGGTCTTCTTGATTTGGTCGCGCAGGGTACGCAGCTCGGCCAGGCCGGTGTTGTAGCTCTGTGCATCCATCACGGATCCTCGTGCAGCCGGGGGGTGTGGGGGGTGACATACGCGATCGATCCGCCGGAGTGCGATTCCAGGCGGGTGCCCAGTAGTAGCTCGGCGAGGACTCGGTCACGTTTCACGCGGGAGGTCAGTTCGGTGGCGGGGGCGGCCAGGTCGGTGACGTATCCGGCCAGCCGTGCAGCAGGGAACGCGTAGCGGCCTTGGGGGTTGCGTTGGAAAGGGTGCAGGCCGGTCAGGACGGCGACCACGTACCCGGACAGGGTCACCGGTAGCACTCCGGCGGCGGCGATGGTCGGTGCGTCGCAGCGCCACCAGCCCTTGAGGCTGTTGAGGAGGCGGTCGGGGCCGAGGTGGGGGGCGTAGCCGATCCACTGCCGTTCGTCGTCGACCCGGCGTGCCGCGTCGATGCGCAGCACGCCGAGTTCGGTGGCGTCTAGGCGGTGCACCGGGGCGTGGGCGCGTTCCTGCAGGGCCTGGACGACGGGTAGGGGGGTCATGACGCGAACGCCTCGGCGGGACAGGCCGGGCAGGACGCCGGCGTTGATGAGACGGCGGTAGGTGGTGACGGCGCAGCCCAGTTCCTCGGCCGCCTGTCCCGTGGTCAGCAGCACTGCCGCCTCCTCGGGATGTGGGTGCTTGCCGTGCCTGGACGGTATAGGCTCACCCCACCACGATGCAAGCCCGATCAGATATGTGATTCGGCATGTTGTTTGGACGATGTGTTCCGGGTGGTTCTCGCGCCGCCCCGTCAGGTCAGAACTCCGGTGTGCGGGCCTTGTCGGCAGCGGGTCCTTGCGCGCCGATGGCTTTCATACGCTTCTCGATGGCTTGCTCGCTGCGGCCGAACTCGCGGCTCATCTCTTCGGCTGTGGCGCCCTGGGCGCAGCGCTGGGCGAGCTGCTTCTCCTCTGTCTCCGTCCACGGCTCGTGGGACCGGCTATGGGTCCGGCGGCGTTCTTCGAGCGTGGGGCCATGGGTCTGCTTCGGTACAGGTGCGGGCCGGGCGGTGGGGTGCGGCGGCGTGGGGCGGCGGGCGAGGCCGAGGCGGGCGAGCTGGTGCTGGATGGCCAGGGGGCTGCGCCCGAATTCCCGGCCCAGCGCGTCAAAGTCGCGTTCGTGGCGGTAGCTCTCGGCCAGGCGTGCGCTTTCTTCGTCGTTCCACGGCTCGCCGCGGCGCGGCGGTGGAGGGCCGGGCACTGCGGGTGCGGGGACAGGGGACGGTGCGGAGGCGGCGGATTGTGTCTGGGTGGCGCGGGCAGCGGCGCTCAGCAGCCGGGCCAAGCCGTCGAGGTGAGCAGTGCCGATGTCCCCGCGTAGTTCTCCTTCGATGTCACCGGCAAGGGTGCTGGCGGTAAGAGTGGCGGTGAGGCGGCCGTCGTCGTGCCGGGTGGCGGTCAGGACGTAGCGGCGGCCATGGTCGGTCACGGCCAACTCCAGACACGGCTCGGAGGTGCCGTCGAAGTCGGGTGGTTGCGGAGTGGTCCGGGTGCCCACCGGCGCGGCCAGGAGGGTGTGCACATGCCAGGAGGCCGGGAAGAGGCCACCACTGTCGAGCTGGTACATGACGGGCCCAGGTTCCAAATCGGTGACAGCGAACAGGACTTTGAGGGTCTGCCCGGCGAAAGGGCTGGCCGCCTCGGGAGTGCCGGGCACGGGGAGGTAGGTGAGGGTGCCGTGCCCGCGGTCTGCGAGGAGGGGGGCATCGAGGTCGCCGTGCCAGTGTCCGGAAGCATCCTGAAAGGCGTAGATGAGGGTCATGTGCGTTCTCTTTTTCGCAGCGAGCGGGCGATGCGGACGGAGGTGGGATCGGCGGCGTGGCGCTGGACGGGCGGCGACGACTGCCTTGGGCAGGAGATACGCGCCGATGTCAGGAAGCCTTCGCCGCCTGGCTGTTGGTTAGTAGTGGAACTGGACAAAGTGCAGGTCGCTGATCGCGACGGCGGCCTGCTGCTGGTCGGCGGGCAGGGCTCGGAAGAAGTAGGCCTCGCCCATGCCGTCAGCCAGGATGCTGCGCAGTGTGTCCTCGTCCGCGTTGCGGTGGCGGGCGTCGAAGAGGGCGCGGGCGTGTACGGCGGGCAGGTCCTCGGTCAGACAGCGCAGACGAGGGTCGGGGAATTCGCCGCAGCTGGTGGTGTAGGTGAAGCGGGCGTGCAACTGGACGGTGACGCAGCCGCTGTGGTGCAGGATCTGCTGGTGGGCGCGGTGCCTGACGTCCGGCTGCCAGGTGCGGTAGATCTCCCGCTCGATGAGGGTCGTGTGGGCGGGTGTGAGGCCGTCGGTCTCTCCGGCAGCCCACCGGGTGACGGCATCCGGGTAGGCGAACAGGCGGGGGGCCAGGTCGGCGGCGTCTTGGTGACGCAGCAGGTGACGTAGGCGGGTGGCGGGCAGGACGGGAGGCCGGCGGGTCCAGTGGCGGGCGTCGGCGATGTCCAGAGCCTCGGCGACCGACGTGCTGGGGTGGGGCACGGTGCGGCAGTCCTTCTGCTGGATTCGGGGGCACGGTGCCCCGTACGGCTGGTGATCGTTGTCCAAGCGGGCGGAGAAGCGGGGAGCCCGCAAGTGCGCCGATGATCAAAGGCAGGGGGCATAGCGCAGTGAGTGTGCTGGTGGCGAAGGCAGTGGGTCTCTCGGCGGTGCGGGGCGAGGCGACGAGTTCGTTCGTTGCCCGGCTTGCTGCCGTCAACGGCCTTCCATGTGCCGATCTCCTGAAGGATCTGGGGCTGGCAACCCGTCACGAACTCAACCCGTGCACGCGCGAAGTCCTGCTGAATGCCCGGGGGCTGGGGCTGCTTGCCACGCTGGCCGGCCGGGAGGAGACGCATCTGCGCCGTGCCCTGCCCACTGCCGCTTCACTGCCGGTGGCCTCGCGTGCTCGGCCTGCGCGCCTGGGGCCTTGGCCTGCGGGCTGGACGGTGCTGGCGGAGTGTGCGGGGTGCACGGCCCGCCGCAGTGACGGGCTGCCGCCTGCGTGGCTGGCCGTGCGTGCTTCCTGGCAGGCGTGTGTGAGGCACGGGCAGTGGCTGCACGGTGCCGACCCTGCGCAGCACATCAGCCTTGCCGGGCTGGCGGCGGTGGTGGAGGCCCATCAGCGCCGGATGCGGCTGGAGCGGCGGGTGGGTCCGTACGCGCGGGCGCTGCTCGCCGATGCTCTTCAGGTCGCCGGGTTTTGGTGGCGGTGCCGGCAGATGGGATCGGACACGGTGTGGGCCGCCCGAGAGCGGACGCTGGGCCTGGTGCGTCGGCCGGAGGCCCTGCCGCTGGTGGTCTATCCGGAGGCGGTCACGGTTGCCGAGGCGATGGCCGTGCACGAGCGCCAGCGGTGCTGGGGCCGGGACTTCGACAACGGTGCGCCGGGATGGGTGTCGCGGCGCTGGATCAGATGGGTCGGTGAGCGGCTGGGCATGGCGGAGCAGATGGCGCACGGCGGCTACCGCGCGCTGCTGACCTGGACGATGCAGCACCGCATCACCACGCCGGTGGTGGCCCGGCTGGCGCAGAAAGCACCGCCGCCCGGCTACCGCTCGGGACAGATGCAGCCGCTCGAGCCGCACCGGCCGCTGCCGGAAGCCTTGGAGGACTCCTCCTGCCTGTCCTGGCGGCTGGACGGGCCGGTGACCAGCTTGCCGTGAGAAGTGCGGCCAGGGCGGCGAGGACTGGCCGGCTTTGTCTGCCACAGGAGCCGTCACCATGTCGCGGCCGCGTTCGACAGCACGTGTGCGGGGTTGTGGCCGAGGCGGCAGTGCTCGAGGAACCAGTCCATAGGGCGCACGGCGACCGGTCGCACATGGCCGGGCGAGATACCGACCCTGAACCCGCAGCCGGCCTCACTGGTGATCTCCAGAATGCTGGGGGTCCGCGTGGCGTAGATGATGTGTCCGGTGTGCACGGCCAGCGGGAAGTGTCCCGTGCTCGCGGTCTGGCACAGCTTGCGGTGCACGTTGGCCCGGGTATTGGCGGTGAGCGCGGCGAGCAGGTCGGGGCGCCAGCTGGGGTCGTTCGGGCTTGGCCAGGGCAGGGCGGGGTTGTGGTCGGGGTCGACGGGCTGCGCGGCCAGCCGGGCCAGGCCGCCGTCTGCGGAGGTGTGCACGGCGCGCAGGAGGGCCACGTCTACCGGGTTGCCCTGGGCCAGGTCGTGCAGCGCGGCCTCGAAGGCCTCAGGTGATTCGGGAACGGTGATGCCGAGGCGTTCCAGCACAGTGAGATGGGCGAGGCGGATGCGCTCGTACCAGGGGTTGAGATAGGGGCCGGTCGGGCCGGTGCGCAGCCAGCCCTTGACGGGCCGGATGGTGACGCCCCGGTCCAGGGCGTAGGCCACGGCCGGGGTGGGCTGCCAGGCCAGGCCCTCGGTGGGGAAGGGGGAAGGCAACTGGGGGTGCTGCGGACGGACGGGGGGCAGGGCGACCAGCCAGCTGCCGGGAACTTTAGGGTTGAATGGGGGCTGGTTGACCTCACGGGCCGGGCCGTTGGTAACGCGGACGTTGTTGCAGTCGGCGACATACGGCAAGTTGACGGCCAGGCAGACCACGTACGCGCGCTCGGCCTCGGCAGGGGTGGGCGTGCGCCACCAGTCGAGGTCTTCGACGGCGAGGCTGTCGGCGGCCGCGCGGCCCACGGCCAGTTGGTGACCGGCAGGTGCCTCGCATGGTGCGGGATCGACGCACTCGGTCAGCGCGCCCCCTGCGCCCGGACACAGCAGGGCTCCGGAGAGGGCGTGGCGGCGCGGTGGCGGGCGTAGGTCGCTCATGAGCCGGTGGCCGCAGTCCCCGGGCTGACCCAGCGGGGTGCGCAGCAGACTTGTGTACTCGCCCAGCAGGCGGGCCAGTTGGGCGGCATCGAGGCTCTCGGGCAGCTGCCACGCATCGCGGAACAGAGCGCCCCAGGCGGTGACGGCCAGATGGACGCCGTCTCGGTGGGGGTCTTGGTTGCTGGGGTGGAGGGTGGACCAGGGGCCCAGTCCGTGGGTGTCGGTCTGCCAGCCGATCGCCCGCAGCTGTTGCAGCAGAGGGTGGTCACTGCGCGGATGCTGTGCTGGGGCCGGCAGGGCGAGCGGCAGAGCCAGGCGGGCGACGGCCGCCTCGGTCAGGACGAGCAGCGGGCCTGTGTCCAGCCCTGCCCCGGGTTTGATGGCGGGCGTGCCCAGGCCGGCGGTGACGGCCCAGGACAGCAGCCGGGTGAAGTCGTCGGTGGCCAGGGGATGGCGGTGGCCGTCGGGGTAGCGGGCGGCAAGCCCCTGCCCGTCATCGGCGTCGATCACTGCGAGGGGGCCCGCGATGGTGCGGCGTCCGGCCGTGGGGTAGTCCAGGCGAACGGCCGGAAGACCGGGCGGGCCGGTCGGCGCGGGGGTCGGCGGCGGTGCCGGCTGGGGCGGCAGGGACGCCAGCGGTGAGGCGGGCTTGGCCGCAGGGGCAGGGCAGCGGGTGCCCAGATGCTGGGGTTTGCCGCCTACGCGCTGGGTGGTGGGCTGCCTGCAGCGCCGGCACGGCTGGTCGGTGTCGGCCTGGGAGGGAATTTCGCGGTGGATGCCTCCCAGGGCGGGCCAGTCCGGGGCGGTGGCGGCCGAGTGGGCAGGCGCGGGAATCTGGGTGAGCCGTGCGCCCAGTCCCTCCAGCAGGTTTCGGTAGACGTCGGCGTTGTGGCCGCGCGGGGTGGTGGTGCCGTCCTCCCAGGCGCGGATGGTGGCCTCAGTGACGGAGCAGGCGTCGGCTATCTGGTGGAGGGACAGGTCGGATTGCCGACGCAGCCTGCGCCGTTCGTCCGGGGCGGGCAGGCCGCGCGATGCGGAGGCGGACAACGCCGCGTCCACGGGGAAGAGTTCGTCCATGGGCTGCCTCAACTCCCTGGGACAGTAAGGGCAGATGGCGGCGCGGATGCTGTTGCCAGCGACGCCTGGCAGCGGAGCATGCCAGGGCCCGAACACGGCGTGCCGGTCCGCATGAACGTTCTGCCGCCGGGCATGACGATCTGACCTGCACTGATGCGCCGCACCTCGAACCCGTTCGAGCGAAGCGCGCGCTGGCGTTCGGCGCACGCCCCCCTAGAGACCCCGCCCGGCGTGGCTGGCGCCCCGCCGTGCACCGGGCAGGCCTACGCAGCGAGTGGTTCGGTCACACGATCGAGCGAGGCGCACGCCGGATGCCCGCGCCTCGCTCGATCGAGCGCGTTCGAGCCGGATCGCTTCCCTGTCGGGCGGTCGGGCCGCCACCGTGTTCGACACCGCCCGGATCGATCACACGGGCGACGTCTATGTTTTCGCGATCCGTGAGGGGTGTGCTGTGCGGGATGTGGTGTGGGCCGAGTTCCACTCCCTGGCCGGGCGGCTGGTGCGGCGGCCGGTCAGTCAAGTGCCGCGGGAGGCGCTGGAAGAGCGGGAGCCGGTGTGGAAGCCGGTGCAGTACCGGGGCAAGCGGGCGATCGCGACCTGGTGGCGGCCGGCCGACACAGCCCGCCATGCCGGCTGCGCCACATTGGAGGGGCTGGCGGCGGCCCGCGCGCTGGAGTTCGACCCGGAGGTGGTCGCGTTCACCGCGTGGCCGGTGCGGTTGAGCTGGCCGGAGGGCCGCGGCGCCTATGTGCCGGACTTCTTTGCCCGGCTGTCTGACGGGCGGGCCCGCCTTGTGGTGCGCACGCCGGGCGGCGAGGGGCGCACCGGCTGGCCCGGAACGCTCCGGCTGCTGGATGCCGCCCGTCAGCAGGCAGACTGGCAGGTACGGGTGCACACCCCGGCGGATGCCACAGTGGTGGAAAACCAGCGGCGGCTGTCCCGCTACCGGCATGCGCGTCTGGCGGATGCTGAGGCCGCCCGGCTGCTGCACGCCGCATTCGCCATGCCGCGGCCCGTCACCGAGGGGGTGGCGGCGACCGGCCTGCCGGAGCTTTCGGCGCTGGCGCAGGCGTATCACTTGATCTGGAAGCGGGATTTGCTCATCGACTGGAGCATGCCGTTCGTGGCGGCCCAGTCGCTGGTGTCGTCGTCCATGGCGTTCCAGGCGGTGGCGTGATGGCCGCTGCGTCCGTGCCGGCCGCGCCGCCGGGTGCGGTGGCGGTGGGGGACGCGGTGCACTGGCACGGCAGCACCTACCTGGTCGCGGCTCTGCAGGGCAGCAGCGTACATCTGCTCAGTCACGGCGGCGCCGACGGCGAGGACGCCGTCGTCCTGCTCGATGTACTGCTCGCCGCGCCGGACTTCGCCCGGCTCGCCTCCCCCGACGACACCAGCACGGGCGGCGGCGGGGGCGGCCGGGCGGCGCCGATGAGAGAGGGCCTGGCAAGCGTGGCCCTGCTGGAGGGGCTGTCCGAGAAGGCGCGGGAGGAGGCCGAGTTCTGGCTTGACCACGTGCTGGAGGTGCACACCGGTCTGCCCGGCTTCGCTGCGGCTGGTTCCGCGCCCCGCCCCGGGTACGACCCGGCATGCACGACGCTGCGTGAGCGCTACACGCTCAAGGCGGCCGAACTTCAGGCCGCGCACCACCAGGTGTCGGCGGCGACGGTGGAGCGCAAGCGGCTGGCCTGGCTGGCCGAGGGGGTGTGGGGGCTGGTCGACAAACGGCGGCTGCGCGCCCGCGGCGGCCACGGCCGTGTCGACGAGCGGGTCGTACGGCTGCTGCGGCAGGTGCACGGCCGGCTGAAGAGGAAGTCCGCCGGAACTAAGTCACGGCTGTTCGAACTGCTCAGGAGAGCGTGCGTGAAAAAGTTCCAGAAGCGGGAAGCCGGGCGGCTCTTACCGTCGCGGGCAACGTTCTACCGGCTGCTGGAGCGCCTCGGTATCGAGTGCGGCACCGGCAAGGACACCGCCAGGTGCCGGGGGGACGACGGCAACCGCCCGCAGCCGCCGTTCACGCGGGCCACGGCGCTCATGCCGGGTGAACAGGTACAGATCGACACTACCCAGCTCGACGTGCTGGCCCTCGACGAAACCGGCCGGGTCGTTTCCGTCGAGCTGACCGCGGCCATCGACGTGGCCACGCGGTCGATCCTGGCCGCGGTCATCCGGCCCAAGTCCAGCGGCACCAAGACCGGTCCCAACAGCCGCCGTCACGGCGGCCGGGCCACCAAGGCTGTCGACGCGCTGCTGCTGCTGGCCGAGATGTGCACGCCGCAGCCGATGCGGCCCGGCTGGTCGGTCAGGGCCCGTGCCGAGGGCTCGGGGCTGCCGTATGCGCAGCTGGTTCAGGCCGATGAGCGCATGCGGGACGCGGCCGCCCGGCCGGTGATCGTGCCGGACATGATCGTCATGGACAACGGGAAGGTGTTCGCCGGGCGGGCCTTCATGGACGCGTGCGCCTATCTCGGGATCTCGGTGCGTCCCGCCTGCTACCACTCCCCCACCCACAAGGCGATCATCGAGCGGACCTTCGGATCGGTGAAGAGCCGCTTCAGTCAGTTCCTCACCGGCTACACCGGCCGGGACTTCACCCGCCGCGGCAAGAAGGTCGAATCCGAACGGCTGTGGAGCCTGCAGCAGCTCAACGACCTGCTGCAGGAGTGGATCGCAACCGGCTGGCAGCAGCGCCCGCACCAGGAACTGCGCAACCCGTTCCTGCCGTCCATGCCGCCGCGCACGCCCAACCAGATGTTCGCCGCGCACGTGGCCAGCAGCGGCTACGCACCGGTGCGGCTGAGCGCCGAGGACCGGCTGCGGCTGCTGCCCACCGCATGGGTGCGCGTCACCGACCAGGGAATCCGGCTGCACAACCGTACCTACGACAGCCGGGCACTGAACGGCTACCGGGGCGCCGCATCGGGCTGGCCAGGCAAGGGCGAGCGCTGGCCGGTGCGCTACCACCCGCACCAGCCCGAAAAAGTGTGGCTGCAGGACCACCGCAACGGCACCTGGGCCGAGGCCGACTTCGTCTACCAGCGGCTGATCGGTGACGCGTGGACCGAGCACGTGTGGAACCAGGCCACCGCAACCCACCTCGAACAGGGCGGCAGCGCCAAAGAGGAGCGCGCCATCGCTCGCGCCGTGCGCTCGCTGCTGGAACGCGCAGGCCGCGGCCCCGCCCGCACCAAGCCCGAGCCGATGCCTGTGGAGCGCGGGCCTCAGGTGGGACCTGTCCCGCGGGAGAACCGCTACGCGGGTATCCCCGCCCCCGTTTTCGGCACTATCGCGGCCCTGCCCAGCATGGACATCGACCCGCGATATCTGTGCCTGCCGCCCGCTTCCTGCGACCAGGGCCGCCCGGGCGGCGAGTCCGACTAGAACGCCGTCCTTCTCTCTCAGTTCGCGCTGGGGCGGGTGCGAAGCCACACGCCCCAGCGGCTCCTTGACGATCACAGAAAGTGCCGACCATGCCCCCTTCTACCCCCATTGCCGACGACGGCGAGCAGCCTGCGCGGCCCACCGTCCGTGCTGGCTGGCAGTCCTACGTGCACCGCACCGTGACACCGCCCGACCTGGGCAATTGCCCGCCCGCCGGCTCCCCCGTCGGCCCGGAGGACAAGCGGCTGCGCTATCACGCCACGATGCGCACCGTGCAAACTCCTGCGTTGAAGAAAGCAGTTGTCGTCGCGCGGCGGCTGTGGCTGGCCAGCAGTCCGCGCAGCGAAGGCCCCATGCACCTGGCCGTCGACGGGCCCGGCGAGACCGGCATGACGACCGTGCTGAGGCAGATCGGACGTGCCTTCGAAGGCATCGTCAGCGACCAGCTGCCTCCCGACCGCACCCGGATCCCGGTCATCCACATCAACGTGCCCTTGTCCCCGACGAGCAAGCTGGACTGGTCCATCCCCTTCGCCGAGTTCGTCGGCCACCAGCACAACAGGGACCCCGAGAGCGGTCAGCGCAGCACGGACATGACCGGCCCGGTCTGCCACGTCATGAAAACCCGCGGCACCCGCCTGGTCCTCGTCGACGGCCTCGACCGGCTGGAGAACTCCGAGCTCAAGACGGCGTTCGACTACTTCGGCTACCTCGCCAGCGAGTTCAGCCTCTCCTTCGTCTTCTGCGGCCCGGGCGCCCGGGACATCGCCAACGACGCCCGCCGCGGCAAACGGGCCGAGGCACCCGCAGGCGGCGCAGGCGGGATCGCCACCCTCGCGGTCAATCCGATCCCTTACAGTACCGACGCCTACGACATCTGGCACGAAGTCATCAAGTTCTTCGACCAGGACCTGCGCCTGCACCGCCACTCTCCCGGCGACCTTCTCAAACTCGCGGCCCACCTGCACCAGCGCACCGGCGGCTACATGAAGCCACTGTCCTACCTGATCTGCCAGGCAGCGCAGGAAGCCATCGAGACCGGCACCGAGGCCATCACCAAGGAACTCCTGGACAACCAGTTGGTGGGGCGCTTCGATGACGATCCGATTCTGCAGATCTGACACGCATCCCATCGGATCATCCACTCGTTGTACTCCATGTCACCCGAGGCCGTCGAGCCGTCGCAGCGCTGAAGGAATCCTCCTGCCCGTGGCCAAACGCAAAGCCAAACCTGCCCGTTCCCGCCTGAGGCCCACCGTCCTCGTCGCGGACGTCACCGAGATCTCGGCCTGGCCAGGCGTCCTCGTCGTCAGGACCGGCCCCCTCACCAGGCCCCCCACCGTTCTCACTATCCCTGCCGAGATCATCGGTTCGTTCGTGCCGACGCTGCAGGAGGCCGCCCGCGCAGCGGAAGAGGAGTACTGGGACCTGCTGCCCGCATTCCGCGCCGGGGCCCGCAGCGAGGACAACACTGAGCTGGCAAGAGCCAAGGAGGAGTGGCTCCTGTCCCAGCCCTGGCAGCAGGAAATGCGGCGGGTGCTGGGCAATGAGCGTCATCGGCTGTTCTTCATGGACTACGCGGGACACGTCGGCGTCGTTCTGGCACCGCCCTACACCGCCACCCCTCACCTGCTGATCTTCGATCCGCTGCAACTGCACCGGCTGGCCCCGGCGTTGCGGCAGGCTGCCACCGCCGTCACGCGCAGCCTGCCAGACGCCACGGCCGATCCGGCACAGCGGCTTGCAACGGCGCACTGTGAATGGTCCTCGGCGCCCTGGCCGCGCATCGCCGTCGTCCTGCCCACCCAGCAGCAGGCGGACGAGGTCATCACGGGGCTGCGCACCAACTTCCTGCGCCGCACTCCCCTCCTGAAGGACTGAGCGCTCCTGGCGGGCCACCGGAGGACTTCGCGCGTCGCTACGGCGTAGGCAGGCTGCGTGCCGGCGCGCGGCAGCAACCTCCGGCACGGCTCGCCGCTGTCGCGCACCAAGACGCTGCCCGGATAACGGGCCGCCGCCCCTTGTCCCCATTCCCCTTCCGTCCGCCGGCGCGGCAGGCCACGCAGGCAGAACGCTGCGCCCACAACACAAGCGAGAACGCCCTCATGGAGACGTACCGCACGTTGCTGGAAGTCCGGTTCCCCGATGACGACGGCGAGGACGGCCCCTGGCAGCGCTATGACGAGGTCATGGACCCCTACTATTCGCAGGCCCCCAGCAGCGAGCAGGCGTACGACGACGACAGTGACTGGCTCCCGGGCACCCCGCAGGAAAGCGCCCAGGACGATCTCAAGGAGGCTCTTCGTACCGTCATCGACGAGCAGTACCTCGCCCACGTGGTCCGCGACGGCCCGATGGACGTCCGTGTCCGGCTCGTAGAAAACGGCGCTGGCGATGCCACTGACAGAGTCGTCGCCGTGTGCATGCCGTCCCCCGAAGAGAAGGCCCGGGCGTATCTGGAGACAGCCCTGCGCGGCTACGACGACGTGCGGGCCGACCTGCGCCGCCGACTGCTGATGGCACACCGGGCAGGTGTCGGCGCGGACGAGCTCATCGATGCGGCCGCTGGACGGATCGAAGCCACCGAGATCCACGCCCTGTTCGAGGCGGGCCGACTGGCCGAGGCCGCCCGCGAGGTCATCGGCGGCTGGGAGGACCCTGAGGCGCGGGCGAGGGTGTCCGTCGCAGTGGACAACTCGGTCGTTGTACTGCTGCAGACCTCGTTCCAACAGGAGATGAACTACGAGGACATGTGCCGCTGCGACGGTATGGAGGGGTACGGGGACTGCGAGGACGGCGACTTCTGGGGATACAAGGACGGCGTCCCCGACGCCGAGTCGCTGCTCAAGATCCTTACCGGCCACTACACGGTCACCCGTGACGGCCGGCCCGCGGCGCCGTCTGACCTGGCCCCGACGAACCCTCACCAGCCGGGGTGGGTACGGATCACGGCCGGACCGGGGTCGGCGCAGGCTTCGCCCGTGCAGTCGCCCTGACGGACAGCGGTGGCGGCAAGTTCGGACGGCCCGGGGGATGCGCACGTACCCCCTGGCCGCCGATACCCACCCGTCAACCCGGCTGCCAGGGCAGCGGCTCCTCCGTTTCAGAAGGGGACTTCGTCGCTTCGCCTGGGGTCCGCAAGCCCGACCACCTGGGCGAACTGCCGTTCCAGCCGGGCTCGATGCCCGTCATCGTGCAACCGGGCACAGTTGCGGACGGCCACGCCGCCGTCGAGCCGGTGAAATCCCGCGGCCCGCAGCAGGCGGCTCGGGGTCGAGTCCTCGTCGCCGATGTCCGCAGCGGCCAGGCGGCACCCCGCGCCCAGGAAGTCCAGGGCCTCGCCAGCCAAGTAGGCACCGAGACCGAACCCCCTCCACGCCTGGTCCAGCTGGACATCGAGAAGAACCAGCATGTCTCCATGTGCTGCCAGGCCGAGCTGGTGGATCTTGCTGTCCGGGCGCTGCCAGTGCTCGAAAACCTTCGATGCCAGGCAGCCGAAGCTGTAGTCCTCGCCGTCCAGGGTTCCCACGGTGTACTCCTCTTGCCACCAGCTCAGCCGCGCCAGTGCCAGTCGGCCGATTTCGCCCAGAGGGGGCTCAGGATCGTAATCCGACGGCCGGTGGTGCATGCGCACGCTCCACCACTGGACGTCGTCCTGACCGCAGGACGACAAGCGATCCGGCTTATACGAGAACTCCAGCCTCAAGTCCACTGGGGAGCCGGGCAGTTGCAGTGGGTCGAGCGGGCCGATCTGCCGAGGCACGCCCCGCTGCTCACTGATCGGCACAGGCCGGGGGATCACGAGGTGCAGGAGACGTTCCTGGTCTTCGTTGATCTCCGGCTCGTGCTCTTCGTAGTCCCAGTCGTCGGCGAGGTCGGCGTCGGCGAGGTGGAGCCGCTCGGCGAAGTACTGGGCATGCTCGGCGGCGGGCAATCCCACCGTAACTGCGGCCTGCATGAGCTCCGTCATGAGATCGCCTTCGACATAGCGCATCCAGTCCCGCTCCTCGCGGTGGCGCTCGGCGAACAGGGTGGTCTGCTCGCGGACGGTCTCGCCACCGCCGGCAATCGTGTGCGCCTCGCACAGAGTCCGGTAGCAGGTGGGCCTTTCAGGACATCGAAGCTGGTTACAGAGTCTGTGAGCATCTCCCCAAGGCCCCGCCCCGAGATGGAAACGCCGCCGGGCATCGCTGATCACGATGCCGTCCTGGTCGGCGGTCTCGATCGAGAAGCTGCGCTGCTCGAGCGGTGGCCAACCGGATGCCAGGAGGTTGACGGCGGCCAGAACGCTGGTGCGGGCGACCGCGGTTCCCAGGATGGCCGAGTGATAGACCACGGAATCGCAGCAGCGGTGTGCGGCGGTGCGGTAGCACTCCTCAATGAGATCCCATGCAGAGAAAGGGGTGAGAGTGTGGGGCGGTGCTGCGTGCGGGCAGAGGTGTGCAGTGCTGTTCATGGGGTGCCTTTGGGAGTGGGGCGGGAGGGATCAGACGTGCTGCATGGAGGGGCAGGCGCAGTGCGAGCACGGTTCGCCCTCTGTGACGTTGCCGGGGTGACACGACCAATCGTGTCCGCAGGCGCAGAGCATGCCGCCGTGGGCGGCGGAGAATGAGCACACGTTGCAGGCCGCGCTCTCGGGCTGTGGGCCGGTCGAGGGAGCAAGTAGCCCTGCGGGGAGGTTTTCGAGGAGTTCTCGTGGCATCGCAGAGCGGCCCTGGTTGAGGATGATGTCGGTCAGCTCGTGGTCGAGCCAGGCCTGGGCGGGGTCGGGAGTCGACGCGATCAGCCAGCTGCGGTATCCAGCGGGTGCATCCTCCAGGAGCGCGAGTTCTCCCTCTCGCACTTTGCCCAGCACGTGGTGGAGCCGGGAGGCAAGCTGGGTGCCCAGCTCCCAGTCGGATGCTTTGGCCATGCGGGCCCGCAGTAGCACTTGGCTGCCGCGCGGCTGTACGACGAGCTCGCCGGATGAGTGGGGGCCGGACGTCCTGGTGTTGCTGGTGTGCCAGGGGCAGGGCTCGGTGAGCTGGCTGACGACCGTGTCCCGGAACGTGACCGGATCAGCAGTCTCGGGCGACCATCCCCAGTCGATCACGCAGCCGCATTGCTGCTTCAGCGGCGTCCAGGCGACGTGTGCGGTCGCTGCTCCTGTTCGGTTTCGGCGTGGGTGATGTGGATTGCGACGTGGCTTGTGCTTCTTTGCCCGTCCCATGATTGCCCCCTCTGTTGTCGGATATCGCTGACCAGTTCAACCGGCGAATGTCTGTGCCGGATGGCCAACGATTCGATAAGGCGAAGAGCAGTGGATGTGACGGCATTCTCGCTACTTCGTGTGATCATCGATCATTCACGCGACGCGGCGCCGTGAGACGGCGAACGTCTTCGGGGGCGGACGCCGCCTGGCTTGGTGCATGTGGAGCGTCTGCATTGTGATGACGGCACGTCAACCGCGGGTTCTAGCCGGGTTGATGCTCCGCAGCGCACGGCGTCGCAGGAACGGGCGCGGAGGGCCTGTCGCAGGCGAGTGGAGCGGGCTTGCTTGATCGTCCGTGTGGGTGGGGTGCGGTTGCACCCGTCACCGGGGGCGATGGCCGTTCGTTGGCGCCACCGCATTCGGCCATGCGGGCTGAGCGGAGGGAGTACGCGCTGTGCGTCGGTCTTTCATCATCGAGTGTCACGAGTTCGAGGTCCAGGGGGCCTGGGTGAAGCAGGCCTTCACCAGTGCGGTGACCTTGCTCGTGGGCTGCTCCGGGTCCGGCAAATCGACAGGGTTTGAGTCGCTGCTGTACCCCTTGGGTCTCAACTCCGGAAAGATCATGCACGCGGTGCGGTCGTGTACCCAGGTTCGGTTGGTCTTCCGTGTCGGTGAGATGCGGTGGCAGGCGACGCGACCGGCCGTGCACCGCGGCGGTCATGTGTCCTTCGAGAACCTGAGCGATCCGGCTGTCGGCGTGGTGCGCCGGCCGGTCGGTCGCGGGCGCGGCGGCGAGCAGAGTGCCAGCGAGTTCGTCATGGAGTTGCTGGGGATCCCGCTCCTGGGCAGCGGCGGGGGCCGGGTCGGACTGACCGAGGTGGAGCGGTGGATGGCACTGCGGCAGTCCACGATTGCCACCGCCTACCTGGGCGGCGGGAGCGATACGGTACGCCGACTGACGGGGCGGGTGCTGCTGGGTCTGCACGACGAGCACATCGAGGGACTCCAACAGCGGTTTCAGGAGGTCAAGGCGGCTCATGCGCAGGCGAAGGCGTCGGCTGCGGCGATGCGGGCCGCGCGCCGTGAGGCCGGACTGCCCGGCCCCATGGATCTGGAGGCGACCGAGCAGCTGTGGAAGCAAGAGCATGCGGCTGCAGCCGGCCAGGCGCAGCAGGCGCAGGCACAACTAAGCAGGCATCAGCAGCATATGGCCGGTCTGGACAGGCAGCGTGACCAGGCGAGGGCCGCTCATCAGGCGGCGCGCCGCCATACCGGCGCCGTGGAGGAGCGGCTGCGGCAGGCGCAGCGTCACGAGGGCCGTCTGGAAGGCCGTCTGGAAGGCCTCAGTCAGCAGGCGTCGGAGCCCCAGCACTGTCCGCGATGCGCTCAAGTTCTGCGGACGGAAGGACTTCCTGTAGACCACTGCCGGGTCTGCAAACAGAAGGACGTCCTGCATACGGAGCGGCTGGCGGGCCAGGCGGCGCGGCTGGCGGAGGCACAACAGGCACTCGCCTCCGCGCGGCAGGCCTGCGGGCGGCTTGAGACCGAGCTGGCCCGGGCGCACGAGGCGGAGGACAGGGCGCGGCAGGCGCTGTGGGCCATCGAGCAGTCGATCGGTGACTTCACGCGCTCCGTCCTCAACCCGTGCCAGGCGGCCGCGTTGGCGCACGAGAAGGAGGCCGCTCACCTGGCCGGGCGCTTGGAGCAGCTCCAGGAACGGATCAAGGAGGTCGGGGTGCTTGCCGCACTGGAGGCCGAACGGGACCGGTTGCTGGAGGAGAAGGATCAGGCGCACGACATGTGGAAGGAGGCGGAGAAGAAGCTCGCGGCGCAGCTCAAAGATCTGGTGGAGCAGTGGTCGCGTCACTTCGCTACTCGGATCAGGGCGGTGAACGCTGACGTACGGCATGCCCACATCGATCCGGAGACGTTTCTGCCCCATGTAGACGGGCTGGCCTTCGACGAGCAGGCGGTGGCTGGCGGTCCGCAGACGCTGGCCAATGTCTGCGCCATGCTGTCGCTGCGTGATGTGGCGCGTGAGGTGCCGACCGTGCGCCTTCCGCTGTTCTTCATGGTCGACTCGCCGCTCAGCGGGCTGGGCGGGCAGGGACTGGACGGTCAGATGGCCGAGCGGCTCATGGAGCAGCTCGCCCACGCGGCCGCCGTCGCCGACGCGGACGGTACGCCGATGCAGATCATCGCGGCGGTCAACGATCCCCTGACACGCCCGCTGAACGGGGTGCGTGAGATCCGCCTGGACCGCAGTGATCGCTACATCCCCGCCCAGCTGGAGGCCGAGGCGGCCTGATCGGCCGAATCAGTGCGGCTGGCCGATCGCCTCTTCGCGTCCCTCGGCCGGCTTGTCGGTCAGCCACCGCGCGGCGCGGGAGTCGTAGTTGGGAGCCAGCAGGTGCTGGACACCGGTGACGTACTCGGCGGCCGACTGGCCTTCGGGCGCAGTCAGGACACCGGCGTGGACCAGGTTGGCGGACACGACCCGCATGGTCGGTATGGTCGGGCCCGTCCAGCCGCCGAAGTCGGGCACGTTCACCGTGGGTGCGCTGCCAGAGGCGCGCCAGGCAGCCTGCCGCACCTGGCGGTTCCCGCTGAAGGCACGATGCGTCGCGAGATAGTCCAGAAGCCTGGCCGTGGTGCCCGCCGACGTTCCGAGCACGTGAGCTCGCGGAACTCGACACGGAGGGCCAGGCTGCATGAAACCTCACGCCACTACGGCAGCGATCGACGCACGCCGCCGCCAGGCCGCGCAGAAGCTCGAGCAGGTCGAGAAGGCCATCGGCCAGCTTCGCCGGGAACGCGGTCGACTGACCGTCCGGGCCATCGCAGAACGGGCCGGCGTGTCCGTCACGTTCCTCTACCAGAACTCCAAGGCCCGCGCGCTCGTGAGCAATGCGGTCGACGGCAGCCGCACACGCCAAGTCCGAGCAGCCCAGGCCGAGCACGAGCAAATCGAAGCGTCCTGGCGCGAACGTGCGCTGAACGCTGAGGCCGAACTCGGCCGCACGCAGAAGGAGGTCTTCGCGCAACGGCAGAAGATCGGCGAGCTCATGGGGAAGCTCCGCGACCTCGACCAGATGGTTCCGGGGGAGTCGGTTCAGGATCTGACCTCCGAGAACATCACGCTCAAGCGCCGCGTCCAGCAGCTCACCCGGGAACACCGAACCTTGCAAGAACGCCTCGAAGTCGCCCGCTCCAACCTGCGGTTCGCCGAGAAGCGCATCGCTGACCTCGAAGTCCAACTTCTCGAACAGGGACAGCCCTGACTGAGCAGGCCAGCCCCGGCACGATCCCGTTCGACCGGCAGCAGGCCCACAACCTTGGCCAAGCTCCTTCGCGAGGTCTAGACGAGTAGTTCCGATTGCGGGGTTCACGGACGCAGGGAGGGTGTCCAACATCGGGTTGTGACGACCGATTTAGACACCCTCTTGACGGCATGTACGTGCATGTCGATGACCGTTTGAAGACCCTGCGGTGGCGTGGCCGCCCGCCGCGGCTGACCGGTGCCGAGCTGGTGACCCTGGCGGTGGCCCAGGCCGTGCTGGGCTTCCACTGCGAGGCCCGATGGGTGCGCTTCGCCCACGCGCACCTGCAGCGCATGTTCCCGTACCTGCCCCAGCGCCCGGCCTACAACAAGCGGCTGCGAGCCGCACTGCCCCTGGTCAAACGGGTCATCCGGTCGCTGGCCGCAGACACCGACCTGTGGCTGGACGACGTGTGGATCGTGGACTCCACTCCCGTCGAGTGCGCCCGTTCCCGCGAGACCGTCAAACGCTCCGACCTGGCCGGCTGGGCAGGCTACGGCTACTGCCGCTCCCATTCCCGCTTCTACTGGGGCCTGAAGCTGCATCTGGTGTGCACCCCGGCCGGCCTGCCCGTCACCTGGGCCCTGGCCGACCCCAAGGTCGACGAACGGCAGGTCCTGGCCGCGCTGATCGACGACGAACCGCATCTGGCAGCCGCCCGGCCGGGGCTGCTGATCCTGGCGGACAAGGGCTACATCGCCGCCGAACTCGACCGCTTCCTCGCCGCCCGCGGCATCAGCCTGCTACGGCCATCCTACCGCAACCGCGGCACCTCACAGCCCGCAGAAGCCCTGCTCAAGACGGTCCGGCAGCTGATCGAGTCGGTCAACGACACCCTCAAGGGCCAGCTCGACCTCGAACAGCACGGCGGCCGCACCATCGAGGGCGTCGGAGTCCGGGTGGCCCAGCGGATCCTGGCGATGACCTGCGCGATCTGGCACAACCGCGCCATCGGGGCACCTATCACCCGCTCACTGATCGCCTACGACCACTGAGCCACATCGGAACTACTCGTCTAGCAGTTCCCTCGACGAGCGCGACGAGTCCGTCGAAGAGGTGCTGTCCGCCCACTTCGGCCTTCACCCGGCCAGCGAGGCATTCAGCGCGGCCCTCTACTTCCACGCGGACCGGATCGAGGCCGCCCTGGCCGATAGCTCGGACCCATCACGGACATCTACGCGATGCGCCCCCTGCAGTTCAGACCCCATCTGGCCTGATCGACGATCGGTGTATGACGAAAACCCGCCTCACCGGCGGGGCTTGTCCCTCGCTGTTCTGGACGTGAATCCGTACGGTTCGAGCTGGACATGGCAGCGCACCTGGAGATCACGCGGGCCGCCGTGCCCGGGCCCCCGCACCGCGGCGGACACCGAGGCCGTACAACAAACGCCGGGGTGAGATCCCCCTGCCCGCGTGAGGGACGAGAGGAAGTCGGGTCTATCCGATTCCTCTACGCGCCCGAGTGGAGGAAGGCGGCCCACAAGGAGGGGGTCGCTGGGTAGCGGTCGCGTAGTCCCCGGATGGTGTGATGTAGAGCGGTTGCGGCCTGAGTGGGATCGAGTGTTCCGGGCGGGCCGGTGGTCAAGTGGGTGTAGAAGGATTCGGCAACTTCGACGGCTAGGCGGTCGTTGATCGGCCACAGGGTTCCGACGACGTGGGGAAACCCAGCGAGTTGGAAGGCGCTGGTGAGGTGAATGGACTCGTCCAGGAGTTTGGGGTTACCAGGATCCGCGGTGCTGCAGGCGGAGAGGTAGGCCAATTGTGCGTGGTCCAGGTTGACCTGGGCCAGCGCAGAGACGGTCAACGGCGTTGTGGCGTGATCGTGCAGGAGCAGTTGGCTTCGTGAAGGGTCCACCCGGTCGCTTACGCCGTGGCACGCGAAGTGGGCAATGGCGCACTCAGGGAGACGAGCGAGGACTGTAGCCGTGCTCGGGGCTCCCATGCCGCGAGGGTGATGGGTGCCGTCGGAAGCCTGGGCGACTTCGATGAGTTGAATCGGATCGTGGAAAAGTCCACGGATCCGGCGAACCTCCTCGGAGACATAGCGCAGCGGATTGTGCCCCGGGGTCGTCGGCATGGCAACAATCAGGGACTGGGGCTGATCGGTGGGCCGGGGGCGGCGGGTACGAGCGTGATGCAGTGCGCGGATGGTGGGAGTGTACGACGAGATCACCCGGTCCAGAACAGTGCGACGCTGTGGGCCATCTCCGGGGTCAGTGTGGAAGCCGGCGGCGTGGAGGGGGAGCAGTCCGAGCAATCCGCCCGGCGCCAACCACACCCGTTGCAGAGGTTCACCGTCCTTTGCAGGAAAGACCGCCTCGCCCAGATCCGCCAAAGCGGAGAGGACAGGTTCGGCTGCGTGTTCCCAAAGCCATTCCAAGATCTCTCGTAGCGTCTTTTGGGCGGCAATGCGGTCACCATCGGGGGCCGTGGACGTATCAAGGGCCTGGTAGAAAGCGTTGACCCGCTCGATGACGTTGTCCGGAGTGAGTTTCGGCAGTGAGACGGAACTGATACCAGCGCGAGTGAGTAGAAGCGCGTCACTGCGGTAGCCACTGACATTGAAAGTCACCACTGGGCCCAACGCTGCTTCAGCGAGCAGGTCGTCGGACGTAGGTGGCAAGCCGAAATCGGCGAATCCCTCCTGTGACCGGATGCGCCCAAGTAACGCCTCCAGCTCTGCGACCAACTGGGGACGTTGCCCACCGACCGGTATCTGTGCGTGGCCGACGCCCAACGCGCTGAGAGTCACAGCAGAATCCTGGTCGAGCAGTTCGCGGAGTGTGGCGAAACGCTGTGCCAGGTCCGGATGTTCCTGGTGCAGATCCGTCAAGTCGCTGCGAGTGTCCAGGGCTTGCGACAGCAATACCGATCGCCCGGCCTCTGCCAGACGCAATGCGCGAACAGCCCGCTCCTGGGCGGTTCCGCCCGGTGCGGCCAGCGCCAGGGCAACAGCGTCCGCAGTGACCGTCGTCCCGTGAGAACCCAGGGCACGCTGCTGATCATTACGTTTCAAGCGACGGGGCGCCAGCTCTGGGAGCATCAGCACTGCCCGCTCCGCAAAGTTAGCTGCTCGGCCAAGATCCGGAATGCAAGCTGTCCAGAACATCGACGAGCACGCCGCCCGAAAGCGGTGCAATGGCAGCGTTGTCGGCGCTTCCACCGCATCACCCCAGACCGACAATGCCTCATGCACATACTGCACGTCCCCCTCAGGCACCCATCCGGATGAAAGAGCGTCGCCGAGTTCGGTCAGGAGCATGGCATGATTTGGCGAGTCATGAGGGGTGACTCGAAGAGCGGCACGGTATGCCTCCAGTGCCTCTTGCAGATCTCTCGATTCCCAGGTGCTGGTAAACCGACTCCGCAGGGTATTGCCGAGGACAAGCAGCCGACCGGCGTAATCGTGACCGCCCTTGGGGGACGCTCTGACAGCGTTCCGGCTTGCCTCCACCGCCTCGTCGAGATCTTCCATCCGTTCCGTATGAGTGAACCTCTCCCGTAGGACCTCGCCGAGTGCGTCCAGACGCAAGGGCAGACCAGGATCGTCCTTTGCCGCACGGACGGCGAGACGGCAAGCTTCCACAGCGTGGTTCAAGTTCTCCAGATTCCCTGTCTGCCGGAAAAGGTTACGGAAACCCGAAGCCATGTGAGTGGCGGTGCGCACGGGATCGCTGTCAGGGCTCGTACGTATAGTGGACGAGTGCAACTCCAGCGCCTCGTTCAGGTCCGCTTGCCGCCCGGTGTGCTGGAATCGATCAGCCAGGGCATCGGCAAGCGCGGATAGATGTGATGCGTCGCCAGGAGAGGCATCGACCGCTGCTCGATATGCCTCCACCGCTTCATCTAGATCCGCCAGCTGCTCATGTGAGGTGGACGCGAACCTCAGTTGCAAGCTGTTTGCCAGGAGTGCGAGGTGCTTGGAGTGGTCGGGGTGTCCCTGAGGGGTGGCACGGACAGCAGCACGCTGTGCTTCCACCGAATCATCCAAGTCCGTCAGTTCGCCGGTGCCCCTGAAGCGGACCTCAAGGGCCGTACCCAACTGGGCCAGCCAGTCGGCGCGCTTGGGGTGGCCCAAGGGGGCGGCGCGCACAATACGCCTCCACAGGGTGACGAGTTCCGAAAGATCGGACGCATTCAATATGGGTGCGTAATAGGCCCGCCAGAGCACGTCACACGCATGTGGGTACACACTTTCGGCGATGGAGGCGAGCAACGGTTGAGGAAGGCGGTCCATTCCAGCAACAAAGCATCCTTGGAGAAAAACGACCGCCATTTCGCGGGCGTGCTCAGCCTGCTGTGCGGGTAGGACTAGAGAGCGGACGTGATACCACCAGCCCAAGGCGCATGCCACTTCCAGGTCAAACTCGCCCTCGTTGCCTGCCTTCGTGAATCTGTCGATCAGGTGAAGGGCCTCGACTTGGCTGCCTCGCTCCAGCACGGCGGAGAGGTCTCCCGTGGCAGTCACTCCATCGATTCGCGCCCACATCGCCGCCAGAAGTTCCTCGCGCTCTGCCATTGCTGTCCCCCTTAACCGATGTGTCTCAACTAGTGCAGGATGAAGGCTAGTTGCTGCGCAAGGCCAAGTTCGGCACGATGGGCGCATCGTGTACTGCCCGGGTGCCACCATCGACGTTTCGGACCCGCCTGCAGCGGACTGCCACGATGCTGGTGCTAGTCGGCGAAGGTGCGGCAGTGAAGGGGGCGCAAAGTGTCTGACCAGCAAGAGACAAGCAGTTCTGGGTCGAAAGAAGACATCGCCTACGTATGTGACCAGTTGGAGAACATCCGCGCGAGCCTTGAGGCGCATGGCAGCGATGGCGCGGCCCCACTAGAACGCTTGCTGGTGGCCCTGCACTCCGGGCAAGATCTTACGGCCGGGTTGGACGCGCTCCATGAGGCTCTGCTCACCGTGGGAGACGCCGCAGGTGTCCACGGCCACGTCCGAGGGCTGAACCCGATCGGGATCGAACCCGCCGCTCCGGATGAGTGGGTGTTGCTGTGTCCGACCCATCAATGCTCCCGGCATGCGTGGCCCGACGGCGCCGAAGTACCCCGCTGCCACATCAGCGGCCAACCCCTGTGCACTGTACGGCTGTAGCACGTGAACGGATTCCTCAATGCCCTGGGGCAGAAACTCGCCGAACGCTGGCTAACCCTGCTAGTCCTGCCGGGGGCCCTCTACCTGGCCACCGCCACCACCGCCCACACCCTCGGCCAGGCCCACGCCCTGGACTACCACCGCCTCACCAACCACATCACCCACTGGGCCCAGGCCCCTGCCGCAACTACCCTGGGCGGCCAAGTCGTCCTGCTCGGCGCGATCCTCGCCGCCGCAGCAGCGGCCGGGCTGGCCGCCCAGAGCCTGGGGACACTGGTCCAGCGCACCGCGCTGGCCGTCGGCTGGCACACCTGGCCACCCCCGCTGCGGCAATGGGCACACACCCGCGTCGCCCGCCGCCGCACCCGCTGGGCCACCGCCCAGCAGCGCTACCGGCAACAACTCGACGCCGACGCCCGCACCCTGGCCCGCGACAGGCGCCGAGCCGACCCGAGGCCGCGCCGGGCCGCGCACCACGCGCTGCAGCGCATCGCCCCCGAGGAACCCGACCGGCCCACCTGGAGCGGCGACCGCATCCACGCCGTCACCGTCCGCCTGGAACGCGACCACCACCTGGACCTGCCCCTCCTGTGGCCGCCCCTGTGGCTCACCCTGCCCGAGACCACCCGCACCGAGATCACCACCGCCGAACAGGCCCTCACCCGCGCCACCACCCTGGCCGGCTGGGCCCTGCTGTACGCCCCGCTGACCGCATGGTGGTGGCCCGCCGCGCCGCTCACCATCGCCCTCGCGTTGACCGCCAGGTACCGCCTCCGCAGCGCCACCGACACCTACGCCCAGCTACTGGAGGCCGCTGTCCGCCTTCACGCCACCGACCTGGCCACTCAACTCGGCATCGCCCACACTGCCTCTGCAGACCCTAATCTCGGCGACGCCCTCACCCACCAGCTACGCACCCGGACTTCCGGCCCGCCCGCCTCCGGCGGTACCCCTCCCCGCTGACTGCAAGGTGTCATGTGTAGCCTGCCAGCGACGCAAGTCAGCCAGGCGTTCCTGTGGCGCCTGTCACGAAAAGTTGCACCTGCGTGCTTACTCGAACGCTCCGGGGGCAACCCGGCCACTCAGGCCCATCCGCCGGGCAGTGACGGGGTCGAGGGATGTTTCTTAGGTGGCCGCTGAGGCTCCGAAGGCCCCGGTCGGCGGAGGTCAGCCACTGGCCAGCGCCGCCGAACTCCGTTTTTGCGAGCCGGACTCAGCGACTGCGGCCTCTATCACCCGGTGGTCAGACGCATCACGAATCACTGGGACAACATAAGGCGAGGGTCTGGCATTGAGATGGCGCCGGACAACGTCCCAGACGTCTACGCGACGCTCCGACCTCGGTCGCAGACGATCCGAACGCCACACAGGTCGGTAAACAGGACCACGACGTGCTGTGGCTGTACGACAGCAAGTACGGCGAGGGCGACGGTGAAGCAGACGGCGAGGCCTCCCCCGTCCCGCCCGCCTTGCACCCGGACAACTGGTTCGAGGACTTCCTCAACGTCCCCCGACGCTCCCCCGATCGCGGTCACCGCCGCTGAACCGCGGGCACCGTCCCGGCTGCCGGAGCCGATCCCGTGGCCCTCGCATGGGCCTTGCTTCGCCTGCCCGGCCCGCCGCGTGCCGGTACCCAGATCTGCAACAGAGAGCCCTTCGTATGACCGTGAGCACCCAGCCCGTGTGGGCTGAAGAGAGATTCGAGCTCGACAAGGTCCGCCAACTGCTGGTCCCTGGCAGCGCGTTGGACGTCACGGACGAGGAGGGGCTACTGCGTGTTTCCAACGTCTACGGCAGCTGGCCCGCAGTGCGCACGGCAGCGGAAGCGGCCGACGGGCTGACGGCCGTGCTGCCCACCCGCGCAGGCCGGGATGTGCGCTGGCAGGGCAGCCGGGCCTGTGCACCGCAAACGGTGGTGGAGTCGTATCGGGAGGCCATCGGATTTCGTCCGTACGACGAGCCGCGCAGCCTGCGCCGCCCGCAGATCGGCGCCCTGCACGCGGTGATGGGCCACTGGGCCTCGGGCCTTACCGACCCGGGCATCGTGGTCATGCCCACCGGCACCGGCAAGACCGAGACCATGCTCGCGCTGCTCGTGGCCGCGCGGATGGAACGGCTGCTGGTGCTGGTGCCCAGTGCGGCGCTGCGCGACCAGATCGCGGGGAAGTTCGAGACGCTCGGCATCCTGCAGCGGGAGGAGATCGTGACACCCGCCGCCTTGCGGCCGCGGGTGGGCCGCCTCGAGCACGGGTTCAAGGACTCGGAGGAGGCGGCTCGGTTCGTTCAGGCGTGCAATGTGGTCGTCGCCACCCCACAGATCCTCAGCCGGGCCGCGGGGAATGTGCGGATGGCGCTGCTGTCGTCGTTCTCCCATCTGATCGTGGACGAGGCGCATCACTCCCCCGCGGACACGTGGGCACGAGTGATCGACGACTTCTCCGACCGGCCGGTGCTGCTGTTCACCGCCACCCCGTTTCGGGAGGACGGCCGCCGCCTGCCCGGCCGTACCGTGTTCCGTTTCCCGCTGCGGGAGGCCCAGCGGCTGGAGTACTTCCGGCCTATCAACTACCGGGCGGTGTTCGGTGTCCAGGACGTCGACCGGGAGCTGGCCGAGCTGGCCGTGGGCCAGTTGCGCGCCGATCGGGAAGCCGGGCACGACCACGTGCTGATGGCGCGGGCCGAAAGCATCCCGAAGGCGGAAGAACTCGGGGTGCTCTACCAGCAGTTGGCGCCCGAGTTCCATCCCACCGTGGTCCACCAGAACGTCGGCGTCACGCGCCGCAAAGCGGCCGTACAGGCACTGCGGGAGCGCGAGTGCCGCATCATCATCTGCGTCGACATGCTCGGCGAGGGATTCGACGAGCCCGCCCTGAAGATCGCGGCCATGCACGCTGCCCGCAAGAGCCTGAGCCCGATGATCCAGTTCATCGGCCGGTTCACCCGGGCCGCCAACGGACTGGGTGGGGCCACCGTGTTCGTCGCGCAGGAACCGGGCGCCGGCACCTCACCGCTGCGCCGCCTGCTGCGCGAGGACGCAGACTGGAATCATCTGCTGCGCGACCTGACCGACCGCGCCACCCTGGCCGCGGAGGAGACCAGCACCTTCGACGCAACGTTCACCGGTGTGCCCGAGGACGTGGCGGTCAACGTGCTGGAGCCGAAGATGAGCGCGGTCGCCTACCGCGCAACCACCGCCCAGTGGAGGCCCGAGGCCGCTCTGACCCTGTACAAGGACAACGAGCGCGTCCTGGACGGCGCCATGGCCCTGGGCGGCGAGGACTCCCCCGTGGCCTGGTACGTCATCGAACGCCGCACCCCCGTGCGCTGGGGCGCCCCGCAGGAGTTGGAGCAGGTCGTCTACGAGCTGATGGTGCTCTACTTCGACACCACCAGGCGGCTGCTGTACATCCACGGCTCGGAGAAGTCGAGCACCTACAAAGACCTGGCCGAGGCGGTGCTGGGCGAGGACTGCGAACTGATCAACGGCAAGCGTACCTTCCGGGTACTGGCCCGCCTGGACCGGCTGGTGCCGACCAACGTCGGCCTCAAAGACGCCCGTGACTACTTCACGCGTTTCTCCCTCCACGTCGGCAGCGACGTCTCGCAGGGCTTCACTACTGCCCAGGAACACAAGAGCCAGACTCACATCGCCACGTCCGGCTTCGACGACGGCGACAGCGTCTCGATCAGCGCGGCGCACTCGGGCCGCTTCTGGTCCCCCACCACCGCGCCGAGCCTGAAGGCCTGGACTGACTGGTGCGATCAGCAGGGCACCAAGCTGCTGGACAGCACTATCAACCTGGAGCAGATCTTCGACGGATTCATCATCCCCGAGGACATCACGGCACGGCCGCCGTACGCGCTGTTGGGCGTGGAGTGGCCCTGGCAGGTCCACCTCGGCTCCCGCGACCGGTACACCCTCACCTACGACCAGCACAGTTATGCGCTCACCGACGTGGATTTCGAGGTCGACGACTACTCCCCCACCGGCCCGTTCCTGTTCTCCTTGACGACCCCCGCCTGGCGGGTCGCCTATCAGGCCGACTACGACGCCAAAGGCCTGGTCTACCGGCCACGTGACCGGGACGCCGTCATCGTGGGCAGCGGCCCCACGGCCGAGCCGCAGCCGCTGAAGGAATGGCTCAACGCACACAGGCCCGACCTGTTCCTGGAGGGCGACCGCCTCATCGACGACGAAGGCAAACTCATCGCCCCGCGCTACACCCGCCGCCCCTACGATCCGTCCCTGCTCACGCCACTGGACTGGCGAGACGTGGACCTCAGCAAGGAGTCCCAGAAGCCGCAGCGCCTCACCGACTCCATCCAGTACTACATGTCGGCCCACCTGCAGGCCACTGGCTCCTTCGACGTTCTTCTCGACGACGACGGCTCAGGCGAGGCAGCCGACCTCGTCGGCCTCAGAGTCGACGGCCGCTACCTGGGCGTAACGCTCGTGCACTGCAAGTACTCGCACAAGCCCACTCCAGGCACACGAGTCGAGGACCTGTACGAGGTATGCGGCCAGGCCATGCGCGGCGCCAAGTGGCGGCGCGGAAACGCCCTGCCCCTGCTGGACCATCTACACAGCCGGGCCGTGCAGTACGCCCAGCGCAACGGCGGTATCTCGCCCTACGAAGTCGGAGGCGCCAAGGCCCTGTTCGCCATCCGTGACCAGGCCCGCCTGTTGCGACCCCGCTTCCACACGATCATCGTCCAGCCTGGCCTTCAGGCCAGCAAGGCCACCAACGAGCAGCTCCTGCTGCTCGCCGGCGCGGAGAAGTTCGTCCGGGACACCAGCGCTGGCGACTTCACCGTCTACTGCAGCCGCTAGACACCCGGGGCGATAGGCAGGAGGGCCGCTCGGCTGACGGCCTGCGTGCGGGCCCGGCGACTGCAGGTGGGCCGAACTCAGTGCCTTACTGGATCGTCTCCGGCCGATCGGTCCCACCGTCGGCACTGTCCCGCGGTGGACACGGTATCCCCTGTCTGCAGCACAACAACGTGCCGCACCATGCCGGCGGGTCGTTACAGGCAGGTGGGTGTCGAGGACGCCGGACGGAAGAGGACTGCGATGTCATACGGTTATGGCGGAGGCCCGAATTGGCCAATGATCCGCGCCAAGCAACGCGCTGAGAGCGAGGCTGACGATGCCCGTCGTCGCAGCGCACAGCTGCAGGCAACGGCATCAGAATGGCAGGCAAAGTTCGAGGCGCTGGCCGAGCGCGTGCGGGAAGCCGCAGATCGTGCAGGCGGGGAGCACCAGCAAGAAGACGGCTGCTTGTGCCGCTCCTGCTGGGATTCGGTGATCACGAAGATCGTTGAGGAGCCGCGAGCCGGGGAGAGGGCCACCGGGCATTTCGGCAACTCCGCTGGCACGTTCTCCTTCGACGACCTGTTTGGCCGTTCCACCCCACCAGGGCGCAACTGACGAGTCCGAGTGGGCGTCGCTGGCTGTACTGCCGTCGGCTGGGTCAACGACAGCGCTGCGCGCCACCTCGCAGCCCGGCGCCTTCATGTGGGGAACGCCCTCGACCGGGGCGTTCCCCACTGCCGGGCCGTCAGTTCCGAGTGACAGTTAGGGTGCGCTGGTCAAGGTCGAGGTGGACGACGCCGCCGTTCTGCTCGCGCAGCTGGCGCCAGGCGGTGTAGCCGGTAAGGATGGCGTGCTCCCAGTCCGCGGCGCGGCAGATGCTGACCTCCAGGTGGGCGGTCATGTGGCCGATGGTGGCGAGGAGTTCGTGGTCGACGTGCTTGATGTCGGCGAGGTAGCGGTGGCGGGCGGCGTAGGAGAAGACGAGGGCGGAGATTCCTTCTTCGATGGCGATGGCGCGGCCGCCGTCTTCGGCTTCGTCGGTGCGGGGGTCGCTCTTGCGTTTGCGGCCCAGCAGGAAGCGGGTGACGGGGGACCAGCCCAGCACGGTGGCGTGGGCGAGGTGGAAGATGTCGTGGAAGCGGTAGCCGTCTTCGACGTGGGAGGCGCTGGTGAGCGGGTCACCGGCGGGGGTTCCGTCTTCCCGGGTGAGGATGATGACGGTGCGGCCGGCGTCAGTCTTGGTGGGCGTGAAGGTGAGTGAGGTCTGCCGGGGCAGTTGCTCGTGGGCGGGAAAGCCGGCGTCGAAGGGGACGTGCTCGTCGCGGGGGGTGGGGCGCCAGCGGTCCTTGGTCTTCTCGAGGTTGGCCGCAGCGACGTCGTCGAGGTCGAGTCCGAAGCGATGGGCGAGCGCGGCGACGTACCACAGGACGTCACCGAGTTCTTCGCGTAACTGGTGTTTGCCCTGCTCGAAGGCGGGTCCGTCGCGCAGGAACTTCTTGTAGGCGGTGGTCAGGGATCCGACTTCACCGGCGAGGCCGAGGAGGGGGACGAGGACGGGATCGGTGCCGTCCGCGGGGGGCTGGAGGGTTTTGACGGCGGCTTCCTGGTAGCGCTTGAAATCCACACTCACACCTGTCTGATCTTGGGACAACCCCGTTGGCTTTCCCGACAGCGTGTCGTATGCTACGACAGCGCCGTTGGAAATGCAGACGATTGGGGAGAGTTGTCGAACACAGGCACACCGAGCATGGACGACATCACCTCGGTCGTCATCGGCTTCCTCGCCGAGTACGAGGGCGTATCGCCAGACGAGCTCCGCTCCGAACTGGAGCAGGGCGGCCGAGAGTTGCCCGTGGATTCGCTTCTGGTGGTCGAGATTCTCACACGCATCGAGGAGCGCTACCAGGTCGCCATTCCCGCAGACCGGGAAGCGGCCCAGGCGACCGGGTCGGTGCGGTCATTCGCCGCGGCGGTCCTGGACGCGATCGAAGAAAGGCAGCAGTCATGACCCCTCCCCCCTCCGATAGCCGTGACCGCGATCCCGAGCTGGTGCGGCTCGGTGAACGGCTGAAGAAGACCCGCGACTACTTGAACATGTCCCAGCAGTTCGTCTCGGACTCCACCGGCATCCCTCGCTCGGCGATCAGCGACATCGAGCGCGGCGAGCGGCGTGTGGACAGTCTGGAGCTGAAGAAACTGGCGCGCCTGTACCGGCAGCCGGTCGCCTATTTCCTGGCCGAGGAGAAAGACGCCGACGCCAGCGAGTACTCGCTGGCGGGTCTGCCGCGGGCGCTGGCCCAACTCACCGACGGGGATGCCAAGACCGTGCTGGAGTTCGCCGAATACCTCACGCTCCGACGCGCGGCAGAACGCGAGGAACAGGACGCCAACGGCGGGAGCCCGACGGCGTGAACTGGGGCTTAGCACACCGGATCGCATCGATCGCAGCCGTCCAGGCGCACCGCGACCTCGGCATCGACCGCACGCAATACGTTCACGTGCACCGGGCGCTGGGAGCGGCGGACGTGATCGGGATGGCACAGCCGATGCCCCGGCTGTTCGGCGTGTACTTCTCCCCCGCCGACAAGGGGCCAGCCGTGATACTGAACGCCTCGCTGAACGCAGTCACCCAGCGGCACACGGCCGCGCATGAGTTGGGGCATCACCGGCTGGGCCATCGCACCGCGGCGGACCAGGAGCTCGATCCCGCGTTGCGTTGGGGCAATGGCAGCTGGCCCGAGGAGGAGAAGACGGCGGAGGCGTTCGCGGCGTGGTTCCTGATGCCCCTGCCAGCGGTGCGGGCGGCCCTGGAAAGGATTTGCGGAGGCCGCCCGTCGTCTCCCGAACACGTCTACCGGGTGGCGCGCGAGCTGGGTACGTCGTACGCCGGAACGGTACGTCACTTAGTGAATCTCCGGCTGCTGGACGCCGGCCGGGCCGGCCGGTGGGCCAAGATCCCTCCTGCCGACCTGCGCAGCTCGCTTGCGGGAGGGGCCTCGCTGCCCGGGCAGGCCCAGGTGCACGTGATCACGGCGGCTTCCGAGGGGCAGACGGTGTACGCCGACGCGGGCGATGTGCTGGTACTGCACATGGACAACGCGCTCTTCGACGTACTGCCCAAGGGCCTGGAACGATGGACCAGTGATGGCACGACGCCGCTGGCGAGCGCCGTGGTGACCGACGAACTCCCCCCGGGCGAACAGGGCCTGATCGAGGTCGCGCTACCGATGCACGACGCAGCGCTGCGGCTGACGGTGGTGCGCGAAGCCCCGCGTTCCGGGGTCGACGAGACCTGGCCTGCCTGAGCCCGACTCCCCGGACGACACCCGTATGTGTCAGGAGGACTGATGCACACCTTCACCGTGACCGAACGCGACGTCACCCAGGCCTGGGTCGCCGCCTGCAACAAGCTGGACCGCAAGGACAACCCTGACCGGACTGGCCTGCACACGGTGGTGCGCATCGCTGACCCTACGAGCGACGACCTGGTGTTCCGCGCCGAACTGGACCGGCTGCGCACCGCTCGCGGGCTGTGGCCGCTGGAGACCGTGGCCGGCACCCTGTTCCCGGAGGCCCTGGCGGCACGGTGTGCCGGCCCGGATGACCTCGCCAAGCGCTACCGGCAGATGTATCAAGTGATCAAGCGGTACCCGGGCAACCACCGCGGCACGTACTTCGGCCGTCTGGTGTCCTACCCCGCGGCGTCGAAGAGCGGCGTCGACCAGCTCTGCACCGTCATCGGCCGGCTGCGGGCCCAGGCCGCAGGCAACAAGATAGCCGCCGCCTACGAGATCGACATAGCCGCAGCCATGGAGACGGAGGAGGCCGGCGCGGACCTAATGGTCCACACCGCAGGGAAGGACAACAGCTACATCGGCTTCCCCTGCCTGAGCCACATCTCCCTCCAACTAGACCGCGACCGGCGGGTGCACGCCGCGGCCCTGTACCGCAGCCATTTCATGTTCGAGCGCGCCTACGGCAACTACCTCGGCCTGGGGCGTCTGCTGGCCTACATCGCCCAGCAGGCCGAGCTGGCCTGCGGTTCCCTGACCGTGGTGGCGGGCCACGCCCGGTTGGACGGCCCCATCACCCAGCTGCGCCCCCTATTGACCGGCACCGGCCGCCTCGCCGCATGACGGCAGCTGTCCTACGGCGTGCGGGCGTAACCTGCGGCAAGCTCAGTGTCCGGGCGGGTCGTTGAGCTGCCACTTGGGGGGAAACCAGGCTGGCATCGGATCGGCCTGCTGCCGGTAGGTCTGCTTGATGCGACTGCGGCCGCTGATCCCGGCGATATCCGGATGGGCGACCCGGGCGTACTTGTCGACCTCGCAGAACAGGTTCTGGCAGTCGATCAGCTGCAGCGGGCGCCCGCGCAGTCCCGCAAAGGCAAGACCCAGCCGGGCGAAGTGCTCGTCCTGGGTGTCGGCCATGTAGCGGATGACGTCCGCCTCAATGCCGTCGGCCGCTGGCCCGAAGCACTTGCGGATCCCGTCGCGCGCGCCCGGCCCGGCGACGACGAAGTCCATCTCCGAAAACGGCATCTCGGCCGCGTAGTTGAGGTCGATCACGAACTGGTAGGCCAGGAACGGCCCGATCGCCGGGAAGCCCAGCAGGACCTGGTAGGCGTCCTGCAGCGTCGGTGCGGACAGCACGCGCTGCGGCGCGTCCGCGGTCATCATCATTTCCAGCAGCCGCAGGTGGTTTTGGTGCTTGCGCTCCTCTCCGAGCTGAGGCGGGGGCACGATGTAGGCAGCCGAGTACAACCGCTGCCCTTGCGCGAAGGCCCGGGAGAGCACCCGGTCAAAGGCCCGGTAGTCGTAGCCGTCCCACCGCACCTCTCCCAGCACGCCGTTCAGCAGCCGCCACGTCGAGGTCTTGTTGAAGATCTTGAACAGCAAGGTGCGGAAGAAGACTTCCTCCCACGCCTGGTCTCCGCGGTAGATCACGCTGCCGATCAGGTCCTGGCTGACCCGGTCAGCAGCCCGGAAGCAGTTGGTGAAGCGGTACCGCTGCAAGATCGGATCGTCAGTGAACGGCCCCGCTCCCCCGGCAAGTCGCGCCTCGTAGACCTTTTGGCGGGCCGCCGCGAAGCGCCAGTAGGTGTCGAACACCGGCGTCAAGGTGAGCGTGCGGCTTGCCACACGGATCTTCCTCGCCGGGTCGCGGTCTAAGGCCCTCTGCTCTGAACGCTCTTGCAGCACCGTCACCATGGGGTCAATATATATTCAATATAGATAGGTGTCAGCGAGGGGGACGTGTGGAATTGCTGTGGCAGCGTCCACGACGCAAAACGCTGGTCAACTGGCCGGAGGACGTGGACACCCGACTGGACATCCTGGTCCGGGCCGCGGCCGCAGCCGGAGAGCAGACGTCGCGTTCCCAGGTCCTGGCCGCACTCGTGACGGCCACCGAGGTCCGTCCCGCCGTCATCGCCGAACTCCTCCACGCCTACCGCCAAATGCCCGCTGACGCCCTCGAAACGGACAACGCGCGCGACGACCTGCCCTCCGTCCGCTCCCCCGGACGCACCCGCACCAGAAGGTGACGGCGCGTCGGTCCCCGCTTCTCGCCCGGACGCCTTGGCTACCCCGGTCAACGCCGCCGGCAGTCCTGGGGTCACGGCTGCGCGCGCCGCTCCGGGCGGCCATGCGGCAGCCACCTCTGGGCGGTTGCTCGGGCTCCACGACGACGTCGCCGAGGACAGGCCGGCTGGCCGTGCAGGGCGGCGCGATGCCGGTTCCGGCGAGAGGGTGTGGTCGCACCTGAATCGTGTCACTGTCTGCTACGGCATTGAGGGGGCGAGTTGCTGGCATGGGGAACTGCCGTGATCGCATGAGCCGTCCTTATGGCGTGCCCGCGGTTGGCTGGCACTGGACAGCGGCGGCGTTGTGAGGAGAGGGCGGAGCATGTCGGGTGGGCGGAGAGCCGCGGTGATGGCTGCTGCCGTGTTGGTGATCGTCTCGACCCCGGTTTTCTGGCTGCTCCACGGGCCAGATACCGGGCAGATGGTGGGGGCCTCGGTACAGGCCGCCACGGGGGTGGGCGCTTTGGTGTGGGCCTGGCTCTACCCGGCCGCCGAGGCACGGGACAGCGCGGTGCGGACGGGGCGGGCTGAGGCCGGCGACGGGGGGACGGCTCATACCGGCATTCGCCGTCGTGGCGCCGGAGGCAGCAGAGCAGCTCGTGTTCAGCAGAGCGGGGATGCGGTTGCCCGCGGGCAGGGAAGCAGCGCCGGTACCGGCATCGACTACACCGGCTAGGGCTGGCGTGGCTGCGGGACAACGGCGGGAGGGCGGATGAGACGGTTTCGGATGGGGCGTTCGTCAGGCGCCCTGAAGGGCACAGGCGAAACGCCACCGTCCGTCAGCGTCAGTGAGAGCGGCGATGCCACGGCCGTGGGCGGCGGCGACGCGCTGAGCGGTTACCGGGCTTTGGGGCGTCAGGCCGCGGCGAGTGGCGGGGCCGTGCGGGTGGAACGGTCGGGTGACGCAGTCGCCTTGGGCGCCCATGCGGTGGCCATCAGCGGCCATGTCAGCCAGGTGACGCTCTCCACTCCGCCGCCGAGCAGGCCGCTGGACTGGCCGATACGGTTGGGCTCGGTGCCGGTGCTCGCCTCCACGTTCCAGGCCCGGCCTGCGCTGCGGGACCGGATCGATCGTGTCAGGACCGGGCATGCCACGGTGGTACTGGCCCAGGTGTTGTCCGGCGGCGGGGGCGTAGGCAAGACCCAACTCGCCGCCGCCTACGCCCACCAGGCGCTGATGGACGGCATCGACCTGGTGCTGTGGGTCGACGCCAGTGACATCGAGCAGGTCATCGCCCGCTATGCCCACGCCGCGTACGCCGTGGAAGCGGCTTCTGATCGTCTTCTCGGCCAGAGTGCCGACTCCGACGCCGGGCTGTTCCTCCAGTGGCTGGCGACGACCCGGCGATCATGGCTGATCGTTCTCGACGACCTCACCGACCCGGAGGCGATGCAGGCGTGGTGGCCGCCGTCCTCCGCCTTAGGATCCGGTCGCGTCGTGGCAACGACCCGCCGTCACGACGCGCTGCTGTCCGGGGGCGGCCGGGCCGTGGTGGACATCGACGCCTACAGCGCCGAGGAAGCCGAGGCCTATCTGCGCGAGCGGCTCAGCGCGGCACACGCGAACCACCTCTTGGACGCACAAGTCGCCGTATTGGCCGAGGCACTGGGATTGTTGCCGCTGGCGCTGTCGCACGCAGCCGCCTACATGGTCAATGAGAACGTCGGATGCGCGGAGTACCTGCGCCGTTTCAACAGCAGTGCCACGCGTCTGGACGATCTGCTGCCGCGCAACGCGGACACCGAGGGGTACGGCCGCCAGGTGGCTGCGGCTCTCCTGCTGTCGCTGGATGTCGCGCAGGCAAGCGAGCCGGTCGGGCTGGCCATCCCGGTCATGCGCCTGGCCGCCGTTCTGGACCCGGCCGGGCACCCCCGCTCCCTGTGGACCAGCGACGCTGTCATCCACTACCTCAGCGCCCAACATCCCACAGCCGCAGACAGCGATCCCCGAGCCGTCGACCCTGCTCAAGCCCAGGCGGCGCTCCGCCTGCTGCACCGCTACGGTCTGCTCGTCGACCACGCACAGAACGGCCCCCGGGCCGTGCGTCTGCACGCCCTCACAGCACGCGCCGTACGCGAGTGCACCCCTCAGGCTGCGCTACCAGCAGTGGTGAAGGCGGCCACCAGTGGACTCATCGACCTGTGCGAAGAAGTCTCCGGGTACGACCACGAGACCAGGGCCGCACTGCACACCAACATCGACAGCCTCGCCGAGTGCGCCGGAGACCTGCTGTGGCAGGTTCGGGGCTACTACCTGTTGCGCTGGGCCGGGCACCGCCTGACCCAAGGCACGGCGGTCAGCTACTGGCAGCAGCTGATCCGCACCAGCGAACGGCTCTTTGGCCGCCCCCATCCCCTGACCCTCGCTGCACGACGAGACCTCGCCCTGGCGCTCTTCCGCCACCGCGCCAAGGAAGCCTTCGCCGTACTGCAGGAGGACTTCCCCTACCAGGACAACCGACTGGTTCTGGAGGCTCAAACGCCCGCTGCGGCCGACCCCGAGGCCGTCAACGCCATCCCCTTGGTGGAAGACACCGTCACCGCTCGCCAACAGCTGCTGGGCTGGGCGCACCCGGCAACCCTCTCGAGCCAAGCCGACCTCGCCCTGCTGCACTGGACTCACGGCAACAGGACGGCCGCCATCGAAGTACTGGAGCGCTCCCTCACCGGCTACCGGGCCACCTTCGGACCCGGCCATCCGCGCACGATCTCGGTGGGCAACCGGCTGCGCAGCTGGCGAGAACAGCACAGGAGACGCTGGTGGAGACGCACACGCCGCCCGTCCCCGCCAGCCGGGTCGGCGGAGGCGGACGGCGGCGTGACTCGGTAGCACGGCACGACCGGCATCGCGGCGAGAAGGCACGGGGCGTGGGTTGGGATCACGACCGGGTGGGGCTTTTGCGCGGCGGGTGGCACACCGGGCAGCATTTGCCGGTCCCACCGCGGCGGGAGCGCTGATCGGGGGTGGCTTTCCATCGTCCCGGACAGTCAGGCTTCGAGCAGGCCCACCGGCACAGTTTGGTGGAGCTCGGCCTGAGTTCCCTCGCGGTCAGGTCCGGTTCGTCGATCACTTCGAGGAACTCGCCGGCGATGGCAGGGTGCACGTCCTGCAGGGATTTGCCCGGCTTGGGATGCACCCTGGCGGCAACGGTGCGTCGGCGAGCGCATCGAGGGCATCCGCTCGACTGGCCTGTGCGGCGGTTTGGAGGGGCGGGGTACTCGAAGCGGCAGTGTGGTTCGGGGCACCGCCACTGGCATGTTTTGTTCGATGTCGGGAGCAGGTCGAAGGCGGTCCAGCCGGGGTGGTCGACGACCTCGATGAGTTCTTCGGCCATCGTCGGGTTGACCTCGGCGAGTGATTCACCGGGGCCGGGCCTGCTGTTTGCTGCGCCCACTCGTGCGTGACCGCACTGGCGGCAGCCGCGGCCGGCAAGTGTCCGGCTGTTCAGTATGGCCTTCCATTCGTAGCCGCAGGCCGGCTTCCGGCACCGCCACAGACACACGTCGTTGCAGCCGGGCGGCATCCGATCAGGGGCCTTCCCCGGGTTGGTGAGGTTCGCGACGAACTCCTCCTCCAAGTGGGGCGCCACGTCCACCGCCGATACCGCAGGGCCGGACACGGCCTTCTGCCACAGTTGCGCACCCTTCCTGAGCGCCGCGATGACCTCGGCCGGTGTGAGCTGTCGCCAGGAAAGGCCGCGGCGTCGCAGTACGACACCCACCGCCTCCGCCCAGTCCTCGGGGTTCACCCCCGGCCCGGCCTCATGGTGGGCCAGGCCGTGCACCGGCACGGGCGGCAGCCCGCGGCTTCGGACGCGTTCCACGTCGAGTCCGGCGGCGAGCGCTGCCGCGGTCTTCGCGGTGTCACGCTCCAGGCTTCCTGGCCTGTTGTGGGTCCATTCCGGATCCAGGTCGATGAGCAGGCCCGGGGCCGGCTCAGGCAGGTACAGGTCGAAGCGGTCCTGACGGCGCCCGGGCAGGCGGAGGCGGTGGTCCAGTTCCACGCCGAGCCCAGAGGCCGCCTCGACGAGCATAGCGACGTTGCACTCGAACGGGGAGCGGCCGTGGCCGGTGCAGTCCGAACAGCCGCGTCCATTGGTGCGGTTGGCAAGCGTCGCCGGCCAGTAATGCCCCTGCGCGCACTCCCACTCGCATAGGTCATGAGACTGCGGGCGCAGGGTGTCCGGACCACGGTCGGGGCGGCTGAGGTTGCGGCGGAACTGCCGTGCCAGCGCAGGATTCAGGTCGGCCAGCGATTCTCCCGGGCCGGGGGCCCGGTTGCGGCGCCTCCAGCACTCAGGGCACCCCGAGGGTTTGACGGTACGGGTTCGAAACTGGAACCGGGCGAGCCACTGGTGACCGCATCCTTCCGCCGAGCAGCGCCACTGGCACCGGTCCGTGGAGGACAGCGGCATGTCTTCCAGCGCCATACCCGGGCTGGACAAGTTGGACACGAACTCGCCCCTCAGCCGAGCCCGAACTGCAGCCACCTCGGTAGCACTTCGCCGTTTACCCATGACGGCAGATCCTGACAGCCGCTACCGACAACGGCCGCCCCTCGGCCCAGGCTTGTGCTGCCGGGTACCCCCACAGCAACCCTCAGGAGCCAAGTCGCGCGCCAGGGAAGCACGTTCGTACCCAGGTGATTCAGTGTAATGAGCAGAACTGCAGGTACATGCCGTGTTAAACATGCCTGTGTGCGTGTAACACGGGTGCTGATTGATGGCTTCAGAGGTTGGGGACACCTTGATGTGCGTCCCGGCAGCCATGTGTTGGTGGCGGGGGTCCCCCGCGCCGGACGCACCGACCTGATCACCGCCCTTGCCCGGGTCCTGGATCCGGATGCCGTGCGTGGCGCCGCACTGTCCGATCTGCATCAGCGGCCGGTCATCCCCGACGGCGCTGACTCTGCACCGGCTGAAGCGGGCGATGACGTGGCCGAGGGAGTTGTAGCCCCAGCCGCCGATGTCGCCAACACGGAAGACGCGGCAGAAGAGGACGCGTCCGGCGATAACAGCGCCACACCGCAAGCCCCCTCTGCGGTGCTGCAGCGGGTGGAGGCCGCCCTGGTCGAGGTGACGCTGACCGATTTCGATCCCGATGTGCAGCAGTTGCTCGATGGTGTCCTGGAGCCGTTGGAGGACTCCGGGCGCGCGAGTGAGGATCCTGATGCATCTGTGGATGCTCCGCTGTGCGCGCGGCTGGCCTATCGCCTGAGCTATGACGAGGAAGCCGAGACGCTGGAGTCGGTGGTGTACTTCCCGGCACGCAGCAACCCGGCGCTCGGCCAGTACTCCCGGGTTCCGGCCGCCACCCGGCGGATGCTGCCGGTGGTCACCCTCGATGCCGGCCAGCCTCTGCAGTTGCGCGCCGGTGCCGGTTTGCGGCGCATCCTCGACGAGCGGGACGCCAAGGCCGGCGCCGCGGCGTTTGACGCGCTGGCCCAGGCCGTCGCGGAGGCCGTGTCGGCGCTGTCGGCCAGCCCAGCCGTGGCCGAAGCCGTCAACGCGGTCCTCGCGGTCGGCGGGACAGGAGAACGGATCGGCGATGCCCCACTGACCGCGGAGCAGGTCGGCTTCCGCACCGAGGACGGGTCGGTGGCCGCACTGCTTCGGACCCTGCGCGCGGCGCTACACCTGGACGCAGGCGGCATGCTGGGGCTGGCACAGCACGGCAGCACGGTCAGCGCGGTTTTGTCGATGGCCGAGGCGATGCTGCTGGCCACCGTACCCGGAGCCGTGGTTCTCGCCGACGACTTCGGCGACCAACTGGACGCTCCGGCGACCGAACATCTGGCGGCCCTGCTGCGCGCCCGCTCCGGACAGGTATGGCTGTCCACCCGGCGGCCGGAAGCCGCCCGGGCCTTCGAGCCCACCGAGGTCATCCGGCTGGTGCGGCACGGTGGTGTCCGCTCCCACCACCAGCTGACCAAGATCATGGACCGCAAAGCGCTAGTCGCCATGCGACAGTGGCACACTCAGCTGCTGGCCGCGCTGACCGCTCCCACGGTCGCCATCACGGAAGGCCCGCACGACGTGGCCGTACTAAGCATGGTCGACCGCCGCAGGCCCCCCTCCTTCCTCCCTCTGTCCGCTCACGGAGTGCGCCTGGTCGCCTCCGGCACCGGAGGCGAGGGGGGCATCAGCCAGATCCCCCGCGTCGCCAACCTTGCACGCCAGCTGGGCTTCCGCGTCCTGGCAGTGATCGACCGCGACAAGGACAACACCCAGACCAGCGACGAACTCGCCAAAGTCCAGGCTGCTTGCGATGCGGTGGTGCGGCTACCTCCCGGAGCCATCGAGCAAGCCATTACCGCAGGCCTCCCGCTGCAGGCACTCGCCGACGCCAGCGCCACGCTCACCGAGTACGGCATCCCTGACCCCATGTGCGGCCAGCTCACCGAAGCCGCAGTGACCAACCTGTGCAAAGTGATCCACAAACAGGGCCTGCACGAGCAGTTCCTGGAAGCCCTCTATGCCGAGCCCAACGCACCGCACCCGCCGGTGCTCTCCATCACGCTGGCCCTCCTGGAACTGGCCGCCGCCCCCACCTACAGCGGGGAAGGTCTGATCGATGTCCCTGCCGTGTCCCGGCCGGCAGGCGCCTGATGGCCTATCAGGCACGCGCAGACCAGCGCGCAGTGATCGAGAGCGTTGCGCCGGTACTGGTGGTCAGCGGCGGCGCCGGCACGGGCAAGACCACAACCGCGGTGGCTGCGGCCCGCGCCCATCTGGAAGCTGCCGACGAGAAACTGCTGCTGCTGCGGCAGGAAGCGTTTCGGCGCGGGGAACGTGCACAGCTGCCCGCTGCGACACGCGTGTTGTTTCTTTCCTTCTCGCGCACTGCCGTTGCTCAGATCATCGACCGTGCCGCGAGCGTCATCGGAGAGCTGCGACCGCGCCTGGAAGTGTCCACCTTCCACGGCTTCGCCTGGAGGGTCATCACAGGCTTCGGTGCGCATCACGGCTTTCCGCCTCCGCAGAGCGTGCTCAGTCAGGCCAACCAGACCGTGCCCGGGGCCCCTCCCGGGCTGACGTACAGCCAGCTGATGCCAGCCGCCTGCCGGCTGCTGGCCCTGGAGAAGGTCCGCGACCACTACGCCGGGCGCTACAGCCTCGTCATCTGTGACGAGTTCCAGGACACCGACGCCACCGAGTGGGCCTTCCTGCAGCAGATCGCCCCCGAAGCGCGTCGCATCTTGTTGGGCGACGTCAACCAGAGCATTTACGAGGGCTCATTCAAACCCGGCGTGAATCCCACAGCCAGAATCGCGGACGCCATGGCCCTGCCCGGTGCCCGCCGGATCGACCTGCAGGCTGCCAGCTACCGTGACCCCTCCGGTGTGCTGCCCGCCGCCGCGGAGGCCGCCCGTGAGCGCCGCTTCACCGACCCCGCCCTTCGCGTAGCAGCCCAGCAGGGCCGCCTCGCCGTCACACGGATCACGGATGGCACCGGCTACGCGCAGGTCATCGAACTCGGCCGGGCCGCCCGCCAGAAGAGGCACACCGTCAGCATCTTCACCCACGGCAATATCGCCACCACCTCCCTGTCAGACGCCCTGACTGCGGCCGGCCTGGTCCACGAGCAGGTCGGCTTCACCGAGGCCCACGCGGAAGCACTGTCCGCCCAACTCGCCCTCCTCCAGTTCGCGCTCGGGCAGAAAGGCACCCAGGTGCGGCGGGCACTTGCCGTGTTCGTCACCGCTTGCCTGCGCGGCCGCGGACTCTCCGATCTCGCACGGCAAATGCTGGACAAATCCAACCCCGCACTGGAACGTGCCTTGCGGGCACTCGCGCAGGATCTACGCTCGGCGGGGACCGGCCCGAACGCCGACATCGACCGCCTCGCCGACATCGTCACCGGCGCCTACGCACGCATCGGAACCTTCCGCGGCCAGGAAGCCTGGCTCCAGGCCGCTCCTACCACGCGCCGCGCGCTGCGCCTGCTCAAGCAAGACCAGAGCATCACAGCGGTGGCCGAGGAACTCCACCACGCCCGCGACGAGACCCTGGTAGGCGACACCCGGCCACGCCCGCGACCGGTGCAAGTGATGAACCTCCACCAGACCAAGGGACGCGAAGCCGACACCACCATCCTGCTGCTGGCAGACGACGAGTACTACGGACCCGAAGGCGAACCGTTTCCCAACGGCTCACGACTGCTCTACGTCGTCATGACCCGCGCCCGCCACCGGGCGCACTTGGTCGTCCCGACCAACTCCCACCCTCTGTGGGCGCCCCTCATCGCCGCGCTGGAATAGCTTCCCCCGCCACGCCTCAGTCGCCGGCCAGCGTGACGGCCAGGAACAGCATTTCCTGACCAAGCAGCGCACCGGGAGAGCGGACACCCCACGCGACGACGACCCTCATTGCACCGCCTCAGTGTTGCGACCACCTCTCGAACCCAAGTTGGCAAGTGGGGCCGCAGACGGCTGTCAAGGCCACCTGAGAGCGAGCACAGAGCCCTCTCGAAAGGCTGTCTCATTCAAGACGCTGCGCTACAGGTGAAGACCCCACAACATCAGTGAGACCTCACACCTGGCCATGCCGCCCCCACGGTGCACGAAGAGCAAGGGGACACGGCTGTCGATCTCGAACCGAGGTCGCCTTTGTCGAGGCGGGCGGCCCTCAGCCCGTGGGCGCGTCTTCCGAAGACGTGCGGTGACATGTGCTTGTTTCAGACGAAAAGGCCACGGGGCAAGAGGAAGTGGCGGGCGCTGACCGACCCGCCCCGGTGGGCTTTCCACGGTGAGGGGAGACATGTCCCAGAGTTGGAAGATCACAGTCATTGTGGCGGCCGCGGTGGGGGTTGTCTCGACACCGTTGATCTGGCTGCTGGACAGTCCGGATGCGGGCCAGATGGCCGGGGCTTCCGTGCAGGCTGCCGCGGGCATCGCGGCCCTGGTTTGGGCGGTGTTCCAGCACCCGGGAAACCGTACGGATGATGCGGCGGTGCGGACCGGGCAGGCACGTGCGAGCCGAGGAGGCAGGGCCGTCACGGGCATCTGGCGGCCGCGGCGTTTTCGGGGCAGCGGACCGGCCAGGGCGGCAAGAACCGGGAATGCCATCGCCGACGGTGAAGGCAGCCATAGCGTCAGCGGCATTGACTACAGCGACTGATGCAGGGCCAGAAGGTACCGGGGGAACGGTTGCATGACGCAAGCAGACAGGCGTGGGGAGGATCCCGGCGCGGATACGGATGGCGCCAGGGTCACTGTAAACGACACCGGGAACGCCTCATCCACAGCCGGGGCCAGAGCGATAACTGGCTATCTCGGGCCGGTGCCGGAAGCCGGTGCCGCTGGTGACGTGCAAATATCCGGGACGGGGACTGCGACGGCATCCGAAGGCGGGACCGCCATCAGCGGCTATATCCATCACCTCAGCATCGGCCCGGGCGGGACGATCATCACCGGGCATTTGCCTGCACAGATTGACCCGGCACTGTCCGGGCTGCCGTCGGCCTCACCGACCTTTACAGGCCGCGAAGATGATGTGCAGCGGCTGCTGGGGTTGCTGGGCCCCCACCGAGGCCACGAGCAGGTGATGGTGGCGTCGATCGTGGGGCTAGCGGGCGTCGGCAAGACCGAACTTGCTTTGCAGACCGCCCAGCGCGCTCTGAGGGAGCCTGAATGGTTCCCCGGCGGAGTGCTCTTTCGTAACTTGCACGGATACGACCCAGACCGCCGTGTGGCCCCCGACGCGGCACTGGACAGTCTGCTGCGCGCCCTCGGCATCCCGAGCGAGCACATACCAGGTGACCTCGACGGCCGGGCCGCGCTGTACCGGTCGGTGCTGAGCGCGTACGCCCGCCACAACCGCCGGATCCTGGTGATCCTCGACAATGCCGCGACCGTGGAGCAGGTCCAACTACTCATACCCTCAGACGGCAGCACTGCGCTGCTGATCACTTCGCGTCACAACCTGGCTGTCGGGAAACGCGTTGAGCTCAACGTGCTTGCGCCCGAGGCCGCCGTCGACCTGATGCGCAACTCCTTGCAGCAGGTGCACGACGCGAGCGACGCCCGCTTCGACCAAGACCCGCATGAGGCGCTGCAGATCGCCCGCCTGTGCGGGTTCCTGCCCCTTGCCCTGCAAATCGCCGCCGCTCTGCTCGCCGACGCCCCCAGTCGTCCTCTTGCTTCCCTGAGCCAGTCGCTGTCGGACGTCCATCACCGACTGGACCAACTCACACGCGAAGACCGCGCTGTCCGCGCTGCCTTGGACCTGTCCTACGCAAATTTGAGCCAGGCTCAAGCCAGGATGTTCCGGCTTCTCGCCCTCAACCCTGGCCCGGATCTGTCAACCGAGACAGCCGCCCACCTGGCCGATGCCCACCCCCTGCGCACGCAGCAACTCTTGCAGGATCTCGCCCGCGCCCATTTGGTCGAACTCGGAGCTATTTGGGGACGCTGGCGCTTGCATGACTTGGTACGGCTCTACGCCAGCGAATGTGCCGCAAAGGAGCCCACGAAAGCGGAGGACGTCCGGCGCCTTCTCACCTACTACCTGGAACGCGTAACGAGAGCAAACGAGTATGTACTCGATCTGGCAGAGCCAGCGCCCAGCGGCTTCCACGATCGACCCGAAGCGCTCGCATGGCTGGACGCGGAACGAGACAACCTGCTCGCCGCAGCAGACCTGGCAGAGACCACCGGACACACCGAAATCGCCCATGCCTTGCCCATGGCCTTGGAGGACTATCTCTCTACGCACGACTACCAGGAGGAATGGCGCGCAAGTGCGGTCCTCGCCATCCGGGCTGCGCACAGCTTGGGCGACAAGCGCGCTGAGGCCCGCGCCGGCGTGTCACTCAGCGACGCACTGCGCGCCCTCAATGCCCCTGCCGTAGCCATCGCCGTAGCACGCAAAGCTGCGGAGATTTTCCGCAGCCAGGGCGACCAACCCGGCGAAGGCATGGCGCTGCGTGCACTCGCCTCGGCATTAGGCGACGCGGGCCGCCACGAGGAGTCGGTTCGGATGTCCGAGAAAGCCATCCCTCTGCTGCAGCACGGGCCCAACCGGCACATCGCGGCGGTGGCTCTCATGGATTATGGCGTTCACCTGATCGATGCCGAGAGATACAGCGAGGCTACCGACACCTTGCGGGAAGCTCTGGCGGTGCTGTCTCAGACCAGCCGGAGCGTGGAATCACTGGCGCTGAGGAACCTCGCTGGGGCACTTGACGGTGTCGGTCGACGTGGCGAAGCCATCGGTACCCTCCAACAGGCCTTGGCGCGTGCTCCCGAAGAGGGCGGACGCTGGGACACCATTAATGCGGCGGAAGCGTCGTTCTTCCTGGGAACCCTTCTTGAGGAGGACGAGCAGCACCCTCAAGCAAGCCAGGCATTCCAGCAGGCGGCCGAGCTCTCCGAGAAGGCGGGGAACGGCAGTCGGGCAGCGCAAGCGCTCACGGCTCTGGCGGCGTCTCTGATGGCTCAAGAGCGCCATGAGGAGGCGGCCGACGCTCTCCACGCAGCTGTCACCCTCACCCGTCGTGCAACCGAGGCCACCGGTGACGCCTTTGGACCAGAGGTGGCGGAGCTGCTGATGATCCTTAGTACACCGTTGGTCAAGCTGCGGCGCTTTGATGACGCCGTCAGCTCCCTCCGGGAGGCTCTTGCCATTCTCCGTCGGCTGACCGCGGAGGATCCCCACACCCACGAATCAGGCCTTGCTCCAACGCTCGAGGTGCTGAGCCGCGTGCTGTCACAGGATGACGACCAGTTGCCGGCCACACTGGAGGCGGAGGCAGAGGCGGTCGAAATCAACGCATCCATCGTGCGCTTCCATTACCTCAGGGCGACACGCCAGTCCCGTCTGGGCCCGGACCACCCCGACACCCTGAGAGCCCGGCACAACCTTGCCTCTTTCCGGGGGGAGGCGGGCGATCCAGCAGGGGCAGCGGCCGCGTTCATGGCGCTTCTCGCCGACCGGGAGCGTGCGCTCGGCCCGGACCACCCCCACACCCTCGCCACGCGGGGTGAGCTTGAGTACTGGTGCAGTGAGGCAGGCGATCAGGCTGGGGCCATCACCGGATTTACCCAACTTCTCGCAGATCAGGAGCGGGTGCTCGGCTCGGACCACCCGGACACGCTCATCACCCGATACAACCTCGCCTGGTGTCGAGGCGAGGCGGGCGACCCAACAGGAGCCATCACCGGATTTGCTCAACTTCTCGCAGATCAGGAGCGGGTGCTCGGCCCGGACCACCTGGACACGCTCATCACCCGACATAACCTCGCCTGGTGTCGAGGCGAGGCGGGCGACCCAACAGGAGCCATCACCGGGTTTACCCAACTTCTCGCAGATCAGGAGCGGGTGCTCGGCCCGGACCACCCCCATACGCTGGAAGCCAGACACCACCTCGCGCACTGGCAGCAAAGAGCAGAGCGAGAAGACGAACACGGTGCCACGTAGCGGTCGGGGAATAGGCGCAACTCGGCATGCGTCCGACACGGTTTCCTGACGCCCTGTGCACGTCAGGCTCGTCCTCTCACCGCCCCGCCCTGCCGGCCGATCCGGTCCACGACGTCTTCGCAGACGGGGACGCAGTCACCACAGGAGCGGCTTGCACAGCTTCTTCCCAGACCGTGTGCCCCCAGGAGGACCTGGTGTTGCAAAATGCGGGCGTTTCCTGGATCCCCGCCCCTTGAGCCCCTGCCCCCTGCGCTGAACAGCACCGTACAGACCACGTTCGATCTCAGCGGCTGCAATCCGACCTGCCTCAGCGCCACCTGGTTCCCATCTCGACGGCGGCGCATTGGCGTTCTCACAACATCTGCGGCAGTCTCAATCAGCCTGCAGGACCGCAGTTCAGGTGTACTTTCCTCCCTCGCACCGCTTCTCAAGACTGTCTCAGCACATCTGCGGGATCACAGGTCACAGCCACACGGATACCGCAGCATCGATGAGACCTCACACCCGCGAGTGAGGCGGACGACCTGGTGACCGCGCTGGAGGCCGGGGCGGTCGCCGGGGCGCAGTGCCAGGTGGTGGAGCTGGACGGCGTGGCGCCGGCCTCTCGGGGTTCGCTGTTCGCGGACGGCTGGGATGACGGTGTGAGGCCCTGGTGGGCATCGCAGACCGGGAGTGGTCCCGGCGCGGCGGCCAGTCGGCCGGGGCCGCTGAACTGGCCGTACACATCGCGGACGTGAGGCAGCGTGAGCGGGCGGACCTGGTGAGGCTGGAGAAGTTCGTCCGGGAGAGCGTGCTGCCGCGCACCCACCCGCACACCACGGCGCGGCGGGTGCTGGAGGCGCTGGACGAGGCCAGCGGTCTGTGCACGGCCAGGACGCGGAACGCGGACGGAGACGTCATCCTCTGCACGCTCGATGCCAGGCACTACGACCCGGACGACAAGCCGCCCTTCAAGGACGGAAAGCACAGCGGCTGGCACAAGGCGGATGCGTCGATCTGGAACGACCTGGGCGCGGCCTGCATTCCGCACGCAGCCCTCTGAAAACCACAGGAACTGACCGCTCGGGGAGGCAAGGAAATGTCAGCGATTCAGCTCAAGGAACACCAGGTAGATCAGCGCTCCGCGTTTCGCAGGTGGGTGGGATTCCCTGCAAGGTCATCTGTGCCCCCGCAGGGTGCCCGGGGCACGATCGTGTCAGCGACCGGCTCGGGCAAGACGATCACGGCCGCTGCGTGCGCGCTGGAGTCGTTCGCGGGCGGCCGGATCCTCGTGACCGTGCCCACCCTGGACCTGCTCGCGCAGACCGCCCAGGCGTGGCGGCTGGTGGGCCACCGGGCCCCGATGGTGGCGGTGTGCTCGCTGGAGAACGACCCGGGGCTGAAGGAGCTGGGCGTTCGTACCACCACCAACCCGATCCAGCTCGCCCTGTGGGCGGGGTCCGGGCCGGTGGTCGTGTTCGCCACGTACGCCTCCCTCGTGGACCGCGAGGACATCGACGCACGTGAGGGCCAGCGGAAGGTTCGCGGGCCGCTGGAGGCCGCTCTGGCGGGCGGAGACCGGTTGTACGGCCAGCGCATGACCGGGTTCGACCTCGCGATCGTCGATGAGGCACACGGCACCGCTGGTGATCTTGGGCGGCCGTGGGCGGCGATCCACGACAACGCCCGCATCCCGGCGGACTTCCGGCTCTACCTGACCGCGACGCCGCGCATCCTCGCCGCGGCCCGGCCGCAGAAGGGCGCGGAGGGCCAGGAGGCGGAGATCGCGTCGATGGCCGATGACCCGGAGGGCACATACGGCGCGTGGCTCGCGGAGCTCGGGCTGTCGGAGGCGATCGAGCGGGAGATCCTCGCGGGGTTCGAGATCGACGTGCTGGAGATCCGCGACCCCTCCCCCGTTCTGGGGGAGTCGGAGGAGGCACAGCGCGGCCGGCGCTTGGCGCTCCTGCAGACCGCGCTCCTGGAGCACGCCGCCGCGTACAACCTCCGCACGGTCATGACGTTCCACCAGAAGGTCGAGGAAGCCGCCGCGTTCGCGGAGAAGCTGCCGGAGACCGCTGCCGAGCTGTACGTCAACGACGCCACCGACGACGACCTGGCCGCCGCCGACAAGCTGCCGAAGTCCTCCATCGACGCGGAGTTCTACGAACTCGAGGCCGGCCGCCACGTCCCGCCGGACCGCGTGTGGTCGGCGTGGCTGTGCGGCGATCACCTCGTGACCGAGCGGCGCGAGGTCATCAGGCAGTTCGCCAACGGCATCGACGCCGCCGGTCGCCGGGTGCACCGCGCCTTCCTCGCCAGCGTTCGCGTGCTCGGTGAGGGCGTGGACATCACCGGCGAGCGGGGAGTCGAGGCCGTCTGCTTCGCGGACACCCGCGGCTCGCAGGTGGAGATCGTGCAGAACATCGGCCGCGCGCTCCGGCTCAACAAGGACGGCAGCACGAAGGTGGCCAGGATCATCGTGCCGGTGTTCCTGGAGCCCGGTGAGGACCCGACCGACATGGTCGCCTCCGCGAGCTTCAAGCCGCTCGTGGCCGTGCTCCAGGGCCTGCGCTGCCACGATGAGCGCCTGGTCGAGCAGCTCGCCTCCCGCGCCCTCACCAGCGGCAAGCGCAAGGTCCACGTCCGGCGTGACGAGAACGGGCAGATCGTCGGGGTCGGCGGCGAGAGCGACGGCGAGGACCAGGAGGACGACACGCAGGCCGCCGCCGAAGCAGCCCTGCTCCACTTTTCCAGCCCGCGCGACGCGGCGACCATCGCGGCCTTCCTGCGCACCCGGGTCTACCGGCCAGAGTCCCTGGTCTGGCTGGAGGGCTACCAGGCCCTCATCCGCTGGCGGAAGGAGAACGAGATCACCGGCCTGTACGCCGTGCCCTACGACGTTGAGGTCGAGGTCGGTGTGACAAAGGCTTTTCCGCTTGGGAGGTGGGTCCACCAGCAGAGGAAGGCACTGCGGGCCGGGGAGCTGGAGCCACGGCGCAAGGAGCTGCTGGACGCACCCGAGGCCGGGATGGTGTGGGAGCCCGGTGAAGAGGCGTGGGAGGCCAAGCTCGCCGCGCTCCGGTCCTACCGGCGGGCCACCGGGCACCTCGCGCCGCGTCAGGACGCGGTGTGGGGCGAGGGCGAGGCGATGGTGCCCGTCGGGCAGCACATGGCCAACCTCCGGCGGAAGGGCGCGAAGAACGGTCTGGGCAAAGACCCGGAGCGGGCCGCCGTACGCGCCGCGCAGCTCACCGCGATCGACCCCGACTGGGACTGCCCGTGGCCGCTCGACTGGCAACGCCACTACCGGGTGCTCGCCGACCTCGTCGACGCCGACGGCAGCCTGCCCGACATCCATCCGGGCGTGCTGTTCGACGGCGACGACATCGGGCGGTGGCTGGAGCGGCAGAAGCAACCGGACACCTGGGCGCAGCTGTCCACCGAACAGCAGGAACGCCTGTCCCAGCTGGGCATCAAAGCCACTGCGGCACCGTCTCCCGCCCTGGCAGCCAGGGGTGCGACGAAAGGCCCGAGCAAGGCCCAGCAGGCGTTCCAACGCGGCCTGACAGCCCTCGCGCAGTGGGTGGAACGGGAAGGCGCCCACCGGCCGGTACCGCGCGGAGCCAGCGTGCAGATCACCGTCGACGGAGAGACGGAACCGGTGACCGTCAAGCTGGGCGTATGGATCTCCAACACTAAATCGAGGCGCGACAAACTCAGCGCCGACCAACTCGCCGCGCTCCGGGAACTGGGCATCGAATGGGCATAGCGCGGAACGACTGCCCAGACTTCATGGGGGGTGCCCGGAGAAAGAGGTGAAGGGTCCGGCTGCAGCCGGACCCTTCGATCGTAGCGGGGGCGGGATTTGAACCACGCGACCTCTGGGTTATGAGCCCAGCGAGCTACCGAGCTGCTCCACCCCGCGTCGGTGAATCCACCGTACGCCACGCACGCGCCGCCTGCAGCGATTTACCGTGCCGATGCGCCCGGCGGCCTCGCCGAACAGAACAGGGTGAGCGCGTCGACAGTCGATGTTTCGGGTCGTACTTCTCCCACCCGTCATCCAGCATCATGGGTGGACGTCTGAGGTGGTCTCCGTGCCGGACAGTTCTGACAGTACGCGGAGCCATGGGCGGACACAGGCCGGCGGACACGGGCCGAGGGGCCTGTGCATACCAGCGATCACTGAACATGCCCCCCCTGGCCAACAGAGATGGCAATGCCTGATCACCACCGTCAGCTACCTGACCAACCAGCAGTTCACGTGCCACATCATGGGCCGCCCCCTCGCGGCTTGCGCCACCTACTGCTCTGCCTTGCTCTCGCCGTTGGCCGTGGTCTGTCGCTTCTTCCAGGCCCGGACGTCGGCGGCAGTGGCCGCTGCCGCCGACGCTGTGAGGGACTGTCAAACAAGTGGTGTACTGCGGTAGTTGGGGTTACTGACGGGCCGCCGATAGGCGGCCGTCGAAGGTGATGTCGAAGGCGTTCAGCGCGGTCTTCCAGCGCATCGTCCAGCGGGCCTGGCCCTTCCCGGTGGGATCGGGTGACATGATCGCCATGTAGACGCACTTCAGGGCAGCCTGCTCGTTCGGAAAGTGTCCGCGAGCCTTCACTGCTCGCCGGATGCGGGCGTTGACCGACTCGATCGCATTCGTGGTGCAGACGATGCGGCGGATCTCGGTGTCGAACCGCAGGAACGGGGTGAACTCCTCCCAGGCGTTCTCCCACAGTTTGACGATCGCCGGATACTTCCTGCCCCAGGCGTCGACGAACTCGGCGAACCGCTCCAGGGCGGCTTCTTCGGTGGGGGCGGTGTAGACGGGCTTGAGAAGCTTGGCGATCTTGTCCCAGTCCTGGCGGGCGGCATAGCGGAAGGAGTTCCGCAGCAGGTGGACCACGCAGGTCTGCACGATTGTCTTTGGCCAGACCGTCTCCATCGCCTCAGGCAGGCCCTTGAGCCCGTCGCAGGCGAGCATGAGGACGTCGTGCACGCCGCGGTTCTTGACCTCGGTGAGAATGTGCAGCCAGTGCTTGGCTCCCTCGCCGCCGTCGCCCGCCCACAGGCCCAGGATCTCGCGCCGGCCTTCGGTGGTGACGGCCGGGGCCACATAAATGGGTCGGTTGGCGACCGCGCCGTCGCGGATCTTGACGTGGATGGCGTCGATGAAGGCCACCGGATAGACGGCGTCGAGAGGCCGGCTCTGCCATTCGGCCATGCCCTCCAGGACCTTGTCGGTGATGGTGGAGATGGTCTGGCGGGAGACCTCGGCGCCATAGACCTCCGCCAGGTGGGCCTGGACCTCGCCAGTGGTCAAGCCCTTCGCGGCCAGCGAGATGACCATCTCGTCGACGCCAGTCAGGCGCTTCTGCCGCTTCTTCACGATCTTCGGTTCGAAGGAGCCGTCCCGGTCGCGGGGCACGGTTATCTCCACCGGGCCGACATCGGTCAGCACGGTCTTGGAGCGTTTGCCGTTGCGGGAGTTGCCGCCGTCCTTGCCCGCCGGAGATTGCTTGTCATAGCCGAGGTGGTCGGTGATCTCGCCCTCGAGAGCGGACTCCAGCAGCCGCTTGGTCAGCTGCTGGAGCAGCCCGCCCTCACCGGTCAGCTGCAGGCCCTCGGCCTGGGCCCGGCTCACCAGCTCGTCGATCAACTGGTCATCCACGGCCTTCGCCGACACAGCCGCTGCCGACTCGACAGCCTCATGCTCGACCACGTTCTCACTGGTCATCGATGCATCTTCCATGATCGGGAGTTACACCGAACGTCTTACAGCCCCGTTGGCCTGTGGAATAAGTGCGCTATTCGATGCGGGGGCGTTCTCTGCCTGGGGCACTGCTGGCACCGTGTCGACCCCTGGCGCCTTCTGTGCAACGCTGAGCCGATTCGTTGTCTTATTGGGGAGCACCCGTTGGAGGGAGTTTATTGGCATGCTTGAAACAGTGTCGAGCTCGGAGGACTGGATTAGCCGTTTTCATCCGGCGCCGGACAGCTCAGTGCGGCTCGTATGCCTGCCGCACGCCGGCGGGTCGGCAAGCTTCTTCTTCCCGGTTTCCAAGGCTCTCGCACCCGCTGTGGAGGTACTGGCGATCCAGTACCCCGGTCGTCAGAATCGGCTCCATGTGCCGCCGATCGACAACCTTTCAGAATTGGCGGATGGGATCTTCGGCGCGCTACGGCTCAGGCTCGATGACCGGCCGCTGGCGCTGTTCGGGCACAGCATGGGTGCCGTGCTCGCGTATGAGGTAGCGCTTCGCCTGCAGCGGAGCGGTCTTCCGTCGCCGGCTCGGCTCTTCGTCTCCGGTCGGCAGGCCCCGTCCTGCTATCGAGACGGACAGATCCATCGGGCGTCCGATGACGAGGTCGTGGCTTCGCTCCAGGCGCTGAGCGGCACCAGCCAGGCGATTTTGGACGACCCGGAATTGCTGGCGGTGATCCTTCCGGCGATCCGCAGCGACTACCATGCCGTCGCGGGGTACCAGCACGACCCAGCCCAGGTACTCAACTGCCCGGTGACCGTGCTGACCGGCGACAGCGACCCGCAGGTGTCGATCAACGAGGCACGCGCCTGGGCAGAACACACAACTGGGCAGACTGACGTGGAAGTGTTCCCGGGGGGGCACTTCTTTGTCGTCGACCGCAGTAGTGAGGTGATCGGACTGCTGTCCCGGGAGTTGCGCAACCTGTGCGCGGGGTTGAACCGATGAATCATCTTTGGGGACGTTAGCTCGCGGCGAGCAGTGTTTTCTCAGGCATAGCCGGCGGGTCGCCGCCCTGCGGTCGCATGCTCGACGGCTGAACAACGGCTTTGCGCTCTCCCACAGTCCGTCCGAAACGATCCGACTCCACGTTCGCTGCCGCCACGTTTCAGGCAGGAGTCCGCCCCATACAGAGAAGCAGGGAAAACAATGATGCGTGTTGAAGTCGACGTTCCCAGCTGTGTTGCTTCGGGCCAGTGCGTGATGCTCGCCCCCGACGTCTTCGACCAGCGGGAGGAGGACGGCAGCGTCCTCCTCCTCGATGACACTCCGCCTTCCGAACTCCATGACGCCGTAGGCGAGTCGGCCACGATGTGCCCCGCGCAAGCGATCCGGCTCGCGGAGTCGTGAGCCCGTGGGCGTGCCTTGAGGAAGTCGCTGCCGCGCTCGCGTAGTGGGCTGTGCGGTTCAGCGTCCGCGCCGTTTCATATAGAGGTCGAAGACCCGGTAGACCACCGGCCGCAGTGGCAGGTCCCACTCGCCGACGTACCGGACCGCCTGGCCGCCGGTGCCGACCTTGAACTGGACGAGGCCGACGTGCGGATCCTGCGCGTCCAGCGTCGGCGTGATACCGCGCAGGTCGTAGACGTCGCAGCCGGCGGCGAGCGCGTCGCGGATCATCGCCCACTGGCAGGCGTTGGAGCCGCGCACCTCGCGCTTCGCGGTGGCGGAGGCACCGTAGGCGTACACCGCGTGGGCGCCTACGCGGACCAGGATGGTGGCGGCGACCAGATCGCCCTGATGGTGGGCCAGGTAGAGCCTGATCCGCTCGGGGCCCTCGGCGCTCAGCGCCGCGAACATGGTCTCGAAGTAGCGCAGCGGCCGGGGTGTGAAGTGGTCACGCTCGGCGGTGTGGACGTAGAGGTCGTGAAACGCCTTCAGGTCTTGCGGGCACCCGTCGCCGGCCGTGACCTCGACGCCTTCCTTGGCCGCCTTCTTGATGTTGCGGCGCCACTGCTGGTTCATGCCTCTGAGCAGCTCGTCCTCGGTCCTGCCTGCCAGCGGGACCTCGTACTTGAATTGCGGATGCCCGACCCCGAACCCGTCCAACGGGTTCTGCGGCAACCAGCCCGCGTCCTCCAGCCTGTTGCCCACGCGGGCGCCGACCGGGTCGCTCCACTGTCCGGGCAGGTCGGTCAGCCGCCGGATGTCCGGGCCGGCGATGCCCTCCTTGACCTGGGCGGCGGCCCAAGTGTCCGTGACCACCGGCGGGCCGAGTCGGATCGCGAACGCCCCGTGCTCCTTGAGATACGCCGCCAGCGGATCGAGCCACGCACCGATGTCACCGCTCCAGTCGATGACCGGGCCCTCGGGCAGATACGCCAGCGTGAAGCGGTCGAGCCGCGGCACCGGGCGGTGCAGGACGAGCCCGGCACCGACCAGGCGCAGGCCGTCGAACCAGCCGAGGGACTCGCTGCGCCACTCTGTCTTGACGCGGCCCCACGCGGGGGTCTGCAGAAAGCTGACCGACCGCTGGGCCCGCACGAACACCAGATGCTCGGCGGCGCTAATCGGCCTGACGACGAGATTCCCGACTGCAGTTCGCATGGGTTCACTGGAGAGGTTGTAGGACATGGCGCCAGTCAATGTAGCGGGGTGTTGCCCGGGCGTATGCGATTCTCGATACGCCGACGATATGTCACGGCGGCGACGGCCTTGACGAGCTTCGTCGCAGCGGCGTCCCGTCTCCTCCTGCGAACCGGTCTGAACTCCGGCGGGTACTTGCAGGTCAGCGCATGTCGGTTGTCGCCAGGGAGCGGGGTGGCGACGCCGGGATGGGCGCTCCGGTGCCGAGTTGCGTCTCCAGGCGCTTCGGGAGCGCGCGACGGTACAGCGGCAGGGCCGCGGCGCTCGTGACAACGGCGACCACGACGAGAACGGAGAAGATTGGCTTGGTGATCAGGCCCTGCGTCAAGCCGATGTTGATGAAGATGAGGATCATCATGCCGCGGGCGTTCATCAGTCCTCCCACGGCGAAGGCCTCGCGCCAGCTGAAGCGGAGCGTCCTCATGGCCAGGGTGCTGCCGAAGTACTTGCCCGCGAATCCCGTCAGGAGCACGGCGGCGCCGAACAGCAGGGTGTCGGCCGAGATGCCGCGCAGGTCGGTGGTGAGACCGGACAGGCAGAAGAAGACGGGCAGCAGCAGCGTGGAGACGGTGTCCATCATCCGGCTGTGCAGCGCCTGGCGGAACCGCGGGTCGCGGGGCATGGCGAGGCCGGCGATGAATCCGCCGAAGACGGAGTAGATCCCGATCAGGTCGGTGAGGTATCCGCAGACGAGCGGGACGATGACGACGACGTACATCACGCCGGGGCTCAACGTGCCCTGTCGGCCGACGTGCCGCGCCAGCGGCCGCAACAGCCGGTTCACTCCGAACAGCATCACGGCGGTGAACAGGAGGCTGTAGCCGATCATGGGCAGAGCGTCGGCGGCCCCGGCACCGGTGTGCACGGCCGTCAGCACGGCCAGGAAGCACCAGGCCGCCGCGTCGTCGATGGAGGCGGCGACCAGGGACAGCCGTCCCAGGCGGGAGTTCTGCAGACCCCGCTCGTACAGCATTCGGGCCAGCATGGGGAGCGCTGTGAGGGACAACGCTCCGCCCACGAAGAGGGCGAATTCCCACCGGCCGACATCCTCGCGCGAGAGGTCGTCCCACATCAGCAGGCCGACGAGACCGCCGAGGACGAGGGAGGGCAGGAACCCGGAGATGGCAAGGACCGCCGGATGGTGCTTGCGATCGGACTCATGGCGGCCGGGCTCGAGACCGGCACCGACGAGGAACATGTAGAGCGTCAATCCGATGGTGCTCAGGACGTACAGCACCGGCCGTGCCGCAGCCGGGAAGACATCCGCCTGAAGACCGGGCGCCAGCCAGCCGAACAGTGTCGGGCCCAGCATGATGCCGCCCACGATCTCGCCGAGTACCCGCGGCTGTCCGAGCATGGCCGCGAGCCGGCCGGCCACGGCCGCTGTCAGCAGGATGACCGCCAGCGCAGGAAGCACGTCGAGCGCCAGTTCGAGGTTGGCGTCGCTCGCGGCCAAGGACACGTGGTCCTGCATGGGAATGGGGCCTCCTTGAGTCGGGTGCCGAAGGCTGTCGTCAGTGAGGGACCGGACAGAGGCGGTCGTGGGTGGCGTGGTCCTTCTCGGCGCATCGGATGTGGTTCACGTCCGCCTCGCGGCGAACCGGCTCACCTTGTCGATGACGTCGGCGCCGTACAGCCGCAGCGCCTGCTGGAGCGCGAAATCCGCCATGTAGCGGCGGAACTCCTCGGGCGGCTCCTCGGACAGGTTCAGCATCCGCCGGTTGGCGAGTACCGCTTCCCCGCCAAGCCGTTCAAGGGCCCGCTCGATCGCGGCGTCCAGGTCGGCCGGTTCGGCGACCTCGTCGACGATGAGACGGGCGTCCGGTTCGCTCGCCCACAGCCGTCGGCCGCCGAGGATCACCTGCCGGGCGGCGCGCGGGCCGAGCGAGCGGGTGAGGCGGAAGTTCGCGACGCCCGGGATGATTCCCTCCTTGGCGGCGGGCAGGCTGAGGAAGGCGTCGGACGCGGCCAGCACATGGTCGAAGACGAGCAGCAGCTGGGCGCCGCCGCCGATCGCGAACGCGTCGACGGCGGCCGCCCACGGTTTGGCCGCGTACGGCGGCCGCCAGTCACCGTCGTCCAGGCGGAGCCCGCGAACGATTTTGTTGAGGTAGCCGAGCTCGCGGCGGAGCAGGAACCCGACGAGCGGGATGTCGCCCGATGACAGGTACTTGAGGTTGATTCCGGCGCTGAACACGCGCCTGCCTCGGTAGCGCGGGTGGGTCATCTGGCCGCCGCGCACGAACCCGACCGTGACGTCCTCGTCCAGCAGGGCGAGGTCGACCGCGGTCTCCATGTCCTCGACCTGTCGCTCGTCCTCGGCGTTGAGGCGGTCGCCGCGGCACATCGTCAGGTGGGCGACGCCGTCGCGCCGCTCCAGCCGGACGGCCTCGGTCCGCAGGAGGCCGGTCCGCCGGAACTCCGGGAGCAGTGCGAGCGCCCGTGCGGTCGGCCGGAGCATCGCGTCGACCAGGTGGGGGCCCGTGACGGGCGATCCGAGCACCGCCCGCAGGAAGATACCCTGGTCGATCTCCCGGCCTTCCTTGTCCGCCTGGGTCCGCGACCGCTCGTCCGCGAGTTGCGCCGTCGTCGGGACCAGGCCGGGGAAGACTTCGGCTGCCTGCGTGACCAGGGCTTCGATGCGCAGACTACGGCTGGCGGTGAGCCGGGCGTACACCTCCTCGACGTGCTCGGCCAGGAACCGTGAGCGCATTCGGCGCATCTCGTCCTGGGCGGCGGCGGCCTCGGCCCGCTGGCCGGGGGTCCGTCGCGTCGGCTCGGGGAGGACGGCGAGCAGGTCGTCGACCTGCTCGGCCGCCTTGTGCAGCGCCTCCGCGGCGGCGGCGAGGCCGCCCGGGAGTTTGCTCGCGATCGTCATGCGGACGGTCCCGTGCGGCGCAGGGTGCGGTCGCAGGCGGCGAGGTGCCTGCCAAGCGCGTCCTCGAAGGTCGTCGAGCCGGCTTCGAAGATCAGCTGTCTGCGCATCGCCACCTCGGTGCCGTCCACTGCGCCGGCCGCCTCGGCCAGGTGGGCCAGCGTCGTCGCCGGGTCCTCGGTCACTTCGTCGATCAGGTTGAGTGCGAGCGCGCGGTCCGTATCGATCGGGGCCCCGAGCAGCACGGCCTGCCGGATGCCCGCGGCACCGGCCTGCTGGGTGAGCCGGTGCACGGTCATCCCCGGCCAGGTGGCATCCCCTGCCCAGGAGAGCAGCAGCCGGGTGTCAGGAGCGACGATGCGGACGTCGGCGGCGAGGAGGACGTCCAGGGCTGTTCCGGCGCAGTCGCCCGACGCCACCACGACCGTGAGGCGGCCAAGCCGTTCGAACCGGCGCACCACCCGTTCCCATTTGGAGAGCAGGCCGACGGTCAGCTCCGTCCACCAGTCGGCCGGCGGGACACCGGTGACGTGGAGGGTGACCGGGCCGGATTCCCGATGGTCCTCGGCGCGGTCGCAGAGGCCGTCCATCTCCTCGACCGACGCGGCCGACAGAGGCCGGGTGCCGTCCAGGCGCAGCATCAGTTCGCCATCCGTTTCCCCGCGCGTCACCACTGGATCAGCGCCGTTTCGATCGAGGAGCCGGGCCCCATGGTCATCAGCACTCCGTAGTCGCCGGGTTGGGCGATGTCCTCCTCGGCGAGTCGCTCGTAGGAGAAGAGGAAGGAGCCGCTGGAGAGATTCCCGTAGTCGCGGAGCACACCGGTGGTGTGCCGGACGTCGTGGCGGCTCAGGCCGAGGTTGACCACGACGGCGTCGATTACTTTCTTGCCGCCGGAGTGCACCAGCCAATGGCTGATGTCACTGCGGCGCAGCCCCGTACCGGACAGCAGCCTGTCGATGACGATCTCGGCGTGCGCACCGACCACGTAGGGAATCTGCGGATCGAGGAAGAAGCTGAACCGGTCCTGGTCCCGGTCCCAGTCGTAGCGCATCGCGTCGATCGCGTCGGTGATGAGGTAGCTCGCGGACTTCAGCATGCGTGGGCCAGGTGCCCGCGCGTCACCGGAGACGACGGCGAGGGCGGCGGATCCGTCACCGAACAGGCTGTTGACCACCGCGGTGCGCATCGTGCCGTCCAGGGCGTATGCGGCGGAACACGCCTCGCTGCACAGGACGACGCCGAGCTCGCCCGGGTGTGCCGCGGACCAGCCCGCGACCACGTTGAGCGCGTTCAGACCCGCATTGCATCCCATGCCCACGATGTCCGAACGGCTGCAGTGCGGGTCTATACCGAGTTCACGGATGATCAGTGCGCTCAGGCCGGGAGTCAGGTAGCCGGTCGAGGTGACGCAGCACAGGTGGCGCAGGTCCGAAAGCGTCGCTCCCGCCGACTTCAGGCAGCCTTCGAGCGCACGGCATCCCATGTCGACAGCGATCTTCTTGTGTTTGTCCAGGAGGTCGCCCTGGGGTTCCGATACGCGCACGCCACCGGGGCCTTCCTGCGGCAGCGTGAGAAAGCGCCGTTCGATCGCGCTGTTCAGGAAGACCGATCGGACCCTGGGGTCCTCGATGCCGAGGATGTCGAGCAGTTCGGCTTGCGAGTAGGACGTGTGGGACACGGCCGTCCCGACACCTGCGAACCTGGTGATCTCGGTGAGTCCGGTGAGGGCGGAAAGGTCCGCAGCCGGCGCGACAGTGGTGGTCATCGGTACATCCAGCCCCAAGTCCTGAGCTTGCTGCGCAACACTGGCTTTATCTGTGACGCGGTCATTGGTCTCACCTTTCGTGTTTCGCCGTACGGAGGTGGGGGTGCTTGTGACGCCGGGCTCCTTGCGCGGAGCATCAGCCGTACCGGTCTCTCCTCATGCTCAGCCGTCCGGCCGCGTGCACCGACTCGCAGCCCGCGAGGCCCAGGGCGTCCTGGAGTTCGGCGGCGAGCAGTTCGAGCACCTGTCGGGCGCCGTCCTCGCCCGCCGTGGCCAGCCCCCACATCAGGGGCCGTCCGATCAGCACGGCCGACGCACCGAGGGCGACCGCCTTGAGGATGTCTGTGCCGCTCCGGATTCCCCCGTCCAGCAGCACGTGGCAGCCGTCGGCGACGGCTGCGGCGATCTCGCCCAGCACCTCGATCCCGGGCACGGCGCCGTCCAGCTGACGGCCTCCGTGGTTGGACACCACGACGCCGCTGACACCGGTCTCGACGGCACGGCGGGCGTCCTCTACAGCGAGAATCCCTTTGAGTACCACCGGCAGGTTCGTGCGTGCGCACACCGCCGCCACGGAGTCCCAGTTGGCCGGGGCGAACTCGCGCGCGGTGTGGTCGGCCACGGCCGAGACGCCTCGCGTGCGGTGGTGGGCGGCCGCAGATGCCTCGAAGTTGGCAGCTGTCACCCACTCCGGCAGTGCGAAGCCGTTGCGCATGTCGCGCAACCGCCGTCCCATCCACGGCACATCGACGGTGAACACGATCGCCTCGCAGCCGGAGTCCTCCGCCCTGCGCACCAGTTCCAGAGATCGTTTCTGGTCACGCAGCCAGTACAGCTGGAACCACGGCCGGCCGCCGACGGCCGCGATCTCCTCCAGCCGCACGCTGCTCATGGTGCAGATGGTGTACGGCACGCCGGCGTCCCGGGCCGCGCGGGCCGCCGCGAGCTCGCCCTCTGGATGGAACAAGCGCTGGTACGCGATGGGCGCGACCGCCAGCGGCAATGCGGCATGGCGGCCGAGGACCTCGGCCTCCGTGCTGCTGTCGGTCACATCACGCAGCATCTGGGGCACCACGAAGATCCGCTCGAGCGCGGTGCGGTTGGCCACCAGAGATGCCTCGGTGCCGCTGCCCCCGGCGAGAAAGTCCCAGATGTGGCGGGGGAGGAGATCCCGGGCGGCGCTTTCGAGCTCCGCCAGGCGGAGGTACGTCATCGTCGTACGGCGCCGGGCTCGCTCTGTCCGGTCCGTTCCAGCTCCACGGCCTCGTACAGGGCCTTGATGTTGGAGCTGCCGAAGGTCTCCGCCCCCTGCCGCTCGATGATCTCGAAGAAGATCGTCCGCCGACGATGAGTGGAAGCGGTGAAGATCTGGAACATCTGGCCGCCGTGATCCTCGTCGGCCAGCACGTTCGTCGTCCGCAGATCATCCAGTTTGTGGGTGTCCAGCGCGATCCGTTCACCGAGCATGTCGTAGTAGGTCGCCGGCGTCTTCAGGAACTCCACCCCGCGCCGGGACAGCGCCTGGACCGAGCGGACCGCGTCGTCGCTGGTGAATGCGATGTGCTGGACACCAGCCCCGTGGTGCTCCTTGAGGAAGTCGTCGATCTGGCCCGGGTCGGCGCTCTCATCGGGCTCGATCAACGTGAGGGTGATCGCTCCCGAGGCGCTCTGCACGACGGTGGAGTTCATCGCCTGGGCACCGACCACGATGTGCTCCTCGAATATCTGCCGGAACCCCAGTGCCCGCTCGTAGAACCGCACCGTGGGGTCGAGGTCGCCCCCGCTCAGACAGACCGCGAAGTGATCGATCCCCAGCAGGTCCACGTCTCCCCCGCGATGGCCGTTCGCGTGCGGCGGGGCGGGAGTTTCGTCACTCTGGACCAGGGTGTGCACCACATCGCCGAAACCGAGGACGGCGGCCGTGACGGCCGGTCCGTGCGGATCCGCCGCGCTGCGCCGTGCCGGTTCCCGGACAGCGACGGCCCCGCCCCGCACGGCGGCCTCGAAAGCGGCGGCCGCGTCCAACGTACGCAGCGCGATATCGGCCACACCGTCGCCGTGCGTCTGGAGGTAGGCCGTCGCCGGATGACGGTCCGACGTCGGCTCGGTGAGGATCAGCTTGATCGGTCCCTGGCACAGCGTGACGCTCCGGTGGTCCGCCGAGCGGCTCGTACCGGCGACGGCGAAAGCGTATTGGTCCACCCAGCCGAACGCGGCCTCCTCGAGATTACCGACATACATTTCCACATACTCGATCTCGAAATTCTGCACAGCGCTCAAGACTTCCTCCAAGAAACGGATAGATGCCTATTCACAGCATGGCTGCGAGGCGATTTCTCATCAACGGTGTCAAATTGACGCCCCTCGGCACAGGCGTCGTGGATACCGGCTCCCGGGTTCAGCGCCCTGTGAACCGCACCGGGAGTTCCCGGTACCCCTGCACGGCGATCGCGCGCAACCAGGTGGGCTCCCGCACCAGTTCCACCCGTGAGACCCGCTCGGCCAATGTGCGCAATACGACCGACAGTTCAATTCGGGCAAGTGCGGAACCGAGGCAGTGATGCACGCCGTGGCCGAACGTGATGTGCCGGTTGGGCTTTCGCCCGGGGTGGAACGCGTCGGGGTCGTCGAACTCGGCGGGGTCCCTGTTCGCGGCGGGCAGCCACGCGACCACCGGTGTGCCGGGCGGCAGGTGACGGCCGTTGACCGTGACCTCGCTGGTCGTCACCCGGAGCACGTGCATCGCCGGCGAGGTCCAGCGCAGGACCTCCTCCACGGCAGTGCCGACATCCGCGCTCCCGTCGCGCAGGCCGGTCAGCAGGCCAGGCACCGTGGCGAGCGCGTGCACCGCGCCGGTGATCGCGTGCCGGGTGGTCTCGTTGCCGCCGATCAGTACGTTGTCGCAGTTGAGCAGGGCATCGTCGATGGTGAGGCTGTCTTCTGCCATCAGCGTGCTGACGAGGTCGGCACCAGGGCGCTCGCGCCGCTCGGTGATCAACTCGTAAAAGTAGACGAGGATCTCGGTGTGGGCCTGACGCGGCGTCATCCCGTCGAACAATTCGTCCGCACCGCCGAACGCGTGATTGGTCAGCTCGATGAGCATGTCCTGGTCCCCGGCCGGTACGCCGAGGATGTCGCACACGACCGCCGCCGGGATGCGTGAGCCGATCGCCGGGGCCACGTCGCACACGCCGCCGTCGAGCGCCTGGTCGAGCACGCGGCGCACCTCGGTCCGCACCCGCTCCGCCAGCTCCTGCGCGGCCGCTCTGGAGAGCAGTGGTCCGATGAGCCTGCGCAACCTGCGATGTTGCTCCCGTTCGGAGACCACCATCATCCGGCCGCCCGAGGTGTCCGGATGGTCGCGGTCGAAGCCGATCATCATCCCGTACTCGGAGGTGAACGGCGCGGAGGGCGCGAGGACCGCGGCGCACGCGCGGTGCGAGAACACGGACCAGAAGCCGGTGGGTGAACTGCCCGGCTCGCTCCACACCATCGCGTCCTGCGCCGCGAGCACCCGCCAGCGGGCGTGCCGGTCGAGCGTCGTGTACAGGTCGGGGTTGCCGAGATCGGTCGTGTCGGCGGTCTTCGTTCGCATGGAGGGTCTCCAGGTCACGTCGGTGCGCCGTCTAGCACCTTGGCGAGCTGTGCCACGGTCGGCGCGTTGAAGAAGGCCTGCACCCGCAGCCGGACGTGCAGGCTCTCGCGGATGCGGGCCACCAGCCGAGTCGCGAGCAGCGAGTGGCCGCCGACCTCGAAGAAGCTGTCCTCGACGCCGACGCTGCTGACGCCGAGCACTTCGGCGAACAACGTGGCCAGGTGGATCTCCGTGGGGGTGCTCGGCTCTCGCCCCGATGTCGCGCGTCCGGCGTCCTCGGGGTCGGGCAGGGCGGCCCGGTCGACCTTGCCGTTCGGCGATGTCGGCAGCCGCGGCAGGGCGACGACCACGTCGGGTACCAGGTAGGAGGGCAACCGTCCGCGCAGCTGTGCCAGGAGGTGTTCGGCCGGCACCGGCGCGCCCGCCGTGCCGACCACGTAGGCGACCAGCCTGTTCTCGTGCTCGGTCACCACCGCCTGGGCCACGGTGTCCACTTCGAACAGGGCGGCCTCGACCTCGCCCGGCTCGATCCGGTGACCACGGACCTTCAGCTGGTTGTCGGCGCGGCCGACGAAGACGAGCTGGCCGTCCGCGCGCGCCCGTACCCGGTCGCCGGTGCGGTACATACGGTCGCCCGGCGTGCCGAACGGATCCGGCAGGAACCGCTGCGCGGTCTGCGCCGGCCGGTTCAGGTAGCCGCGGGCGAGGCCGGGGCCGCTCATGTACAGCTCGCCCACGTCCCCGTCCGGGACGGCCCGTAGCCGGTCGTCCAGGACGTACGTGCGAACGTTGGTGATCGGCCTGCCGATCGGCGGCGTTCCGTCGCCGGTCAGTGGTTCGCTCGCGGTCACCGCGACCGTGGCCTCGGTCGGGCCGTACGCGTTGATCATTACGCGGTCGGTGGCCCAGCGTTTCGCGACCGGTGCCGGGCACGCCTCGCCCGCGACCAGGAGGGTCAGCCCTGCGGGCAGGCCGCCGGCTTCCTCCAGCGGCGCCAGCGCCGACGGCGGCAAGGTGATGTGGGTGATGCTCTGGTCGCGCACCAGCCGGGCGAGCGGTTCGCCCGGGACGAGGTCCGCCGCGGGAGCCAGCACCAGGCAGCCGCCGGCCAGCCAGATCGGCCAGAACTCGGCGACGGAGGCGTCGAAGCTGGGTGACGCGAACGCCAGCAACCTGCTGTCCGGCAGCAGCCGCTGGCGGCGCATGTAGTCGGCGGCCAGGTTCGGGATCCCGCGATGCGTGACCAGCACGCCTTTCGGCCGTCCGGTCGAGCCCGAGGTGTAGATGACGTACGCGGGGTGGTCGGGAAGCAAGGCGCCGAGCCGGTCGTGGTCGGCCAGGTCCGGCGCGGACCGAGACGGCTCCCGTTCCACGCTCAGGGCGACAGGAGCGCCGGCCACGTCCTGTCCCGGCAGGGACAGCACGCAGTGCGCTGAGGCGTCGTCAAGCATCTGCCGCCTGCGTTCCTCCGGATAGTCCGGGTTGACGGGCACGTACGCGGCACCGGCCTTGTGCACGGCCAGGACCGCGATGAGGAACTCGATCGACCGCGGCATCACCGTGGCGACCAGCCGCTCCGGGCCGGCTCCGTGCTCGACGAGGCGGCGGGCGACAAGGTTGGCCTCCGCGTTCAGCTCGGCGTAGGTCAGTGTGGTGTCACCCATCGCCACCGCCGGGCGGTCCGGCAGTGCCGCAGCGGTCGCCTCGAACAGTGCGGGCGCCGTGGACGGCGGCACGATCGCGCCGGTCATACCTGCTCCTTCGCTGCTCCGCGCGCGTCGGCGCTCGGGTCGACGGGGCGTCCGGCACGGCCCGGCTGACTGCCGCGGGCCGGCTCAAGGGGTGTCATGCGGTCTCCTCCCATCGCGCGGGCTCGGCGCGCAGGAGCCGGATCAGCTCGCGATTCACCGCTTCCGGGTTCTCCAAGTAGCCGAAGTGCCCGCACCCGGGGATCGTGCGGTGCGTCGCGCCGGGTATCGCGGCTGCCAGCTCCCGTCCGGCCGCCGGCGGCGCCACGAGGTCGTGCTCGAACGAGACGACGTGGCAGGGCACCTTGATCGCGCGGTAGGTCTGGATGCGGTCGGGCAACGCGCTCAGCAGCAGCTGGGCCCGGATCCCCGGGCCCCCCGTACCCGACGCCTCGAGCAGGTCGAGCCAGTCGGCGGTGAGGTCGTCGTCGGTGAGCGTCGCGGGCCCCAGATTGTGCATGGCGCGGACGGCGGCGAGGTACCCCCGCGGCAGCTCCGTACCGCGTTCGATCAGCTCTGCCTCGGCCTCCGCCAGCAACCGCTGGACGAGGCTGCTCCTGCCGCAGGCCGCCATCAGCACGGCCGATGCCAGCAGCTCGGGGCGGGCAAGTGCCAGCTCCTGCGCGATGTACGAGCCCATCGAGGTGCCGACCACGCGGCACGGCGCCACCCCGAGGTGCTCGATCAGGGCGGCCACGTCCGCGACGAGGTCGTCGATGGTGAAGCCGTCCGCGCCGTCGTCGCTGGGCGGGATCCCGCGGTTGTCCATGGTGATCACCCGGAATCCGGCGGCGCGGAGCGCGGGCACCTGGTGCAGGTCCCACACCGAACTCGGGGCCCCCGTGCCGGTCAGCAACAGGACGGGCGAAGTATTTCCGTGGTCGTGGTAGGACAACCGAATTCCGTTCTCCGTTGTCATCAACATGCCGGTCCTCCCCCACCAGATGCTGTGGCATATGTGCGACCGTACCTTCGGATATCGAGCATATGGAAGAGCAGCCATAGACATCCGCTATTTCGGACGCGCCGGAGACATGCGTCCACGGCCGTCGGCTTGACACCTCGACCGCCTATGAAAAACCCTGGCATTCATGAATTCATACGGTCTGTCCACGCGCTTGAGCATGGAAACTCTGCACGGCTCGCTCACCGATCCGGCCATTTCGTCGATGAACCTGCTCAATGAGCTGGTCGGCGAATATCCCGCGGCCATTTCCATGGCGGCGGGCCGCCCGTACGAAGAGTTCTTCGACGTCCGTCTCATCCACGAGTACATCGACGCCTACTGCGACCACCTCCGCAACGATCGGGGGCTGACCGAGGCGGAGGTCACCCGCACGCTCTTCCAGTACGGCACCACGAAGGGCGTCATCACCGATCTCATCGCCCGCAACCTCGCCGTGGACGAGAACGTCGAGGCCGACCCCGAGTCCGTGGTCGTCACCGTGGGCGCGCAGGAGGCCATGTTCCTCGTTCTCCGCGCGCTGCGGGCGGACGAGCGGGACGTGCTGCTCGCCCCCGCCCCCACCTACGTCGGCCTGACCGGGGCCGCGCTGCTGACCGACACCCCGGTCCGGCCGGTCCGGTCCACCGAGAATGGCATCGACCCCGAGGACCTCGCCCTCCAGCTGAAACGCGCCGACGAGCAGGGCAAGCGCGTCCGGGCCTGCTATGTGACGCCCGACTTCGCCAATCCGACGGGCACCAGCATGGACGTGCCCGCCCGCCACCGGCTCCTGGAGGTCGCCGAGGCGGGCGGCATCCTGCTTCTGGAGGACAACGCGTACGGGGTCTTCGGGTCCGAGCGCCTTCCCACGCTGAAGGCGCTCGACCGGTCGGGGACCGTGGTCCACATCGGCTCCTTCGCCAAAACCGGCATGCCCGGCGCCCGGGTCGGTTACGTCGTGGCGGATCAGCACGTGGCCGGGGGCGGCCTGCTCGCCGACCAGCTCTCGAAGCTCAAGGGCATGCTCACGGTGAACACCTCGCCCGTCGCGCAAGCGGTGATCGCCGGAAAGCTCCTGCTCAACGACTTCAGTCTGGTCAAGGCCAACGCCAGGGAAATCGCCATCTACCAACGCAACCTCCAGCACACGCTGGGCCAGCTCACCCGCAGGCTCGGCGGCTGCCCCGGGGTCGGCTGGAACGCGCCGAAGGGCGGTTTCTTCGTCACCGTCACCGTGCCCTTCGTCGTCGACGACGCGTTGCTGGAACACGCCGCCGGCGACTACGGCGTCCTGTTCACGCCGATGCATCACTTCTACGGCGGCAAGGACGGGTTCAGTCAACTCCGGCTCTCGGTCAGCCTGCTCACACCGGCGCTCATCGAGGAGGCCGTCTCCCGGCTCGCCGCGCTGATCACCGCGCGCCTCCCCTGATCCGTGATCCGGGCCGGGAGGGTCATGAGGGATCGCTCCGCAAGGACGCCTGCAGCAACAGGGCGTCGTGGCGGCCGCTGCCCCCGGCGGACCTGAACGAAGCCGGCTCCCTCACGTCGAATCCGGCCTGCTCCAGTTCCCGTACCACCTGATCCGGCTCCAGGAGCCGCAGGCGACTCGTGCAGACGACGAAGGGGTCCGACGCGTCATCGGCGGGGTAGACGGTGATGTCCTGGATCGCTTCCGCCGGCGACCGCCGCACGTGCAGCACGTACCGTCGGCCGCTGCGACCTGACAGCTCCTGAGCACGCTCGAGCGACTGCGACCCGCCCGTATCGGCCATGCTGATCAGGAAGGTCCCGCCGGGCTCGAGGTGCTCGCGAACCGACGCGTACAAGCCACGTCTGCCGGCGTCCTCCAGAAGGCTGATCGAGCCGTAGCTGATGACCACGGCCCCGAAGCGCCGGCCCAGGACGAAGGCGCTCATGTCTCCTTGCACCACGGTGCACCGGTCCCGAAGATCTGCCGGCTCGTCCGCCAGCTGCTGCCGAAGGGCGGCGACCATCGCGGGCGACAGCTCCAGTGCAGTCACCTCGAACCCGAGCGCCAGCAAGGGGAAGGTCAGCCGGCCCGTTCCGGCGGCGAGTTCGAGGACCGGTCCGGACGCGGAACGGATGCGGGCGCCCATCTCCTGTGCCTCCGAGACGCCGTCCGCATCCTGCATCAGATCGGACCCGGCGTCGTCGTCGTAGAAGCTGCGCAGCACACCTCGCTCACCTACGGAGGCCAGCAGAGCGTCCGCGCGAGTCGTCCGAACCGGGCCGTGTTCCAGCTGATTACTCATGAGGCCAACCTCCTGGTCGACATTGGTCGGACGACAGCCCAGGTCTTCTCGCCGTATCCGCCGTGGGGCGAGCTTTCCCGGGCATGGTTCTCCAGCTGGGCGAACAAGTCCTTGTCGGGCCCGTTGAGCATCGACATCTGAGACGCGTAGCGCTTCAGGGCCTCGAATTTCCACGTCCGCGCCTGCGCCCCGACGGAGCTGAAGTCGGCAGGGCCGAGATGAAAGCCCCTCGGCAGCTCGGCGGCGTCCAGCCCGAAGATCGCGTGCGGAAGGTCTTCCCACAGGCGCACCGGAATGCCGTGCTCGTGCGCCGTGAACAGCGCGGTGTCCCGGGTGATCTCGCTGTCGATATGACCGTTGGCGGCCGCGCACGTGACGATCAGCGTCGGAGCACACGCGTCGACGGCCGACTCGATGTCGGCCTTCACCGCGGAGAACAGAGCCGCGTCGCCCTGTGCCGGTCGCCTGCTGATGGCCACCTTCTGCCGGCCCGGCACGTTGTCGGCCAGCCATCGGCCGTCCGGCGACTTGCGATAGATGGCATCGAGGAACCGGCCGTGCCGGTGGTCGGCCCCCAGGTGGTCGAGCGCGGCGATGTCTTCTTTCCGGCGGTGCAGCGATGCGTCGTGATCCGGCGGAATGCCCCAGATTCCGTGCAATCGCTGCGCCGCCGGGGAGTAGGGGGGTGAAGGGGTGCCGGCGAATACCGTGAAGACGGTCGCCTGTGCACCGTCCTGCACCGCTTGGGCGAGGCCGGCCCCGAAGGACAGGGCCGCATCGTCCAGATGAGGGGATATCACCAGTAGTCGGGTCCGGTCGGAGCCACGAAACATGGCAGTCAATCTATGAACGGCGTTGCCGCGTAGCAACGAGTGAGGACTGGACGGGCCGGTGTGGTTCCCGGTCGGCCGCATCGAGCAGCAGCTCCGCGGCCACCCGTGTTCCGTCGCCGCGGATCGTGCCCGCCGCGGCCGTCGCCCGCGCGCGGGTTTCCGGGGCAAGGGCTGTGCCGAGCGCGACGGACAGGGAGTCGAACGTCGGGGCCGGGCCGTCATGTGCCACCCCGATGCCCAGCTCGGCCACCCGGCCGGCGTAGTACGGCTGGTCCGCGATCTGGGGGACCACGACCTGGGGGGCGCCTGCCCGTGCGGCCACGTGCGTCGTGCCCGCGCCGCCGTGGTGGATGACGGCGGCCACCCGGCCGAACAGCACCTGCTGGTTCACCTCCCCGACGGTGCAGCAGTCCGCCCGGTCGTCGGGCGGGATCAGATCGGCCCAGCCGCGGGAGAGGATCACCCGGCGCCCGTGGGCCCGGACCGCTTCCACGGCCACCCGGACGGTGTCCGCCGGCGTGCGCAGGCTGCCGAAGCCCACGTACACCGGCGGTGACCCGGCAGCCAAGAACGCCTCCAGCTCCGTCGAAAGGGGCCGTTCGTCCGGCAGGAGCCACGCGCCGGTCTGCACGGCGTCGAGGTCCGTCGGCTGCAGCGGGGCCAGGACCGCGTCCGCCGCCAGCCAGGGGTGGTCGGTGTAGCCGAACCTGAAGATGTCCTCGACGGGTGGCAGGCCGAGCGCGCCCCGCCTGTCGTTGAGCGGACCGCCGTAGCGCTGATAGGCGCTTTGGTTGTTCCGCTCCCACAGCGCCCCGATGTCGGTCACGTCCCGGGCGGGTGGCTCGCCGAGGGGCGGCGGCGGCGGGTAGTACGGCGACGGCACGTAGACCGGGCAGTGGAAGGCGTAGACGTAGGGGATGCCCAGCTTCTCGGCCACCGACCGCACCCCGATCGCGACGGGCAGCAGACCAGTCGTCACCACCGCGTCACACCCCTCGGCGGCTGCCGGGAGCTGGTCGAACTGCGTGGCGATCGCCTCGGCCGAGAACCTGAGCATGTCCTCGGGCGTCGGCGGCGCGGTGCCGTGTCTCGGCGCACGCGCCGACGGGCCGACCGGCACATGCTCCACACCGACCTCGGCCAGCCGCTCCGCGCAGTCCGGCGGTGCGCACACCCGCGCCTGCGCGCCCAGCTCCCGCAACCCCGCCGCCAGTGCCGCCAGCGGTTCGACGTCTCCCCGGCTGCCATACGTCGTCAGCAATACGCGCATGTCGCACCCCCTGCTTTCAGGCCGGCTGATGAGGCAGCCACTTCATCCCGTCGGGCGAGGTCACGAGGCCGCCGGGGAACAGTGGCAGCTCGGGCTCGGCGTCCTCGCCGAGCAGCGCCTTCATCTGGACCTGGCCTGCCTCCTGCATCGCCTGCCTGACCACCTGTGACTTGAACATCGGCACCATGTTTTCCTGGTCGCCACCTGCCATCTGGTCCACGGCCGCGGCGAACTCGGCGCTGCGCTTGGCTATCCTGTCCGCCGTCGTGAGCGCCGTCTCACCGGACGACACCCCGCCGACCAGCTCCACGAACGACTCGATGTCGGTGGTGTTCTGAGCGTTCGTCACCTTCTTGGCCTGCCAGAAGTACGAGTCCTCGTTCACGTTCATTTGGTAGAACGACATGAGGAACTCGTAGAACACCTGGTATTCGCGGCGGTACCGGGCCTCGAACTCGGTCAGCACCGTCTTCTCGTCCAGCTCGCCCGCGAGGACGCTGTTGATCGACCGCGCCGCGAGCAGCCCGCTGTAGGTCGCCAGATGCACCCCGGAGGAGAAGACCGGGTCCACGAAGCACGCGGCGTCGCCCACCAGGACCATCCCCAGCCGCCAGAAGTGCGTCTGCTGGTACGAGTAGTCCTTGCGGATCCGCAGTTCCCCGTACGTGCCGGTCGTCACCCGGGTCGCGTCCGCCAGGTATTCCGAGATCATCGGGCACTCGGCGATCAGGGAGTTGAACGCCTTTTCCCGGTCACCCTGGACCTTCTCGGCGTCCTCCCTGCGCACGACCGCGCCGACGCTGGTCAGTGTGTCGCTCAGCGGGATGTACCAGAACCAGCCGCTGTCGAAGGCCACGCTCAGGATGTTGCCCGAGACCGGCTCGGGCAGCCGCTTACCGCCTTCGAAGTAGCCGAACAGCGCCAGGCTGCGGAAGAACTCCGAATAGTTCCGCGCGCCGCCGACGTTGCCGTACAGCCGGCTCTTGTTGCCGGACGCGTCGATCACGAAGCGCGCCGACACCGCACGCTCATTGCCGTCGGGATCGGTGTAACGCAGGCCGGTGACACGGTCGCCGTCCTCCATGACGTCGGTGACCGCACACCCCTCCCGCACGACCACACCCTTGCGTCTGGCGTTGTTCAGCAGGATCTCGTCGAATCGCGCCCGCTCGACCTGATAGGCGTACGACGTCGAGCCGGCCATCCGGGCGGAGAGGCCGAAGTGGAACGTCCAGGGCTCCGGGCGAGCGCCCCAGCGGAACGTGCCGCCCCGCTTCACCGGGAACCCGGCATCGGCCAGTTCGTCCGCGACGCCGAGCATCCGGCACACGCCGTGCACCGTGGCGGGCAGCAAGGACTCACCGATCTGGTACCGGGGGAAGTTCTCCTTCTCCAGCAGCAGCACCCGATGGCCCTGCATGGCCACGAAGGTGGCCACGGTCGAACCACCCGGCCCGCCGCCGGCCACCACTACATCGAATTCTTCGACCGACATCTCGCCACCGTTTCCTTTGTTGCGGGTCATTGTGTTGCGGCCAGTTCTCCGAGCGTGCGCCGCTCGACGGCTACCAAGTGACGGGCACCTGGTCCGGGCAGTCGACGAACGCGTTGCGGTACTTCACTTCGCCGATGGGCACTGCCAGCCGCAGCCCGGGGAACCGGCGCCAGAGGGCCTGGTAGGAGATGCGCAGCATCGCCCTGGCCAGCGCCGCGCCCACGCAGTAGTGGATGCCGTGCCCGAATCCGACGTCCGAGACCGGTTCGCGGTTCGCGTCGAGGATGTGGGGATCGGGCGTCAGCGCGTCGTCCCGGTTGGCCATGAGAACCGAGCACAGCACATAGTCCCCGGCCTTGATCAACTGTCCGTCGATGACCACGTCCTTGAGGGCCAGACGGGGATTCGGCCCCTGCACGGGCGACAGATAACGCACCAGTTCGGCAACTACGCGATCGGCCTTCTCGCGGCCCGCGAAAAGCAACGGTATCTGGTCGGGGTGGTCCAGCAGCGCGACAACCCCGAAGCCGATCATCCCCGCGACGGTCTCGACACCACCGAGGATCAGCGCCATGCACAGGCCCTTCAACTCCTCGTCCGTGATGTTGTCCCCGTGCCCTTGCACGACCATGCCGAGGAGCCCCTCGCCGGGGTCCCTGCGCTGCCGGGTGATCAGGTTGTCCAGGTACCGGTTGAACGCCGCGCTGTCGGCGGCCCTCGCCTTGAGCCCACGGCTCAGATCGACGTTCCGCCGCAGCCGCCGGACGAACTCGCGTCGGTCGTCCCGGGGGATGCCGAGCAGCTCACACAGGACACCCGCGCCGATCGGATCGGCGAAATCCCGCTGGGCGTCGGCGGGTGGTCCCGCGGCCTCCATCATGTCGAGCCGGTCGTCGATGAGGCCTTGGATATGGGGCTCCATCTTGCGTATACGCCGGACCGTGAACTCCGGTGTCAGCATCTTCCGCAGGCGTGTGTGCTCGGGCGGATCGTAGGTCGATATCTGCCCGACGAACTGGGGCTCAACGCGCTCCGCCGCATTCCCCTGGGTGAAGCGGGGCCGGGTCGTGAAATTCTCGTGGTCGCCCAGTATCCGGCGCACGACGTCGTACCCGAAGGCCTGCCACACGTAGTCCCTGCCCAGCTGCTCGGACGCCTCCCCGGTGATTCGGAACAGCGGGCCATGCGCTCTGAGATCGAAGTTGTCCGTATGCGGATCGCAGTTCGTTCTCATCTTGAAGTTCGGCGGCTCGCGCAGGAGCGGCGCTGCCTGATCCGTACCCTGCCCCATACGAGTGGTATCTCCTTCGCTGGCCGGCTAGTCGGCGTACCCGTACTGCTTGGCGTAATGGGCGTATGCAGTGTCGCCGTGCAGCAGCTCCTGATAGGCGGACTCGATCTCCTCGCCCAGGAAGGACAGTGAACGGTCGCCGTACCGGCCCTCGCCCACGAATTCCGGCCCGTCACCGCCGGCCTCCTGGCCGGCGGGGGACGTCCCGCCGCCCACCCGCGCGCTCTCCCGCTCCAGCTCACGCATCCGTTCCAGGGTGCTGGCCTGCACCGCGCGGCGAATGTTGTCGATCTCGACGGGCTCCCCGAGGGCGAGGAACTCCATGATCTCGGCGAACCGTGCCACCGGATCGGCCCGCAGATCCTCGTAACGCACCGTCAGCAGGTCCGCGTCGGGGAAGCGGTCACCCGGCGATTCGGTCCAGCTCCGCACGTTCTCCGGCCACGACCCGATACCGGCCCGCGGCGAGAGTGCCGCCATCTGATGGCCCTCCGTGGCGATGAACGCGCGGACGAAGGCGCGGCTTCTGTCCAGGTCGTCGAGGGGTATCGCGGCCATGCGCAGCGAGCTGAGCAGGATGTCCCTCGGGTTGCGCACGAGGTAGAGAACCTTGACGGTCGGCTTCCGCAGCACGTCCAGCACCGGTACATCGGCCCTGAAATGCGTCTTCAGCAGCATCGGTGCCGTCGGCTCCATCGGCGGCAGATCGCCGTGCCGCAGCATTCCCTCCAGCACGGGGGTCGTGGCATACACGTCGTTCCAGACCTTCGGTGCCTCTCCCGTGATGTAGGCGGCGAGCATGCACCTGAGCCACGTGTTTCCGGCCTTGGGATACGACGCGATCCACCGGATTCCGTTCATACCTGCTCCTCTGCGGTCGTTTGCGTCACCGGTCACAGCAGTCATCCCAGACGATCACCAAGCGACCATCAGCTCCGTCAGTCCGTACGCGGGGGTGGTCAGGCGGAACATGTCCTCATGGGCGGGGTCCGCGAGCCGCAGCCCAGGAAAGCGCCGCCACAGAGCGGTGTAGACCGTCCGCAGTTCGAGGCGGGCCAGAGCGGCTCCCAGGCAGTGATGGACGCCGTGCCCGAACGCGACATGCGGGACGGGCTCACGCGTGACGTCAAGACGTTCCGGATCCGGCGTCAGGGCGGGGTCACGGTTCGCCGCCGGAAGCGCGCAGATGACACTCTCCCCCCTCTTGACCACCTGGTCCCCGATGGTGACGTCCTCCATGGCGATGCGGGGTGTCGGGGAATAGGTGACCGTCAGGTAGCGGATCAGCTCATCGACCGCCCGGTGCGCCGTCCGCTCGTCGCCCCGGAACGCGGCGATCTGCTCGGGGTGCCGCAGCAGCGCCAGCACACCCAGCCCGATCATTCCGGAGATGTTGTCGTCGCCGGCCAGCATCACCTGGACGCAGAAGCCCCTCAGCTCCTCGTCCGTCGCCGTGTCGCCGTGTTCGGCGACGACGGCTCCGATCAGCCCCTCGCCCGGGTCCTTCCGTTCCCTGGCGATCATCGCCAACAGGTAGCGGGAGAACGCCTCGCCGGCCGCCGCCCGCCTCTTCCGGCTCCGTGAAGCGTCGAGATGCCCGTGACACAGCTGCATGAACATGACCCGGTCGTCCCGGGGCACGCCGATCAGCTCGCACAGCACGGCCCCGGGCACCTCATCGGCGACGGACCCGATCAGATCCGCGGGGGATCCCGCCTGCTCCATGGCATCGAGACGCTCGGTCACGATCTGTTCGATGGCAGGCTGCAGACGCCGCATCTTGCGCAGCGTGAAGCCGGGAGTCAGCTTCTGCCGCATCCGGGTGTGCTCCGGCGGGTCGTAGTCCATCAGGTTGCCCACCAGCTCACGCGGCCGGAAGATGCCCTCACCCCCGATCTCGTCCCGCCGGTCCCAGCGCCGCCGTGTGCTGAACCTCTTGTGATCGCCCATCACCTGCCGGACGACGGCGTGCGTGGTCGCCATCCAGCGGGTCTCGGCGTCCGCTCCGGATCCGACGGTGACTTTCGTCAGCGGTCCCGCCGCGAGCAGTTCGTCCGCCGGATCGAGGCCCTGCCTGCGTACGTGGAGGGGGCGCGGGTCGTGATCACTCGACGCATCAGCGGGAAGCTCCTCCCCTGCCATTGGTTCTCCTCCTAGCCTCGGCGCTACCAGTTGAGCCGCAGGGCTTCCACGTTGAGCGGCGGCCGTCCCAACGTGATCTCGCGATCCGGTTCGGCCAGCCGCAGGGTCGGAAAGCGGTGGGCCAGAGCGGGGATCGCCACCCGGAACACCATCTCGGCCAGCGACCGGCCGAGGCAGTGGTGGATGCCGTGCCCGAACGCGACGTGCACGGGCTTTTTCCTGGTGATGTCGAACCGGTCGTCCGGGCCGGGGAAGTTCCAGCGGTTCGCGGCCAGGAACGAGGGGGTGACGGTGTCGCCCGCCTTGATGGGGCACCCACTGATGTGCACGTCCTCCAGCGCGACGCGCGGTGTGGTCTTCTCGTCGCTGGTGATGTACCGGACCACCTCGTCCAGCCAGTCCGGCACGGTGTCCGGCCTGTCCCGCAGAACGGCGAACTGCTCGGGCTCCTCGACCATCAGCCATGCGGCCGCCGCGAGGAAGCGGGCCACCTGGTCCCCGCCCGCACCCATGACGAACGCGGCCACGCCGATCAGCTCCGCGTCGGTGATCTCGTCGCCGTGCTCGCGCACCACGACGCCGAACAGGTCGTCACCGGGATCGCGGCGGGTACGCGTCACGACCTGGTTCATGTACGCCCAGAACTTGTTTCCCGCCGCCAGGCGCCGCTTGCCCGACCGTTCGGCCCGGCTGGCGTGCAGGGCACGGGACAGCTCCGCCTGATCGTCGCGCGGAATGCCGACGAAGTCACAGGTCACCGTCGTCGCGATGGGCCAGGCGAAATGTGGGACGAAGTCCACCGGGCCACCGGTGGACTCGATGTCGCCGAGGGTGGCCTCGACGGTCTTCTCCACCTGCGGCCGGAATCCCTGTATCCGCCGGATGGCGAACGGGCCCGTCACCATCCGGCGCAGACGCGTGTGCTCCGGTGGATCGTACTGAGTGAGGAAGCCGGGGAATATGAAACCGGCCGCGGTGCCACGGTAGAGCAGCTTGGAGCTGAATTTGTCCGAGCCGAGAACCTGCCGGATCTCGTCGTACCCGGCGGCGAGCCATGCGGTCCGCCCTTCGGGGGCGTCCTCGACGCCCAGTACGGGCATGGGGCCCTCGGCCATCAGGGCGCGTAGCTCCGGCACCGGATCGAACCGGTCACGTCGGTGTATGTCCAAGCCCAGTTCAACGTTGATCTCCTCGAACGAGCCCCGGACAACGTTGTTCTCCTCGAGCACTGCGCAGGTCCTTTCGCCATGTCCAACCGTTCGCATTGAGCGGCTGGACACCCTGGTCTCAGGCGCCGGCTTCCTGGATGAGGCTCTTCGGCCGGAGGTCCTGCCAGTTCTCCTCGACGTAGTCGAGGCATTCCTGACGGGTGGCCTCACCGTGCACACGGGACCATCCGGCAGGCACTTCCGCGAAGGTCGGCCATAGGGAGTGCTGGCCTTCACCGTTGACCAGCACGAAAAAGGAACCGTTGTCGTCGTCGAACGGGTTGGTCATCATTGCGTCCTTTCGCTCTTCGGCCGGGAATGGAGTTTCTCGGCGACGATGGCTCCAATCTGGGCCAGCGCCGCGGGTTGCACCAAGTCGTAGTGGTTGGACGGGATTTCGTGGGGCTCGATGGTTCCGCTGGTGAAGTCCTTCCAGCTGGCTATCGCCTCCGGCACGGGCAGATGTGCCGGCCGGTCCAGCGAGGCGATGAAGAGCAGGATGTCGCCGGTGAAGGGCGAGGCGGTGTGCCGCGGCCCGACCTCCCAGAGGTTGCGCATCACCGCCTGGAGGCGCTTCCTGGTGCCGGACCCCTGGACCAGTCCGCTGGCGAGCTCCAGGTCCTGCTGCTTGCGCTTTTGCACGGCCTCTTCGTCGCGCACGGCTTCTTCGCTCACCGTGCCGGTGGCGTTGCGTCCCATGTAGACGGGGTAGGCGTCGAGCAGGGCGAGCAGGCCGACGTCCTCCCCTTCCGCCTCGAGCGACGCGGCCATCGCCTGCGCGATCCGCCCGCCGAGGGACCAGCCGAGAAGGTGGTACGGCCCTGTCGGCTGCACGGCCCGGATGTGCGCGAGGTAATCGGCCGCCATCTCCTCGACGCTGCCCGGCAGGGGTTCGGTGCGGGCCAAGCCGCGCGCCTGCACTCCGTAGACCGGCTGGTTCGCCGGAAGATGCCGCAGCAGCGGCTGGTAGTTCCAGCTCAGACCGCCACTCGCGTGGAGGCAGAACAGTGGCGGGCGATCACCGCCGGCTCGCAGCGGCAGCAGGATCTCGTAGTCGCCCGTCTTCAACGCCGGGGCCGAGCGCCGCCGTTCGCCCACGACGAGCAGGGTTTTGGCGGCGGTCTTCCGGGCGAGCAGGCCCGTGCGCAGCATCTGATGTCCCGGAGTTCCGAACGGGCAGGGCACGGTCGGCCGGCCGGACTTGCCTTCGTCCAGTGCCGCCCCGGTGACGTAGAGATCGCCCACGGCCCCGGGTGGGACCGGGCGCAGCCGGTCGTCGAGGAGGAGTGCGCCGAGCGGGCCGTCCTCGGCCAGGCCGGCGAGCGCCGGGGGCGCGGCCCCGTGCCACCGCGCCGGTGCGATGACCGGACGGCTGCGTTCGGCGTCGTCCAGGAAGATGTCCAGGTCGCTGATGCGCCGCCGGGGGTCCTCCGCCACCTGTTCCAGGACGCGGACCAGCCGCCGGGCCACCGACTCGGCCGTGTCCCGGTCGAACAGGTCGGTGGCGTAGCGGAGGGTGCCTTCGAGGCCGTCCTCGTCGTCGGTGAGCCTGAACGCGAGGTCCAGCTCCATGGCTTCGGCCCCGCCGGGTTCGACTTCGGTGCGCAGGCCCGGCAGTTCCCTCGCGTCCCAGGTGCCGAGCCCCTCCTCCAGCACCTCGAGTTCGACCTGGAACACGGGGTGGCGGGAGAGGGAGGCGGGCAGGTCGAGCAGGTCGGCGAGGCGCTCGAATGGTACGTCCAGGTGCTCCTGCGCGGCCTGGACCGCTTCCTGCACGCGGGTGACCACTTCCAGGAAGTCCGGGTCGCCCGAGACTTCCGTGCGCAGGGCGACCGGCCGGGCGAACGGTCCGATCATCGGCTCGAGGTCGATGAGGTCCTCGTCCCGGGGCAGCGTCGTGCCGATCACCAGGTCGTGGCCCGCGCCCAGTTTGGTCAGCAGCATGGCGAGCGCGGCGTGCACCACCTGGAACGCGTCCGCGCCGGCCGGCTCCGCCGCCGCCATCAACCGGGCGTACGGGCCCGCGTCCAGCTGCAGCTCGACCGTGCCGGCCCGGCGCGAAGGGACAGCCTGCCGCGGGCGGTCGAACGGCAGCACCGTCTCCCCGTCGATGCCGGCCAGGTTGTCCCGCCAGAAGGCGATCTGCTCGTGGGGCAGGCTGCCCGGCTCGTTCTCGTCCGCGAGCAGCGTCTGCTCCCATATCGCGTAGTCGGCGAACTGCACGGCCAGGGGCGCGCGTTCCGGGGCCCGGCCCTCGCGCCGCGCGCCGTACGCGGCCGCCAGGTCGCGGAAGAACACGTCCAGCGAGTCGTCGTCGGCGAGGATCCGGTGCACCCGCAGGAGCAGTACGTGCTCCTTCTCCGCGAGTCGGAAGAGCTCACATCGCCACGGCACGTCCTTGGTGAGGTCGAACACCGACTCGTGCCGTTCGGCGAGCAGCCCGGGAAGGTCCGCCTCGGTGGCCGGGACGGGCGTCAGCTCGACCGCGAGGGCGTCTTGGATGTGCTGGTGGACGCTGTGTGCGTCGCCGGGGAAGGTGGTGCGCAGAATGTCGTGCCGGGCCGCGACGTCGCCGAGCGCCGCCGCCAGCGCGGGCACGTCCAGCCGGCCGCGCAGGCGCAGTGCGACCGACGTATGGAGGCCGGCCGTGTCCTTGCCGGGGTCGGCCAGCAGCCTGGCGCGCAACTGGCGGGTGGTGACCGGCACCCGGTCCGGCCGCTGGACGGCTTCCAGTGCGGGGCGTGACTTCGCGGCAAGCACCCTCGCCAGACCCGCGGGGGTCGGTGAGGAGAACAGCTGCCGGATGGGCAGGTCCGCGCCGAGTTCCTCACGGATCCGCGCGATGAGCCGCATGGCCAGCGCCGAACTCCCGCCGAGGTCGTGGAAGGTGTCGTCGCCCCCCACGTGGTCGACGCCGAGGATCTCGGAGAACAGCGCGCACAGCACTTTCTCGGTCTCGCTCTCCGGCGCCTTCTCCGACGCGTGTCCGGCGAGATCCGGGGCGGGCAGGGCCCGGCGGTTCACCTTGCCGTGGGCGGTGACCGGCAGGCCGGGCAGGGCGACGACCGCCGTCGGAACCATGTACGCGGGCAGGACCAGGGCCATGTTCCGCCGGATCTGTGCTGCCCCCGCATCGCTGCCGTCGGAGACGAAGTAGCCCACCAGGCGCTTCTCGCCCGGCTGGTCCTCCCGCGCCACGACGACTGCCTCGACCACCCCGGACTGGGCCGCCAGCACAGCCTCCACCTCGCCCAGCTCCACCCGGTAACCGCGGATCTTGACCTGGTCGTCGGCGCGGCCGAGGAAGACGACCTCGCCGTGCTGGTTCCAGCGCGCCAGGTCGCCGGTGCGGTACATCGGTTCCCCGGCGAGGAACGGGCACGCCACGAACCGCCCGGCGGTCAGGCCGGGGCTGGTGAGGTACCCGCGGGCCAGCCCCGTACCGGCGATGTACAGCTCGCCGGCGACTCCCGGCGCGACCGGGCGCAGGAAGGCATCGAGGATGTAGACCTTGCGGTTGGTCATGGGGCGGCCGACCGGCAGCTCCCGCCCGAGCTCCTCGCCGGGCTCGATCGGCTTCCACGTCGCGCACAGGGTGGTCTCGGTCGGTCCGTAGGTGTTGCGCACCCGCAGGCCGGGCTGGGCCCGCCGCAGGTTCTGCACCGACTGTGCGGGGACCACGTCGCCGCCGGTCCCGATCTCGACCAGTCCCGCGAAACACTCCGGGGACGTCTCCGCCAGGGCGCGGAAGGTACCGGCGGTGAGGTGGACGGCGGTCGCGCCGCGTTCGACGGCCCGGCGTACCCCGGCCGCGTCCAGCACACCCGGTTCGGTGAGCAGGACGCGGCCGCCCGTGGCGAGCGGCACCCACATCGCGTAGAGCGAGGGATCGAAGACGTGTGTCGCGTGCATCAGCACGCCGTCGCCCGGACCGATCTTCCAGCCCTCGTCACCGGCCAGGCCGGCCACGGCTCCGTGGGGGATGCCCACGCCCTTCGGGAGGCCGGTGGATCCGGAGGTGTACATCACGTACGCCAGGTCGTCGGCGCTCGGCAGGTTTTCCGGCGCCGTGGCGGCGCAGCCGTCGACGGCCGCCCGCGTCTTCGGCGCGTCGAGGACGATCGCGTCCTGCGGCGCGACGGCGCTGGTGGCCTCGGTGCACAGGACGGTGGAGACGGCGGAGTCGTCGAGGATGGACGCGATCCGCTCGGCCGGGTACTCGATGTCCACCGGGACGTACGCCGCACCTGCCTTCCAGATCGCCAGGAACGCGATCAGCAGGTCCGGTGACCTGTTCATGGCCACCCCGACCCGGTCGCCGCGGCCTGTGCCCCGACCGGCGAGGTAGCCGGCCAGCCGGTTCGAGGCCCGGTCGACCTCGGCGTAGGTCAGATTCGCGCCGTCGGCGTCGGTGATCGCCACCGCGTCCGGCGCCTCGGCCACCCGCCGCGCGAACATCTCGACCACGGATGCACCGGGCACGGGGCCCGTGGTCGCGTTCCATTCGTCCACCACCAGGGCGCGCTCGGCCTCGCTCAGCAGGGTCAGGCGGCCGACCAGCACATCGGGCTCGGCGACCAACCGCTCCAGCACGCGGGCCAGTGCGCCGACGACGGATTCGGCGACCGCGCGGTCGAACAGACCCCGGTCGTAGTCGAGGATGAGCGGCATCTGCTCGCCGGGTCCGGTGATCAGGGTGAACGGGTAGTGCGAGGAGTTGCGCCCGCGCTTCACCGGGTGCAGGACCAGGCCGTCGTCCGGCGCCCGGCCGGGTCGCTTGCGGGGGAAGTTCTCGTAGATGACGAGTGTGTCGAAGACCGCTCCGGGTCCGGTGACGGCCTGCACGTCCTGCAGGCCGAGGTGGTGGTGGGCCATTAGAGCCGACTGGTCGCGCTGCAGTTCGGCGAAGAGCTCGACGGCCCGCCGCCCGCCGTCGAGGCGGACCCGCACCGGCAGGGTGTTGAGCAGCTGGCCGACCATCGACTCCACGCCGTCGAGGTCGCCGGGCCGCCCCGAGGCGGTCGCGCCGAACACCACGTCGGTACGGCCGGCCAGTTGGGACAGCACGACGGCCCACGCGCCCTGCACGACGCTGTTCAGGGTGAGGTCGTGACGGCGCGCCAGTGCGGCCAGGTCTGCCGTCAGCCGCGTGGACAGCTCGAGCAGCACCGTGTCGATGTCCGGCACGCGGGTCGGGTCGGCCGGGGCGACCGTGGTGGGCGTGTCCAGCCCCGCGAACTCCGCTCGCCAGGCTGCCCTGGCCGCCTCCTTGTCCTGTCGGCCCAGCCACGCGAGGTAGTCCCGGTAGGACCCGGCGGGCGGGAGCCCTGACGCGTCCCCGTCCGCCGCGTAGACGGCTGCCAGTTCGCGGTGGATGACCGGCATCGACCAGCCGTCCACCAGCACGTGGTGAAGGGTGTGGACGAGGCGGTGGCGCTGCGGGCCGAGCCGGATCAGGTGCAGTTTCATCAGTGGTGCCGTCTCGATGTGCAGCCGCTCGGCCACCTCGTCCGCGGCCAGCCGGTCCACTTCGCGGTCGGCGACGTTGTCCGGCAGTCCGGACAGATCCGTCTCGCGCCAGGGGATCTCGGCGTCCCGCGCGATGACCTGCACCATCTGTGCGCCGCTGACGTAGCGGAAACACGCCCGCAGCGCGGCGTGCCGGTCCACGACGGCCTGCCACGACGCCCTCAGCCGGGCAGCGTCCAGCGGGCCGTCGATGCCGTAGACGGTCTGCACGGTGTAGGTGTCGGGGCCGTCGTGGTCGAGTGCGGTGTGATACAGCATCCCTTCCTGCAACGGCGAAAGGGGCCAGACGTCCTCCACGCTGGAGCGGGGCTTCGGGCGGGTGCCGTCAACTGTCACGGTCTGCTCCTTACAGCGCTTGTTCATCGGCCAGTCCGGCCTCGAGTTGGTGCATCTGCTCGGACGAGAGATCGACGAGCGTGCCCGCCGAGGTCTCCGGCGCCGCGGTGGCATCGCCGGCGGCGGGGAGTTCCGCGACAAGCGCCGCCAGCCGTTCCGGTGTCCTTTCCTCGAACACCTGCCACGCGCTCAGTTCCAGCCCCTTGCGGCGGGCTCGGGCCGAGAGCTGCATCGAGATGATCGAATCGCCGCCGAGTTCGAAGAAGCTGTCGTCGGCGCCCACCCGGTCCAGGCCGAGTACTTCCGCGAACAGCTCGCACAGCCTCGCTTCCATCGCTGTGCGCGGCTCCCGCCCCGAAGACATCCCGGCGAAGTCGGGGGTCTGCAGCGCCCGGTGGTCGAGCTTGCCGTTCGGGGTGAGCGGCATGTGGTCCAGCGTCACGAACGCCGCGGGCATCATGTACTCCGGCAGGCGTTCGGCGGCCAGCTCGCGCAGGGCGGAGGTCAGCGTGCCGTTCGCGCCGGAAGCGTCGGCCGAAGGCACGACATACGCCACCAGTTGCTTGTCGCCGGGTCCATCCCTGCGGACGGCGACCGCCACCTGGCCAACTTGGGGATGCTCCGCGAGCACGGCCTCGATCTCAGCCGGCTCGACCCGGTATCCACGCACCTTGACCTGTGCATCGACCCGGCCCGCGAAGATCAGCTGGCCCTCCGGGCTCCAGCGGAACCGGTCGCCCGAGCGGTACATCCGCTCACCGGGGGCGAACGGGCTCGCGACGAACCGCTCCGCCGTCAGGCCGGGGCGTCCGAGGTAGCCACGGGCCAGTCCGACGCCCGTGATGTAGAGCTCGCCGACCACCCCCGGCGGTACCGGCTGGAGGAAGGCGTCGAGCACGTAGTGCCGCACGTTGCGGATCGGGCCGCCGAGGGGGACCACATCGTGGCCGGGCGCCAGCGGGGCGCTCATCGTCGAGCAGATGGTCGTCTCGGTCGGCCCGTAGGCCTGGATCACCCGGCGGCCCGGCGACCAGCGGTCCACCAGCGCGGCCGGCAGCGCCTCGCCGCCCGTCAGCACTGTCCGCAGGGTGTCCGGCAGGTCGTCCTCGCTCGCCAGCACACTGGGCGACACGGTCAGGTGGGTGATGTCCGCCCTGCGGATCGCGTCGCCCAGGGTCACGCGGGGCGGCATGCTCGCCGCGTCCGGCAGTACCAGGGTCGCACCGGCCAGCAGGGTCATGTACAGCTCGGAGACGATGGCGTCGAATCCGATCGCGGACAACTGCAGGACCCGCGAGGACGACGTCACGGCCATGCGCTCGATGTGCGCGTACCCCAGGTTGACGAGTCCGCAGTGGGCGACCAGGACGCCCTTGGGCACCCCTGTCGACCCCGACGTGTAGATCACGTACGCCGCGTCCTCGGGTGCCACGTGCGGCAGCTCGGCATCCGGGTCGGCGGCGGGCAGCTCATCCAGCACCAGCACCGTGCCCGTGAACTGCGCGGGTACGGCCGCTCGGGTCGTCTCCGTGCACACCAGCACCTGCGGCGCCGAGTTCGCCAGAATGAACTCGATGCGCTCGCGGGGATAGTCCGGGTCGACCGGTACGAACGCTCCGCCGGCGAACGTCACCCCCAGCAGGGTCACCGCCAGCTCGGCCGAGCGCTCGACCAGTACTCCCACCCGGGCCTCACGCCGCACGCCCAGGCCCACGAGCAGTCGCGCCATCGCTTCGACCTCGCCGAGCAGTTCGCTGTACGAAAGACTCCGCGCCGCGTCCTGCACGGCGGGCGCGTCCGGTGTCCGCGCGGCCTGCCCGCGGAACAGCTCCGGCAGCGTCTGCGCCGCGAGCGGTTCGTCGGTCCTGTTCCACTCGTCCACCACCAGGCGGCGTTGCTCGCGTCCGATCAGGCCGACCCGTCCCACGGGCGTCCGCGGATCGGCCACGACCTGTTCGAGAGCCCGGAGGAGCGACGCGAGAAGGTCCTCGACCTGGGTCCTTTCGAAGGCGTCCGGGCGGAAGATGACTTCGCCGTGGACGGGGCCCGCTACGGAGGCGCGCATGGACAGTGGGTAGTGCCCGGTGTCGTTCGGGATTGACGCGGGACGCATGACGAGTGCGTCGGGTTCGTCGGACGCGGGCGGCGGGGGCGGGTAGTTCTCGAACACCACGATCGTGTCGAATGCCGCGCCGGGACCGGCATGCTGCTTGATCTCGGTCAGCCCGACGTGCTGGTGCGGTATCAACGCGACCTGTCGTTCCTGCAGGTCCGCCAGCATGTCGAGGAAGGGTTCGGCGCCGGCCAGGCGGGCCCGGACGGGCAGCATGTTCATGAACAGGCCGACCGCGGACTCGACACCGGGGATCTCGGGCGGACGGCCGGCCACCGCGGCGCCGAAGACCACGTCGTCGCGACCGGTCAGCCGGGCCAGCAACAGTGCCCAGACACCTTGGAAGAGCGTGTTCGCCGTCACATCGTGCCGGCGGGTGAACTCCACCAGGCGCCGGCTCAGGCCGTCGTCGAATGCGAACGCGACCCGGTCCGGCTCGACGGGCGCGATGATCGTTTCCGGTGGCACGACGTGGGTCGCCTCGTCGAGCCCCGCGAGTTCGGCCCGCCACGCCTCCCGGGCAGCTGTCTTGTCCTGGCGCACGGTCCAGGCGAGGTAGTCGTGGTACGACGTCGGGGCCGGCAGCGCCCGGCCCTCGCCGCCGGCGTAGTACGCCGCGAGCACCTCACCGGTGATGAGCGGCAGGGACCAGCCGTCCGCCGCGATGTGATGCGACGTGAAGACGAGCCGGTGCCGGCGCTCACCGAGCCGCAGCAGGTGCAGACGCAGCTGCGGCGCCCGGGTCAGGTCGAACCGCTCGGCGTGCAGCTCCGCCGCGAGACGGTCGACTTCCGCCAGCGCCTCGTCCTCGGGCAGATTGGACAGGTCGGTCTCCTGCCAGGGCGGCGTCACCTCGGCGGCGACCGCCTGCACCGTCGCACTCGACCCGAGCTGGTGGAAACTCGCCCGCAGGGCGGGGTGCCGGTCCAGCAGCACCTGCCACGACCTGCGGAAGCGGGCGACGTCCAGCGGTCCCTCGATGACGAGGGTGCGCATGCTGGCGTAGAGGTCCGGGCCGCGCTCGTCGGCGGCGTGGAACAGCAGGCCCTCCTGGAGCGGGGACAGCGGCCAGATGTCGAGCAGGCCCGGTACGGCGGCCTCGACCTCCGCCACGTCCCGCTGCGTCAGCGCGGTGAGCGGGAAGTCGGACGGCGTGTGCCCTCCGGCGCCGCCCGCCTCGAGGTGGGCGGCGAGGCCGGCCAGCATGGACAGCCAGCCCTGCACGAGCGACTCCGCCTCGGCGTCGCCGAGGATGCGCCCGGCCCAGGTCACGGTCAGCTCGAGCTCGGGTCCTTCGGCGGTGTCCAGCACGACCGCGTCGATCTCCAGGACGTGGCGCAGCGCCGTGTCCTCATCCGTCGTACCGCCGATGGTCCCCACCGTCTGCCAGGGCTCGGCGGCACCGCCGGGCCGGGACGTGAAGCGGCCGAGGTAGTTGAACCCGATACCTGGCTTCGGCAGCGCCGCCAGGACCGGCCCGGTCTCTGCGTTGAGATGACGCAGCATCCCGTAGCCGAGCCCGCCGTCGGGCACGGCGCGCACGCTCTCCTTGACGCTCTTCAGCAGCCTGCCTGCCGCGTCGCCGCCCGAGAGGGCTTCGGCCGTGTCGATTCCGGTCACGTCCAGCCGGAGCGGATGTATGTCGGTGAACCAGCCGACGGTCCGGGACAGGTCCAGGTCACCGATGGGCTGGCGGCCGTGGCCCTCGACGTCCACCACGACGGCCGGGTCGCCGCGCCACCGGGCCACCGCGCCCGCCAGAGTGGCCAGCAACACCTCGTGAACCCCGCAGTGGAAGGCCGAGGTCGCCTTCGCCACGAGCACGCCCGCCTTGTCCCGCGGCAGCCGCCAGGACCTGCGTCCCGCGGTCGACATGGTGTCGCGCGTGGGGTCGAACTCGCCCGGCCACGACGGCGCTCCGTCGAGGATCGCCGTCCACGTCTCCAGCTCCGCGGACCGGATCGCCGCCTGCTCGGCCAGTGTCCGTGCCCAGCGCCGGTAGGAGACGCCGACCGGATCGAGCGCCGGTTCCCGGCCCGCGGCCACGGCCGCACACGCTGCCTGCAGGTCCGCCAGCAGGACGCGCCACGACACGACGTCGGCCAGGAGATGGTGCGCCACCACCACGAGCCGTCCGGGGCGGCCGGGTCCGGCGTCCACCCACACCGCTCTGATCATCACGCCGGCGGCGGGATCCAGCCGGGTGGCGGTCTCGCCGGCACGGCGCTCCGCGATCTCGTCCATGTCACCAACGCCGGCCTCGACCCGCTCGACCAGCGTCGCCGCGGCCACCGCCGCCCGGTCGGCCACGACCAGCCGGGGCTGTTCCCCGTCGGTCTCCACGATCCGGCTGCGCAGCATGTCATGGGTGTCGATGACCGCGGCGAGTCCGGCCGCCAGCACGTCCACGGACAGGTCGTCGGGCGCGCCCACGGTCACCCACTGCGCCGGTGCCCGCCGGGTCATCGCGCGGGGGTCGCGCTCGAGCAGGGCCCGCACCACTGGCGTCCACGGGACCTCGCCGACGCCGTCGGCGAGGTCGGCCGGCGCCGGTCCGCCCCGCTCGGCGACCGCCGCGATCCCCGCGGGCGTCTTCCGCTCGAAGACCTGCTTCGCCCCGAAGACGAGGCCCTCGCGACGTGCGCGGGCGGCCAGCCGCATCGACAGGATCGAGTCGCCGCCCAGCTCGAAGAAGCCGTCGTCGGCGCCGACCCGGTCCAGCCCGAGTATCTCGGCGAACAGGTCGCACAGCACCCGCTCATCCGCGGTACGCGGCTCACGGCCGGCCGCCTTCGCGGTGAACTCGGGAGCCGGCAGGGCCGCAGTGTCGATCTTTCCGTTGAGCGTCAGCGGGAAGCCGTCCAGCGCCACCACCGCCGCGGGCACCATGTACTCCGGCAGCCGCGCCGCGAGGTGCTCGCGGACCGCGTCGGTATCCGGTTGCGCATCCCCTTGTGCGGTCACGTACGCGATCAGCCGCTTCTCGCCGGGCTGGTCCTTACGCGCCACCACGACCGCCTGCGCGATCTGCGCGACTTCGGCCAGGGCCGCCTCGATCTCCCCGGGCTCCACGCGGTGGCCCCGGATCTTCACCTGGGAGTCGGCCCTTCCGGCGAACAGCAGCTCGCCCCGGTCCGTCCAGCGCGCCAGGTCACCGGTGCGGTACATCCGCCCGCCCGTCGCCGCGTCGCCGGGGACGAACGGATCGGCGACGAACCGCTCCGCGGTCTGCCCGCTCTCGCCCGGATAGCCGTGCGCGAGGCCGTCGCCCGCGAGGTAGAGCTCGCCGGTCACGTTGGGCGCCACCGGCTGGAGGAACGCATCGAGCACATAGGCCCGCCGTCCGGCCAGCGGTCGGCCGATCGGAAAGGTGTCGCCCGTTTCGTCCCAGGGTTCGAGGAGGTGCCACGTGGCGCAGAGGGTGGTCTCGGTGGGGCCGTAGAGCTGCCGGAACCGGACCTCGGGGCACGCCCGGCGCACCCGTGCGACGGACGCGAGGGGTACCGCGTCCCCGCCGGTCAGGATCTCGCGCAGCCCGCGGAAGGATTCCGGAGCTTCCTCGGCCACCACCCGGAAACTCCCGGCCGTCAGATGGGCGGTGGTCACGCCTCGTTCGATCGCTTCGCGCAGCCGCTGCGCGTCGACCGCGCCCGGTTCCGCGACCAGCACGCAGGCCCCACTGACCAGTGGCACCCAGATCTCCAGCAACGACGCGTCGAACGCGTGCGACGCGTGCAGCAGCACGCAGTCGTCCGGGCCCTGCGACCAGCCGGGCTCGCTCGCCAGAGCCGCCACGCTTGCGTGCGGCACCGCGACGCCCTTCGGGACCCCGGTCGATCCCGACGTGTACATCACGTAGGCCACGTCGTGCGCCCCGACCGTGAGCACCGGCGCCTGGTGCTCCGCTTCCTCGATCGCCGGTACGTCCATGATCACCGGCTCGACCCCGTCCGGCACCGCGTCGTGGGTCGCCGTCACGCAGAGCGCCATCCGTGCGCCGGCGTCGGCCAGCATCCGGTCGATCCGTTCCGCGGGGTGGCCCACGTTCACCGGTACCTGCGCGGCCCCCGCCTTCCAGACCGCGAGCAGGGCGACGAACAGGTCCGCGCCGCGTTCCAGCACCACGCCGACACAGTCGCCGCGCCGCACGCCCAGCCCGGCGAGGTGCCCCGCCAGGCCGTCCGATCTCCGGTCGAGGTCGGCGTAGGTCAGGGTGCGTCCCCCGGCCATGACCGCCACCGCGTCCGGGGACCTGTCGGCCTGCTGCCGGAACAGCTCCAGCACCGACTGCGGGCCGGCCGCTTCGCCGGTCGCGTCGCCGTGTTCCAGCACCGCCGCGCGCGTCGGTGCCTGCGTCACGGCAAGGCGGCCCACCGGAAGCGAGGGCTCCGCCACGATTCGTTCGATGACCCGCACGACCTGCCCGGCGACCTCGGCGGCCGTTTCCCGGTCGATGCGATCGGGCCGGTAGGCCACATCGATCCGCAGGCGGTTTCCGGGAGAGACGCTCATCGTCAGCGGATAGGGGGTACCGGTCCGGGTGCGGAGCGAGCTGATCGCGAAGCCGCCGTCGTCGCCGGGACCGGCGTCGTCGTCCGGGTAGTTCGCGACCATCACGAGGGTGTCGAAGATTGCGCCCGCCCCCGCCAGCCGCTGGATCTCCGACAGCCCCAGGTACTGGTGTTCCGTCAACGCCGACTGGCGCCTCTGCACGTCCCGCAGCATCTCCAGCACCGGCTGGCCGCCTTCGAGCCGCACGCGGACCGGGACGGTGTTGATGAACATCCCCACCATCCGCTCGACATCCGGCACCTCCGCGGGACGCCCCGACACCACCGTCCCGAACACCACGTCCGTCCGGCCCGCCAGCCGAGCCAGCACCAGCGCCCATGCGCCCTGCACGATCGTGCTCAGCGTCAGTCCATGGCCACGCGCGAAGTCGGTGAGCGCCTGCGTCGTCTCCTCGGGCAGCCATGCGCCATGCCTGTCCGGCATGACCATCGTCTTGTCCGCGTCGGCGTCCGTCAGGGTCGGTTCGTCCGACCCGGCGAGCTCGGCCCGCCACGCCGCTCGTGTCGCCTCCACGTCCTGACGGCGCAGCCACGCCAGGTAGTCCCGATAGGACGGCGCCGTCGACGGGCCCTGTCCACCCGCGTACCCCGTCGACATCTCACCCAGGACGATCGGTGTGGACCAGCCGTCCAGGACGACATGGTGCGACGTCACGATGAGCCGGTGCGTGCTCTCACCGAGACGGATCAGCAGCAGCCGGAGCAGCGGCGCCCTGGTCACGTCGAACCGTTCGGCCTGATCCTGTGCGAGCAGGCGGTCGGCCTCCGCGGCGGCGGCCTCCTCGTCGAGGTGGGACAGATCGGCCTCGCGCCATGGGACAGCGACCTCGTCCGCGACGGCCTGCACCGTTTCGCCGGATCCGAGCTGGTGGAAGCTTGTCCGCAGCGATGCGTGCCGGGCGACCAGCCGTTGCCACGCCGCACGCAGCCGTGGCGCGTCGAGCGGCCCTTCGAGGTCCAGGATCCGCTGGCTCTGGTAGACGTCGACGCCGTCCGCGTCGACGGCCCGTTCGAAGAGCATGCCTTCCTGCAGCGGTGACAGCGGCCAGACGTCCGTCAGCCCCGGCACCGCGGCCTCCAGCTCGGCCACGTCCCGCTGCACCAGCTCCACCAGGGCGAAGTCGGACGGTGTGTGCCCGCCGGCGCCGGGATCCTCGGCCAGTGCCGCGAAGCCGGTCAGCATCTCCAGCCATGCCTCGCCGAGCCGCTCCACCGTGTCGGGGTCGAGGTCCCTGCCGTCGATGGCCAGTCTCAGCCGGGGTCCTGCGGGCGTGTCCTGGACATCCGCTGCGACCTCCACCGGGTGGGCCGAGGGCGTCCACGGGCCGCCGCCGAGCGACTCCTCGCTCGCCTCCCACGGAGTGTCCTCGGCGGCGAGGCCGGAGCGGCCGAAGTAGTTGAATCCGATCTGCGGGGACGGCAACTCGGCCAGCCTGGCCCCGGTTTCGGGGTTGAGATGGCGCAACAGCCCATAGCCGAGGCCGTCGCCGGGGACGGCGCGGGCCTGTTCCTTCACGGCCTTCAGCAACTGCCCGGCGGCAGCGTTGCCCGCCGCCGCGGCAGCGAGGTCGACGTCGGAGACGTCGAGGCGGACCGGGTGGACGCTGGTGAACCAGCCGACGGTGCGCAACAGATCCATTCCGTCGGCGCCGTGGCGGCCGTGGCCTTCCACGTCCACCAGGATTCCGGCGCCGGTACCGCGCCACCGCGCCACCGCACCTCCGAGACCCGCCAGCAGGACTTCGTGGATCCCGCAGTGGAAAGCCCCCGGCAGCCGGGCCACCAGACTGCGCGCCGTGGCTCCGGTCAGCGTCCGTGACCAGGAGTGCGGCTGCCCGGTCTGCTTTACGGTCTGCTTTACGAGGGACGAATCCGCACCGCCCAGTACGGCGACCCAGTGATCGACTTCAGCGATCGTGCTCGCGCTGAACGCCTGCTCGGTCAGGTGCCGCGCCCAGTGCCGGTACGAGGTCGTCGCGGGCTCCAGGGCAGGGGTCCCGCCGGAGAGCACCTCGTCGTACGCCGAGCGCAGATCCGGCAGCAGGATGCCCCAGGAGACCGCGTCGACCGACAGGTGATGTGCCACCAGAGCCAGCCGGCCCGGCCGGTCGGCTCCGGCGTCGACCCATACGGCCCGCACCATGATTCCCGCCGACGGGTCCAGCGTGCCGGCCGCCGCCCTGGCCTCGCGCGCGGCAAGCTCGTCGAGGTTCCCGGCCTTGGCCGGCACCCGCGTGAGCAGGCCGGCCGCGTCCACCGCGCCGCGCTCGGCCACGAACAGCCGTCCGTCGGGCGCCACCCGTGCCCGCAGCAGGTCGTGCACGTCGAGCACCGCCTGCAGGGCGCCCACCAGGGCATCCGGATTCAGGTGTGCCGGGGTGACGACGGTTTTCGCCTGCACGAAGTCAGGGCGTACCGCGGCATCCCCAAGGGCACGCATCACCGGCGTCCATGGGATGTCTCCCACGCCGGTGACCGCCTCGGAGCGATCCCGTGCCGGTGTCGTCGGGGCCTGTTGTGCCAGTCCCGCGAGCCGCTCAGGGGTCCGGTGCTCGAAGATCTGCCGGGGGGTGAGGGAGATCCCCTCGCGCCGCGCACGGGCGGCCACCTGCATCGAGGAGATCGAGTCCCCGCCCAGTTCGAAGAAGCTGTCCTCGGCCCCGACCCGTTCCAGGCCGAGGACTTCGGCGAACACCGCGCACAGGATGCGCTCGGCCTGCGTCTCCGGCCCCCGGCCGGCCGCCTTCGCGGCGAAGTCAGGTGCGGGCAGGGCCTGCCGGTCCACCTTTCCGTTGACCGTCAACGGCAGTCGGTCCAGCACCAGCACCGCGGACGGAACCATGAACTCCGGCAGCGTCGCGGCGAGTTGTTCGCGCAGCCGCTCCGGGTCGGCGTCGTGCCCCGTTTCGGCGACCACATAACCGATCAGGTGCTCGTCCCGTACGGACACCACCGCCTGGCCGACACCGGGCAGGCCGGCGAGGACCACCTCGATCTCGCCGGGCTCCACCCGATACCCGCGGATCTTGACCTGGTCGTCGGCGCGTCCGGCGAACACCAGCGCACCCTGGTCCGTCCAGTACGCCAGGTCCCCGGTCCGGTACATCCGCTCACCCGGCGCGCTGGCGCTGCGCGCAGCCGTGCCGCCGGCAGTGAACGGGTCGGCGACGAACCGCTCCGCCGTCAGCGCCGCACGGCCGAGATAGCCCTGCGCCACACCGGCTCCGGCGACATACAGCTCGCCCACCACGCCCGGCGGCACAGGTCGCAGGAGCGCGTCGAGGACGTAGGTTCGCCGCCCCGGGAGCGGTCGTCCGATCGGCAGCACCGTTCCCGTCGCGTCGCAGGGTTCGAGCAGCCACCACGTCGCACACAGCGTGGCCTCCGTCGGGCCGTAGAGATGCCGCACCCGCACGCCAGGACTGCCGCGCCGCACCCGCTCCACCGCCGCGGGCGGGACCGCGTCCCCACCGGTCAGCACCTCGCGCAGACCGGCGAGCGACTCCGGTGACTCCTCGGCCACCACCCGGAAGGTCCCCGCGGTCAGGTGGGCGGCCGTGACACCGCCGGCCACATGTCCGGCCAGGGCCTCGCCGTCCACCGCGCCCGGTCCGGCCAGCACCACCCTGGCACCCGACAGCAGCGGCACCCACAGCTCGAACAGGGAGATGTCGAAGGCGTGCGAGGCGTGCATCAGCACGGCGTCATCGGGGCCGATCGCCCATCCCGGCTCGCCGACCAGCGCCGCGACGCTGCCGTGCGACACCGCGACGCCCTTCGGTGTTCCCGTCGACCCCGACGTGTACATCACGTACGCGAGGTCGTCCGCGTGTACGTCCACGGACAGGCGTGTGCACTCCGCCACCGCCTGCCGCGTGCGGACATCGTCCAGGACGATCGGATCGAGCCCTCCGTCCAGCACGACATCCCGGTATGCCGCCGCGCAGATCACCGCCGCCGGTTCCGCGTCCGCGAGCATGAACTTCAGGCGTTCCGCCGGATACGCGGGATCCAGGGGGACGTACGCCGCTCCCGCCTTCCACACCGCGAGCAGCGTCGCGATCAGCTCGGGCGACCGGTCCAGCACGACGGCCACCCGGTCCCCGCGCCGCACTCCCCTGCCGCGCAGATAGCCGGCAAGCCGCTCCGCGTGCTCGGCCAGTTCCCCGAACGACATCGACCGATCGCCCTGGACGAGCGCCGTCTTGTCGTGGCGGCGCTCCACCTGACGGCCGAACAGTTCCGGGGCCGGCCGGCCCGGCGTCAGGGGGGCTGCCGCACCCCATGCGTCGACCACCAGTTCCCGCTCGGCCGCGCTCGTCACGTCGATCTCGGCCACCGTCAGGTCGCCCGCACCCGTCAGCTGACGCAAGACCTCCTTCAGCCGCTCGGCGATGGAGAACGCCGTGGTCCGGTCGAAGAGCTCCGTCAGATAGTCGAGTTTGAGGAGCATCTTTTCGCCAGGGACACACACCAGCGTCAGCGGATAATGGGCGGCTGCCCGGCCCTGATGTATGCGAATTCCGAAGTTCCCCGCGGAGTCCGATTCGGCGGGCTTATTGGGGAACTTCTCGAAGACAATCATGGTGTCGAAGACCGCGCCGGGGCCGGCCGCCTGCTGTATGTCCACCAACCCCACGAACTGGTCTGGTATGAGCGCCGACTGCTGTTTCTGTAATTGCGCAAGCAACTCCATGACGGGCATCGCACCGCGGAGCCGTACGCGCACCGGAACGGTGTTGAGGAACAGCCCCGCCATCTCCTCCACGCCGGGCAGATCCGGCGGCCGCGCCGACACCGCTGCCCCGAACACCACGTCCGTCCGGCCCGCCAGTCGCGCCAGCACCATCGCCCACGCGCCTTGCACCACCGTGTTCAGCGTCAGCCCATGACTGCGGGCCAGCTCGTCCAGCGAGCGCGTGAGGGTCTCGGACAGCTCGACCTCGACGCTCTCCGGCACGCCGGGCGCTCGCCCCGGATCGGCGGGCGCCACCAGCGTCGGCTCCTCGGCACCGCGCAGCTGCGCCACCCATGCCGACAGCGCCCTCTCCTTGTCCTGCCTGCTCAGCCACGCGAGGTAGTCCCGGTACGACGTCACCGCGGGCAGGGCCCGCGGATCGCCGTGGGCGGGGTACAGCTTCGACAGCTCGTTGACCACGACCGGCAGCGACCAGCCATCCATGATCGTGTGGTGACAGGTCATCACCAGCCGGTGCGTACGGTTGTCGAGACGGATCAAGGTCAACCGCAGTAACGGCGCCCGCGCGAGGTCGAACCTCGTCGTCCGGTCCTCCTCGGCCAGCTCTCGCACGGCCTCCTCGGGGTCCTCGAGGTGCGAGAGGTCGACCTCCCGCCAGGGCAGTTCCACCTCCCTGAGGATGATCTGCACCGTCTCACCCGAGTCACGCTGCCGGAAACAGGCCCTGAGCGGCGCGTGCCGCGTCAGCAGCGCCTCCCACGACGCGCGCAGCCTAGCCGCGTCCAGCGGCCCGTCCAGGTCCAGGATCCAATGGCCTATGTAGACGTCGGGTCCTTCGCCATCGTAAACCGCGTGGAAGAGCAACCCAGCCTGCAGTGGCGACAGCGGCCAGATGTCCTCGATCCGCGACTGGGCCATCAATGTCTCCCTCGGTCAGTTGTGGGATTGACGTGCTTCGTCGAACTGAGCCGTGAATTCCTCCACTCGCCCATTTCCAGGTCGAGGGGGTCGACGTCGAATGCGGAACGTGCCGCACAGAAGAATCATCAACCTGACGGGCGAGCCCGGACAACATGTCCAGTCGCAATCGGCGCGGTCGCTTCTGTTTTCAGCGCTCGTGCCAGCCACCCGTCCGCAGAGCTTCCCTCAGCGGTGCCGTCATGCCGGGAGCGACGCTGACATGGACCAGGCCGGCCTGCCGGCCGGTGGCATGTTCGATGCGGATGTCCTCGATGTTGACGTCCGCGCGGTCCGCGTCCGTCAGCAGCCGTGCCAGTTCGCCCTGCTGGTCCCCGATCATCACGGTCACCGATTCGAACCGCTCGGGCCGGCTCCCGTGCTTGCCGGAGATGCGGCCACGGCCCGACACTCCCCTGCGCAGCATGGTCCCGACCGTCACCATGCCACTGTTGCGCTTGGCTTCGTCCGTCGCCGCCATGGCGCGCAGCCCGGCGACCATCTCGCTCAGATCGGCGCCCAGTTCGTCCAGGAGGTCGGCCACGGCCGTGGCGTTGCCGCCCAGTATGTCCAGCCAGAGCTGAGGGTCGGCCTCCGCGATCCGGGTCAGGTCCCGTAGGCCTGGGCCCGCCAGACTCACCTCACGTTCCTCGGCGCTCTCCAGGCGCATCGCGACCAGGCTCGCCACCACATGGGGCGCGTGGGACACCAGCGCCACCGCGCGGTCGTGCACCGCCGCCTCCATCAGCACGGGAACAGCGCCGCACAGCGTCACCAGTTCCAGTGCCGTGTTGAGCGTCTCCGTATCGGTGTCCGCCGTCGGCGTCAGCGCCCAGGTGCGGCCCTCGAAGAGGTCGCCCCGGGCCTTCAGCGGACCGCTGCGCGACGCGCCCGCCATGGGATGTCCGCCGATGTAGCACGAGGTGTCGCAGGCGAGGTCGATGATGTCGTGCTGCGTTTCCGCCTTCACACTCGCCACGTCCGTGTAGTGCCGCGCCAGGTGTCTGCCCTGTGCGTCCGCCAGCACCTTGCCGACCAGTGGCGGCGGCACGGCGACGATCGCCAGGTCGACGGTTTCCGTGGGCGGCTGCACCGTACCCGCGCCCAGCGACGCGGCCGTCCGGGCGGCCGCCGAGTCGACGTCCTCGAGGTACACGGTCATGCCACGCGCCCGCAGCGCCAACGCCACCGACGTACCCATCAGTCCTGTGCCGATCACCAGCGCGGAGTGCATCACGGCCACATCCATTCCTTCGGTTGCCCGCACGAGCGGCGGGATCGGCGGTCCTACTGGTGGTCGAACTCGGCCTCGAACGCGTCGATCTCCGACTGGTCCAGGTCGAGGAGGTCGACGTCAGCGGTGAGGTCTCCGCCCGCAGCGGGGTCGTCCGCGCCCAGCTGCACGATCGTGGCGATGCCCGCGGGCGTGCGATGTTCGAACACCTCCCGTGAGCCGAAGACCATGCCGTCACGGCGGGCCCGCGCCGCCAGTTGCATCGAGAGAAGCGAATCCCCGCCCAGCTCGAAGAAGCTGTCGTCCGCACCGACCCGTGGCAGACCGAGCACCTCGGCGAACAGATCGCACAGCATCCGTTCGACCTCCGTGACCGGCTCCCTGTCCGAGACGCGTCCGCTGAAGTCGGGTTCCGGCAACGCCTTGCGGTCGACCTTCCCGTTCGCCGTAAGGGGCAGCGCATCGAGCACCACCACCGCCGCCGGCACCATGTACTCCGGCAGCCGGGCCGCCACGCCCTCGCGCACCGCGACGGCATCCACCGCGCTCTCCCCGGCGGCGGTCACATATCCCACCAGCCGTTCGCCGGCGCGGCCGGCGCGGACCACCGCCACCGCCTGTCCCACCGACTCCTGCGCCAGCAGCGCCGCCTCGACCTCACCGGGTTCGATGCGGAACCCCCGCACCTTCACCTGGTCGTCGACACGGCCGACGAAGACCAACTCCCCTTCCGGGTTCCAGCGGACCAGGTCCCCGGTCCGGTACATCCGCTCGCCGAAACCGAACGGATCGGCCACGAAGCGTGCCGCGGTCAGCCCCGCTCGTCCCAGATACCCCCGCGCCACACCCACGCCGGCTATGTACAACTCGCCCACCGCACCCGGTGGCACCGGACGCAGCCACGAGTCCAGCACGAAGGCACGCGCGTTCGCGGTCGGATGGCCGACCGGCGGGATCTCATCACCGGGCGGTATGTCCGGGCCGATGGTCATGGCGATGGTGGCCTCGGTCGGCCCATAGGTGTTGATCATCCGGCGCCCGGGCGACCACCGGTGCACGAGTTCAGGAGGACACGCCGCCACACCCAGTACCAGGCACGGCAGTACCGTCTCGGGTACTGCGGGCACGGTGGCCAGCACGGGGGGCGGGATCAACGCGTGGCTGATCTCCTGGCCGGCCAATACCTCGGCCAGCTCTCCACCGGCCACCACACCCTCGGGCGGAACCACCAGGGCCGCGCCGCCGCCGATCGCCATGAGCAGTTCCAGCACCGAGACATCGAAACTCGGCGATGCCAGCGCCAAAACCCGGCTCCGCGCGGTCAGGTCCAGCCGCTCGGCCAGGCTGCGGGCCAGACTGGCCAGACCGGTGTGGGTGACCACCACGCCCTTGGGCTGTCCGGTGGAACCGGAGGTGTAAATGACGTAGGCCGCGTTCTCGGGCACCGCCCGCGACCGCACAGGACCGGTGGGGCAGTGGCCGACCTCGCGCACCACCGACTCGTCCACCACGACCGCCGGCTGCGCGTCGGCGAGGATGTAGTCGATGCGCGCCTGGGGGTAGTTCGCGTCGATGGGCAGCCAGGCCGCGCCGGCTTTGCTGACACCCAGCACGGCGACGACCAGTTCCAGGCGGCGAGGCAACATGATCGCGACCCGGTCCTCGGGTCCGACCCCGTGATCGATGAGCCAGTGGGCGAACTGGTCGGCGCGGGCATCGAGCTGGGCGTAGGTCAGCGACTGGTTCCCGAAGACCGCCGCAGTCGCCTCGGGGGTGGCGGCGACCTGCGCGGCGAACAACTCCGGCAGCGTCTGCGCGGGCACCTTCGCCGCAGTGTCGTTCCACGCCCCCAGCTGTTGCCGTTCGGAGTCGGTCAGGACCGGCACCATGGACAGCGGCACCTGCGGCGCGGCGATCAGGGCTTCGAGCACCTGCGTGAACCGGTCGAGCACGGCGTCGGCCTGCGCGGCGGTGACCAGCGCCGGCTGGCGTTCCAGCCGCAGCCGCAGGCCGTCGCCCGGGATGGCCGTCAGGGCCAGGGGGTAGTGGGTGGAGTCGGCGTCGGTCACACCCCGCACACGCAGCCGGTCCGGTTCCGCGTCGGCGTCTTCGTCACCGATCGCGGCGGGCTTGGGGTAGTTCTCGTAGACGAAGAGGGTGTCGAACAGCTGCCCAAGCCCGGCGGCCTGCTGGATGTCGGTGAGCCCCAGGTGGTGATGGGGCAGCACCGCTGTTTGCTCGTCCTGCAGGCGCCGCACCAGCTCGGTGAAGGTGTGCTGCGGCCGCATCCGTACCCGGACCGGGACGGTGTTGATGAAGAGTCCGACCATGGTCTCGATTCCGTCGAGCCCGGCCGAGCGCCCGGACACCACCGAGCCGAACACCACATCGTCGCGGCCGGTCATCGCCGCCAGCACCACGCCCCACACCGCCTGCAGCAGTGTGCTGACCGTGACGCCGAACTCACGGGCCCGCGCCGTCAGCGCCTCGAAGAACGCCTCGTCCAGCGCGGCCCAGATCTGTGCGGACATCTGGACCGGCACCGGCCGGTCCGCCGCAATCAGGGTCGGCTCCGGCAGGCCGGCCAGAGCGTCGCGCCACGCGGTCGTCGCGGCGTCCCGATCGGTTTCGCTCAGCCAGACCAGGTGCTGCCGGTACGGCGTCACCGGGGCCAGCGCGAGCGGGTCCGCTCCGTTGTCGTACAGCTTGAACAGTTCATCCAGTAGCAGGTGTATCGACCAGCCGTCGAGCAGGATGTGATGAGAAGTCAGCACCAGTTGGTGATGGTCCTGTCCCACCGCGATCAGCACGAACCGCAGCAGCGGGGGGCGGGCCAGTTCGAACAGGCGTGTCCGTTCGGCCGCGGCCACCGCCTCCGCCTCGGCCTGCGGATATGCCGATCGCGCCACGTCCACCTGGGTCCATGGCACCTCCACGGTGCCGGCGATCACTTGGTAGGGGACCCCGGCGGCGCTGTGCCGGAATCCGGCCCGGAGATTGGCATGCCGGTCCAGCAGCCCGCGCACCGACGTGTGCAGCAGCTGTGTGTCCAGCGGACCGGTCAGGTCCAGTACCGCCTGTGCGGTGTAGACGTCGACGCCGTCGCCCACGTAGTCGGCGTGGAAGGCCAGCCCGTGCTGCAACGGGGAGAGCGGCAGCACCTCGGCCAGCCCGCCGGTGCCCGCGTGTTCGGCCTCGAGGGCCTCGATCTCGTCCTGCTCCAGGTCGACGAGGCCGAAGTCGGACGCGGTGTGTCCGCCCGCGGCCGGATCGTCCGCCTGACGGGCCAGCCCGGACAACATGTCCAGCCATTCCTGGCCCAGTCGTTCGATCTCGGCCTCGTCGAGCAGACCGTCCGGCCATTCCAGGGTGAGCGTCAGCTGCGGACCGTCCGGCCGGTCCTGGACGACCGCGTTGGCGTCCACCGCGTGCGGCAGCTCCGTGCTCGCATCCATCGAACTGCCGATGTCCCCGGCCAACTGCCATGCCCGCACGCCGTTGTGGTCATCGACAGCGAACCGGCCCAGGTAGTTGAACCCGATCCGGGGCGAGGGCAATACCGCCAGAATCGGCCCGGTCTCACGGTTGAGATAGCGCAGCAACCCGTAGCCGAGCCCGTCGCCGGGCACCGCCCGCGACTGCTCCTTGACCACCTTCAGCAGGCGTCCGGCCGCCGCACCACCGCTCACCACATCCGCCAGGTCGATCCCCGTCACATCCAGCCGCACCGGATGCACGCTGGTGAACCAGCCCACGGTCCTGGAGACATCCGCCCCGTCGACGGGATGACGGCCATGGCTCTCCACATCCACCAACAGCGCGTCCTCGCCGTGCCACCGCGCCACCGCGCCGGCCAGCCCGGCCAGCAGGACTTCATGCGCCCCGCAGTGGAATTCTTTGGGGGCCCGCCCGATGAGCACCGACGTCTCCGCCTTCGGCGCGACCCACGACCGCGAGCGCACGGCGCCGCCCGCGTCCCGGCCCGGGGCCAGCCCACGCGCACCGACCGGCCGGTCCTCCTGACCGACGATCGCCTTCCACGCCGCCAACTCGCCGACCCGCTCGGCGGAGAGAGCCGACTCCTCCAACAGGCCGGCCCACCGCCTGAACGACACCGCCACGGGTTCCACCCGCGGAGCCCGTCCGGCGGCCACCGCCTCGCAGGCGGCCTGCAGATCCGGCAGCAGGATGCGCCACGACACCCCGTCGACCGCCAGGTGATGTACCGCCACCACCACCCGTCCCGGCCGATCCGGCCCGCCGTCCACCCACACCGCCTGTACCACCACACCCGCCGCGGGATCGAGCCGTTCCACCGCTCCCCGGGCCGCGTCCTGCACGGCCTCGTCCAGTCGGCGTCCGGCCGCCTCTGCGCGCGTGACCAAGGCGGACGGGTCCACCGACCCCGGTTCACCCACCACCAGCCGCCCCGGCTCCACCCGCACACGCAACATGTCGTGCGCTTCCACCAGCGCCGCCAGCCCCGCTGCCAGCACGTCCTGCGTCAGATCCGGTGGCGCACCCACCACCGCCCACTGGGCGAACCCCGCCCCCGCCACCCCGTCCCCCAGCATCCGCATGACCGGCGTCCATGCGACACCGCCCACACCGTCAGCCGTGGGGGAACCAGCACTGTGCGCCAGCGGCGATCGCGCCGCCAGCCGGGCGAGCCGCTCCGGCGTCCTGCACGCGAAGACATCCCGCGAGGTGAACGTCAGACCGGCGTGCCGCGCCCGCGACGCCAGCTGCATCGCGAGGATCGAATCCCCGCCCAACTCGAAGAAACCGTCGTCCGCACCGACCCGGTCGAGACCGAGCACCTCGGCGAAGAGGCCGCACAGCTCCCGCTCGGCCTCCGTGGCCGGCTCCCGTCCCTCGCTCGCGGCGGCGAAATCGGGATCGGGCAGCGCGCCCCGGTCGATCTTCCCGTTCGCCGTCACCGGCAGCGCGTCCAGCGGTATCACCGCCGCGGGCACCATGTGCTGGGGCAACCGGGAGGCAAGCCTTTCGCGGACCTCCCGCGGATCGACATCGCCCGGTGAAACGTAGGCGAGGAGTCGGTCCGCGCGGACGGTCACGGCGGCTTGGGAGACCCGTGGGTGGTCGGACAGGACGGACTCGATCTCGCCGGGTTCGATCCGGAACCCACGGACTTTGACCTGGTCGTCGGCGCGCCCTGCGAACACCAGCTCACCCTGGCTCGTCCAGTACGCCAGATCCCCTGTCCGGTACATCCGCTCACCGGGGGCGAACGGATCGGCCACGAACCGCTCCGCTGTCAGCCCCGCGCGGCCCAGATAGCCGCGGGCCAGCCCGATTCCGGCCACGTACAGCTCACCAGCGATCCCCGGCGGCAACGGAAGCAGGAACGCGTCGAGCACATAACAACGGCCCCCCGGGATCGGCGTCCCGACCGGGACCACATCCCGCCCCGCCGTCAACGGCATACTCATCGCCGCGCATACCGTGGCCTCGGCCGGGCCATAGGCGTCGATCAGCCGCCGCCCCCGGGACCAGCGGTCCACCAGGCTCGGCGGACAGGCCTCCCCCGCCACCACCACCGTCCGCAGCGCGTCCGGCAAGGCGTCGGCCGTGCCCAGCACCGACGGCGGAACCGTCACATGTGTGACCTGCCACCGTTCCAGCGCCTCGGCCAGCGACACCTGCGGGGGCAGGTCCCGCGCCGGCGCCATGACCAGCGTCGCCCCCGACAGCAAGGCCATCAGCACCTCCGACACCATGGCGTCGAAGCCCAGCGCCGCGAACTGCAGGACCCGTGACGACGGCGACACGCCGAACCGGTCGATCTGCGCCGCCGCCAGGTTGCCGAGCCCCGCGTGGGAGACGACGACCCCCTTCGGAGCGCCCGTCGAGCCCGACGTGTACATCACATACGCCGCGTCACCCGGACGCGCCTGCGGCAGCCCCGCCTCCGAGCCCCCCGACAGATCGACCTCGTCGACCATGACCAGCCGGTCCGCGAACTCCTCCGGCACTGCCGGCCGTGTCGTTCCCACACACACCACCGACACCGGATCGGCGTCGTCCAGCATCCACTTCACACGTTCGGCCGGATACGCCGGATCCACCGGAACGAACGCACCGCCCGCCAATGACACGCCCAGAATTCCGACCAGCCACCACGACGACCGCTCCACCACCACGCCCACCCGGCGCTCCGGCCCGACCCCGCGGGCCCGCAGCACAGCGGCCAGTCCCACCGCCCGGTCCCACAGCCCCCCGAACGACAGCTCACCCGCACCGTCCACCACCGCCACGTCGTCGGACCGCTCCGTCACCACCCGCCTCACCAAGGCCGGCAACGGCTGCCCCGCCACCAACGCCGGGCCCGCGTCATGAGCGTGGCCCTCGGCCACACCCACCCGCCCCACCAGTCCGGACGGATCGGCGACCAGCGCGGCGAGCGCATCGACGAACCACCGCAGAGCCGACTCGGCGACGCTCTCCCGGATCTGCCCGCGCCAGTAGCTGAGCTGGATCCGGAAATGATCTCCCGGGATGATGCCGAGGGTCAGCGGATAGTGGGTCCCCTCGACCGTGCCCAGATACGTGAACCGGCCCGCGAAGTCGCGCGGATAGTTCTCGAACACCAGCAACGTGTCGAACGCCGCGCCAGGGCCGGCCGCCTTCTGGATCTCCGGCAGCCCCAGATGCTGATGCGGGATCAGGGCCGTCTGCCGGTGCTGCAACGCGGTGAGCATGTCCACAACCGACTGTCCGCCGCCCAGTGGCACCCGGACCGGCACCGTGTTCATCATGAGGCCCGGCATCCACTCCACACCCGGGAGCACCGCGGGACGGCAGGCGACCGTGGCGCCGAAGACCACATCGGTCCGCCGCAGAAGCCGTGCCAGGACCATCGCCCACGCGCCCTGTGCCACCGTGTTCAGCGTCAGCCCGTGGTCGCGGGCCAACCGTGTCAGCCGGGTGTGCAGATCCGTCGACAGGTGGACGACGCGGTGGTCGTAGTCGGCCGCGGGGGCCGCTGTCGCGACCAGCGATGGCTCGTCCGGACCGGACAGCTCCGCCCGCCAGGCCGCACGCGCCGCGTCCTTGTCCTGCCGGTCCAGCCAAGCCAAGTAATCCCGGTAGGAGGCCGAACCCGGCCGGGCGGGAAGCTGCCCGCCGGCCGTGTACGCCTCGGCCACCTCGTTGAGGATGACCGCCACCGACCAACCGTCGATCAGGGTGTGGTGGATGACGACCAGCAGGCGGTGCCGGTCCTTTGCGATCCGCGCCAGCACCAGCCGGGCCAGCGGAGCCTCGGCGAGATCGAACCGCTTCTCCCGTTCCCGTTCGACCAGGGCGTCGACGGCCTCATCGACGTCGCTCGCGCCCGTCAGATCCACCTCCTGCCACGGCAAGGTGACGTGCCGGTGGACGACCTGCACCGTCCTGCCCGACGGGAGTCGATGGAAGCTCGGCCGCAGCTGGGGGTGGCGGGCGAAGACCGCTTCCCACGTGGCCCGCAGCCGGGCCGCGTCCAGCGGTCCGGTCAGCTCCACGAGCCAGTGCACCTGGTAGATGTCGCGTCCCTGATCACCGCGACCCTGCTCATCATGACCGTGACCCTCGCGGCCCTGATCATCGAGGGTCGACTGGAAGACCAGCCCCTCCTGGAGCGGTGTCAGCGGCCAGACCTCCTCCGCCTCCGGATCGGCGACCGCCGGCTCCGCCTCGTCCTGCGCGGTCAGAGCGATCAGCGGCCGGTCGACGGGGCGATCAGCCTGGACGGCCTGCGCCACGGCCGCCAGCCGTGCGGGGGTCTGCTCCTTGAGGATCTGGGCGGGTGTCACCAGCAGGCCGGCTTTGAACGCACGTGCCGCCATGCGCATCGCGACGATCGAGTCCCCGCCCAACTGGATCAAGCCGTCGTCGACACCGACCCGCTCCTGGCCGAGCATCTCGGCGAAGAGAGCGCACAGGACGCGCTCCGCCTCGGTCACGGGTTCACGGCCGGTCGCACTCGCCGCGAACTCGGGCGCGGGCAACGCCGCTCGGTCGACCTTGCCGTTGCCGGTCAGCGGCAGCGCGTCCATCACGATCACTGCGGCCGGCACCATGTACTCCGGCAGGTGTGCCGCGAGGCGCGCGCGGATGAGTTCGGGGTCCACGTCCCCCTCCGCCACCACATAACCGATCGGACGCCCGTCGACCGCCACGAGCACGGCGTCGTGGACGCCCGTCTGAGCCGTCAGCGCGGCCTCGATCTCGCCGGGCTCGATCCGGTACCCGCGGATCTTCACCTGGTGATCGGCCCGGCCCGCGAACAGCAGCTCACCGTCGGCGGTCCACTGGGCGAGGTCCCCGGTCCGGTACATCCGTCCGCCCGTCACCTGGTCACCGCCCTCCTCGGAGGCGCTGTCGGGTGCGTACGGATCCGCCACGAACCGCTCCGCCGTCAGACCCGGCCGGTTCAGGTAGCCGTCCGCCAGACCGGCGCCGGAGAGGTACAGCTCCCCGACCACGCCCGGCCCCACGGGCCGAAGGAACTCGTCGAGCACCTGAGCCCGGCGGCCCGGCAGGGAGCGTCCGATCGGCAACGCCGGACCCATCACGTCGCCTGGTTCGAGCACATGCCACGTCGCCCACACAGTCGCTTCGGTCGGGCCGTACAGGTGCCGGATCCGCGCCCGGGGGCAGGCCTCCCGCACCCTGTGCACCGCGTGCGCGGGCACCTGGTCGCCACCGGTCTGCACCTCACGCAGGCCCGCGAACGACTCCGGCGACTCCTCCGCCACCGCGCGGAAGTTCCCGGCGGTCAGATACGCCCTCGTCAACCCGGCCGCGACCAACTCCCGCAGGCGCCGGGCATCCACCGGCCCCGGCCCGGCGATCACCACACGGGCGCCCCACGCGAGCGGCACCCAGATCTCGAACATGGAAGCGTCGAAGGCGTACGGCGCGTGCATGAGGACCGCATCGTCGGGCTCCATCGCCCAGCCGGAACTCTCCACCAGCTCCACCAGGCTGCGGTGCGGGACGGCCACCCCCTTCGGGGTACCCGTCGAGCCGGAGGTGTACATCACGTAGGCCAGATCGCCCGGGCGCACCGTGATCGCCGCCGCGGCGTACGCGCCCTCGTCCGTGCCGGCGTCCGCCTCGATCGACTCGATCCCGTCCGGTACGCCGTCGCGCCGCGCGGCTGAGCACACCATCAGGGAGACCCCTGCGTCCGCCACCATGAACGCCACCCGCCGCGCCGGCCAGGCGGCGTCCACGGGCACGTACACCGCCCCCGTCTTCCATATCGCGAGCAGCGCCACCAGCAGGTTGGCGGAACGGTCCATCATGACCGCGACGCGGTCGCCGCGGCACACGCCCCGACGGACAAGGCGCCCGGCCAGCCGGCCCGCGTGCTGATCGAGTTGCCGGTACGTCAGAGCCCGGTCACCGTCGACGACGGCCACCGCGTCGGGGGTCCGGTCCACGTGCGAGGCGAACAGCTCCAGCACCGTCGGTGTGGCTTGCGCTGTGGAATTCATCGTTCTCCTTCACGAACCACCTGAGGCACCGGCCGGAGTGCGTTGTCCGGTCCGAGCCCGGTCCCGAGTCCGGCGGGCTCGGCGCCGTTGCCCGCCGGCTTGGCGAACTGTGTGCGGTAGAGGTCGGCGTACAGGCCGTCTGCGGCCAGCAACTCCTCGTGCGTCCCGTGTTCGCGGACCTGTCCGTCGTCGATCACGAGAATCTGGTCGGCCTCGCGGATCGTGGACAACCGGTGGGCGATGACCAGCGAGGTACGGCTGCGCAGGGCGATTTTGAGTGCTCGCTGGACGGCCGCCTCCGACTCGGAGTCCAGGTGCGCGGTGGCTTCGTCCAGCACGACGATCGAGGGTGCCTTCAGCAGCAGCCGGGCGATGGACAGCCGCTGCTTCTCCCCCCCCGACATGCGGTAGCCGCGATCGCCCGAGACGGTGTCGAGCCCACTGGGAAGGGAGGCGATCAGATCCCAGATCTGGGCCCCTTTGCATGCCTCGATCAGCTCGTCCTCGGTGGCGGTCGGGCGGGCGTAGAGCAGGTTCTCCCGGATCGTGTCGTGGAACAGGTAGGCGTCCTGGCTGACCACCCCCACCGCTTCGCGGAGCGAGTCGAAGGTGAGGTCCCGCAGGTCGTGTCCGCCGACGCGAACGGTCCCGGAGTTCGCGTCGTACAGCCGGGACACCAGGTGGGTGATGGTGCTCTTCCCCGCGCCGGACGAGCCGACGAGCGCGGTGAGGGTTCCGGCCCGCACGTGAAAGCTCACGTCGCGCAGGACGTCCGGCGTCACTTCCCCGCGCTCGCGATCGGTCCGCAGATGTTCCAAGGACGCCAGTGAGACCTCGTCCGCGGTGGGATAGCGGAACGTCACCCGCTCGAACTCGATGTCCGGCGGCACGTCTTTCGCGAGCGCGACCGCATCGGGGCTCTCCTGGATCAACGGCTTCAGGTCGAGCAGTTCGAAGACCCGGGAGAAGCTCACCACGATGGCCTGCGCGATCTGCTGCATCCCGGACAGCTGGGTGATCGGCCCGAACAGTCGCTGGAGCAGGGTGGCGAGGGCGATCAGCGTGCCGAGCTGGAACGCCCCGGCGAGCACGAGCCCGCCACCGACCCCGTAGACGAGCGCCGTGGCGAGCGAGGCCATCAGCGTCATCATGACGAAGGCGCCCCGGCCCCAGACGGAGAGGTTCACCCCGATCGTGCGGATCTTCTTGGCACGATCCGCGAATTCGGCCATCTCCTCGTCCGGACGGCCGAAAAGCTTGGAGAGCATCGCCCCTTGTACGTTGAACCGCTCCTGGAGCCGTCCGCCGAGGCCGGCGTTCTCGTCCATCTGCCGTCGGGTGCGCCGCTGTATCTGCCGTCCCACGTGTACCCAGGGCACGATGAACAGCGGAACAAGGGCCAGTGTGATGAGGCCGACGAGCCACGACAGGTAGAACAGCTCGGCCAGCACCACCAGGGCCATGACCGCACTGGTGGCCGCCATCAACAAGCCGGTGAACTGCTGCTGCACCATGACCAGTTCGGTGTGCAGCCGACCGACCAGCACCCCCGTCTGGGTGCGGGTGAAGAACGCGAGCGGCTGCCGCCGGACGTGGTCGAGCGCCTGTACCCGGAGGTCGTGGGTGACCCCCTGCCCGATCCGCCCGGAGATGTAGGCGGACACCAGCGACAGCACCGCGCCCAGCACGGCGAGCCCCGCGGTCAGGCATGCCGTCGAGATGACGACCCCGCGGTCGTTCTTGACGATGCCGTTGTCGACGAGCTCCCTCAATAACAAAGGAGTGGTGGCGACGGCGAACGCCTCCAATGCGGCGACAGCGATGAAGAGCGCCACCGTGCGCAGGTGCGGGCGAAAGTAGGCGAGGACTCTGCGCACCGTCCCCGGGTGTATGTCGGTCTGCCAGGGATCGGGGTCTTCAGCACTCTTCTTCATGCCCTGGAAGCGCAACACCATCTCCACGCAGGTGCCCCTCTCATACAACGCGACGCACGAAGTCAGCGAATCCCAATCGTGCTGAATCACGTCGATGTCCACGAGTGAGTCCAACTGAGAACTTCGGGCACTTGGACACGGTTGCCGGCGTCTGTGCCGCACGGGCCAGGGCTCGTCTGCTTGCCGCCCGGTCGGGCCTCACTTCTTCGCGACGACGCAACTGGCCACGGGATAGTCCGGGTGGTATGTGCTCAATTCCAGGGCGTCGAGTTCCTCGGCCGCGATACCCATGAGCGACGCGACGACAGTCATCGGGTTGCCGTACTGATACACGGTCTGTTTGGACCAGGCGCCGAACATCGCCCGCAACGCCGCCGGGAGTGGCCGCCAGTAGTCCTCGGGCGCGCCGTGCAGTCGTTGGGCGCTGGGAACCATGCAGTACGCCTGTCCGCCCTTGCGCAGCCATTGCCGCATGTTGTCGACCACCTGCCAAGGGCGCGGGGTGTGCTCCAGAACGTTGAAGGCGATGATGGCGTCCAGGGAGTCCGCCGGGATGATTCCTGGGTCCGCCGCGTCACCGACCAGAGAGACTCCCGGGCCCTCTTTGATGTCCAGACCGCGGTATCCGGACGTGCGGGTGAAACCGTAGACGTCCTTGTTTCCGTCATTCCCGCCGATCTCGACAACGTCTCCTTGCACGAGATCACGGATGTCGGCGATGAACTGGTTCAGGTAGTGACGGTCGATGGGGGTGCCCCGGGATATTCCGAAATCCGGGCAGATCGGTGTCAGCCTGCGCAGCTGGCCCCAGTCGATCTCACCGACTGACGGTACCAGGAGGCCACGTTCCCGCAGTTCGGCGAAGAGCCCGCGAAAATCCGGGGTTTTGAGATCGTGGCTCAGGTTTCGCCGCATTCCCAGCGCCCGCAGCACCTGCCGGGTCGAACGGCTCTGTGCGGTCAGGTCCGCCGCCGGGGCCATCTTCCGGTCGTCGCGCACGATCACAGATCCACGCCGGGCCTGTATCGAGCAGGTGTTCCCGCTGTAGCTGAGCTCCTCTACGGCGGCTTGCGCGTCGGCCGCCAGCGGTGCCCTCCGCACCGCGGTGAACTGGGCTTCCGCCGCTGCTACATCATGCTCGTGGAGCATGATGTCCAGGATGAGCAGCATATCCAGGGAGAGTGGAAAGCCTTCTTCCCGGTTGGCCGCACCCGCTTTTACGCACATCCGGTCGGGCTGGGCGGACAGTGTCACGGTGGAGGTGAACAGCCCGTTCTCTGGCATAGTGCATCCGCTCCTTGCTGTTTGTCCGTGCGTCGGACGACGCACCAGGTCGATGTCCGCGAGTGAGTCCAACTGAAGAATTCCGCCACTTGGACGCGGTCGGCCCGCGGTCTTTTTTCCTTCACCCGAGGGTGTGGGCCGCCATGCCGGCGGTGAGCGTGGCGCCGTCGGCCGGGTCTATGAGGATGAACGATCCGGTGCGGCGGGAAGCGGCGTAGTCGTCGACCGGTACCGGCTCCGCGGTGCGCAGCACCACCGCACCGATGTCATTGACCACGAGTCGCCCGGGGTCCGGCTGCTGGGACAGGTCGGCCAGGGTGAGCCGGGAGCCGATGGCCTTGACCTTGGCGGTGACCGTACGCGTGCCGTGTCGCAGCAGTACCCGGTCGCCCGCGGTGAGCGGGGTGTCCGCGAGGTGGCACACCGTTGCGGTGATCTCGTCGGTCAGCGTGGGCGGCCGGTCGGACGGGGCGATCACGTCGCCGCGGGAGACGTCCAGATCGTCCGCGAGGCGCATCGTGATCGACTGCGGAGCCCAGGCGGTCTCGGCCGCCTCGCCAAGGACGTCGATCGCGGCGATCGTGGTGGTACGTCCCGAGGGCAGAACGGTGACCTGCTGTCCGACGTGGAAGAGGCCGGACGCGATCTTTCCGGCGTAGCCGCGGTAGTCCGGGTGCTCCGCGGTCTGCGGCCGGATGACGTACTGCACGGGGAAACGGGCCACTCGAGGGCGCGGGTCGTGGTCGATGTGCACGGACTCCAGGTGCTCCAGCACGGTGGGGCCGGCGAACCAGCTCATCCGGGCGCTGGGCTCGACGACGTTGTCGCCGTGGAGTGCGGAGACGGGGATGGCCGTCACCGCGGGCACCCCCAGGCGGGCGGCGTAGTCGGCGAAGTCCGCGGCGACCGCGGCGAAGACGTCCTCGTCGTACGCGACCAGGTCCATCTTGTTGACGGCGAGGACCACGTGCGGGACACGCAGGAGGCCGGCGATGGCGGCGTGCCGGCGGGTCTGCTCCACCACGCCTGTACGGGCGTCGATCAGGATGACCGCGAGTTCGGCCGTGGAGGCGCCGGTGACCATGTTGCGGGTGTACTGCACGTGGCCGGGGGTGTCGGCGAGGATGAAGCGCCGGGCAGCGGTGGCGAAGTAGCGGTAGGCGACATCAATGGTGATGCCCTGTTCGCGCTCGGCACGCAGGCCGTCCGTGAGCAGCGCCAGGTCCAGGCCCTCCTTGCCGCGGCTCCTCGACGCGCGCTCGATGGAGCTGAGTTGGTCGGCGAGGACCGACTTGGAATCGTGCAGCAGCCGGCCGACCAGCGTGGACTTGCCGTCGTCCACGCTTCCGGCGGTGGCCAGGCGCAGAAGTGAGATGCCGTTCATGGTCAGAAGTAGCCTTCGCGCTTGCGGTCTTCCATCGCGGTCTCCGAAAGGCGATCGTCGGCGCGGGTGGCTCCGCGCTCGGTCAGCCGGGAGGCGGCGATCTCGGTCACGATCTTTTCGACGGTGTCGGCACGGGAGTCGACGGCGCCGGTGCAGGACATGTCGCCGACAGTGCGGTAGCGGACGAGGCGGGTCTCGGCGGATTCGCCTCGTCTCGGGCCGCCCCAGTCGCCGGCGGCCAGCCACATTCCGTCGCGGCGGAACACCTCACGCTTGTGCGCGTAGTAGATCGACGGGAGTTCGATCCTCTCGCGGGCGATGTACTGCCAGATGTCCAGCTCGGTGAAGTTGGACAGCGGGAAGACGCGGACATGTTCGCCGGGGGCGTGGCGGCCGTTGTACAGGTGCCACAGCTCGGGACGCTGCCGGCGCGGGTCCCAGCCGCCGAACTCGTCCCGCAGGCTGAACACCCGTTCCTTCGCGCGGGCCTTCTCCTCGTCCCGTCGTCCACCGCCGAAGACGGCGTCGTACCGCGCGGTCTCGATGGCGTGCAGAAGCGGCATCGTCTGCAGCGGGTTGCGGCTGCCGTCCGGGCGCTCGCGCAGTCGGCCGCTGTCGATGAACTGCTGCACCGAGGCCACGTCCAGGCGGAGGTTGTGCTCCGCCACCACTCGGTCGCGATATCTCAGCACCTCCGGGAAGTTGTGCCCGGTGTCGACGTGCAGGAGCGCGAACGGCAGCGGGGCCGGGGCCATGGCCTTGAGTGCCAGGTGCAGCATGACGATGGAGTCCTTGCCGCCGGAGAACAGCAGCACCGGCCGTTCGAACTCCCCCGCCACTTCCCGGAATATGTGTACCGCTTCCGACTCCAGGACATCGAGGTGCTCCAGGTTGAACTCACCGTGGTCCAGCGCGGCGGTGCGGATTCGTCGTTCGGTATCGGACATGAAGACTCCCAGCCGTACGGTTCCGGGCGTATACGCCGGCCCTCGAAGCGCGAACAGAGCATATCCACGGCCGCCTCCTGGAGCTTCTTGTCCAGCGGAGCCGTACATTTCGTCGGCATATCGAAAACTGGATACGGGCTGACAACATCGCGCCCGCTCAACTGGAGGCATGAATGAATCACACATCATCCCGCTCGGGCCCCGTGACCGGCTGTTCGCCGTACTTGCCGTGGTACTCGCCGTACTCCTGCTGCCCGTCGCGTTCGTCCGCCATCCCGGCCGCGCCCGCGAATGGGCCTGCCATTGGGCATTGGGGATCCGGTTTCCGGCCGAGGACCTCACCGGGCTCACCGACGGCGCCAGGGCGGCGTTCAGCGCCGCACGCGCCGAGGCGCTCTGGCGCCACGGGCAGCTCATCGGCCTCACCTCGGGATACCGCGACCCCCTCGTCCAGCAACGGCTGTTCGACGAGGAGGTGCGCCGCGCCGGCTCACCGGCCGCGGCCCGGATGCTCGTGCTGCCACCGGAGGAATCCAGGCACGTCAAGGGCACCGCGCTGGATGTGCGCCCTTACGAAGGCGCGTGCTGGCTTGAGGAACACGGTGCCCGCTACGGCCTCTATCGCGTCTACGACAACGAGTGGTGGCACTTCGAGTACCACCCGGAGGCCGGCTCGCAGTCCACGGAGGAGGTCAGCGCTGCTCTCCCGAATCCGTACTCGGCATCGAGGTGCTGAACAGCGCCGTAAGACGCGCTTATTCCGCGGCCAGACTGGTCGCCCAGTTCGCCAGGCATTCCGCGAACCCGGTCCAGACCCGCGCGTTTTCTCTGGCGAACTCGGCGATCACGTTGTACAAGTGCGGCGGGACGCGGTGCAGAATTCTCTCCCACTCCTGCCCGTCGATGGAGTGCATGGCGAGCATGCGCAACAGAGTGCGGCCGGTCTCGCTCAGCCGCAACGCCGGATCGGCCTTGAGGCGCTCCAGCGTCACGAGGCGGTCTCGATCCACGCCGCGGCCGAAGCCCGTCTCCGTGCGCTGCAGTGGAGGCGACTCGGTTCGTAATTTCAGGCTTCCGTCCGGGACCGGGCTCTCACCGCGCTCCAGTCGGCCTCGCACGTCCCGGACCGTCTCCGGGGAGATGCCGACCTGATGGGCGACCTGCCGGAGCGAGAGGCCGGGGTCGCTGCGGATGAGCTCGGCAGCGTGTCTCCTGCGCCCCGAACCGTCGGCCGGACGGATGCGTCCATCCCTGCCGATCCTTGCCTCGGTTCCCGTGTCGCCGCCGCGTCTGCGCAGGTCGGCCACGGTGCCGGCGGAGATGCCGGTCGCCGAGGCCACCCGCCGGTCGGACCACTGCGGATGCGTCCCAATGATGTGCACAGCAGCACGCTTGCGATCAGCGAGCGAGAGCGGCAGACCGTGCCGTATGTTCGCCTCGACGGCCAGGACGAAGGCGTCCGCTTCGGTGCCGTCGACAAGCCTTGCCATGATCTTTGTATCGCCTCTGAGTCGCGCCACCTTCAACCGGTGCAGGCCGTCGACCACCCGCATCGTCGGCCGGTGGACGAGAATGGGCGGAAGCGCTACCTCTGCCGACAGCAATGTCTCGACGTGCTCCGGATCCTCTCCGGAGGTTCTGGGCGAGGATACGGAAGACAGCCGGGACAGCTCGATTTCGACGACAGGGAGAGCGACCATGTCAACGCTTGTCGGATCCACCTGAACTCTCCCTTTCGGGGTTTCATCTTCGGCGACGTTGCGGTGCGGTACGGAATGCGCCATTGCCACTACTTGGTCCGGGCCGAAGCGCGAGGGCGCGGCCGGACGGGCTGCCGGGCTGAAGCGGAGCGAGGCGTCCAGTGATGTGGGTGTCAACGCGCCTTCAGCGCCCCAGGAACGCTGGTGACAGTAACAACCCCGCGCGACGGAAGTCAACAGATATACAACTGTCAACTCCCTCTACTCTTACGTGAGTTGATGGCCCCTATGGCCGGTCCATCGATGCGGCGACGATCGGTGAACGCGCGAAGGCCCGGGCGATCTGTGACAGCCAAACTGCCTCGCTGACCAGATCGTCACCCCCGTACAGTGCGAAGGGGACGGGATGGTCGGCACCGGCGCCCGAAGCCGGCACGGGGACTCCGTTCATCTTGGCCCTGAGCGCTGCCTTCAGCTGGGCCGCCTCGACCACCGCCCGGAGGTCGTTGCCGGTGAGGCCGGCCGCTTCGCCCAGTTCCGCTGTCCGCACCGCTGTTTCAGGACTCATGTAGGGGCGCAGCGCGATCTGTCCGTCACGGATCTCGATGGTCCGGCGGTACAGCCGGTAGTTCAGATTGGCCATGACCGAAGCCGGGGAATGCAATACGATCTCGGGCAGTTCTTGATGCATCGCCAGCCACAGGGGGAAAAGGCTGCGGTAGGTGCGGTAGTTGTTCCACCAGGTGTTCAGGGGCGGCAGGCGGGGCCCCCAGGACGGCATGGTGAAACCACCGACGATGAGTGGTATGCCGATCCCTGCACCCAGCACCGTCACCAGCTCCCACTCCAGCGGGTGGAGGCCGAATTGCACACTGACCACGGCCGACGCTCGGCTGACGAAATTGACCGAATAGATCACTGCGCCCACAGCGGTCAGGCGCAGGCCGCGGCGCAGCCACGGCTCTCCCGCGACCTCGGCATATTTCCAGCACAGGCGGGCGATCTCGACGAGTGCCACCAGCAGGGCGCCCACGTAGATGAGCGAGTAGGCAGCTACCACGGGCCGGTGGATGTTCTGCAGAAGAAAGTGCGCCGAGCGTTCCTGTGACTCGGCCGAGGCCATGATCCACAGCGACAGCATGGCCAGCATCAGGATCGCGGCGATACCGAGTCGCCATTGAGCCTTCGGCCATGCCTGCTCGGGTGGGTGTGCCCAGAACAGGAGGACAACGAGCAGTGCGGCGCTGAAGGCCACGCCACCGAGGACGTGTATGCCCAGCGCCGCCACGTCGGATATGCCCAGATGCTCGTCGACGGCCTGGGAGACCGCGGGGGTCGCGAGCGCGAAGGCCGACCCCTTCAGGAAGAGAGCGGCCAGTAACGCGAGCAGCCCTGGGTCACACCGACCCGATCTCAGGGAGTGGCACTTGTAGAAGAACGCGGCCCAGCACAGTAAGGCAAGTAAGGGATATATGACACTCTTGGCTCCGGTCACAGCGACTCCGAGGCAGATAAATGAGCGACAGGTCGCCTTCAGTCCACCAACAAGCGTTGCACCCTTCGCACGGCGTCGTCGACCTCCGGCACGGCCCGGTTCGGTCCCGATGGCGACCGGTCGACACCCTGAAGAATCAGTGAGGCGATCATTTCGGCCTCCTTTTCTTCCGGGGTGTTGTAATAGGAGCGCTGCAGCACTCGCTCGATCATATGGGGGCTCAAGGTCGGCATGAGCAGGCGCGTTATATCGTTGTTCACATCATTGGGGCGGACATGGCCGCACAGGAGATGGCCGAGCTCGTGGACAATGATGTGCTCCTGGTGGAGCGGACTGGCCTGTTTCTCATAGAAGATGTAGTCGGTGCCGGCCGTGGACACCCACAGGCCACAGGGACTGCCTGCCGGCATCGCGAGGGCCATCAACTGAATGGGACGGCCCTGCCGTTGTGCGACGCTTTGAATCAGCGTGTGCACGTCGAACGGGCTCGGTATCTCCAAGTTGCGGATGAGAGCCTTGCACCGCCGCCGTAAGCCGCCCGGTTTCACGCACCCTCTCCGTTTCTCTCGTCAGGCACTGTGCCACCAGGCAACGCCCCGCCCCGGTGGCCTTGTTCCGCCGAGCGGTGATCCGGCGCGTCCTGCTGCAGGCCTTCCAGTTCACGGACCCGCTCGATCACCTCGCTGATCGAGCGCAGACTCTTGGACGACAAGCCGGCCGCTCTGAGCGCGACGCTCTGCACGCCTGCGTCCTTGAGTGCGACGAGCAGCCCCAGGTCCGCGTCGACGTCCGCTGCCACCTGGTCGTCGAAGAAGTACGCGGCAGGCACTCCGAAGAAATCCGCGATCGCCTGCAGATGCCGGATGGTGGGGTTGTCGCGCTGGCCTTTGCGCAGCAGCCAGACATAGCTGCCGGAGATGGACACCCCGCTTGCCGTGATGGCCTGGGCCACTTCCTCCGTGCCGTAAGGCTCACGTCCGGGTGGGACGACCGTCCGGAACAGGTGCTCCAGTTTGTCGGCGAGCGTGCGCCCCGCCTGACCACGCTCGCTGTCCATGGCCGTCTCCATTCTGCCCGCACCGCCGATCCTCAACTAGGGTAGGGGGAGCCGCCTTTGTGGTCCATCGTGAGTCGAACGAGCCCGGGCGGGCCGGGAGAGTCGGCGTAGCCCCGCCGAACTACGCGAGCGCGGCGGCGACCTCGTTGAGGCACGCCCCGCGGGAGGCCTTGACGAGTAGCACGTCGCCGGTGTCGAGGTGACCGCGCAGCCAGTCGACGGCCGCGTCGTTGCCGGCCAGCACCACTGACCGTTCGCCCGCGCCGTCGGCGATCGGCCGGGCGGCTTCGCCGACCGCGACCACCATGTCGGCCCGGGCGGCGGCGTACGCCCCGATGGCGCGGTGCTCCGCCTCGCTGTCGTCGCCGAGTTCGAGCATCTCGCCGAGGACGGCGATACGGCGCCCGCCCTCGATCGCCTCCAGCGCGTCCAGGGCGGCGCGGGTCGAGTCGGGGTTGGCGTTGTAGGAGTCGTTGAGCAGCGTCGCCCCGCAGGCAAGGTCGCGCAACTCCATCCGCCACCTCGACAGCGAGACCGTGCCCAGGGCCGCCACGGCCACCTCCAGCGGTACGCCGGCCGCGAGCCCCGCCGCCGCGGCGGCCGACGCGTTGAGTGCCTGGTGCGCGCCCACGAGTGGCAGCGCGACGCGCGCCGAGGCGTCGGTGGTGTGCAGGGTGAAGGACGGCCGGCCGAGCCGGTCAAGGGTCAGGTCGAGCACGCGTACGTCGGCGTGCTCGGCCCGCCCGAAGGTGAGCACCGGGCCGTCGGTGAGGGCGCGCATCGCGACCACCCGGGGATCGTCGGCGTTGAGGACGGCGGTGCCGCCGGGCGCCAGCCCCCGCACCAGTTCGCTCTTGGCCTCGGCGATGGCGGCGCGCGAGCCGAACTCGCCGAGGTGGGCCACTCCGACGTTGAGGACGACAGCGATATCGGGCGCGACGAGGCCGGTGAGGGCGGCGATGTCGCCGACATGACGGGCTCCCATCTCAAGGACGAGGAACTGGGTGCCCATCTCGGTGCGCACCATGGTGAGCGGCACACCGAGTTCGTTGTTGAGCGAGCCCGCTGTGGCAACGGTCGGCGCGGTGCTCGACAGCACGGCCGTCAGCAGGTCCTTGGTGCTGGTCTTGCCCTGCGAGCCGGTCACCCCGGCGACGGTCAGTCCGTTGCGCAGGCGGGCCACGATGTGGGCGGCGAGCCTTTGCAGCGCGGTCTGGACGTCCTCGACGATGACGGTGGGCAGCGGCGTGGGCTGGGAGCCGAGCACGGCCACCGCTCCGGCCCGGCCGGCCTGGGCGGCGTAGTCGTGGCCGTCGGCATGCTGCCCGGCCATGGCGACGAAGAGGCCGCCCGGCTCGGCCTGCCGGCCGTCGAGCACGGCCGGCGCGGTCACCGTCACGGCGCCGTCGCCGTCGCCCACGACCGTGCCGCCGACGACCGCGGCGATCTCGCTGAGGCTGAGCGGGACCATGCCCACCCGGCGCGGGAGCCCGCGGGCTGGAGCGAGGCCGGCGAGGTAGAGGTAGGAGGAGGCAGGTTCGCTGTAGGTCACACCTCCCAGTCAAGGCGGCGTCATGTTGCGGGCACGTATGCGGGTTTGGATACGCCGACGATATGTTACCCAGCGGTCACATATCGTCGGCGTATCCAAAACCGCATACGTTGTGGCAACGCCGTGCCGCCTTGACTGAAAGGCATGACCTACAGCGCATCAAGGCACGCGGCGACCCGCGAGAAAACAGCAGCCGGCATGGACAAGCTGAACGTCGGAATCCTGTTCGGGGGCTGTTCCGAAGAGCACCCGGTCTCCATCAAATCTGTGCAAGAGGTCGCCAAGAGCATCGATCTCACCAAGTACGAGCCCTTCTACATCGGGATCACGAAGAGCGGCGCCTGGAAGCTGTGTGACAGCCCCGGCCCGGACTGGGAGAGCGGCAACTGCCGTACGGCGCTGCTGTCGCCGGACAGAAGCGTAGGCGGATTGCTCGTTCTGGAGCAGGGGCGGTACAGCACGGTCGGGCTGGACGTCGTATTGCCCATCCTGCACGGAAAACTCGGCGAGGACGGCGCGATGCAGGGCCTGCTGGAGGTCGCCGGCATCCCCTACGCGGGCTGTGATGTGCAGAGTTCCGCTCTGTGCATGGACAAGTCCCTGACCTATCAGATCGTCAGGGGGGCAGGGATCGCCACACCGAACTTCTGGACGGTGGCGGCGGACGAGAATATCGATCCGGCGAAGCTGACGTATCCCGTCTTCACGAAGCCGGCCCGTTCGGGGTCGTCCTTCGGCGTGACCAAGGTGTCCCGGGAGGAGGAACTGCTGCCCGCGGTGGAGACCGCGCGACAGTACGACTCGAAGGTGCTGGTCGAAGAGGCGGTCGTCGGCAGCGAAGTCGGCTGCTCCCTCCTGGGCAACGAACTGGACCTGATCACCGGCGAGGTGGACCGAGTCGCCCTGTCGCACGGGTTCTTCAAGATCCATCAGGAGAAAAACCCGGAGAGCGGGTCCGAGAACTCGACGTTCATCGTTCCCGCTGACATTTCAGCAGAAGCGCGCTCGCTCGTTCAGGAGACGGCGAAGGTCATCTATCGCGCCCTGGGCTGCAGCGGTCTGGCACGGGTGGACCTGTTCCTGAAGGAGGACGGAAGTGTGGTCCTCAACGAGGTCAACACATTGCCGGGCCTGACCTCCTACAGCCGTTACCCGAGGATGATGGCGGCTGCGGGGTTGCCGCTGACCGAAGTGATCGACCGCATGGTGACGCTGGCACTGACGGGGAAAATCCGATGAAGGACGACTTCGTCTTCCTGGACGAAGGCGCACCCGGAATACGTTGGGATGCCAAGTACGCCACCTGGGACAACTTCACCGGCAAACCCGTGGACGGCTATCTGGCCAATCGAATCGTCGGCACCACATCTTTGTGTTCGGCTCTGGAAAGGGCGCGAGAAAAGGCCCGGTCCCATGGCTTCGGCCTGCTCATCTGGGACGGGTACCGCCCCCAGCGCGCCGTGGACTGCTTCGTGCGCTGGTCGAAGCAGCCGGAGGACGGCCGGACGAAGCAGCGGCACTATCCGAACATCGACAGAGCCGACATGTTCGAGATGGGCTATGTCGCCGAAAAGTCCGGTCACAGCCGGGGCAGCACCGTGGACCTGACGCTCTACCACCTGGCCACCGGAGAGCTGGCCGCCATGGGTGGTGGCCACGACTTGATGGATCCGATCTCACATCACGGAGCACACGGAGTCACACAGTCCGAGGCGAAGAACCGGCAGTACCTCCGCTCCATCATGGAGACATGTGGTTTCAGCGCCTACGCGTGCGAGTGGTGGCACTACACCCTGAAGGACGAGCCGTACCCGGACACGTATTTCGACTTTCCGGTCACGTGACTGGACCGGGCCCGGGACGTCGGAGCCGCCGAAGCGCGCGCGACGCACGCGAGAAAGAGAAGGTATGTCACAGCGCCATCCCGACTGGTGCCTGCGGTGCGGGTGCAACCATCACCGCGGACCGGCGGGGGATCTGAGCCGGGCGATCCCGCTGTTCGAGCGGACGCTGTCGAACTCCGCACGGGTGCTCGGAGCTGACCACCCCGACACCCTGACCGCCCGCAACAACCTCGCCTGCGCGTATCAGTCGGCCGGCGATCTGGACCGGGCCGTCCCGCTGTTCGAGCAGACCCAGGCGGACACGGCACGGGTGCTCGGAGCTGACCACCCCGACACCCTGACCGCCCGCAACAACCTCGCCTACGCGTATCAGTCGGCCGGCGATCTGGACCGGGCCGTCCCACTGCTCGAGCAGACCCTGTCGGACACCGCACGGGTGCTCGGAGCTGACCACCCCGACACCCTGACCGCCCGCAACAACCTCGCCAGTGCCTATGAGTCGGCCGGCGATCTGGACCGGGCCGTCCCGCTGCTCGAGCAGACCCTGTCGGACACCGCACAGGCGCTCGGTGAGGACCACCCCGACACCCTGACCGCCCGCAACAACCTCGCCTACGCCTACCAGTCGGCCGGCGACCTGGACCGCGCCATCCCACTGTTCGAGCAGACTGCGGACGCCCGGGTCCTGCTCCTTGGTGAGACCCACCCCTCCACCCTGGCCACCCGCAACAACCTCGCCTACGCCTACCAGTCGGCCGGGGACCTGGACCGCGCCATCCCGCTGCTCGAGCAGATCCTGTCCGACTCCGTACGGGCGCTCAGTGACAGCCATCCACTGACACAAGCAGTCCGCCGGGCTCACCTCGCGGCCTGCGCCCAGAGGACTGTCGAGGGCCCCAGGACGTTGTGAGCGCCCGCCTCGCCCCTCGGACGAGGCGGGCGCTCAGCCCCGGGTGTTCCGGCTTTCGAATGTCAGGCAGTTGGTGAGGGAGTTCTCCACGATGTCGCGCAATGCGTGGTCCGTGTAGTAGGCGGTGTGCGGGCTGATGAGGACATTGGGCAGCTCCTGCAGTCGCAACATCCCCTTGACCTCTATGGCTTTGCTTCGGCAGTCGGCGTAGAAGATGCCTTCCTCGCCTTCGACGACATCCAGCGCCGCGCCGCTCAGCCTGCCGCTCTCCAACCGCTGCACCAGTGCCTCGGTGTCGATGAGCGCACCCCGTGCGGTGTTGACGATCAGCGCGCCGTCCTTCATCTGTGCAAGGCGCTGCCGGTTCAGCAAATGGTGCGTCTGCGCGGTGAGCGGCACATGCAGCGTGACCAGGTCGCTGCGCCGCAGCAACTCATCGAGCGGAACGAGCTCGGCAGCGGCACCGGGACGGGCCGCGGGACGGTGGTCATGGGCCAGGACGCGGCAGCCGAAACCCCGCAGCCGGTCCATGACCGCCGCGCCGATACGTCCCGTCCCGACCACTCCGACGGTCAGGTCGCGCAATTCCCTCCCGCGCTCCTCGCTGAGCCGGTAATCGTGCATGTCGGTGCGGCGGATGATGGCCTTCGCGTCCCGCACCGCCATCAACATGAGCATCAGCGTGTAGTCGGCCACGCTGTCCGGCGAGTAGGAGACGTTCTCCACAACGATGCCGATGCTGTCCGCGTATGCCACATCGATGTGGTTGTAGCCGATGCTCCGCGTGGAGATGTACCCCACGCCGGCCCGGCCGAGCGCACGCAAAGCGGCGTGGGTGATGTGCGTCTTGTGGCTGACGCTGACGCACCGGCTGCCCGCGGCCAGTTCGGCATTGGCTTCGGACACCGGTGCGTCGGTGACGACCGGCCGCACACGGAGGCCGGGCGCCAGTTCGCGGAACAGAATGGCTTCGTCCGGGCCGCACCCGTACATGGTGATGCGGGTCGTTTCGCTAAGGGGCATACCTGCAGTCAAGACGGCGTGCTGTTGCCGGAACGTATGTGGTTTTCGATATGCCCGCGATACGTCGCGGGCGGGGCGATGCCCGGCCGCAGCGGCAGGTCCCACTCGCCGACGTACCGCACCGCCTGGCCGCCGGTGCCGGCCTTGAACCGGACGAGGCCGACGTGCGGATCCTGCGCCTCCAGCGTCGGCGTGATACCGCGCAGGTCATAGACGTCACAGCCGGCCGCAAGCACGTCGCGGATCATGGCCCACTGGCAGGCGTGGGAACCGCGCACCTCGCGCTTCTCGGTGGCGGAGGCACCGTAGGCGCACCACGCGTGGGCGCCGACGCGGACCAGGATGGTGGCGGCGACCAGATCGCCCTGGTGACGCGCCCCGTAGAGCCGGATCCGCTCGGGATCCTCGGCCCGCATCTCCGCGAACATGGTCTCGAAGCAGCGCAGCGGCCGGGGTGTGAAGCGGTCGCGTTCGGCGGTGTGGAGGGAGAGGTCGTGGAACGCCTTCAGGTCTTCGGGGTCCCCGTCGCCGGCCGTGACCACGACGCCCGCTCTGTCGGCCTTCTCGATGTCGCGGCGCCATTGCTGGTTCATGCCTCTGAGTACGTCGTCCTCGGCTCTGCCCGCCAGCGGAATCTCGTACCCGGCCTGCGGATGCCCCATCCCGAAACCGTCCCCGGGACTCCGCGGAAGCCAGCCGGCGGCGCTCAGCCGGGCGGCCACATGGGCGCCGACCGGGTCGGTCCACCGGCCGGACACCTCGGTGAGCCGCCTGCCGCCCGCGTCTGCGAGGCCGTCCTCGACCTGGGCGGTGCTCCAGGTGTCCGTACGCACCGGCGGGCCGAGCCGGATCGCGGCGGCGCCATGTCCCTCGAGATGCGCCACCAGCGGATCGAGCCACGCTTCGATCTCGCCGGTCCAGTCGATGACCGGCCCCTCGGGCAGGTAGGCCAGCGTGCAGCGGTCGAGCCGCGGCACGGGCGATGGAGCACGAGACCGGCCCCGACCAGCCGCCCGCCGTCGAACCAGCCGAGGGACTCACCGCCCCACTCACTGTCCACGCGGCCCCACGCCGGGGTCTGCAGAAAGCCGACCGACCGCTGGGCCCGCACGAACGCCACATGATCGGCGACGCTGATCAGCCTGACGACCGGACGCACGGATGCTGCTCGTACTGGTTCGCTGGAGGACATGCCGTCCCGTGAAGGCGCGCAGTGTCGCCCGGGCCAATGCACATCTCGATACGCCGACGACATGTCCCCGCCCCGCGGTGGGAGCGGCCTTCACCAGCTGATTCCGGCCGCCACCGGCCGGTGGTCACTGCTCGTGGCCGGCAACAGCCACGCGCTCCTCGGCTCCACACCGCGGACCAGGATCTGGTCGATCCGCGCCACCGGGAACTTCGCCGGCCAGGTGAAGCCGAAGCCGTCCCCTGCTACGTCCTGGACCGAGCGCAGCTGCGAGGAGAGGCCGTCGAGCGCACGGTCGTCCACGGTGCCGTTGAAGTCGCCCAGCACCAGTACCCGCTCGCTGCGCTCGGCGGCGACCGCCTCGGCGAGCTTCGTCGCGCCGGCGTCGCGCGAGTCCGTCCAGAAACCGCCTCTGGGCATCACCCGCACCGAACCCAGATGCGCCACGTACACCGCCAGCGGTCCCTGCCCGGTGGTCACCGTGGTGCGCAGCGCCCGGGGTGTGCCCACCGGGATGTCCTCGGGCCGCAGCTTCTCGGCCAGGGGCCCGGCCATGCCCCGCAGGACATCGACCGGCCGGGTGCCGGACAGCGGCAGCTTGCTCCACAGCCCGACCGTGCCCTGCACGGTGTGGTGCGGGTACGCCTCCGCGAGCTCCTTCTCGTACGTGCCCCTGGCCTGGTCGGTCAACTCCTCGAGCGCCAGCAGATCCGCGCCGGAGGCGGCCAGGTCACGGGCGGTGCCGACCGGATCGCGGTTCTCGGCGGCGACGTTGTGACTGACGACGGTGAGGTCGCTGCCCGTGTGGGACTTGTCGCCGAGCAGCCCGCCGAAGAGGCTCACCCACGCCACGGCCGGAAGCACCAGCGCGGTGACCGCGGAGGCGGAACGGCGCCAGAGCGCTGCGGCGAGCAGCACCGGGACGAACAGACCGAACCACGGCAGGAAGGTCTCCACCAGACTGCCCAGCCCGGCCCGGTCCGTGAGCGTCCCGTGCAGCAGCAGAAGCAGGCCGAGCAGCAGCGCGCACACCGTGGGCAGCGGGCCGCGCTTCCACGGGCCCGGCCGGGGGCCGTCCGCGGGCATCGCGGGTGGGACGGCTGCGGGTGGGACGGCCGTCGGGCCGACGGCCGGCAACCAGCGGACCCGGCGGGTCGTCGTTGCTCGTGCTGATGCTGGAGTTCGAGACATGCCGCCACTGAACGCGCTGCCGTGTTGCCAGCACGTATGTGGTTTTTGTTACGCCGACGATATGTGCCGACTCGTAGTCTTCAGAACATGCGTGTCTTGATCGTCGAGGACGAGCCCTACATGGCTGAAGCGATCCGCGATGGCCTGCGCCTGGAAGCGATTGCGGCCGACATCGCCGGTGACGGCAACACCGCCCTGGAGCTGCTGAGTATCAACACCTACGACATCGCCGTCCTTGACCGTGACATCCCCGGTCCTTCCGGCGACGAGATCGCCAAACGCATCGTCGCCTCCGGCAGCGGCATACCCGTTCTGATGCTCACCGCGGCCGACCGGCTCGACGACAAGGCGTCCGGATTCGAACTCGGCGCCGACGACTACCTCACCAAACCCTTCGAACTCCTGGAACTCGTGCTCAGGCTCAGGGCCCTCGACCGCAGGCGCGCCCACAACCGGCCGCCGGTACGGGAGATCGCGGGGCTGCGCCTCGATCCGTTCCGCCGCGAGGTCTACCGCGACGACCGCTACATCGCGCTCACCCGCAAACAGTTCGCGGTCCTCGAAGTCCTCGTCGCCGCCGAAGGCGGTGTCGTCAGCGCCGAAAAACTCCTGGAACGCGCGTGGGACGAGAACGCCGACCCGTTCACCAACGCCGTCCGCATCACGGTCTCCGCCCTGCGCAAACGCCTCGGCGAGCCATGGCTCATCGCCACCGTGCCGGGCGTCGGCTACCGCATCGACACGACGCGCGACGCCGGGCGTGAGGGGGGCGGTGGTCGTGGATAGGCAGCCCGGATGGAGCGTGCGCCTCAAACTCACCCTCAGCTACGCCGGCTTCCTCATGCTGGCCGGCGTCCTGCTGCTCGCGGCGGTGTGGGCGTACCTCCTGCGTACCTACCCCTCGGACATGCTGATCCGTTCCGTCCTCCTGCGGGGCTTCGGCCCGGCAGTCGCCGCCGTACTGGTATCCCTGCTGATTTTCGGTCTCCTGGGAGGCTGGATCCTCGCCGGACGCATGCTCGCCCCCCTGGACCGCATCACCCACGCCACGCGTACGGCCGCGGCCGGCTCGCTGTCCCACCGGATCCGGCTGCCGGGCCGCGAGGACGAGTTCCGCGAACTCGCCGACGCCTTCGACACGATGCTCGCGCAGCTCGAAGCACACGTCGCGGAACAGCAGAGATTCGCCGCCAACGCCTCCCATGAGCTGCGTACGCCGCTGGCGATCTCGAAGACGCTCATCGACGTCGCCCGCGCCGATCCGAACCACGACAGCGCCGAACTCGTCGACCGCCTCCACACCATCAACACCCGGGCCATCGACCTCACCGAGGCACTGCTCCTGCTCAGCCGCGCCAACCAGCGGTCCTTCACCCGAGAACACGTCGACCTGTCCCTCATCGCGGAGGAAGCAGCCGAAACGCTTCACCCGCTCGCGGAGAAGTACGGCGTCACCCTCGAAACCAGCGGCGACATCGCCCCCACGACCGGTTCGCCCGCGCTCCTGCTGCAGCTCACCACGAACCTCGTACACAACGCGATCGTCCACAACCTGCCGCGACAGGGCACCGTCCGGGTTCATACCCGCCTCCACTCCAAAACCGTGGTGCTCAGCGTCGAGAACACCGGCGAGCAGCTCACCCCGCAGACGGCCGCGACCCTCACCGAACCCTTCCAGCGCGGCACCGAGCGCATCCACAACGACCAGGCAGGCGTCGGCCTGGGCCTGGCCATCGTCAAGACCATCACCAAGGCACACGACGGCACCCTCACGCTCACCCCACGCCCTGCGGGCGGGCTTCGCATCACTGTGGAATTGCCCGAGGCATCACAAAAGTGAGCCCCGCACCACCACTTCACACCCGAACGGGACATCCGCGAACTGCGCGATCTCACCCACCGCCGCACCCAGCTCATCACAGCCCGCGAGATGGAAGCCCAGCCCCTGAAGGAGAAACACCTCGCCGCCATGGTCGACCGGTCGGATGTGCAGATCACCGCACTCTGACACCCGCCTGGAACCCCTGCCGTCAGTCCTGCGGCCGCTCAAATGACCATCGTCGAGACCGGCGGCGACATGGCTCAGTCCGCCACCGCCGGGCACCATGCGCGGCCGCACCCGCCCAGGCAACAGCAACCTCAAACGGCTGCCGGAGAACACCGCGATGTCAGTGAGCCACAGCAAGGACGGCGGCCTCACCATGCACTTCGAACTCATCACCGCGACCGCCTGACCAGTACTGACTCAACCTTTCGCATCTGCATCCGGAAATCCTGCATGAGCCAGGGCCCGCAGCCGACGTCAATCGCCCTGGCCGTCCACACCCTCAAGCAGCGACGCTGAAGGAGCTCAATCACCGAAATACCGCCGACTGACGCTCCGAGGCAGTCGTACACTGCCCGAACGCCGAGCTGGCCCCGCAGCGCGGCGGCGCGTCCATCTTCGTGCCCGGACATGTGCACGCGATGGCCCCCAAGCGGGGCAGGCGGCGCATCGCGTTCGGATATTCGCACAGTCCTCATGACACAACCAGACACAGGAGTACCACGTGCGCCAGCTCGCCCACGGGGACATCAAGGCCGCCGCCGACCGGATCGCCGGAAAGGTCCGCCCAGTCGTCCTGTCGTCGCTCGACGCCGGATTTATTGCCAGCGCTTGGCGCGACCCGCTCGACGACCGGCCCGAACAGGACTGTCAGGTATGGCTCGCGCTGGAGTTCATGCAGCACACCGGTAGCTTCGAGGCCCGCGGCGCGCAGAACCTCATCGCCGCCCACCGTGAGAACGGCAGCCTTCCCGTTACAGGAATCACCACGGCCTCGGGCGGCAACGCCGGGTTGGCATGTGCCTGGGCTGCACGGCAGCAAGGCATCACCGCCACCGTCTTCCTCCCCACCACCGCCCCCGCGACCGAAGTGGCCAAGCTCCGCGGTTACAACGCGGACGTGCGACTGGTAGGGGCCCACTACACCGACGCCCTCAAGGCGTGCCAGGACTTCGCCACCACTACAGGGGCGCTGCTCCCACAATCCCACGCCGACCCACTCATCAGCGCGGGCGCAGGCACGTTACTAGAAGAAATCCACAAGCAGATCCCCAGCCTGGACACCATCGTGCTCACAGCCGGCAGCAATGGGTTGCTCACCGGTATCACCGCCGCCGCCCAACATCACGGAATCACCACCGTCACAGTCGAACCCGAACATCACCATGCACTGAACGGCGCCAGCCACGGCGGAAGTTTCTTCCCGAGTGACTTCGTCGGAGCGGCCGGCTCTCGCGTCGATGGCCGAGGAGGGGCAGTTACGCCGGAGGGCGGTGGGCGCTGGGGGGGCGGGTCTCGCGCGCCTGCACCGGTACGGCCGGCGTGGCCACACGCCGGCCTGTCCGCGGATGCGGCAGAAAGCCGTCGCCCCCCCGCCTCGCTGCTCCCGTAGAGTGCGCGGGTTGTCGTGACGCGGAGGCGGTTCGGGGCGTGGAATCCAGGGGCGTGGAATCCAGGGCAGTGGCGCGGGAGCGGTTGGCGGGTGCGGCGCGGGCCGCGCTGGGGCGCGGGCGCCGGCCGGAGGCGGTTGAGCGGGTCGCCGGCGGCAGCCGGAAGGGCGTGTACCGCCTGGTGATGGACGACGCGACGACGGCGATCGCCTATCTGTGGGACGACGCCGAGAACTACTGGCCGCAGGCCGAGGGCGACAACGACCTCACCGACCCGCTCTCCCCCGGCCGTGGGCTCGACCTGTTCCAGGCCGCGCACGCCCGGCTGGACGCGCTCGGCGTCCGAGTCCCGGCGATCCGTCTCGTCGACCGCGGGGGCGAGAGCGACGCGGCCGGTCTCGCGATCGTCGAGGACCTGCCCGGCGAGAACCTTCAGCAGCTGCTCGCGCGCGACCCGAGCGCCGCCGCCCCCGTCATGGCCCGGCTCAGAGAGGCGCTGGAGGCGATGCGGGGCCATCGGGCTTGCGCGTACGGCAAAGTGGCCGTGGTCGACGCGGGCGGCACATCGCGCCAGACCTCGTGCGAGGGGGTCGTCCTGGACCGCGCGCTGCGGGCCCTCGCCGAAGCGGCGTCACGTGATCCGCGGATCGCGCGAGCCCGCGACCGGCTGGAGGAACGGCTGCTGGCTCTGGCGGCGGCGGTGCGGCCGCGCGCGCAGTACACGGTCGTGCACGGCGAGCTGGGACCCGATCATGTGCTGGTGGACACGGACGGGAACCCCGTGCCGATCGACATCGAGGACTTGATGTACTGCGACGTCGAGTGGGAGCACGTCTTTCTGCGGATCCGCCTGCACGACGCCTACCGGCCGCTTCAGGTGGCCGGACTGGACGAGGACCGCCTGGCGTTCTACCTGCTCGCGCAGCGGCTGTCGCTGACGGCGGGCCCACTGCGGCTGCTCGACGGCGACTTCCCCGACCGGGCGTTCATGGCGGCCGTCGCCGAGTACAACCTGAACCAGGCGCTCGCTCTCGTCCGCGCCTGAACGCCCCGGCGGAGGTCACGGCCGGGGCTTGTGCGCTGCGGCGAAGGCGTCGGCTGCGGGCAGGTCGAAGTCTGCGTGGTCACTGCCCAGGCCCTGGGCCACCAACGCCGCAGCCGCGCAGCCGAGGACGGCGGACTCGTACGGGGTGCGGCCCAGACCCATGCCGCGTACGAAGCCCGCGGAGAACGCGTCGCCGCAGCCGGTCGTGTCCACCACGTCGATCTCGAAGGCGGGTACCTTCTGCGTGCCCTCCGAGGTCACCAGCAGCGCGCCGTCACCGCCGCGGGTGACCGCGACCAGGCCGGCACCGGCGGCCAGCAGCTTGTTCGCGCCCGCCACCAGGTCCTCCTCGCCGGTGAACCCGAGGACCTGGTCCTCGTTGGGCAGCATGTGGTCGACGTACGGCAGTGCCGACGCTATCTGCTCGAAACTCCCCAGCACACCGGGGGCGAGCAGGTCCACCGAGGTGACCACACCGTGCTCCTTGGCGTACGACAGGATGCGCGCGGCCGCCTCGACCCCGATCAGCTCGGGCCCGCCCAGGTGGAGATGGGTGGCTTCGGCGATCGCGTCCCAGGGGACGTCGTCGGGGCCGTACGTGATGTTGGCGCCGAGCAGGTGGAGTGAGGGGCGGTCGCCGTTCGGGCGGATGGGCAGGACGCTCGCAGAGGTGGGCGTGTCGGTGCGGCGGACGAGGTACCGGGTGTCGATGCCTGCCGCGCCCAGCAACTGGACCAGCATGTCGCCGGTGGGGTCGGCTCCGATCGCCCCGGCGCTGCGGACCGAGGCGCCGAGCTTGGCGAGGGTCAGGGCGGTCCCGCCGGCCGTCCCGGCGGCCGTCATCCTGATGTCCTCCACGAGCGTCGCGCCCTGGCCCTCGGGTATCGCCTCCACCGGCCGCACCAGCACGTCCAGCACATGTACGCCCATCGTGACGACCTTCATCGGCTTTCCTCCTGCGCTGGCGGTACGGGGTGGGTGGTGCCGTAGTTCCGGGCCAGGGCGGCTTCGATCACCGCGAGCTGCTGGTGTTCGTCGAGGACGCGGGGCGTACCGAGGGCGGCCGCGTGCTGGTAGACGCCGCACGCCCACTCCAGCAGCAGCGCGTGCTCGACCGCCTTGCCGAGCGTCGGCGCGTGCGTCAGCGCGCCGTGACTGGCCATCAGCGCGGCGCTGCGGCCCTCCAACGCCGTCAGGACGGACTCGGCGAGCGCCGACGTGCCGAAGGTGGCGTACGGGGCCACGCGTACCGAGCCGCCCAGAGCCAGCAACTGGTAGTGGATGCAGGGCAGTTCATCGAGCACGCAGGACAGGGCCGTCGCCATCGGCGCGTGGGTGTGCACGACCGCTCCGGCGCCGTAGCGACGGTAGACACCCAGATGCAGATCGAGTTCCGAGGTGGGCTCGAACCCCCCGGCCACGACCTTGCCGTCGAGGTCGACCACGCTCACCTGGTCTGCCGTCAGTTCGGCGAGCACCGCACCGGTCGCCGTGATCGCGACCCGGTCCCGCACCCGCATGCTCACATTGCCGGCCGTGCCGATCAGCAGCCCCTGCGCCCCCAGACGACGGCACGCTTCGGCCACCGCGGCACGCTCCTGACCCAGCACCGCGCTTGAGTCGGTCATGTACGCGACGCTAACCTAAACCTGAAACAAAGTCACGTTCAGGTTCGGAGGCCGCACATGGGGGATGCGACGCCCCACATGGGGGATGCGAAAACCCCGGATACCGGCGGCACCCGGCACGTCCCCCTGCGCCGCACGCCCCAGCAGGCGCGCAGCAAGGCCCGTCTGGCCCGTGTCCTCCAGGCCGCCGAACGCGTCCTGGTCGGCGAAGGCGTCCAGGCGCTGACCACGACCCGTATCGCGGCGGAGGCGAAGGTCTCGGTCGGTTCGCTCTACCAGTACCTGCCCGACCGCGACGCGATCATCGACGCCCTCGCGGCCGGCTACTTCGCCCGGCTCGAGACGGCCATGGGCGACCTCGTCCGCGCCGCGGCCGACGAGCGGTGGGACGACCCCGTCGGCGAGCTCATCGACGCCTACGCCGCCATCTACCGCACCGAACACGGCTTCAGGGCCCTGTGGTTCGGCAGCAGCCTCACCGAGCGGACCCGTGCCGCGGACCGCGCGCACAAGCACCGGATGGCGGACGGCGTCCGGCGCGTCCTGCTGGCCCTCGGCGTCACCCCGGACGGCGAGGCACTCGCCCGCGCCTGCCACGCCGCCGTCCTCGCCGCCGACGCACTCGCCCAGGAAGCCTTCCGCCGTGACCCCGACGGTGATCCGGGCCTCCTCGACGAAGCCAAGATCATGCTGCGCGGATACCTCACCGCGATCACCACGCGCCATGAGGGACATGAGGGACATCAGATGACGAGCTGACGGACGGGGACTGGCACGGCTTCCGGCGCCGGATCAAGGCTCTGTCATCCTGACGTCGTGCCGAAACCCACCCCCGTCACCCCGGACGCTCCCGCTCCGATACCCACGCCCCTGCTCACCCAGCAGTGGCTCGACCTCGCCTTCATCCACTGGGCCGTCGAGCCGGACGCCGTGGCGGGGCTCTTGCCGAAGGGGACCGTTCCGGACACGCACGACGGGGTCACCTACATCGGGCTCGTCGCCTTCCGGATGCACCGGGTCGGCTGGCTGCGGCTGCCCGGCGTGCCATATCTGGGGACCTTCCCCGAGACCAACGTGCGCCTGTACTCCGTCGACGCGCACGGACGGCGCGGTGTCGTGTTCCGGTCGATGGACGCCGCGCGGCTGATCCCGGTCGTGATGGGGCGCGTGGGCTTCCGGCTGCCGTACCTGTGGTCCCGTATGAGCGTCCGCGCGGTCGGCGACACCGTCACCTACACCAGCTCCCGCCGCTGGCCGGGCCCGCGCGGCGCGTCCAGCCGCATCACCCTACGCACCGGTGGACGCATCGAGGAGCCCACCGAGCTGGAGCACTTCCTCACCGCCCGCTGGGGCATGCACAACGCCTTCTTCGGCGGGCCCGAGCCGCTGGCGTACCTGCCCAACCACCACCCCCGATGGCCGCTGTACCGCGGCGAGCTGATCACCTGTGAGGAGAACCTCGTCACCGCGGCCGGACTGCCCGCCCCCACCACCGCCCCGGCCAGCGTCCTGTACTCCCCCGGCGTCCCCGTCCGGCTCGGCCGCCCGGCACGCCCGGCCGGCATCCCCACACCGTGACCGGTGCGCCCGCCACGTCAGAACGCCAGGGGCCCGGACCGGGATGACCGGTCCGAGCCCCGAGGGAACCTGCCGGCGTCAAGCGCCGTTACGGGCCCTTGCCGTCATCCGGCGCGGCGGCGCGTACGCATGAGCAGCAGGAAACCGGCCATGAGGAGCACGGCGCCGGCCGCGGCCGGCCACAGGGTGGTGCCGGTCTCCGCGAGTCCTCCGACCGCCTGCGGCTGCGTTCCGCCGCCGTCCCCGGACTCCTCGCCGGCCGCGGCGGGCTGCGTCTGCGCGGGGGTGCTGCCCGCGTCGGCGCCGCTCTCCGCCGAGCCGCCCTGGGCCGGTGCGGTGGCGTCCTGCGTGGGCGACGGAGTTCCGTAGGACTTGGGCGCCACCGTGCTCGACATGGTGGGCTTGTCGTCGTTCGCCGGTTCCGTCCCGGGCGCCTCGGTGGCCGGTTCGTCGGTCGCGGGCGGCTGCTTCGCGGGCTCCTCGGTCGCCGGCGCCTCGGTCGGCTCGCCGTCGCCGTCGCCGGGCTCCGGCTCCTCGCCGCCGCCGGGCGGAGTGCCGGCAGACTGGGTCGGCTGCGGCTGCTGCGTCGGCTCCTCCTCGCCCGGGTCGCCGCCCTGGCCGGCTCCGGCGCCGCACTCGCGGCCCTCGTTGATGCAGTCGACCATCTGACCCATCAGATCCTCGGAGAAGACATTGATGAAGTCTCCGTGGTCGGTGACCGGCTTGTGCAGCTGCTCGGGGAAGGTGTCCAGCGCGAACAGCGGCGTCGTACGGCCGCCGTCCTGAAGACTCGGCGCATCGATGTCGTACACGATCCGCTGCACCAACTGCGGAATGGCCTTGAAGCCCGCCGGGCAGCTGCCGTCGGCGGCCGCGAACGCCACGTGGGTGCGGTGGTTGGCGGAGTCGATGTTCTGTCCGTCCCAGCAGCTCTGGAACTTGAAGGTGCGCACCACGTCGCTGCCCTGCGGGCACAGCGGGTACTTGTCCTTCAGCTGCCGGTCCTCGAAGCCCGTGCAGCTCCAGGAGGCGTTGGCGTTGGCGGTGCCGTTCACGAAGGCCTTCGCGTCGCCGGTGATGATGCGCAGCAGGCGCGGCATCCCGGTGACCTTGCCGCGCGGGCTGCCCACGAACGTCAGCGTCACTTCCTTGGGCGTGACGATCTCGCCGGCGTTGCCCTCGATGCCGCCGCCGGGGGCGTTGGCGTCCTGCTCCTGCGTTCCGTTCTGCAGGCGGATCACGGGCCAGTAGTAGGTGGACTTGTCGTCCTGGTCGACACAGGTCGTCTCGGCGTTCGCCAGGTCCTCGTCGCTCGCGAACGCGTCGTTGGCCTGGTTGCCGACGTAGTCGTGGAAGTGGTGGGCGCCGTTGGAGACGCCGGGGGCGACGATCACGTTGTCGGAGTTGAACAGGCCGTTCTCGTTCACCCCGCAGCTGGTGGCGAAAGTGCCGCGCGAGGCTTCCTTCTGGAGGGCCGGGCCGGTCACGTTCGGCTGTACGGCGGTGATGTCGGCGAAGTCCGCGGCGACGGGGCCGTTGCCGGCCTGGCCGCCGTTGCCGGGCTGCTCGCCGTTGCCCGGCTGCTCGTTGCCCTGGTCAGCGCCTTCCTGGCCCGCCTCGTCGTCACCGCCCTCGGCCTGCCCGTCCCCGCCCTGGTCGCCGTTGCCGCTGTCGGCGGCGCGCAGGGCGCAAGGTGCGAGGGGCTCCAGGCCCTGGGGCCGTTCTCCCTCGCGGTCGACGGCGATGGCGATCCGCTCGATCGTCGCGGTGCGCTTGTCCTTCAGCGGATTCATGATCGCGCTGTCGGCGAAGCCGGCGTCCTGCTGGATGGCCTGGGCCGACTCCTGCAACCGCTGGTAGGCCTCGGCGATCTGCTGGTCCAGGAGGGCGAGTTCCTTCGCTACGTCCTCCTTCGCCCCGTCCGGCACGGCCGTCAGCCGGCTGCCGACGTCCGGGCAGTCGATGGTGCCGGCCGGGGAGGACAGCGTCCGAGCCGGATCCGCTCCCCCGTCCTCGGTGGCCGAGGCGTAGACGTTGGCCGCGACCAGGCCGCCGCCGCCCAACATCAGCGCGACCGCCGCAAAGGTCGCTCGCCGTGCGCCCGTGGGGCGTCTTCGCGTGCTGCGTACCAAGGAAGTACTCCTACGCCTCGTCGTCGTTCAGGGCATGAAAATCCCCCGGCCTTATACGGAGACGAGCCGCGCAGTGTTCAAAGGGCGCACGGATTCACAGAAATTCCTTATGCCCAGGGTCAGTTCATCAGGCCGGCGGCGAGCGTGGCGCCCAGTTCCCAGCACGCCTCGATGTCGGCTTTGCCTGGTTCACCGGTCACCGTCACAGGTTGTGCCGTGCGTCGCCAGGCGAGGCCGGTGGTGATGGAGTCGATCGCCCGGACGGCGCCGGTGACGTCGCTGCCGCCGTGGACGTAGTAGCCGAAGGGGCGGCCTCGGGTCGCGTCCAGGCAGGGGTAGTAGACCTGGTCGAAGAAGTGCTTGAGGGCTCCCGAGATGTAGCCGAGGTTCGCCGGGGTGCCCAGGAGACAGGCATCGGCGTTGAGTACGTCGGACGCCGTGGCCGACAGTGCCGGTCGCCGTACGACCTCGACGTCCTCGATCTCCGGGGCTGTCGCACCGGAGATGACGGCTTCGAGCATGGCCTGGCAGTTGGGCGACGGGGTGTGATGCACGATCAGCAAGGTAGGCACACCCCGAACCCTGCCGGTGCGCCGCCGATCGACGCAACCGCGGCGGTTCAGTCGGCGGCTTGGGCGGGCTCCTGGCCCTCCGCCGCACCCCCCGTGGTTCCCACGCCGGAGTTGACCCTGGCGACCGCCGAGGACAGCTGTTCCTGCACGGCGTCCGGCAACGCGTCGCCCTTGACCGCGGTGACCAGGTCTCCGGCCAGGGAGTGCAGCTTGGTGTTGGTGTTCTGGGAGGCCGCGACGAGGACCGTCCAGGCCTCCTCGGAGCTCAGGCTGAAGGAGGCCATCAGGATGCCCCGGGCCAGGTCGATGGTCGGCCTGGTCTGCATGGCCCGTCGTAGTTGGGCGACTTCGATTCGCAGGTCGTAGTCGGCGTCCTCGGCCGTCTCCATGTCCCGCGTCTGCATGCCCTGCGTCTCCATCTCCTGCGGCTCCGTGTCCTGGACGTACTGGACCGGCGCGCCCTGGCCGTCCGGGCCCGGGCGGGCGAACAGCGGCTGCGTGCCGGTCAGGGCGAGCAGGCGATCCACTTCCGTGCTCGCGTGCTGGATGGTGATCGTCTTGGCCTGCTCCAGGGCTCGCCGACGCAGGGTGAGCAGGATGTTGAGGGCGGAGCAGTCGCAGAAGGTGACGCCCCCCAGATCCAGGTCGATGCCGTGGACCGAGCGGCTCAGGGCTTCGCGCAGGACGCCGCGGAGGCGCTCACTGGAATCCAGGTCGAGTTCTCCGCCGACCTTCACGGTGATCCGGTCACCGTCCGGGTGTATGGCGGTCACCAGCGAGCACGCCTGGGCGGCCGCCGCTGCGCCTCCGGCGTCCGCAGGGCCGGCAACGCCCCCCGCAGGGGGGTTCGCGGAGGACGCGAACTCTGCCATGACCGCCTCTCCCTCAGTTACTCCCCGTCTCGGTACCAGACTGAACCCGAACTGCGGGACACGTCAACAGATACATGAAATGCAGTGCGTGTATTTGTATACGTGAACATCCAGTCGTAGGGTTGGTACATGGATGGAGTCCCTGAGCCGCACACCGGATGGACCTTTCTGACGAACCATGCCCGTGTACTGGCTGCCATCGCCGACAACCCGAACATCCGCATCCGGAGTATCGCCGCGCACTGCCGGCTCACGGAGCGCGCCGTCCAGAAGATCATTTCCGATCTGGAGCAGGAAGGGTATCTGTCGCACACCCGCGAGGGGCGCACCAATACCTACCGGATCGCGCCGGCGAAGGTGCTGCGTCACCCCGCCGAAGCCGGGCTGACGGTGGCCGCGCTGCTTTCGCTGCTCGCCCGGGACGAGGCCCATCGCACCTCCGGCCCCGAGCAGTTGAGGACGGCGCGCCAGCGGATGCCGGTGGACGGCGGTTGAGCGTGGGCCGAACACAGCCGTCGGCGCGACGCCGACAGCTCCGGCCCCGGCTCGACTCAGTACGCGCGGCTCGTCAGTACGCGCGGCTCAGCTCAGCATGCGCGGCTCAGCTGAGTACGCGCAGCGCTCCAGGCAGGACCCTGACGGTTACCGGGAGAACCGCCTCGACCTCGCCGTCCGCGCCGTAGGGCACCTCGCGGTCCGCCTCGATGCGGATTTCCCTGCCCCGCAGGATCCGCACCTGCGGGCGGTGGACGTGGGCGCCCGTCTTGAGGTCGTTCATCAGGGCGAAGAACAGCCGTCGCGGCGCTTCCCGGATCATGACCACGTCCAGCAGGCCGTCGTCCACGCGGGCGTCGGGTGCGATGAGACGGCCCGAGCCGTAGTAGCCGGAGTTGGCGGCCACGACCGTGTAACCGGTGAGGGAGTGTTCCTGGCCGTCGACGGTGACGCGGTAGCGCGCGGGGCGCCAGGTGGTGACGGCGCGCAGGCCGCCCGCGTAGTAGGAGGCGGCGCCGCGCAGGAGTGTGGCGTTGTTGGCGTGGCGGTTGGCCAGGGCGTCGACGCCCGCGTACACGCTGCCGAGGACCACGGTGCGGTCGTGGACGGCCGACTCGACCTCGATGGTGTCGACCTCGCGGGGCTCGTGGTGGAGAAGCACCTGTGCGAGGGCCGTGGGGTCGGCGGGGAGGTTCAGTGCCCGGGCGAAGTCGTTGCCGCGGCCGGCCGGGACGAGGCCGAGCACGGCGTCCGTGCCGCTGAGGGCGCCGCCGACGCCGCCGGCGATTCCGTCGCCGCCGACGGCGAGCACCACCCTCCCGCGCTGTCCGGCGTCCCGGGCGAGGCCCTGGGCGTGGGGCAGGCTGCGGCTGTACTCGGTCTCCAGGTCGGCCCCGGCCTCCCGCAGCAGCCGGGCCACCTGCAACAGGGCGGCGGCTGAGGCGGATCCGCCCGCCGTGGGGTTGACGATGGCGGTGAACTGTCGCATCGGTGAGCCTTTCGGGCCGACGGGAGGGTGCGCCGGAGGCGGGGGCGGGTGGACGAGCGGGTGGGTGCGCGGTCAGTCGGTGGGCAGGAGGACGCCCGGATTGAGCAGGCCTGCCGGGTCCAGTCGGCGTTTGACGGCCTGCAGCGCCTCGATGCCCAGGGGGCCCGCCTCGCGGACGTACCAGTCCCGGTGGTCGGCGCCCACGCCGTGGTGGTGGGTGATCGTGCCGCCCGCGGTGAGGATCGCCTCGTTGGCGGCGTGTTTGGCCCGCTCCCAGTGCGCCACCGGGTCGTCACCCTGTGCGGAGACGACGGTGAGGTACAGGGAGGCGCCGTTCTCGTAGACGTGGGAGATGTGACACATGATCAGGGGCGGGGTGCCGGCCTCGGTGAGCGTGGTGGTGAGGGCTTCGCGGACCGAGGCGTACAGCTCGGGGACGCGCGACCAGAAGGTCGCCGTCTCCAGTGTCTCCGCGAACGCCCCCGCGTCCAGCAGCGAGTCCCGCAGGTAGGGCGCCGAGTAGCGGCCGTGCGCCCAGCGCTGTCCCGGTTCCTCGCCGAGCGGGGTTCCGCCGCACACGCGCAGGACGGCCGCGGCCCGCCCCCGGCGGTACGAGATGTCCGCCTCCGTGCCTTCGTAGCCGGTGATCGCCATGCATCCCGCGGACTGGTGCCCGGTGACGGAGGCGCCGATCGCGTCGGGCTGGGCGAGGCCGATCAGCGTCTCGGTCTCGTCGGACAGCCGCAGCACCGTGGGGCGCGGACCGTCCTGGGCGAGGCGGCGCAGCGCGGCGGCGCCTTCCTCGAAGGAGGCGAAGCGCCAGCCCTCGTACACGCGGGCCTGAGGGACGGGGCGGATCCGGACCGTGACGGACGTGATGACGCCGAAAGCGCCTTCCGAGCCGAGGAAGAGCTGGCGCAGGTCGGGTCCGGCCGCCGAGCGCGGTGCGCGGCCGGTGTCGAGGGTGCCCTCGGGGGTGGCGAGGGTCAGGCCGAGGACCATCTCGTCGAAACGGCCGTACCCGGCGGATGCCTGGCCGCTGGAGCGGGCGGCGGCGAATCCGCCGATGGTGGCCCACTCGTAGGACTGGGGGAAGTGGCCGAGGGTGAAGCCGTGCTCGGCCAGCAACGCTTCGGCCTGGGGGGCGCGCAGGCCGGGTTGCAGGGTTGCGGTGCGGGAGACCGGGTCGAGGGCGAGCAGCTGGTCCATGCGCCGCAGGTCGAGGGCGATGAAGGGGCCGCGCCGGGTGGGGGCGAGGCCGCCGACGACGGAGGTGCCGCCGCCGAACGGGACCACGGGCAGGGCGTGTTCGGAGCACGCGCGCAGTACGGCGAGTACGTCGTCGTGGTGGGCGGGGAGTACGACGGCTGCGGGGATGTCGTCGACTTCGCCCTCGCGGATCCGCAGCAGGTCGGGGGTGGACTTGCCGCGCGTGTGCCGGATACGGGTCTCGGCGTCGGTGCGGACGTGCTCCTCGCCGACGGCGTCGCACAGGGCCCGGCGCGCGGCGGGTTCGAGGCGCGGCTCGGGTACGGCGATGTCCTCCAGGGCGAGTGGCCCGGCGGTGCGCGGCTTGACGCCGAGCAGGTCGCGCAGCAGCCCGGTCACCGTCTCGGGCAGCGGCGCCGCCTTGGCCGGGTCGCCCCAGCCGCTCCACAACATGTCCATGGCGCTCGTCCTCACCGGTTCGATTCGAGCGATGCCGTGTCCCGGACGGCCTCGCAGGCGTTACACTGTGACACATGACGCCTATTCGTCACAACCACTCGGACGGCGACGCGGTGCTCGACGCGGTGCGCGACTGTGTCCTGGCCGTCGGAGTCCGCCGTACGACGCTGACCGACGTGGCCCGCCGCGCGGGTGTCTCCCGGATGACGCTGTACCGGCGATGGCCCGATGTACGCACCCTGGTGGGGGACTTGATGACCCGGGAGTGGGTCGCGGTGGCCACCGGGGCCATGCCCGAGCGGCGCCCCGGCGCCGATGCCCGCGGCCTGATCGTCGACGGGCTCGTGGCCGGGGTGGAGGCCTTCCGCGCCCATCCGCTGTTCCAGAAGATCGTCGACGTCGATCCGGAGCTGCTCCTGCCCTACGTCCTCGACCGTCGCGGCGCGAGCCAGGAGGCCCTCATCGCGCTGCTGGGCGACGCCCTGCGCGAAGGCCACGCCGACGGGTCCGTACGCACCGGCCATGCCGAACGGCAGGCACGGGCGGTGCTGCTGATCGTCCAGTCCTTCACCCTGTCCCTGCGGACCATGACCGACGAGGACGACGCCGACCTGAGCAGCGAGGCCTTCCTGGCGGAACTGCGCGGCATCCTGGAGAGGACCCTCACCCCATGAGCACTGCCACTCCCCCGGTTCCCGGATCCTCGCTGTCCGCCGCCCGGCGCTCCCGCGAGCTGACCGGGACGGTCGGCGGTCCGGTCGTGGACGTCCTGGTCGTCGGGCTGGGCGCGACCGGCGCCGGGGCCGCGCTGGACGCCGCCGCCCGGGGACTGACGGTCGCCGCCGTCGACGCACACGACCTGGCCTTCGGCACCTCCCGCTTCAGCAGCAAGCTCATCCACGGCGGGCTGCGCTATCTCGCCTCGGGGCAGTTCGACGTGGCCCACGAGAGCGCGGTCGAACGCGGGGTGCTGATGGAGCGCACGGCACCCCATCTGGTGCGGGCCCAGCCCTTCGTCCTGCCGCTCACCCCGCTGGTCTCCCGCGGCCAGTCCGCCCTGGCCCGGGCCGGATTCCGGGCGGGCGACGCCCTGCGCCTGGCGGCCCGCACGGCCCGTGCCACACTGCCCGCCCCGCGCCGGCTCTCCGCGGTGGAGACCCGGCACCTCGCCCCCGCCCTGCGCACCCAGGGTCTGCGCGGCGGCCTGCTGTCCTGGGACGGCCGGCTCACCGACGACGCCCGCCTGGTGACCGCGATCGCCCGTACCGCCGCCGCCCACGGCGCACGGATCCTGACCCGGGTCAGGGCCCTGCGGCTCACCGCCTCCGGCGCCGTGATACGCGACGAACTCACCGGCGAGGAGGGCGAGATCAGGGCCCGCGCCGTGATCAACGCATCCGGCGTCTGGGCGGGCGGCCTGGTGGACGGCATCCGGATCCGCCCCTCACGCGGCACGCATCTCGTCCTGCGCGCCGACCGCCTCGGCCCGCTGCCCGCGGGGCTCCACGTCCCCGTCCCCGGGGAGACCAACCGCTTCCTCCTCGTCCTGCCCCAGGGCGACGGCCGGGTCTACGTCGGCCTCACCGACGAGCCCGTCGACGGCGACATCCCCGACGTGCCCGAGGTACCCGAGACGGACATCGGCTTCCTCCTCGACGTCCTCGGCTCCGTCCTGGACGTCCCGGTCCAACGCGACGACGTCGTGGGCGCGTTCGCGGGACTGCGCCCCTTGCTCGACACCTCCCCCGCCCAGCAGTCCGGCGCGGCTCCCCGGACCGCCGACATCTCCCGGCGGCATGCGGTCCTCACCTCGCCGGAGGGCGTGATCACCGTGGTCGGTGGCAAGCTCACCACCTACCGGCGCATGGCCGAGGACGCCGTCGACGCCGCCGTGGCCACCCGCCGGCTCACCGCCGGCCCCTCCTCCACCGCCGCCCTCCCCCTCGTCGGCGCCGCATCACCCGACGTGCTCGGCTCGCTCCGGGCGCCGCGCCGCCTCGTCCAGCGCTACGGCACCGAGGCACCGGCCGTCCAGGCGCTCGCCGCGCAAGATCCCCGGCTCGACGACCGCGTACTGCCGGGCCATCCCGTCACCGCCGCCGAACTGCTGTGGGCCGTACGCCACGAAGGTGCGCTGGACGAGGCCGACCTGCTCGACCGGCGCACCCGCATCGGGCTGGTGCCCGACGACCGGGCGGCGGCGCTGGATGTGGTGCGCGAGGTGCTGGGAGAGGCGTTGGCCCAGCGGAGTTGAAGGCTGGTGGGCCGATGCGGGAGTGCTGCATCGCCGGGCGCGCCGAGGGTCGGCGGTTACAGAACTACCGTAATGAGAAAGGGAGTTGTGGCTGACGACACCGACCGGCCGCGGCTCGGGACGAGCACGGGCGCGGTCGAGCGCGCCGCGTCAGGCGTCGCTCCGCCGGAGCCGCCACACGTGGTCGTCCCGGAAGCCTTCCACGCCCTCGGGTGACACGTTCACACTGCGCACCGTCTCAAGCGTCTCCACGGTCCAGTCGGTCTGCGGCAGGGCGAGTTCGTCGAGGACGCCGTGCAGCGTCGGGAACTCCGCCTCGAAGGGTGGCTCGGTCTGCCACGACGGCCAGCCGGCGTGCATGACGATCAGGAGGGTTCCGCCCGCGGCGACCGCCGCCGCGGCCTGCCGCAGAACCCGCTGCTGGTCGAGTGGGACCGGCGACTGCAGGTACTGCGCGTTCACCAGATCGAAGGAGCCCTCCGGGAACGTCTCGCCCAGGACGTGACGTTCCCAGACCGTACGGTCGCTCACGCCTGCCTCGGTGGCGTGCAGGGCGGCACGTTCCAGAGCCGTGTGCGAGATGTCGACGCCGGTGACCCGCCAGCCGCGCGAGGCGAGCCACACCGCGTCGGCCCCTTCGCCGCAGCCGAGGTCGAGCGCGCTGCCTGGGCCGAGGTCGCCGGCCTCGCGCGCGAGCAGTGCGTTGGGACGGCCGCTCCACAGACGGCCGCCGTCCCGGTAGCGGGCCTCCCAGAACTCGGCGGCCGTCAGGGCTGGGGTCTCGGTCATGGCGCCTCCCGGATGCGCAGGGGTCGGGGAGGGACTCGGACGAGCGCGTGGCCGCCCTGTCCCACAGTGAAGAAGCCTGCGGGACGGGTTCGGACAGAGCCAAAGGTTCTTGCCGATTCGGCAACGACCCGGACCGATGGTGCGGGAGGGGGTGAGAGACGAGCCGACGGCGAATCGTTCGGCGCGGCCACAGGCGGGGGACCAAACGGCTACGGCCTTGGAGCCCGTCCGCCACCTGGGTTCACGCAAGCCGCAGGAGCGGACGGGCCTCGGTCTGCCTTTGGCGTCACTCCACGAGCGCCTGCCGGTACGGCACCAGCCGTACGGGTCCGACGAGCCCGTAGGCCTGTCGTGCGGTCGTGCCGAACACCGCCGGCCGGGCGACCCTGAGGCGGTTGATGAGCGGTGTCGCCACCTCCACCTCGATCAGGTTCCCGCCGGGGCGCAGCAGCGGGCCGATGTCGGCGACGGGGTGCAGGCGGTCGACCGGGGCCAGGCGTGTGCCGTTGACGGTCACCCGGAAGGTGTCGCTGATCTGGCCGAGTTCCAGGAACGCGCCGTGGGAGGAGTCCCAGTCGTCCGGGAGGGCGATGGTGGTGCGGTAGCGGCCGATGCCGGCGGAGTCGGCCAGCTCGGGGATCTGCGACCAGGGCAGGAGGGTGTCGAGGGTCAGGGCGCGGTGGACGCGTTCGGTGCGCGTCGGCCCGGATCCCGGGAACCAGTCCTCGACCTCGACGTCCCAGCGGCTCGGCGTGATCGGTTCGGGCACGGCCGGGACGGTGGTGGTGACCGTGCCGCCCTGGGACAGTCGCGTGGTGTACGTACCGGCGGTGCTCGCGCGCACGGTCAGGCCGCCCCGGGTGAACAGCACCTGGTCGGCGTCCGTGGTGACGGCGTGCGGCCGGTTGCCGTGGCGGTCCGCGAACATGCCGGGGCGGCCGAGGGCGACGATCATCGCCTGGCCAGGCTGGAGGGTGACGCGGAGGGTGAACTCGTCGCCGTCCTCGGTGTACTGGGCGAGCCGTACGGCCGCTCCCGTCCACGGGTCGAGCAGGTACGGCACCGTCGCGCCGCCGCCCGCGGTGCGGCGCAGGGTGATGTCGTGGTCGATCGGTGCCACGGGCGGCTTGACGGTCTCGGCGTGCTTGCCGTTGCACAGGTAGTAGAAGTCGGCGTCCTCGGTGACGCGGTGGGCGTTGAGCAGCGTGGACGCGGTCGCGTGGCGCACGTCCGGGGTGACGCCGAGTCCTGCGAGGGCGTCACCGACGGCCGCCTTGTCGGTGATGCGGACGACGTTGGGCAGGGCCAGCAGCCGGGTCAGGATCGCGCGCAGGCGGTCCGTCTCGTCCGGTGCCGGCACTCCCGGGGTGAGCGCCTGGTCGAAGGCGCCGAGCACGACCACGGGCAGTCCCGCCTCGGCCAGCTTCAGGATCTTGCGGGCGTCGGTCACGGCCAGTGTGGGCGTGGAGCCGTAGAAGAAGTCGCCCTCGACGAACAGCGCCTTGTACGAGGGGCCGTCCGGGGCGAGGCGGCCGCGTGACACCGTCGCGCTCGGCAGGTCCAGCAGCGGGCCGCTGAGGAACTGGTGGGTCCAGCCGAGCGGGACACCGGTCGAGGTGAACCAGGAGGCGCCGATGCCCGTGGCGGTGTAGCCGGTCTGCCGGAAGACGGCGACGTCGGCCCTCACCGTGCCGGCCTGGAGCACCCGGTGCACGCGGCCGAGGTAGCCGGCGATGTCCTCGGCGTGCCGCCAGGTGGGCTGCCGGGGTCCCCACGACTCGCCGTAACCGGCGGCGCCGTTGTACGGGCTGAAGGCCGCGAACCCGGGCCACTCGGCCGTGGGGGCGGTGGCGTAGGAGAAGCCGTGCACGACGGTCTGGTTGACGCCGGCCGCGTAGGCGCCGCCCATGGTGCGCAGGAAGCGGTCCCAGGTCGTGCTGTACGCGGAGCCGTTGTAGGCGCCCGCCTCGCAGGACAGCACGGTGTGCCCGGCCATGTCCCGGCCACCGGCCAGCGAGCGGTAGTCGTCGAGGTTCTTGAAGCCGAGGGACTCGCCCTCCGCGATGTCGAGCAGCGCGGCCGAGGCGATGGCGTCGGTCTGAAGGCCGTAGGGCTGCGCGCGCAGGGACATGCCGAGGGAGTGCGCCCAGTCGCGCAGGGCGCGTACGTGGTGGCGGTTGAACAGGCCGGACACGGTCTCCCAGAAGTCGTGTCTGATCTGCCGGGTCAGCTGCGGATCGAAGGCGAAGACCTGGTTGCTCCTGTCCAGCACGATCGCCGGGAGATACGGCAGCAGCGGGCGCCCTGTGTGCTCTTCGAAGGCCTCCGGCAGCCCCGGCGTCCAGCGCAGTCCGTCGGTCTCCAGCTCTATGGAGTCCTCGAAGAAGGCGCCGCCCGCGGCCTTCAGCAGGGTCCGCAGGGACGGCGTCAGCAGGTGGTCCTCCCAGTACCCGGTGACGGCGGCGGTGCCCGCCGCGCTGAAGTGGTCGACGACATGGGCGGCCGGTGCGCAGTGCGGGCCGGACTCGGGCTGCTGGCCCGAGCCGCGCTGCCAGTAGGAGATCAGCACCCAGTCGCCGCTTTCGGGCGCCGTCCACGACAGCGCCCCGTCGCTGACCGTCGCGGTGAGGTCGAGGACGCTGGAGAGGTCGAGTCCCGTCTCCTTGCGGGTGGAGTTGGCCGAGTCGACGCGGGCGGCCTGTACGGCGACGAGGTCCTGCCGGGCGACGCCGGGGGCCGGCGCGTGCAGGGGCCGCGGGACGGGGCCATGGTAGGTGGCGCCGCCGCTCAGCGAGGCACGGCCGAGGACGAGTTCCTTGGCCGCCGCCTCGTCGTCGGGGGCGACGCCGGGGACGGCGGCGGGCCAGCTGGGGCCGAGGGTGAGGTCGACGGTCAGGCCGCGTCTCGCCGCGCGGCGCAGGGCCGCCTCGACGCCGTCCCGCCAGGGTCTGCTCCCCCATCCGTGATGGGCGGTGTCGAGCACCGACTTGTCCTTGATGCTGTGGTGTACGGCGGCGATCTCGGCGCCGCCGAAGCCCGCGTCCGCGATCTGGTCGATCTCGCGGGCGATCTCGTCCGGGTCGACCAGGCCGTCCGGCCACCACCAGCGGAACTTGGGGCGCACGGAGCGCGGCGGACGGGCGAACCAGTCGGCGGTCGGCTCGCCGCCGCCGGTACCGGTGAGTGCGGCCACGCCCGGCGCCACGGTGCCGATGGCTGCCGCGGCTCCCGCCGTCAGTGCGGCGGCCAGGACCGTGCGCCGCGACATCCCACCGCGCTGCGAGATCGGTTCGTGCATCAGTGCGTCCCAAGGATCGTGATGGATTGAATCGTTTCAATACGCTCAAGTGCCGGAACGCTAAGCGCCTGATCCGCTGGTGGTCAAGAGGCCGTCGGCAGGTGATACGCGACGCGCGCCCCCGGCCGGACGGCTCGACCGGGGGCGCGCTCCCGTCGCCCGTGCGGGGCACGTGAAAGTCCCTGCGGGGGCCGCAGCACCGAGTGCCGTTGTGATGCCGATGAACTGACGGCGCGTCAACGAGCGTGCGAGGTCACGCCTCCAGCCAGAATCCCGTGCGGGCCAGCCAGAGGTCGAGCAGGGCCGTGTCGCCCCGCACCCGGACGGCGGGTGCGGGGCGCCGGTAGAGGAACAGGAGCAGGTCCGTGACCGGACCGCGTACGGCGACGGTGGCGTCGTAGGATCCGGGACGCCAAGCCGGACGGTCGCCGGTGAGATCGACGAGCCATGCTCCGGCGTCGGTCGCGTGGAAGGCGAGCGTGCGGTCGGACGCGAGCAGGCCGGGCAGGTCCGGGCGGGGTTCGAACGCCTCGGAGGCGGTCGAGAACTCCAGCCATTCCTCCACCGCGTCGACGGCGAGGTCGTCGTCGAGCGTGAACTTCGTGCCGGTGACGAGGGCCGCGTCGGCCCGGTGCACGACCGTCTCGTAGGCCATGCGGCGGGCCCAGAAGGAGGCGGAATCCCGGTCATCGGCCGGAGTCCACACCCGCGCGTCGGGGCCGGCGGAGCGGAGGGAGGTGCTCAGGGCCTCGGAGCCTTCGGTGAGCCAGGGAGTCAGGAAGGACTCGTTCTCGCGGGTGTAGGCGGACAGGTCCTCGGGGAACGGCCGGGCGCCCCCGGTCCGTACCACCTCCTCGGCCCATCGGTGGTCGCCGCCCACGTGCCGCAGCAGTTGGCCGAGGTTCCAGCCGGGGCAGGACGGCACCGCCGCGGTCATGTCCGCGCCCCGTATGTGAGCAGTGAGCCGTTCGGTCTGGGTGACGATCTCGTCGCAGTAACGGTCGAAGGGCAGCGAGGTCATCGCCTCAGGATGCCGCAGGGGCGGGCCCTGCGTTGTCAGTGCGCTCGGATACTGTGTGCCGCCTGAGCAAGATCGGTTGGCGGGATCGGGTGGGGAGAGAGAACGATGCTGGTGGGGGCGGGACGAGTGCGGCGCCGATTGGCCCAGGTGGCCTTGCTGGCCGGGGTGCTGACGGGCTGTTCGGGAGTTGCGGAGGACGACGGGACGAAGACGCCGGCGAGCGCCTCGGCGTCGGCCGACGCGGCGAGTGACAGCGATACGGCAGTGAAGAGCGGGGGCACCATCGGCGCCGCCGGGTCGGCCTGTGAGCTGCCCGTCACGTTCGACATCGCCGAGGACTGGGAGGCGGAGGCCATCGACACCGGGGCGGCCGAGGACAAGGGGGCCGCCGGCGGGGAGGGCTCCGGCGATTCCGAGAAGGACGAGTTGGCCCAGGAGATCGCCGACGCGCTCCTGTACCAGGGCCCGGTCGCCGCCGCCTGTGAGGTCGACGCCAAGCCGGCGGGGAACATCGGCTTCCTCCGCGTCTGGACGGGCAAGCCGGGTGACGTCGACGCACGCACCGTGCTGGAGGCCTTCGTCGCGGCGGAGAACGGCGCGAGCAAGGAGAAGTACAGCACCTTCAAGGCGGGCGGCCTCGCCGGTGTCGAGGTGAAGTACCTCTACACCAGCGAGCTCCTGGAGGAGACGAAGGAGGAGGCGGCCATAGCCGTCACCACCGAGAAGGGCCCGGTCGTCATACATCTCGGCGGGATGGACACCGACGAGCACCGGGCGATGCTGCCGGCGTACGAGCTAGCCAAGCGGACGCTGCGCGCCGTCTGAGGGAGGCGGGGTGTCCGGCGCGGGCGGCCAGCACGCCGCGCCGGACACAGGGCCGTGGCTGGTCTGGCGGGGAAGCCGGAGCCGGTCAGGACACCGTGCAGGAACCGATCGCGGGGGCCGTGCTGTTGCCGTTCTTCATGACGGTGAAGCCGAAGCTCGTCGACGCTCCGGCGGCCCGGCTGCCGTTGCCGTTCGGCTTCATCGTCATGATGTTGCCGCTGCTGTCCCAGGTGGGTGTGCCGTTCCAGGTCGCGGAGATCTTCTGCGGGGACGTCACGGTGACGGTCGTGGTCCAGCTGCCGATCGCCGAACTCCCCGCGGTGATGGTGACCTTGCCGTTGAAGCGGTCGCTCCACTCATCGGCCTTGCTGTAGGTCGCCGTGCACGCGGCGCCCGGGGTGCCGCCACCGGAGGAGCCGCCGAGCGCGGTCAGCGCCGCGTTGTACGCCGGCTTCTTGTTGTAGTTGCCGTCGAACAGCAGCGGTGTTCCGCTCGCGCGCCAGGAGTACTTGTCGGTGACGCCCCAGACGGTGATGCCGGTGCAGCGCGAGACCGCCAGGCAGGCCCGCACCACGTTGCTGTAGCTGTTGGCCTGTGCCGTGCCGGAGCCCTCGATGTCCAGCTCGGTGATCTGCACGTCGACGCCGAGGGCGGCGAAGCGCTGGAGGTTCGCCTGGTAGTCGGACGGGACCGGCGAGGCGCTGTTGAAGTGGGACTGGAAGCCGACGCAGTCGATCGGCACGCCGCGGGACTTGAAGTCCCTGACCAGGTTGTAGACGGCATTGCTCTTCGCGTTGACGCCGTCGGTGTTGTAGTCGTTGTAACAGAGCTTGGCGGCCGGGTCGGCGGCGCGTGCGGTGCGGAACGCCTCCTCGATGAAGCCGTTGCCGAGCTTGTCCTGGAAGGGCGAGCTGCGCCGGGCTCCGCTGCTGCCGTCCTGGAAGGCCTCGTTGACGACGTCCCAGGAGTGGATCTTGCCCTTGTAGCGCTGCATGAGCTGGGTGATGTGGTTGTTCATCGCCGATCTGAGGTCGGCGGTGCCGAGTCCCGCCACCCAGCTCGGCAGTTGGGAATGCCAGACCAGGGTGTGTCCGCGGACCTTCATGCCCCTGCTCTGGGCGTGGTTCACGATCTGGTCGGCGGAGCCGTAGGTGAAGGTTCCGCGGGTGCGCTCGGTTGCGTCCCACTTCATCTCGTTCTCCGGCGTCACCGAGTTGAACTCGGTGTTGAGCGTCGAGGCGTACGGGGCTTCGCCCAGGTGGTTCGCCGCGACGGCGGCGCCGAAGTAGCGGCCCTTCTCGGCGGCCGCCGCGCCGAGCGTGCTCGCGGCCTGGGGGGCCTGCGAGGGCGGTGACGCCGGCTGTGGCGAGCAGGCCCGCGACGCCGAGGGCCTGCCAGTGCGGCGCGGGTGCATGAGCGCCGGGGCCGGCACTCGGGAGGCGGGGTGATGGACGTGGGGGTTGCCATCTTGTCCCCTCCTGCTGCTTCGAAAGTTTCGGACGGATTTCCGAATTTCGCGGCAGGCCATAGGAGCGCCGCCCTGAACCGTCAACGGGTTGCACACCCCCCGACCCGAGTCGACTCAGGACACCTACGACTCGGCTCCGGTGTAGAACGCGATCGTCGCCGCCGTCGTGGTCCTCACGGTCTCCTCGTCGGCGCCCGAGGCGGCATAGGCCTCGCCCCACAGCTCGCCCGACCGCGTCGCGTACGCCTTGCCCTCGTCCGAGAGCTGCCAGGCCTCGGCCTCCTCCCTGCTCATCCCGCCCCCGGCGAGGTGCATGCCGAGGCCCAGCAACGCCCCGTCCCAGCCGACGCCCACGGCTCCCGGCCCGAATCGGCCCCAGAAGTCCGGCGGCACCACAGCCACGTGCTCCAGCTCCAGCACCGTCCGCTCGTCACCCTCCGGCGTGAGCCGCACCTCGACCTCACTGAAGCCGGGATCGGGCCCGTACAGCCAGCTGACCCGCAGCCGTGTCGGCTCCTCGCACCGCAGAATCTCCCCGCCGGCCTGGCCCTCCAACTGGTACCGCCCGCCGACCTTGAACTCCCCGCTCACCGGCAGGAACCAGCGGCCGATCCGCTCGGGCGACGTCACCGCGTCCCACACGTCGGCGATGTCGGCGTCGTAGGTGCGCCGCAGCAGCACCGTGCGGGCCTCGCCCGCCTCGACCTGCCGTACACCGACCTGCCGGTGCAGGCGGTTCAATTCGTCGACGATCTCACTCATCCCCGCTCACGTCCTTTCTCAGCCTGCGTTCGCGCTTGCCGCGCGCGAGTTCCGTTCCGAGGGCGTCGAGCCGCTGCTCCCAGAAACCGCGGAACCTCTCCAGCCATGCGTCCACCTCCCGCAGCGGCGCGGCGTCGACGGCGTACAGCCGCCGCGTGCCCTCCGCCCGCACGGACGCGAAGCCGCTCTCGCGCAGCACCCTCAGGTGCTGCGAGACAGCCGGCTGGGAGATCCCGAACTCGTCCTGGATCACGGCACTGATGTCGCCCGATGCCTGCTCGCCGCCGGCGAGCAGCTCCAATATCCGGCGCCTGACCGGATCACCCAGCACATCGAAAGCGTGCACGGGGCCCACTATGCCAGCGACCACTTATATAAGGCAAGGCTTAAATAAAGCGCCCGGTCGGGCCGGGGCGCGAGCTGGATGTCCGCCTGTCTCTCCCGCCTATCGCCGGTCGGCGAGGAAGCGGTCAAGCGCCACCGTCAGTTCCTCCGGCTTCTCCACCGGCAGTTCGTGGCCGGCGTCCAGGATGCGGATCACCGCGTCCGGGTAGGCCTTGGCCATCCGCAGCATCTGGGCGACGGGCAGTTGGATGTCGTGATAGCCGTGCACCATCAGAGTGGGGGCGGCTATCTCGCCGACTCTGTCCAGTACATCGAAGGCGCGCATGGCGCCGTAGAGCGTCATGACGACCTCGCGGGGAGTCTCGGCGGAGCCGCGGATGTACGCACGGATCTCCTCGCGCGGATAACCGGGCGCGAAGGCGCGCTGGATGTTGGCGGCGACGAACAGCTTGAAGGGGGCGAGCGTGGAGGCGGCCATCAGCAGGGCGCGGCCGCGGCTGTAGGCCATTCTGCCGATGGAGTTCACCAGCACCATGCGCTCGACTCGCTCCGGGTGGGCGAGGGCGATGGTCTGGGCGATCATGCCGCCCATGGAGTGGCCGATGACCACGAACCGCTCGATCTTCAGATGACCAAGGAGGGCCAGTACGTCCTTCGCCAGCTCGTCGATCGTGCGCACCCCCGATCCGCCGCTCTCCCCGTGCCCGCGCAGGTCGAGGCGGACGACGCGGCGCCGCTCGGCGAAGTGGGCCACCTGGTGGTCCCAGCGGTGCCGGTTCGCCGTCCAGCCATGGACGAACACCAGGGGCACACCGTCGCCGTCGCGGGGGCCCTCGTCGTCGTACGTCAGTGTCGCGCCGTCGACTTCGAGCTGCGGCATGGGTGGCCTCCTGGAGTGCGGTTCGCAGTTACTGACCGGTACGGTAACCGGCCGTCCCGGCGGCCGTCACCGGCGTTCGCCCAGGAAATCGAGGATGTGCCCGAAGTGATGGACGAGGTGACGGCCATCACGAGGCCGCCACCCGCGCCCGACGCAGACGAAAGCCCGGACACCTCCGCTTCGTCGGTGTCCGGGCCCTGCGGGAGGGCTGGGCCCTACGGAAGGGCTTGATCAGCCGCCGTTCGGGTCAGCCGCCGTTCAGACGCCTGCGCAACAGCGTCTTGCCCAGTTCGGCGCCCTTGCGGCTGTCCGCCTGAGCCTTACGGAACAGGTCGGCCACCTCGGTGTCCTTGCCGCGCTCCGCGTCCTCGATGTAGCTCTCCAGGCGCAGCGCGTTGCTCAGGCATGCCTCCACGTACCAGATCAGGTTGTAGTCCTTGTCCGGCGTACCGGTTACGTGGCCGGCTTCCGTGCCACTGGTCATTCTGGCCTCCTCCGGCGTTGTCGTTCCTGGCCTCGCCGGGTACCCGCCGCCCGAACGGGCACACACCCGCCCCCGCAGGAGGCGGGCATCCGTGCCAACTCCCGCAGGTTGTACGCCAATTCAGACAGTCGACGCAGAAGCGATCAGAGTCCCGGCACTTTCGAAGCGAAGTGTCCATCGACCGTGCGAGATCGGTCGATGACGGTGTGTACTGTGCTCCGAGCGCCTCGCCGCAAGGCCTCGGAAACAGCCCTGCCCGACTGCCCCCGACCCACCCCCTGGGAACCGATTCGATGATCGAAATACCGGACCTGGCGACCGGCGGTCTCGCCGTCGGCATGCTGTCCGCGCTCGCCCTGGGCGGCGGGCTGCTGCGCGCGCAGCGGCAACAGGCCAGGCAGCGTGCCGAGATCGCCGCGTTACGCCGACAACTCAAGGGCGTGCTGGAGGCGTGCACGGCCGAGGTCGAGCATCTCGCGGCACGGCGCGTCCCGGCCGCCGCCCGACAGCCGGCACATCCGCATGTCGCCGTGCCGGGCCCGCTGCATCCACAGACGGCGGGGGCACCGCTGGGCCGCGCGCTGGAGCAGGTGCTGGCCGGGCTGCACACCGAACTGGCCGCGCAGCGCACCCGGATCGACGCGGCCGCACAGGCCGGCATGCGCGGGGCTACGCGCGAGATCCAGGCGGGCCTGTACCGGCTGCAGGATGCGTTACGCGGGCTTCAACAGGAGTACGACGACCCGGAGTTGACGCAGACCCTGTTCCAACTGGACCACGAGAACGAGCAGTCGCTACGGCGGGCGCAGGTCACCGCCGTGGTGTGCGGAGCCTGGGTCGGGCTGGCCCGGGAGGAGTCGCACCTGGTGGACGCCGTGACCGGCGGCCAGGCCCGGCTCGCGGGCTACCACCGGGTGCGGGTCCACAATCATCTGGCGGACGGGACCGGGCTGGTGTCGCACGCCGTGGAGCCGGTCGCGATCATCGTCGCCGAGCTCCTCGACAACGCCCTGCGGCACTCCGCGCCGGACACCGATGTCGTGGTCAACCTGGAGCAGGTGCATCACGGTGCCTGCGTCACCGTCGACGACGCGGGTCTGGGTATGACCCAGGACGAACGCGCCCGCGCTCAGCGGCTGGTGGCGGGCTCCGAGCCGGTTCTCCTCACGGACCTCGGCGATCCGCCGCGCATGGGGTTCGCGGCGATCGGGCAGCTGACCCGGCAGTTCGACCTGAGTGTGGACGTGTCGTCGCCGTCGCCGTACGGCGGGGTGCGGGCGGTGCTGCGGGTCGACAGCCATCTGGTCAGCCGTATCGATCCCGACGAGCGACCGCCTGCCGCGAGCGCGCCGCGCTCCACCCGCACGGCCTCCCGGGACGCGGAGTCCGTCGACGCACGGCGCGCCGAGTCCGTCGACGCACGGCGCGCCGAGTCCGTCGACGCACGGCGCGCCGAGTCCGCCCCGGCACGGGACACGGCGTCCAGCGCCTCGCACGGATACGGGGCCGAACACGACGACGCCGCCTCCGACGCCGTATCCGGCCATCACGGTCCGCGCGACACCGGTGGTCTGCCGCAGCGTCGGCGCCGTACGAGGGTGGCCGCCGCGGCGAGTGACGAGCCGGCGCCCGCGCCGCCGCCTGCCGTCCGCCGCCCGGAGCAGGCCGCCGCCGCGCTGGGTGCGCTGCAAGCCGGTACCGCCGCCGCACGCTCCGCGGCCGACGAGAGCACCGGCGACGCCTCCACCGCCGTACCGGAAACCGCGGCGAACGACACCGATCAGACCGACCATGAAGGGGGAACGGCTCGATGACCAGCCGCGATGCGGGAGACACGGCATGGGTGCTCGAACCGATCCTGCAGGTGCCGCATGTGGTGGCCGCCGTGCTGCTCACGCGGGACGGACTGGTGACCGGGTACACGGACGCGCTCACCCGGCCCTCGGCCGAGCGGGTGGCCGCGATCACCAGCACCGTGCAGGGGGCCTGCCGTACCGCGGCCGCCGCGTTCGCCGACCGGGAGCGGGCCGAGGTACGGCAGGTCGTCATCGAGTCGGACCACGGTTACGTACTGATCGTGCCCACGGACCACGGCACGTGCGTGGCCGCGTACGGGGACCAGGAGGTGCGGCTGGATCTGCTCGCGCACCGGGTGCACTCGCAGGTGGCCCGGCTGGGCGAGAAGGCGATGGCCGCCGCGCCGCGAGGTGGCGACGGCGGCGCTCCGGCATGACCGGCCGCCGCGGCGGCCGCCCCCTGGTCCCCGCGTATCTGTCGACCGGCGGCGTGGCCCGGCCCAGCCGGCCCCATCTGGAACGGCTGTCGGTGCTCACCGGCGCCGGCGTGCCCCCACCCGCCGGTCTGCCCGCCGCCCAACTCGCCCTGCTGGACGCCTTGGACGAGGGTTCGCTGACGGTGGTGGAGGCCGCGGCGCTGCTGCGGTTGCCGGTGTCCGCGGTACGCGTCCTGGCGGCCGAACTCATCGACCGCGACCTGGTGCTGGCCCGTGCGCCGATCCCGCCCGCCGGACGTTTCGACCCCGACCTGCTGAAGAGAGTGGCCGATGGCCTTCGCGCCCTCAAGCACAACTAGCCGTACCGTCAGAGTAGTTGGTGAGACTCGTGATGCGGCCGCCGGCATCCACCTGCCCGACACCGCCCTCGACCTGGTCAAGATCCTGGTCGCCGGTCCCTTCGGCGTGGGCAAGACGACCCTGATCGACTCCGTCTCCGAGATCCGGCCCCTGCACACCGAGGAGCCGCTCAGCGAGGCGTCCGCGCAGGTGGACGATCTCGCCGGGGTGCGGGACAAGTCGACGACCACCGTCGCCGTCGACTTCGGCCGGATCAGCCTGCCGGGCGGGGTGGTGCTGTATCTGTTCGGCACGCCCGGGCAGGAGCGGTTCCGTCCGCTGTGGGACGACATCGCCTACGGCGCACTGGGCGCCCTGGTCCTGGTCGACAGCCGTCGGATCGACGCGTCGTTCGACGTGCTGGGGCTGGTGGAGGAGTCGGGGCTGCCGTACGCCGTCGCCTTCAACGCCTTTCCGGACGCGCCCCGCCACTACACCGAGGAACAGCTGCGCGCCGCCCTGGACCTGGACGCGGACACCCCGATGGTGACGTGTGACGCACGGGATGCCGACTCGTCCGTCGACGCGCTGCTCGCGCTGGCCCAGCACCTGATCGACCGTCACGCTCCGGAGGACCGGTGACCGCCCACTCCCCCGACCGGCAGGCCTTCTCCCGCTCGGCGCCCGTACGCCTGTGGGAGGACGGCTTCGCACTGGATCCGCACCCGTACTACGAGGCGCTGCGCGCCCAGGGCCCGGTCGGCTGGGGGGAGTTGGCGCCGGGCGTGCCCGCGTATGTCGTCACCGACCGGCGCGCGGCGCTGGATCTGCTGCACGACACGGACACGTTCTCGCACGACCCGCGGCCGTGGGAGTCGACGGTCGCCGACGACTCGCCGATCCTGGGCATGATGCGCTGGCGGCCCAACTCGCTGTTCGCCGACGGCGCGGCCCATGTCCGCTACCGCACCTCGCTGATCGACACCTTCGACCGGATCGAGCCGCACGACCTGCGGGCGCGGGTGCACCGGGCGGTACGGGTGCTGGTGGGCCGCATCGGGCCGAAGGGCGAGGCGGATCTGGTGGGCGAGTTCACGCGTCCGCTGATGGCGTTGGTGTTCAACAGCCTCTTCGGGCTGCCGGACAGTCACAGCGACCGGCTCCACGTGGCGCTCGGCAAGATGATGGAGGGCGGCGCCGAAGCGGCCGAGGGCGAGGCGGAGTACGGCGGTTACGTACTGGAGCTGATCGCGGCCAAGGCCGAGCGGCGGGGCGACGATCTGCCGAGCCGGCTGCTGGACCACCCCGCCGGGCTCACCCCCGAGGAGGTCACCTGGCAGGTGTTCCTCACCCTCGGCGCCGGACACGAGCCCACCGCCAACCTGGTGTCCAACGCGCTCTCCCGCATCCTCGGCAACCCGCTCTACTACTCCACCCTGACCAGCGGTGCCCGCCCCGTGACGGACGCGGTGGTGGAGGTGCTCCACCACGAGACACCGCTGGCGAACTACGGCATCCACTACGCCCGTACCCCCGTGTCCTTCCACGGCACGTGGATCAGGGCCGCGGTGCCGGTGGTCGTCTCCTACGGGGCGCTCACGTGCTTCGCCGAGCGGGAGATCACCAGCGGACGCCGCCACCCCAGGGACGCCTCGCACCTGTCCTGGTCGGCGGGCCCGCACGCCTGCCCGGTCCGGCAGCACACGCTGCTCATCGCCACCGAGGCGATCGAACGGCTCACCCAGTGGCTGCCCGACCTGGAGCCGGTCCTGCCCCGCGAGCGCCTGACCTGGCGGCCCGGCCCCTTCCACCGCTCCCTGACCGCCCTGCCCGTCCGGTTCAGCCCCCGCTCCCCCGACCAGCCAGGAGTTCCGTCGTGACCGTGACCGACCGCATCGACCGCGTCGCCATCGACCCGTTCGGCGCCGACATCCCCGGCGAGAGCGCCCGGCTGCGCGACCTCGGCCCGATCGTGCCCGTGGAGCTGCCCGGCGGCATCCCCGCCTGGGCACCCACGGGCTACGACACCCTCAAGGAGCTCATTCTCGACCCGCGGGTCAGCAAGGACCCGCGGCAGCACTGGCGACTGTGGCCCGAGATGGCCGAACACCCCTCCTGGGCCTGGATCCTGGGCTGGGTCGGCGTGGTCAACATGCTCTCCACCTACGGCGCCGACCACACGCGGCTGCGCAAGCTGGTCGCGCCGAGCTTCACACAGCGGCGTACGGAGATGATGCGGCCACGAGTGGAGGCGATCACCGCCGAGTTGCTCGACGCGCTCGAGGACGGCGGGCCGGTCATCGACCTCAAGGCCGGCCTCGCCCACCCCCTGCCCATGCGGATGATCTGCGAACTGTTCGGTGTGCCCGAGGAGTTGCGCAAGGACACCGGAGCGCTCATCGCGGCCATCATGGACACCTCCGACCCGAGCCCGGAGCACGCCGCGTTCGTGCAGCGGCAGATCGGTGCGGTGCTGGGGGCGCTGATCGCCCATCGCAGCGAGCACCCCGGGGACGATCTGACGAGCGAGCTGATCCGGGTGCGCGACGAGGACGGCGACCGGCTCAGCGACGAGGAACTGCTGTACACACTGCTGCTGGTGATCGGTGCCGGTTTCGAGACGACCGTCAATCTCATCGGCAACGCGGTCGTCGCCCTGCTGACGCACCCCGAACAGCTGGCCGCCGTACGGTCCGGCGAGATCGGCTGGGACGCGGTGATCGACGAGACGCTGCGGGTGCACCCGTCGATCGCGTCGCTCCCCCTTCGGTTCGCCGTCAGCGACATCAAGATCGGGGACGTGACCGTCGCGGCCGGGGACGCGATCATCACGACGTACGCCGCCGCTGGGCTGGATCCCGTGCGCTACGGGCCGGACGCTGACCGCTTCGACGCGTCGCGCGGGGCCGATGACCATCTGGCGTTCGGGATCGGCGTGCACCGGTGCATCGGTGCCCCGCTCGCTCGTGTGGAGGCCCTGACGGCGTTGCCCGCCCTCTTCGACCGCTTCCCGGACCTGCGGCTGGCCGTCGGGGAGGACGAGTTGCGTCAGGTGCCGTCGTTCATCGCGTTCGGCTGGCAGGAGATACCGGTGCGGTTGCGGGCCTGAACGGCCGGAAACGGGGACGCGACCGGTCCCCCGTTCCGGTCGTGCCCCCGTGGCGAGTCGAACTTACGTCTACGCGGGCAGATTGGGTACCGCATCAATGCCCGCTGCGGCGCCCGCGGGACTCACCTGTGCACAGGTGAGTCCAAAAGGCCCGGTTTCAGCCCGTGCAGGGCGGGCTGATCCAGGTCGCCCACGGCGAGATGGGCCAGGACGACCTCGTACAGGTCGCTGCCGCCGGCGAGGAGTTGCCGTTCGAGGACGGGTTCCGCGCTGCGGACGTGCTCGCGGACGGTCTGGGCGTGGACGCCGAGGCTCTGCGCGGCGCGTTCGGCGTTGCCGCCCTCGGCGATCCAGGTGCGCAGGGTGCGGCGCAGGTCCCGGGTGTCCTGTTCCAGGCGGGCGAGGAGTTCCCGCGCCCAGGTGCGCATGGCGGGCCCGGACAGCAGGTCGGGCAGCGAGGCGTGGGCAACTTCGCAGGAGCCGGTGTCGGCCGGTGCGTCCGCCAGGCTCACCTGGCTGTTGAGCGCCAGGTGGACCACCGCACGGGCGGTCAGGTCGGCGAAGTCCGTGCGCAGGAGGGCTTCCACGCGTTCCATGCGGGCTCGGACGGTGTTGCGGCTGACGCCCAGGACCTTGGCCGCGTTGACGGCGGTGAACTCCAGGCCCAGCCGGGTGGTGGCGAGCAGTTCGGCGCGGGTGTGGTGCGGCAGGGTGTCGAGCGGGTGCAGCAGCCGGGCCGTCCAGCCGCGCAGTGCCGCCGGGTCGGTCAGTCGCTCGGGGTGGGTTCGTTCGGCGTAGACCGCGGACTTGTCCGGGCGGAAGTGCGCGACGGCGAGGGCGCTCACGGCCTGCCCGTACGCGGTGGCGGTGCGGGCGAGGCTCTGGCGGGCGCTGCCGCCGAGGAAGGTGCGGGGGCGCGGGCCGATCAGCGAGCGCAGTTCCTGGGCCTCGGCCTCGCCGGGCGTCACGACGATGACGTGCTCCTCCACCGCCGGGCAGAGTACGACCAGCGCCCGTTCGCCCGTCGCCTCGATGCACTCCCCGGCCAGCCGGTCCCGGTCCTCGGCGGTGCCCTCGACCACGTGGACGCAGGCGGTGTCGGTGTCGAGCAGTCCGGGCCACAGTCCCGCGGCCACCCGGCGTGCGGAGACGGTGTCCTCCACCATCAGCAACTGCAGGATGGCCAGGCGCAGATCGGACGTCGCCCGCTCGAGCCGGCGTCCGGCGGCGGTCATCTCGCTCGCCTTGAGCAGGACTTCGATCACCTGGACGGTGTGCGTGACGATGTCGGAGGTGCGCCGGTCGAAGGGGGCCTCGCGCGCCACCGCGAGGACGCCGGCCGACGACCGGTTCGGGTACGCCACCCTGACCAGGCGCAGGTAACGGCCCTGCCCCTCCCAGGCGGCGGAGGCGATACGGCCGGCGGTGACGGCCGCGACGAGGTGCTCGTCCAGGGCCGGCCGCGTGCCGCCGAGGAGCGTTCCGGTGTCGTCCTGGAGTGAGGCGGTGCCCTGCACGGCGTCCGCGAGCCAGGCGATGACCCGAGGGATGTCCTGCCCGGTCGGCCGCAGGTGGTCCAGCAACTCCTCCGCCCACACCGACGCGTCGGCGTCCCGCACGCCCGTCTGGCGGACCCCGTCGCCCTCTCTGCCAGCCACGTCGGCCTTCACCTCGTCCTGAACTTTATTCACGACATACCGCTCGGACGTTACCTCACCCGTGCCCGGCGGTATGCCGACGAACGCATCGGGGACGGGTTCCCAGGGGCGCCACCGTCATCCCCGCGGGCTCTCGCCCCCGCCCTGACCCCACTCTTGACCCCGCCTCACATCGACGCGTAGAACATTCCCCAGCAGAAAACGTTTACCGCACTCATCCTCCGCTCGGATCGAGCCGTGCACCGCCGCGGCGCTCAAGGGAGAGGTCCCTTCCACGATGAGAACTTCACAGGACCGGGAAGAGCTCGCGCCGGACGGAGCCGGCGGCCCGGGGGCTCTCTCGCGCCGGGGGATGCTCAAGGGCACGGCCGTCACCGCCGGTCTGGCCGCGGTGGGGGCAGGCGTCGCGCAGCCGGCCCACGCGGCGGATGACGCGGCCCTCGTGCGGGACTCGGACGAGGTGACCGCGCGCATGGGCGGCAACGCCATCACGATGTCGGTGGTGGACGGAGCACTGCGGTGGTCCGCCCGGCACCACGGCAGGACGGTGATCGACACGTCCGTGCTGGGCCTCAGGCTGAGCGACGGGACCGTCCTCGGCGGCGACGTGACGGTGGTCCGGCACCGGCACCGGACCTCCCGCACCACCTGGACTCCGGTGTACGGGCGCAACGCCACCGTCACGGACCTCTACCAGGAGCAGAGCTGGGACCTGCGGGACAGCGCCTCGGGCATCGGCTTCGGCGTCCGGATCCGCGCCTACAAGACCGGTGTGGCGCTGCGCTATGTCCTGCTCGGCGAGGGCACCGCGACCGTCTCCGACGAGCTGACGACGTTCGTCTTCCCCGACGACACCACCGTCTACAGCGCCCGCGACGAGAACGCCTATCTCCCGGTGGCGCCGGGCTCCATCCCGGTCACCGGAACCTCCACCACGGACAACGGCCCCCTGACCGACCTGCCGTTGACCGCGACGCTCTCGGACGGGCTCATCGCCTGTATCTGCGAGTCCTCCCGGCTGAACTTCCCGCGCCTGATGCTCAGTTCGGTCGACGGGCAGCCGGGTGCCCTCTCCGCCTTCCTGATGGAGCACACCGCCCGCGGCACCGGAACGGTCGAGACGACCAGCACGGTCACGACCCCGTTCGCCACGCCGTGGCGCGCGCTGGTCATCGGTTCCACCCATGCCGAACTGGTGGACAACGCCGAGCTGGTGCTCAACCTGGCCCCGCCCAGCGCGCTGACCGACACCTCGTGGATCAAGCCGGGCAAGGTCTTCCGCTGCGAGCTCAGCACCGCCGCCGGCCTCGCGGGCGTCGACTTCGCCGTGGCCCGGGGCCTGGAGTACATCGAGTACGACGCCGGCTGGTACGGCCCCGAGTTCAGCACCCCCGACGCGACCGCACCGATCGCCGCCATCGACCTGCCGTCGGTCATCTCGTACGCGACGAGCAACGGCATCGGCGTCTTCCTCTACGTCAACCGGCTCGCGCTGACCGACGCGGACTCCCTCTTCGGCCGCTACAAGAGCTGGGGCGTCGCGGGCATCAAGCTCGGCTTCATCAACGACGGCACCCAGACGATGACCGACCAGATCACCGACTGGGCCCGGGTGGCCGCCAAGTACCGGCTGCTGATCGACATGCACGACGACGTCCGGCCGTTCGGCTACGAGCGCACGTTCCCGAACTACATCAGCCTGGAAGGCGTGCGGGGCAACGAGCAGTTCCCGACCGCCACGCACAACGTGACGCTGCCCTTCGCCCGCAACATCGGCGGCCCGATGGACTACACCATCTGCTACGGCCAGTCACGCGACAAGACGACCAACGCCCACCAGATGGCGATGGCCGCGGTGTACTACCAGCCCCTCAACTTCCTGTTCTGGTACGACAAGCCGTCCAAGTACGCCAACCCCGCGAACTGGCCGGGACTGCCCTGGTTCAACGCCGTCCCCACGACCTGGGACGAGAGCCGGACCCTGGCCGGGTCGATCGGCGAGTACGTGGCGGTCGCCCGCCGGGCCGGCGACACCTGGTACCTCGGGGCCATGACCAACGAGTCGTCCCGGACCCTGTCGCTCCCCCTGTCGTTCCTGGGCAGCGGAACGTATACGGCGACCGTCTACGCCGACGGCACCCCGGGCACCAGTCCGTTCCGGACCCCGGTCGTGGTCAGCACGCGGACCGTCACCTCGGAGACCACGCTGAGCGTGGCCATGGCCCCGGCGGGCGGCCAAGCGGTCGTGCTGGCGCCGAGCTGACCCGTTCCCGCCCGGGCCACGGCAAACGTTTACCCATTTCGTGGGACTCACTTCCCCGATCCGCGGACTCACGGGGCCGGGCCGGTGCAGTAACGTCGGACCCGTGACGGACGAGGAAGAAGGCCCACCGGGCGGGCCGGGAGCGAAGAAGGCGAAGCGGAAAGCGCGATCGGCCGACCGGCCGAGCACCATTCGCGATGTCGCCGCGAAGGCCGGTGTCTCGGTAGCAACCGTTTCCCGGACGCTGGCGGGCAACTATCCGGTGTCCGCGGAAACCAGGCAGCGGGTCATGGCCGCCGTCGACTCCCTCCACTACGTCGTGAACGTCCACGCCAAGGCGCTCTCCGGACGCGTCGCCGGCCCCATCGCCCTCGTCCTCCAGGACATCACCGGGCCCTCCCTGGCCCACGTGGCCGCGGGCGTGGAACAGGAGGCCGGGAGCCGGGGGCGGCTGAGCCTGGTGTGCTCCACGAAGGGCGACACGAAGCGGGAGGACGACCTGGTCCAGCTCATGCGGGAACAGCACGCGGCGGCGGTCGTCCTCGTCGGTGGCGCGGTGCCGGACGACGCCTATCACCGCCGGATGGCCGGCTACGCCAGGGCGCTGGACTCCGCGGGTTCCCGGCTGGTGCTGTGCGGCCGGCCGCCCCTTCCCGAGGGCGTGCCGGCGACGGTGGTGGACTACGACAACCGCGGCGGCGCCTTCCAGGCCACCGCGCACCTGCTGACGTCCGGTCACCGGCGCGTCCTCTACCTCGGCGGCGCTGTCGGCTTCAGCAGCGCGGAGGAACGCCACCTCGGTCACCGGGACGCCCTGCGCGCCCACGGCACGCCGTACGTCGAGGAGCTGGACACCGCCGGGGACTACACCCGGAAGTCGGGCTACCTGCGCACCCGGGACGCGTTGCGCGCGGGAGTCGGGTTCACGGCCGTCTTCGCGGGGTCCGACGTGGTCGCGCTGGGGGCGCTGGCGGCCCTACGCGAGGCCGGTCTGCGCGTCCCGCGCGATGTCTCCGTGGTGGGCTTCGACGACGTCCCGTTCGCCGCCGACCTGACCCCGGCCCTCACCACGGTCCGCGTCCCCTACGAGGAGCTGGGCCGCACCGCCGTACGCCTCGCCCTGGAACGCGAGGTGGGTTTCCCGTCCGACAACCACGTCGTGTTGAGCACGCAGCTGGTGATCCGGGATTCGGTGCGTACGGCGGGTTGAGGGCAACCGTCGGGGTGGTCACGGCAAGGCCGGTGCCCCGGGCCGCGGGCCGGTGGCGGGCGCCGAGGCACGGTCACCGCGTCGACTCGCGTCCCGCGCAGACCCCGCCGCTCGGCCGCGCTCCCCTGGTCCGACTGCCCCGGCCTGCGCGGCAGGCGGGCATCGAGGGCATAGGCTCGGTGAATGGCGAAGTACTTCGACGTGCACCCCGACAACCCCCAGCCGCGCACCATCACCCAGGTCGCCGACAGCGTCCGCTCCGGTGCGCTCATCGCGTATCCGACGGACTCCTGCTATGCGCTGGGCTGCCGACTGGGCAGCCGTGACGGCATCGACCGGATCCGGACCATTCGCCGACTGGACGACCGGCACCATTTCACCCTCGTCTGCCAGGACTTCGCGCAGCTCGGCCAGTTCGTGCTGGTCGACAAGGACGTGTTCCGCGCGATCAAGGCGTCGACGCCCGGCAGCTACACCTTCATCCTGCCCGCGACGAAGGAGGTGCCGCGCATGCTCCAGCATCCGAAGAAGAAGACGGTCGGCGTGCGTATCCCCGCCCACGTCGTCACCCAGGCGCTGCTCTCCGAGCTCGGGGAGCCGCTGCTGTCCAGCACGCTGCTGCTGCCCGACGAGGACGAGCCGATGACCCAGGGCTGGGAGATCAAGGACCGGCTGGACCATGTGCTGGACGCGGTGGTCGACTCCGGTGACTGCGGCACCGAGCCGACGACGGTGATCGACTTCTCGGGCGGCGAGGCCGAGATCGTGCGGAAGGGAGCGGGCGACACATCCCGGTTCGAGTGAGATGGGCCGAGGTGGGGGGTGGGTCGCGGCGCCCTCGGGCTCGCGTGCCACGATGATCTCGACCCGGCCCCTCCCACGGGCCGGCCCTCGCCGACGCCCCCACGCAGAGAGGCACGTCCCAGCCATGACCGCTGTACAGGGAACCAACGTCGACATCCTCACCGAGGACGGCACCGTCGACGCCTATCTGGCCCACCCTGCTGACGGGGAACCCCGCCCGGCAGTCCTGCTCTACATGGACGCATTCGGTCTGCGGCCCCGGCTCCGGCAGATGGCGGACCGTCTCGCGGAGGCCGGGTACACGGTGCTGGTGCCCAACGTGTTCTACCGTCACGGGCGCGCTCCGGTGGTCGAGTTGCCGGAGTTCATCGATCCCGGGGCCCGGCCGGAGATCTTCGAGAATATCATGCCGATCATGCGGGCGCTGACGCCCGAACTCGCGATGCGGGACGCCGGCGCCTATCTGCGCTGGCTGGCCGACTGCCCCGTGGCGGCCGACGGTCCGGTGGCACTGACCGGATACTGCATGGGCGCGCGGCTGTCCCTGCTCACCGCCGGCACCTTCCCGGACCGGGTCGCGGCGGCGGCCGGATTCCACGGCGGACGGCTGGCGACACAGGATCCGGACAGCCCGCATCTGGTGGCCGGGCACGTCACCGCCGAGCTGTACTTCGGCCATGCGGACCAGGACCCGTCCCTGCCCGTCGAGCAGATCGAGCGCCTCGAGACCGCGCTCACCGAGGCGGGGGTCCGGCACCGCTGCGAGGTCTACCCGGGGGCGGGACACGGCTTCACGCAGGCCGACACCGCCGAGTACAACGCGGAGGCGGACGAACGGCACTGGGCGGCGCTGCTCGATCTGCTGAAGCGGACCTTCTGAGCCGGTCGGGAGCCACGCGGCCCCTGACGTGCCCTCAGCCGACGGGCGCGCCGAACCACTCGGTCAGTCGGCTGAGCAGGTCCTGCTGGTCCTCGCCGACCCACGCCACGTGCCCGTCCGGACGCAGCAGCACCGCGGGCAGGTCCAGTTCCTCGCTGACGTCGACGACGTGGTCGACCCGGTCGGCCCAGCCCGACACCGAGAGCCCGCCCGTCCGGTCGAGGAGCAGTCCGCGGCCGCCGTGCATCAGCTCGTAGAGGCGACCGCGCTTGAGCGTGAGGTCCCGCATGCGCCGGCCGAGCAGTTCATGACCGTCACCGAAGTCGTAGCGAACGCCGATCGCGGTGATCTTCTCGATCAGGAAACGGTTCACGTCCTCGAAGTCCATCAGCTGCGACAGCAGCCGGCGCACCGACTGCGTTCCCGGCTCGGTGGACAGCAGCTCCATCTGCGCGCGGGTGTTGTCCAGTACGTCGGCGGCCACCGGGTGCCGTTCGGTGTGGTAGCTGTCCAGCAGTCCCTCCGGTGCCCCGCCGGCCACCTCGGCGGCGAGTTTCCACCCGAGGTTGAACGCGTCCTGGATACCGAGGTTGAGCCCCTGTCCGCCGGTCGGCGGGTGGATGTGCGCCGCGTCGCCGGCCAGCAGCACCCGGCCGACCCGGTAGCGCTCGGCCTGCCGGGTGGCGTCGCCGAACCGGGACAGCCAGCGCGGTGAGTGCACGCCGAAGTCGGTGCCGGCGACCGCACGGAGCTGCTTCCTGAACTCCTCGAGGGTCGGCGCGACGGAGCGGTCCTCGGTCACCCCTTCGGCGGGCACGACGACGCGGTACACCCCGTCCCCCATGGGTCCGAGGCCGAACCGCTTCTGGGTCTTGCGGACTTCGGTCACCACCGCGGTCACCGTCTCCGGCTCCACGCCCACCTCCATCGCGCCCAGCAGCGTCTCGACCTTGGCGGGCTCACCGGGGAAGCCGACACCGAGCAGCTTGCGCACCGTGCTGCGGCCGCCGTCGCAGCCGACGAGATAGCGCGAGCGCAGCCGCGTGCCGTCGGCCAGCTCGGCGCTCACCCCGTCCTCGTCCTGGCTCAGTCCGACCAGCTCGCAGCCGCGCCGGACATCGGCGCCGAGCTCGACGGCCCGCTCGGCCAGCAGGCGGTCGGTGACGGTCTGCGGGATGCCGAGGACGTAACCGTGCGCGGTGTCCATCCGGTCGGGCCAGGGCTTTTCGATGGCGGCGAAGAAGCCGCCGACCTTGTACTGCTGTCCGTGTGCGAGGAACCGCTCCAGCAGACCGCGCTGGTCCATCACCTCGATGCTGCGCACGTGCAGGCCGAGCGCGCGGACATTCGCGGGCGGCTCCGGTGCCTTCTCCAGTACGCGTACGTGCACGCCGTGCAGCCGCAGCTCACCGGCCAGCATCAAGCCGGTCGGGCCGCCGCCGACCACGATCACGTCGATCATGTGAACCCCCATTGGACGATGTCGAATCTCGGCCGGCCCCGTCGCGAAGCACGCATGCCTCGCGCGTGCCTGATTTCCGCCCGGTCCTGGCTTCGGCCGACGATTCTGCGGCACGACGGGGGCCTTGCCGCAAGGCCCCCTGTGCGCTATATGTTGAGAGTGGCAAGGAGTGGGTGAACTCCTTGCCTTTGCTTTTGCCGCGGCCTCACTCACCCTCGCCCGCCCTCGCCCGCCCTCGGCCGACGCGCTCACGCCCTCACGGGTACCGGCCGCCGTACCAGGTAGACGGCCGCGGTCGAGACGAGGACGGCCATGCAGGCGATGAACACGAGTCCCGCGCCCTCCAGGCCGATCGGGGCCGTGAGCAGCCCCACGCCGATGACCGGTACCGAGATGCCCGTGTAGGCCACCACGAACAGCGTCGAGATCACCGCCGCGCGCCGGTCCGCCGGGGACGCCTCGGCCACGGCGGCCAGCGCCCCGCGAAACGCCAGTCCCTGCCCGCCCCCGCCGACGAGCGCGCTCGCCACCACCAGCGCCATCAGGTCCCATCGCAGCGCCCCCGCGAGCAGCGCCAGCCCGGCGAGGAGCCCGGCGCACCCCAGCGGCAGCGATCGCCCCACCCCGACCCGGCCGACGGCCAGTTGTCCGGCGGTGGAGGCGAAGAAGGCCAGCGCCACGACCAGCCCGCTCACCGCGTGGCTGTCCACGTCCAGGGACTCCGCGAGGAACGCCGGGCTGACCGATGTGAACACCCCGAACAGCGCGAACCCCACGAACGAGGCGATCGCCGCGGGCCCGAACACCACCCGCACCCGCGCGGGCAGACCCGGCCGTTGAGGCCGTACGGTGCTCAACGGCGACCGCTGCCGCACCGTCTCGGTGAGCCGCAGCAGGACGGCGGCGGACCCTGCCACCAGGGCGAGGTGCACGACGAACGGCAGGTACAGCGGCCAGGCGGCGTACTGCGCGAGCACCCCGGCGAGCAGCGGGCCGCAGCCCAGTCCGCCCATGTTGGCCGCCGTCGCCACGAACGTGGCCCGCGCGGCGCCACCGTGGGGCGCCAGCTCCATCACGTACGCCGTGGCGGCCCCGGTGAACAGACCCGCGGACAGTCCCGACAGCAGCCGTCCCGCGAAGAGCCAGCCCAGCCCTGTGGCGCACAGGAAGCAGACGGCACTGGCGGCCGCGCACCCCAGGCCGCAGAGCAGGACCGCACGTCGTCCCACGGCGTCCGAGGCGTTGCCCACCAGCAGCAGCACGCCGATGACCGCGAAGGCGTACACGGCGTACACGACGGTCACCGTCAGCTCGGAGAAGTCGAACTTCTCCCGGTAGAGGGGGTAGAGCGGGGTCGGCAGCGTGGTGCCGGCCATGCACACGGCGAACACCGCCCCGCTGAGCAGACACTCGCGCCACCCTCGGCGATCGCCGTCCATGCCGCCGACGGTAACCCCGTACGCCGTGTCGGCCCGGCCCGGCACGCCACCCGTACGGACTGTCACGCGGTTACCGGTGTGCCGGTGATTTGGCCAGGTGTGCGGCCACGGCCATGACGGCGAGGGAGGCCAGGACGATGGCGGCGCCGACGTGGAGCGGCGCCGTGTAGCCGAGGCCCGCGGTGATGGCGAGGCCTCCGAGCCAGGCGCCGAGGGCGTTGCCGAGGTTGGACGCTGACACGTTGGCGCTCGCGGCCAGTGCCGCCCCGTGGGCGAAGTCGGTGACGCGCGTGATCATGCCGGGCACGCCGGCGAACCCGAAGAGCCCCATCAGGAACGTAAGGATCACCGATGCCACGGCGCTGTCAGCCAGCAGGCCGAACAGGGTCAGGGTGAGGGTGAGTCCGAGCAGGGCGAGGACCAGGGTGCGGTCACGGGCGCGGTCGGCCGCTCGTCCGCCGATCAGGTTCCCTACGACGAGGCCGACGCCGTACACCATCAGCAGCCAGGAGACGTCCGCCGGTGAGAATCCGCCGACCTCGGTGAACGTGTAGGCGATGTAGCTGAACGCGCCGAACATACCGCCGTAGCTCAGCGCGGTGGCTGTCAGTGTCAGCCAGACCTGCCAGGACCGGAACGCGCGGAGCTGGTCGCGCAGGCCGCTGGGCGGTGTCGGGTGTGAGGGGTTCGTCGTCGCTGTCGGCGGCTGCGTCGGGCCGGCGCCCGCCCGGGCGGGAACGAAGGCGGCGATCCCGGCCAGCGCCAGTACGCCGATCGCTGTGACCGCCCAGAAGGCCGCCCGCCAGCCCCAACGCTCACCGACCCACGCCCCGAACGGCACGCCCAGCACGTTCGCGACTGTCAGGCCGGCGAACATGACCGCCACCGCGCGGGACTTCCGCTCCGGCGCGACCAGACCGCGGGCGACCAGCGAGCCGATGCCGAAGAACGAGCCGTGGCACAGCGCCGCGACGATCCGTCCGAGCAGCATCACCGGATAGCTCGGAGCGACGGCCGACAGCAGGTTGCCGATGACGAACAGCGCCACCAGGCCGACCAGGACCGGCTTGCGGGGCAGGCGGGCCGTCGCCGCGGTCAGGGCGATCGCGCCGACCGCCACACTCAGCGCGTACCCGGAGATCAGCCGGCCCGCCGCCGCCTCGGAGACCGCGAAGCTCGACGCCACCTGTGGCAGCAGCCCGGCGATCAGGAACTCGGTCAGCCCGATGCCGAATCCGCCCAGTGCCAGCGCGATCAGTCCTCTCGGCGTCCGTCGCCGTTCGGTGGTGCGCTCGCGCGAGAGGGTGTCCGTCTCCCTGGTGCCGAATTCGCTCATGGCCCCACCCTCGCCCCCGTCGGCGGATACGCCCATGGACAAAGATCGGTGACGCTTGGACGAACGGCCGCGCAGACCCGGATCGGCTCGTCGGGGCGGGTCAGTCACGCACGTGATCGGGCCTTGCCCGCAATGCCCGGCGCAGGCACGCGGCGAGGCGGGCGGCGATGCTGCCGTCCGGGTCGAGGCGAGGGTTGAAGATCGTGACGTCGAGCCCCACGGCTCCCGGGTCGCTCAGCGCCGTATGCAGTACGCCCTCCAGTTCCTCCCAACTCAGCCCGCCCGGCTGCCGGTAGTCGACGGCCGGCATGAGTGTGTCGTCCAGGACGTCGACGTCGAGGTGGACCCAGAACCGGGCGCCGGTGCGTGCGGTGAGCCGGCCGACCGCCCGGCGCGCTGCCGTGGTGGCGCCGGTCGCGCGCACGGCGTCGAGGTCGATCGCGTGCAGGTGGGGTGGGAGGGGCTGCATTCCGGCCTCGGTTGACTCGGCGGTGTCGCGGAAGCCGAAGGCGACGACGTCCTCGTCCCGCAGCAGGGGGCCGCGGCCTTCGAGGTCGGTGAGGAGGCGAGGGCCGCGGCCGGTGGCCAGGGCGAGTTCCATCGAGGCCGCCTCGCCCGTCGGCTCGGCCGAGGGCTGGTAGAAGTCGGTGTGGCCGTCGAGGAACAGCAGTCCGTGGCGGCCGCGGCGGCGCAGGGCGAGGAGGTTGCCGAGCAGGATGGTGCAGTCTCCGCCGAGGACGACGGGAAAGCGGCCGGTGTCGAGCACGTCGCCGACCAGGTCGGCCAGCCGGACGGAGTACTCCGCGATGCCGTGGGGGTTGAGGATCCTGGTGTCGGCGTCGCGCGTCGGGTCGTAGGCCGTCGGTTCGACGCGGCCGGCCCGTACCGCGTCGAGCCCGGCCGTCAGACCGGCGTCGAACAGCGCCTCCGGCAGGTCCTGGACGCCGGACGGGCGCAGGCCCAGCACGGACGGTGCCTCGATGATCGCCAGGTTCCGCATGTCCCGACCCTTCGGCTGCCGGCCCGCGCCTCACACCCACCATCTGTGCCACATTCCGGGGCCCGGCACCACTTGGGGCCCGCCGCCGGGGCAGGAGCAGCTGTTGCCGGGCCCGGCTCTCGCCTGGCCGAATCTCGCCCCCATGTGACCGAAGTCGACTCATGGTGATACGGAGTTCAACGGCTACCGGCGGTAAAGGCTTGCTTTGCGCATCCTTGACCCGTACACCTTGCCTTTCACAACCAGCCATGGCTCTGGGGGGAGTTGGCGTATGCAAGGCACGGTTGACGGGTTCCGCTATGGTGCGGTGACGCCGGTGGCGGCCTATCTGATGGCCTGTCTGGGTGGGGCGTTGGGGCTGCGGTGCATTGTCCGGTCCCTGTTCGACGGACAGACGTGGAAGCCCGGCTGGCTCGCGCTCGGTGCCGCGTCGATCGGCTGCGGCATCTGGACGATGCACTTCATCGGCATGATCGGCTTCGATGTCGAGGAGAGCGGGATCCGTTACGACACCGGCCTGACCGTCCTCAGCCTCGCCGTGGCGATCGTGGTCGTCGGCATCGGCGTGTTCATCGTGGGCTATCTGGGCGCGGGCAAGGGGGCGCTGGCCGGTGCGGGCGTCATCACCGGGCTCGGCGTGGCCGCCATGCACTACCTGGGCATGGCGGCGCTGCGCCTCGACGGCACCATCCGGTACGACGCGGTCACCGTGGGGCTCTCCGTTCTGATCGCGATAGTCGCCGCGACCGCGGCGCTGTGGGCGGCCGTCACCATCCGCGGTTTCCTGACGAGCCTCGGGGCCAGCCTGATCATGGGTGTGGCCGTCTGCGGGATGCACTACACGGGGATGGCCGCCGTCAGTGTGCATCTGCACGGGCCGACCGGCGGGTCGTGGGCCGGTGACTCGCCCACCTCGCTGCTGTTGCCGATGCTCCTGGGGCCGATCATCTTCCTCGTGCTGGCCGGAGTGGTGGTGATGTTCGACCCGCTCCTGGTTCTCGGCGAGGGTCAGCGGGGCCGGGCCGCGGCGCCCCGGGGTACCGGGCCGAGCCGCGTCTTGGAGCAACGGTCCGGCAGCGGCGGCGAGTCGACCGCGCCGGTCGGCGTCCCGCGGCCGCGCCGGAGCCGGGAGCCGTACGCCCACAAGTGGTGACCCGGAGGGGGCGGGAGGCTCGGCGACTCACCGGGCCCCACCTCCCCTGCTCGGCATCCACTCGATCATTGTTACGGTGCACCGGTGTCTGACTCCTCACGCGATACCGCCGAAGGCGCCGGCTGGGGCGCCGCCGAACTCGGTGAGTACAAGCGGCTGATGCCGCACAAGGTCGAGAAAATCTCCTGGCTCAACCCCAAGACGCTGTGGGCGGCCCGCAACGGCGTGCTCGCGTCCTGGTTCGGGGACCCCACGGGGCGTACCCGTAGTCGCTGGGTGGCGCAGCGCGCCGCTGCCGGGGTGCCCGCCGACAAGGTGATCCGGCGCGACGACCCGGACAGGTTCTCCTTCCTCGTCATCGGTGACACCGGCGAGGGCGACGACTCCCAATACGCCGTCGTGCCAGGGCTTTTGAAGGTGGGTCAGGACACCCGGTTCGCGGTCGTGGCCAGTGATGTGATCTACCCGGTGGGCAGCGCCGACGACTACGACACCAAGTTCTTCCGGCCGTACCAGGACTACCGGGCGCCCATGTACGCGATACCGGGCAACCACGACTGGTACGAGGACCTCGGCGCGTTCATGCGCGTCTTCTGCGACGACGCCCCGCCCCTCGGCCCCGAGGCCGCCCCGCGTCCGCTCAGCAGGGCATGGCTGCGGTCGCTGCTGTGGCACCGGCCACGCAAGGGGGACGGCCAAAGCCTTCCCTCGGCACGGAAGTTGAGGTCGGACGCGGCCCAACAAGCCGTCCAGCCGGGGCCGTACTGGGCGATCGACGCCGGGCCGGTGCGGATCATCGGTATCGACACCGGGCTGTTGGGCACCATCGACGCCGAACAGGGCGCGTGGCTGCGCGAGGTGTCCCAGGATCCCCGGCCGAAGATCCTCATCACGGGCCAGCCCCTGTACGTGGACGGTGAGCACCACCCGTGCGCCATCGAAGGGGGCGGCACCGTCGACGAGATCGTCCGCGACCCGGCGCACCGCTATGTCGCGGCGATCGGCGGCGACATCCACAACTACCAGCGCTATCCGGTGCGGGTGGACGGCCGCACCATCCAGTACGTGGTCGCGGGCGGCGGCGGTGCGTTCATGCACGCCACGCACACGATTCCGCGGGTCGACGTCGCGGACGTCACCGAGAAGGAGTTCCGCTGCTACCCGCTGCGCGGCGACTCCCTGGCCTTCTACAGCAGGCTCTACGGACGCCGGCTGCGCATGCGCCGCTTCTTCACTCTCACCGAGGCGGAGGCGACGGCCGTCATCGCCGAGCGGCTGGAGATCCAGCCGGGTCGCGCACCGGCCCAGGACGCCCGCGTCACCTGGCGGACACGGCTGGTCGCGGGCCTGCTGGGCACCGGACGCCGACCCGACCGGGCCAAGCGGTTCCGCCTCCCCGTGCGCAAGATCTACACCCAGCTGTTCTCGCCGAGTTCGGCGACGTACAGTCCGCCGTTCTTCAAGTGCTTCCTGCGGCTGGACGTCACCCCGGAGACCGTCCGGCTGCGCTGCTACGCCGCGACCGGCAACCGCGCCCAGGAGATCGATCCGCCGGTCGAGGACGAGGTCACCATTTCCCTGGCCTGACCGCCTGGTCCGACCTCCTGCTCTCCTGCTCTGACCTGGGGACACGGGAACATCATCGGCCGCGGGCCGGTTGGCACTGCCGTACCACTCGATCAGTGATTGATGGAGGGGCCCGTGCCGCCGACCTCACGACCGCTCAGCAAGCTGGGATTCCTCACCATCGGCCTGTTCGACGAGGCGGATCCGCGCCGGGGACACGAGTCCACGCTCCAGATCATCGAGCTGGGCGAACGGCTCGGCTTCGACAGCGCGTGGGTCCGCCACCGTCATCTGCAGTACGGCATCTCCTCCCCCGTCGCGGTCCTGGCGGCGGCCTCCCAGCGCACCCGCTGTATCGAACTCGGCACCGCGGTCATCCCGCTCGGCTGGGAGAACCCGCTGCGGCTGGCCGAGGACCTGGCGACGGTCGACCTCCTGTCGGGCGGCCGCCTCAACCCGGGCGTCAGCGTGGGGCCGCCGATGCACTACGACCGTGTCAAGGAGGCCCTCTACCCCGACACGGCGGACGTCGAGGACTTCGGTTACGAACGGGTGCGGCGGCTGCTGGACTTCGTGCGGGGTGAGCGGGTCACCGACTTCAGCGGGGTGGAGGGCTTTGAGGCCGCGCGGCGGCAGCCGCACATCGAATACAGCTCCGACCGAGTGCAGCCGCAGTCCCCCGGTCTCGGCAGCCGTATGTGGTACGGCGGCGGCAGCCTGCGTTCGGCGCAGTGGGCCGGAGAGCACGGCATGAACTTCCTGACGAGCAGCGTCGTCAAGGCGGAGGGCTCCGAGGGCGCCGAAGACGCGCAGGGGTCACCGGACTTCGCAGAGATCCAGCTCGCTCAGATACGCGCCTTCCGCGCCCACCACCCCGACGGTGACAGCGCCCGTGTCTCTCAGGGGCTCGTCGTCATCCCCACCGACTCCGCGACGCCCGAACAGCGCGCGAAATACGAGGAGTACGTCGCGAAGCGCACTCCACGGACCCTGTCGCCCCAGGGTCAGGCACGGCTGTTGTTCGCGCCGGACCTCGTCGGCACCTCGGAGGAGATCGCCGAACGCCTCCAGGCCCACGCCGCGTTCCGCGAGGTGGACGAGGTCGCGTTCGCGCTGCCGTTCACCTTCGAGCACGAGGATTATGTGCAGATCCTCACCGATGTCGCCGCCCGGCTCGGGCCTGCGCTGGGATGGCGTCCGGGGCGATGACCCGGTCGAGGAGATGCAGCGGTGCGGCCCGCACTCCGGCGGCCTCGGCCGCGTCCCAGTGTGCGAGGGCGCGGGGCAGGTCGACGAGCCCGTGGATCAAGGGGAGGTCGCTCGGGGCCCGGCCGGCTTCCCTGCGGTGGGCGTGGAGCAGTGACTCCAGTCGGCATGAGGCCAACGTGCCCGGAAGCGCAGGGCGCACGGCGAAGCCCGCGCTCGCCGCGCTCGGCAGGTCCTCGCTGAGCTGCGTCCGCGTGGAGTCGAGAGCCAGCAGCCCGCCTCCGACGAGGAGGACGTCCTGCTCCCGGCTCATACGGTCCAGTGCGCTCGCGGTGTCGAAGCAGTGCGGGAAGGAGTCGTCGACCACGATGGTGCCGGGGCGCAGCCGGCCGACGTCCAGGAGGGCCGTCGCGCCGCTGACGGCGGTGATGATGACGTCGGCTTCGTAGACCGGGCCCGGCAGTGTCCGTCCCGATTCGACGACCTGGACCGGCATCGCCGGATGTGCCGACGACAGCTCCGCGGCCGGCCGTTCGAGTCGCGTGGTACTGCCGGGCAGGTCGCACAGCAGCAGCCGGGCCGGTGGGCCCGGTGCCGTCGCCAGCAGCAGTCGGAGGGACGAGAGGCCGATCGAGCCGCATCCGACGACGGCGAGGGAGAGTTCGTCGAGGCGGCGGCCGGTCGCCGCGAGGGCGCTGTGGACGGTCTTGGCCACGGCAACGGTCGTCGACCCGTGTCCGGTGGTGATCGCCGCGCTCGTCGTGGTCTCCCGCAGGACGTCGTAGCCGTAGCCGGTGAGGGACGGGATCATGCCCGCGAGTGAGACACAGCGGGCGCCGAGTGAGGCGGCCTGCTCCACGGCGCGGGCCGTGCGGGCGCCCAGACCGGCGGCGGCCGGGGCCAGTTCGTCGGCGAAGAGCGGGAGGGCGACGAACCCGGAGTTCCCCAGCGGGGTCCCGGTCTCCTCCAGCAACCTGGCGCGACCGTCCGGGAAGAGCAGCGCCCTGATCTCCTCGCGGCCGAGGCCGGGGCTGTCGTGCGGCAGTCCGGCGAGGGCGGCGAGATGGGCGGGGGCGGGCAGGTATCCGACGAGCGCGGCATCGAGGTGGGGGCGTCGGCTGCGGCTGCTGCGGACGGGGCCGGGGTCGGGGGCGGAACCGGCTTCGCTCAGCGCGTCCTGCAGCTGTCGCCGCATCCTCTCCGCGAACCCGGCGGCCTCCCCGGCCGTGAGGGCCGCCGCCGAAGCCCGCACGGTGACCCGCAGACCCTCACCGTCCGCCACCGGCCGTACGGCCAGGAACACGTCGGTGCCGAGCGGTGGCGGGGCGAGGGCCGTGTCGGACTCGTCCGCGTGCAGGGTGAGGCCGCCGCCGGTCTCGGTGCCGAGGGAGGTGAAGTCGAGGAAGGTGAAGAAGAACTGGGCGTGGCGGGGCAGTCCCGCAGCCGTGCGCACCTCGCTGGGGCCTTCGGCGCGGGCCAGGTCGGCCTCGGCGGCGAGTCGCCTCAAGTCCTCGCCGAATGGCGGCGGTTGGTGCTGGTCGCGTCCGCCGCCGGGCAGGGACGGGCGCAGCGCCACCGCTTCCGCGAACGGGCCGAACACCCGGTGTGCGTCCGGCGTGGACTCCTCGCGTCCGGTGACGGCGAGCCCGAGCAGCAGGTCGCGTCGGCCGGTGAGTTCCGCGAGGGCGCGGTAGTAGGCGGTGAGCAGTGGGGTGTACAGGGTGCGGTGGGCGGCTCGGGCGAGTCGGCGCAATCCCTGTGTCGTGGTGGCGCCCAGGGTGAACCCCGTGGTGTGGAACGCCGGTTGGCCGTCAGCGGCATCGGCGGTCGGGCGGCGCAGCACGGGCGGCGTGTAGGGGGCGCACAGACGGGCGCGGTACTCCTCGGCCTCGGGTCCGTGCGGGTGCGCGCGTACTGCGGACCGGGTGACGTGGTCGCGGAAAGTGCTGTCGAGCGGCGGCAGGCCGTGCGGCCGGCCCTGATCGAGGCGGTCGTATGCGGTGAGCAGTTCCCGGGCGAGCAGGGCGGCGCTGTAGCCGTCGCCGATGAGGTGGTGCGCGTGGACGAGGAGCACATGCTCGCCGGGCGCCACGGTGAGCAGCCGCAGACGCAGCAACGGCCAGGCCCAGGGCTCGAGTCGGCGCCGTGCCTCCTCGGCGATCCGCTGCTCCAGCAGGTCCGGGTGCGCGAGGGTCTCCGTCTCCACGGGCAGGCGCAACGAGTCCGGCAGTTCCTGCTGCACGGGCGGCCGGGCACCTGCCGGGAAGACGGTGCGCAGCATCGGATGCCGGGCCACCAGAACGTCCACGGCGCGCTGGAAGACGTCGTGGCGCAGCGGCCCGTCGAGCCGGAACCGGGCGAGCCAGCCGGAGCCCGCCCCGGGCTTGAGGGTCTCGGCGAGCAGGAATCCCCGCTGGGAGGGGGTGAGGGGGTAAGGACCGGCCGGTTGCGCGGGGGCGGCTTCCGGGGTCGGATCGGGTGAGGGGCCTGTGCCGGCGGTGGTGGTGGCAGTGGCGGCGGTGTCGAGGGCCGACGCGAGTGCGCTCAGCGTGCGGCGGGTGTAGACGGTGGTCGGCCGTGGGACGGCCGGCAGCTCCTGGCGCAGGCGGGCGAAGAGTTCGAGCACCATGATGGAGTCGCCGCCGAGGGCGAAGAAGTCGTCCTCGCGGGTGACGTCCGGTACGTCCAGCAGCGTCGACCAGATGCGTGCCACGGTGTGCTCGGTCGGGGTGGCGGGCGGGGTTCCGGGCCCGGAGGGAGTGCCGGGCCCGGGCGCCCGCCGGCTGTCCTCGGGTGCGCTCGCCAGCGAGTTGCGGTCGATCTTGCCGGTGCCGGTCAGGGGCATCGCCGGGATCGAGCGGATGCGCCCGGGCAGCATGTACGGGGGCAGCACCCGGGACAGGAAGGCGCGCACCTCGCGTGCGTCGGGCTCGTCCGAGCCGGGGCGGGGTTCGACGTACGCCAGCAGCCGTCCGTCGACGAGCAGCGCGGCGGCTCGGGCGACGTCCGGGTGGGTGAGCAGGGCGGCCTCCACCTCGCCGGGTTCCACCCGGTGGCCACGGACCTTGACCTGGTCGTCGAGGCGGCCGAGGAACTCCAGTACGCCGTCGGCGGTGCGGCGGACCCGGTCGCCGCTGCGGTACCAGCGGCGTCCGTCGCGTTCGACGAAGGCCTCCGCGGTGAGCCGGGGCTCGCCGAGGTAACCGGGTGTCAGTCCGGTTCCGGCGATGAGCAGTTCACCGGATTCGCCGGGGGCGCAGGGGCGTCCGTCCTCGGTGACGACGGCCAGTTCGGTTCCGGCGACCGGCCGGCCGATGGGCAACTGGCGTACGTCGTCGGCCGGTCGGCTGTCGATGATGTGGCAGGTGGCGTTGATGGTGGCCTCGGTGGGCCCGTACAGGTTGGCGACCCTGTGCTCCGGCCCGCCGCAGACGTCCAGCAGGTCGAACCAGCGGCGTACGTGTGCGGCGGGCAGTGCCTCGCCGCCGACGTGGACCCAGCGCAGCGCCGACAGGTCCGGGGGTGTTGCGTCCCGGCGCGCCCGGGTCTCGGCGGCGGTCAGCAGGCGCTCCCACAAGGTCGGTACCGAACTCCACACCGTGATCCGGTCGTTGACGATCCGGTCGAGCAGTGCTTCGGGGTCGCGCCGGTCGTCCCGGCCGAGGGTGTGGACGGTGGCGCCGGCCAGCAGCGGGGCCAGCAACTGCCGTACGGAGGCGTCGAAGCAGACGGACGCCGTCTGTACGAGGTGGTCCCCGGGGCGGTACCCGAAGGTGGCCAGCGACCAGTCGAGGTAGTTGAGCATCGAGCGGTGGGTGATCGGGACCGCCTTGGGGCGGCCCGTGGAACCCGAGGTGAAGATGACGTAGGCGAAGGCGTCCGGGGCGGCGGGCGGTGGCTCGGCCGGGGGCGCGGTGGCCGCGCACCCTGCATCGGCGGTGCCCGGCGTGATGCCGTCGACTGTGACCGGCGTGATGCCCTCCAGCGCGGCGGCGGCTTCGCGCGTCGCCGCATGGCAGACCACCACGCCGACTCCGGTGCGTGTCACCTGGTCCCGCAGCCGGGCCACGGGATGGGTCGCGTCCAGGGGCACCCAGCCGGCGCCCGCCCGAAGGATGCCCACCACGCCGAGGACGGTGTCCGCGTCCGGTTCGGTGAGGAGGCCGACCAGGTCCCCGGGGCGTACACCGTTCGCTCGGAGCCGGGCCGCGAGAGCGCCGGAGGCGGCGTCGAGTTCGGCGTAGGTGAGCGTGGTACGGCCGGTGTCCACCGCGACGGCTCGCGGTGTCGCGCGGAAACGGGCGCACAGGCGGGCGACGATCCCCCGGTCGGCGTCGTACCCCTCGGCGTCGAGGGTCCGCCCGGCCGCGGCGTGCAGTTGCGCCACGTACTCCGCGGCGAGCCGCTCGACGGTCTCGGGCCGGAAGAGGTGGGCGGGGTGGTTCCAGGAGAAGCGGAGTGTCGCATCCGATTCCCAGCACAGCAGTCCGAGCCGGGTCGCGGCGGAGGCGGTGGCCGCCGCGGTCGGGGTCACGGTGACCGGCCAGTCGCGCCCGTGGCGCACGGGGAAGCGGGCGAAGCTGAACCCGGCCGGGGCGACCGTGCGCGGGGCGGGGCCGGTGGCGGGCAGCAGTGCGGCGATGTCGGGGCTGCCGAGGGCGGCGTGGGACTCCGCCTCCTGCCAGATCCGCTGGAGCCGCCCGGCCAGTACGGCCTCGGGTTCGGCGGGGTCGACGCGGGCGAACACCGGCAGGGTGTCGGCGAGCGGCCCCACGAGGCGGTCGACGCCGGGCAGGGGCGCCTCACGGCGGGCACGGGCCACGTTCACGGCGACCGCCCGCTGTCCGCTCCAGCGGGCCAGGCAGCGGGCGTACACCGCGAGCAGCAGATGGAAGAGGGTGACTTCGTGCCGGGCCGCCACCTCGCGCAGCGCCGCCGTGAGCGAGGCGTCGATGCCCGTCTGATGGTGGGTGAGCGGCGGGGCGGGAAGCGCGTCCGGGTCGCCGTCGTACGGCAGTGCCTCGGCCGTGGCCGACGCGGTGTGCTCGGCGATGCGGTCGCGCCAGTACTGCTGGTCGCGGGCGAAGGCGGGTGACTGGCGTTCCGCGGTGACAAGGGCGGCGTAGTCGGCGAACTCCGCTTCGGGTACGGCGAGTTCGAGGGCGCTGCGATCCTCTGCGAGTGCGGTGTAGAGCGACCAGAGCTCCTCGCACAGGACCTTGAGGCTGAAGCCGTCCGCGGCGCTGTGGTGGACGACCAGCAGGAGGTCGGCGAGGTGTGGGTCTCGGCGGTCGCGGACCAGGAGCGCGCGCGCCGGGGCCTCGGTGGTCAGGTCGAACGAGCGGTTGTACAGCCGCTGTTCGAGGTCCGGGAGCTGCGGCGCGGTGTCGTTCGGCTCATGCACCTCGTACCAGCGTGGAGCGCGGTCGGTGGGGTCGGCCGGCACCGTGTACTGGCGTGGCGGTGTGCCGTCCGTGGTAATGCGCAGCCGCAGCATGGCATGGCGTGCGGCCAGGTGGGCCAGGGCACGGCCGAGGAGGTCGGGGTCGAGGGGGCCGCGGATGGTCTGGCGTATGTAGCCGTAGGCGGTGACGCCCTCGTACAGCGCCTCGGTGGTGAGGAAGGCGAGTTGGAGCGGAGTGAGGGGGCGCGGGGGGAGAAGGGGCGGGGTGTCCCGCTTGCCGCGGGTCGCGGTGGCGGGGGCGTGGAGGCCGGTGGGCTTCTGTCCGCTGAGGTGGGCGGCCAGTTCGCCGACCGTGCGGTATTCGAAGAGCAGCGTGGCGGGCAAGGGCAGTCCGAGTTCCGTCTCCAGGCGGCGCGCGAGGTCGACGGCGGACAGGGAGTCGAGCCCGAGTCCGAGGAACTGCTCGTCGTCGCCGATGTCCTCGGGGGCGCGGTGCAGTGACTCGGCCAGCAGTCGGCGTATCAGGCCGGTGATGCGGGCGGGGTCGGTCGCGGCACCATCGGCGTCACTGTCGCCTTCGCCGACCGGCAGGTTGCGGGCTGTGGTTGGCGTGCTCGCCGGCGGGGCGTCCGTGCGGTCCGGAGTGGTGGCGATCCGGCCGGGTGGGGAGGTCGGCGAGGATGCCACGAGCAGGTGAGTGGCGTCGGTGGCGACGGCCGTCCGCAGCGCCGCGACCGCCGCCCGCGTGGTCATGGGGCCGAGTCCGCGGTCGCGCAGCCGTTGCTGCCGAGCAGGCGCCCCGGCGGCAAGTCCCGCGTCGGTGACGGGCCCGAACCCGATCGACCGCCAGGGTCGGCCCGCGGCGCGCTCGGCTGCGGCGAAGGCATCGAGGAAGGCGTTGGCCGCCGCGTAGTCGCCGAGCGCGCCCGCCAGGCCGGGCAGCACCGAGGAAACGGAGGAGAAGGCGACGCATACGGCCGGTTCCTGACCGTGCCCGCGCAGTGCCTGGGCGAGCAGCATCGTGCCGCGCACCTTCGCGGCGAGCACCTGCTCGATCTCGCCGTCGGTCTTGGCGCGCAGGGTGCCGGGCCGGACCGTACCGGCGGCGTGGAACACCCCGTCCAGCGGGGGCAGTTCGGCGAACAGGGCGTGGACGGCGGCTTCGTCGGACACGTCGGCCGTGCGGTACCGGGCGCGGGCGCCGTGGGCGCGCAGGGCGGTGAGCAGTTCGTCGGGAGCGGTCTGCGAGCGGCCGGTCAGGATCAGCTCGGATGCGCCGCGTTCCGCCAGGTCCCGCGCGAGTGCGGAACCGAGCCCGCCGGCTCCCCCGGTGATCAGGTAGGTGCCGTCGGGAGGCAGGGCGTCGGGCGCCGTCGGGGCGTCCGTCACGTCGGCCGGGGTGCGGCTGAGCCTGCGCCCGGCGCGCCACGCGACCGCGTCCTGCGCGCCCGGTTCGTGGGCCGAGCAGAGCTCCCGTTCCAGGGCGTCGAGCCGGGCGTCGAGGGTGTCGTGGGAGGACAGGTCCACGCTTCGGGCGGCGAGCCCTGGGTGCTCCTCCGGAAGGGCGAGTGCGAAGCCGTGCAGGAGTGCCTGGGCCGGGCGCGCCCGTTCCGTCGTGGTGCCGGTGACGTACGCGTCCTCGGTGACCACCAGCAGGCGGGAACAACCGGCGTGAAGCACATCGAGCACAGGGCGCAACGCGGTGATCGCGTCCGGGGCGTGAGGGTCTCCGTCTCCGGCGCCCTCCTCGCCTCCCCACCACACCACGGTGTCCGCAGACGCGCCGCCCAGTCCGTGAGCGAGATCGTCTCCCAGTACCGCCGTTCCACGGCCGGCAAGCCGCTCGGCCAGAGCCCGGCCGAGCGCCTGCCCGCCGCCGATCAGCCGCACGACGCGGGGCCCGGCCGATGGCGTGAGCGGGGCGTCCCGCCAGTCGAGGCGGCGCACCACGGGAGCCGCACTGGGCTTGCGCGGCCAGTAGGGGGTGCGCTGGAAGGGATACGTCGGTACGGGCATCCTCGGCGGCCGCCCGGCGGCCCCGGTCGTCCGGTCCGGAGCCGTCCGGTCCAGAGCCGTACCGCGCGCCCACAGTCGGCCCGCCACCTCCAACAGCACCCGTGCCCCGCAGGCGCTGCCTTCACGGTCCACAGTCGAGGTCGCCCCCGTCGTGAACACCGCCACGTCCGAGGCGCCGTGCGCACCGGCGACCGCGCGGACCGCCCCTCCCAGGGTGTTCCCCGGGCCGAGCTCGACGAAGGTGTCATAGCCCTCCTCCAGGAGCCTCGCCACAGCCGGCCCGAACCGCACCGGCTCGACGGCATGCCCCTGCCAGTAGGCGGGCGTGAGGCGGGGCCGCCACTCGCCGGTGACCGTGCTCAGCATCGGTATGTCCGCCGTTTTGACCGTGAGCGCCTTCGCGGCCTCCCGCAGCGGATCGAGGGCCGGCTCCAGCAGCGGCGAGTGGAAGGCATGGGAGACACGGAGCCTTCGCGTGGCCACGCCACGTCCGGTCAGCTCGGCGACGGCGCGCTCGACCGCCTCCTCGGAACCCGAAATGACCACCTGCTCGGGCCCGTTGACGGCGGCCACGCTCAGCGCGCCGCCCGATGCGCGCACGAGCCCGGCGACCGTGTCCTCGTCACCCCTGACGGCGGCCATGGCTCCCGGGAGGGCCAGTTCGCCCACCAGGCGTCCGCGCTCCGCGGCGAATCCGACCGCCTCGGGCAGGCTCAGCGCACCGGTGACACACGCGGCCGCGATCTCGCCCACGCTGTGTCCGGCGACGGCGTCCGCCGACACGCCCCACGCCACCAGTTGCCGGGCCAGACCCACACCGAACGCGACGAGCAGCGGCTGGACCACCTCGGTCCTGGCCAACTCGTCAGGATCCGTACGGGGATCGAGGCACCACTCGGCCAGTGAGCGCCCGAGTACGGGTCCCGTCAGCGCGGAGGCCTCGTCCAGGACCTCCCGGAACACCGGGGCCGAACGGTACAGGGCGCGCCCTTGGCCGGGCCGCTGGGCTCCCTGGCCCGGCAGCAGGAACACCGTCCTCGGCCGGGAGGAGCGGGCGGGCGTGATGTCCGCCGTACGGGCGGCTTCGAGTCGGTCCGCCAGGTCACCGTCGGCGACCACGGCGAGGCGGCAAGGGCGGTCGTCGCGCGCGGAGTTGACGGTGGCGCAGATGTCGGCCTCGGGGCGTTCCGGGTGTGCCCGCGCATACGCGGCCAGGTCGGCGGCGGCTGCCCGCAGTGCGTCGGCGCTCTGGGCCGACAGCGTGAGCAGGCGCGGGCCGTCCGCGACGGGGGTCACGGGCGTCGTCCGGCCGGGTGCCTCCTCCAGGACGGCGTGCGCGTTGGTGCCGCCGAAGCCGAAGGCGTTGACGCCCGCGATCAGGGGCCCGGCGGCTTGCCATTCCCGCTGTTCGGTGACGAGTTCGAAGCCGGGCGCGACGCGCCGCAGGTACGGCGCGGGCGGGGTGGAGTGCGGGGCGGGCGGAAGCCGGCGGTGCTGGAGCGCCAGGACCGTCTTGACCAGGCCGGGCAGGCCGGCGGCGTTGAGCAGGTGCCCGATGTTCGCCTTGACCGAGCCGAGCAGCCGCGGGAGCCCGTCGGTGCGGGGCGGGAAGGCGTGCCCGAGCGACTGCGCCTCGACGGGGTCGCCGACGGGGGTGCCGGTTCCATGCGCCTCGACGTACGACACCGTTTCGGGGTCGACGCCGCACTCGCCGTACGCCCGGGTGATGACCTCGTGCTGGTTGCGCGGGTTGGGGGCGAGCAGGCTGAGGGAGCGGCCGTCGTTGTTGACGGCCGTGCCGCGGACCAGGGCGAGTACCGGGTCGCCGTCGCGCAGCGCGTCGTCCAGGCGGGCGAGGACGAGGGCTGCTCCGCCCTCCCCGGGCACGATTCCGTCGGCGTCGGCGGAGAAGGGGCGGCTGCTGCCCGTCGGGGACAGTGCGCCCGCGCGTGCGAGCAGCCGGTGGCCGGTCGGGGTGAGGGCGAGCTGGACGCCGCCGACCACGGCGACGTCGCACTCGCCGCTTTCGAGGCTGCGCCGCGCCAGGTGCAGCGCCACGAGCGCGGAGGAGCATGCGGTGTCCACCGCGAGGGCGGGGCCGTCGAGGTCGAGTGCCTGGGAGAGGCGGGCGGCGATGAGGTTGGGCAGGTTGCCGGTGAGCGCGCCGGGGTGGGCGGCGAGGTCGCCGTCCGTGGCGGCGGCCAGGATCTCGCGGTATCCGCTGTCACCGACGGCGGCGAACACGCCGATCCGGCGGCCGGTGCGTCGCGGCCCCGCGTAGCCGGAGCGCTCCATGGCTTCGTGGGCCAGCTCCAGGAAGATCCGCGCCTGGGGGTCGGTCGCGCGGGCCTCGTCGTCGTCCATGCCGAAGCAGGCGGCGTCGAAGTCGGCGGGTTCGGGGAGGAAGGACCCGAAGAGGCCGGGCACCCCCGGCGCGCTCCCCAAGCCCGGCAAGCCCTCCGCCCCCTGCCAGTCCTCCCAGCGGCCCTCGGGTACCCCCGTCACCGTGTCCCGGCCGGACACCAGCAACTCCCAGAAGGCTTCGGGTGTTTCGGCGCCGGGGAACCGGCACGCCATGCCGAGAACCGCGACCGGTCCACGGCTCTCCGCACGCTCGGCGGACGTCAGCGACGCACGCCCGGCATCCGCGCCCGCGCCGGGACCGGCAGCCGACTCTCCCTCAAGTGCCCTGCCGGAGTCGGCGAGGAGGGCCAGCACATGCCCGGCCAGCGCGGCCACGGTGTCATGGTCGCGCAGCACGCGCGGCTCCACCGTGACGGAGAAGGCGTCCTCGATCCCCGCGAGTACCGCCATCGCCTTCAGCGAGGAGCCCCCGAGGGCGAAGAACCTCTCCTCCCGGTCGATGTCCGCCGGCCCGAGGTCCAGCGTCCGGGCCCAGATGCCCCGGACCGCGTCCTCGACGTCACGCCGCGAACGCGGCACGAGGCCCTGCGGGCCGCGCTCTTCACGCCGGGCGGGTGCGAGCTCGGTCCGCGCGGCCGACAACCGCGCCTCGACCGCCGTATAGGCACCTGCCTCGAACCGGACGCGCATCAGAGCGCGCCGCAGCTTGCCGCTCGTCGTCCGGGGAAACGCGCCGGGCGGCAGGGGCAGCACCCGTACGTCGTCATGGCCCAGCGCCTCGCGCACGCGGGCCGCCGCCGTGTCGAGCACCGGAAGGGCCTCGGCCGGGGCGGGCCGCGCCCACTGCACGAACACCACGACCCGGTCGCCCCCGGTGTCGGGGTCGGGGGAGCCGATCGCCGCCACCGTTCCGCCGGGCAGTCCCGGCGTGGCCGCGACCGTTTCTTCGAGGTCGGGTGCGTGGAAGGTGCGGCCGCCGACGAAGACGACGTCCTTGTGCCTGCCGGTGACGCACACCCGGCCCTCGGCCAGGAAGCCGAGGTCGCCGGTGCGCAGCCAGCCACCGCGGAACGCGGCCGCGCTCGCCTCGGGGGCGCGGTGGTAGCCACGGGCGACCTGAGGTCCGCGTACCTCGAGGTGACCGACCCGCCGGTCGGCGAGCGGCTTGCCGGAATCGTCGGTGACACGGATCTCGCAGTCCGGGACGGGACGGCCCAGGTCCATCAACTCCACGGCGTCCGGGCCGGGTTCCACAGGGACGGCCCGGCCACGGCTGAGCGCCTTCCGGTCCAGTCGCAGGGGCTCGGCGATCTCCCCGAGCGGGGGCACGGTCACGGCGAGTGTGGCCTCGGCCAGTCCGTACACGGGGAGCATCGCCCTGGCGTCCAGCCCCGCCGCACCCGCCTTGGCCGCGAACTCCCGCCACACGCGCGGCGCGATGGGCTCGGCGCCCACGAGCATCAGGCGTACGGAGGTCAGGTCCAGGCCGGCCCAGGTGGGGTCCGGCACCCGCCGCGTCGCCAGCGCCAGCGCGAAGTTCGCCGCCGACAGCAGGGTCGCCCGGTGCCGCGCCACCGCCTCCAGCCAGCGGGTGGGGCGCTTGGCGAAGGTCAGGGGTTCCAGGCGCACCTGCTTCAGGCGGGCCGCCATGGGGACGAGGTGGGTGCCTATCAGGCCCATGTCGTGGAAGTACGGCATCCAGGTGGCCACCACGTCGTCCGGTGTGATCGCCATGGCGGCGTGGATCTGCCGGAGGTTGGCGAGCACGGCCTCGTGGGTGAGTTCGACGCCCTTCGGGGTGCCGGTGCTGCCGGAGGAGAACTGCAGGAAGGCGAGGTCCTGTGGGGCGCGGCGGGGCAGCGAGCGCAGCGGGCGGGCCTCGCGCAGCGCGTCCAGCCGCAGGACGCGCACCGGGCCCGGGATCTCGGCGCACAGGGCTTCGGTGCCGGCGTCCACCATGACGGCGGGCCTGCCGAGGAACTCCCAGACCGGTCCCACCCGGCGGGCCTCCGGGGCGAGCGGCACGGGCACGAGCCCCGCCACCAGCGCTCCCCAGAACATCGGCTGGAAGTCCTCGCCGAGCTCCGCGACGAGCGGAACGGGGGTGCCGGGCTCCAGTCCCGCGGCGCGCAGGCCCCCCGCCACGCGCAGTGCGTCGTCGTGGAGCTCGGCGAAGGTGACGGTGCGTTCGCCGCCGTCGCCACGGACATGGACGACGACCTGGCCGGGGGCCTCCTCGGCGGCGTGCAGCAGCAGATCGAGGAGTGTGACGGCGGTACGGCGCCCGGGAGTCGACATGCGGTTCCTTCCTCATCGCACGGGGTCAGCGCCCGCGGACGCGCCGTGCCGGAGTCCGGTATACCGGGCTGGAGCGTTGTCGATCATTCACCTGTACGACGACGAGTTTCGTCAAACCGTTCAGGTGTACGACCAAGCGCGTCGCCGGCCGAACGAGGTCACCCCGCTGAGGACGGTGAGCTCACCGGCGGTTACCAGCGCCCCGGTTCGGTCCCGGTGATCGGCTCCGACGGTGTGCCGTCCACACCGACCGGGACGTCACCGGCGAGCATCACCCGGTGCATGGTCCGGGGGAAGTCCAGGTGGGCGCTGTCGCTGGGGGCGAGGTGGATGGTGGCCCGGTTGTCCCAGAAGGCGACGCTGCCGGGCTCCCAGCGGAAGCGGACGGTGTACTCGGGCCGTACCGCCTGCTCCAGCAGCATGTCGAGGATCGCCCGGCTCTCGGCGCGGGAGAGGCGGGCGATCTGCTCGACGTAGTAGCCGTTGACGTACAGCACCCGCTCCCCCGTCTCCGGGTGGACGCGCACCAGCGGATGCAGCGAGGCCACCTGATGGTCCAGCAGATGGCGGACGTAGGCGTCGTCGCCGGGTCGCGGCTGGTAGCCGACGCCGAGGCGGTGCTCGGCGCGCAGCCCGTCCACGAACTCCCGCACCGGGCCGGACAGTCCGGCGTAGGCGGAGGCGAGGTTGGACCAGGTCGTGTCGCCGCCGTACGGCGGTACGGTCTCGGCGCGCAGGATCGTCGCGGCGGGCGGGTCGATGCGGGCGCCGTGGTCGCAGTGCCAGCCGCGCAGCAGGGTGTGGCGGCGGCGTCGCAGCCACTCGTCGTGCTCCATGCCGAACTTCCCGCCCAGTTCCAGCCGGTCGGCGGTCGTCTCGACCTCGGGGAAGTCCGCCGGGGAGGCGCTCCCCCGCTTGCGCAGGACGACCGGTTCGCCGAAGCGGCGCGCGAACGCCACATGCCGGGCGTGGTCCAGCCGCTGTCCGCGGAAGAACACCACCTTCCAGCGCAGTACCGCCGCCCGGATCGCGGCGACCGCGGTGTCGTCGAGCTCTCCGGCCAGGTCGACGCCCGTGATCTCCGCCCCGATGTGTCCGGCGACCGGTTTCACCTCGATCCCGGTGGCCTGCTCCGTCCCGTCCGCCGTGGCCCTGTCCGTCGTCATGCGCGCTCCGTAGGTCCGTCCGCCCGGCTCCGGTCCGAGCCGGTTCCCCGAAGATCGTGACAGTGTTTCGCGGCACTGGCGACAGGGCCCGTTCGCTGCCCGCTCGCCTACGCGGCGCGCACGTCGACGGCCGCCAGGACCAGGTCCGCCACTTCGGCCGCCGAGCGCCCTGCCGTGTCGATCCGCACCAGGCCGTGCCGGTCGACGGCCTGCGCCATCAGCTCCTGGTAGCGCTCGGTGCGGGCGAGGAACTTGTCCACCAAGCACCGCTCCCGGTCGGCCAGTTGGCCGTAGCGGGCCGACGCCCGCATGCGCTCGCGCAGGACCGTGCCGTCCGCCGTGAGCCATACGGCCCGGGTGTGCGGCATGGTCAGCCGGGCCACGCGGGCGGGCCAGAGCGCGGAGCCCTCCAGGACCAGGCCCGGCCCGCGCCCGGTCGTGCGGTCGGTGATCAGTCCCTCGATGCGCGGCCACAGGCGTGCGTAGTGGTCGAGCACCGAGCGGATCAGCTCGTCGACGTCGAGGGTGGCGTAGTGCTCGGCCACATGCGGCGGCGGCTCCCACTCGGGCGTCCGCCAGGGCCGCCCCGGGTGACGGGCCAGCAGGTCGGTGGAGCGGCAGTCGAACCCGAGCCGCCGCGCGACGGCCCGGGCCGCGGTCGACTTGCCGGTGTGGGACGTTCCCCCGATGAGCACCACGCGCACGTCCTGCATGCCGGCGACCCTACTCAACCCACCGTGAACTCCCGTATCACCGTGTTCCGGAACACCGCCGTCCCGTCGATCGTGAACAGCGCGAGCCCGGTGTCGGCCGGATCCGGGAAGGCCTCGGTCGAGTGCACGTACCGGCCGTCGTCCACGAACATCTCCACGGACGTACGGTCGATCAGGATGCGCAGTCGCACCGTGCGCGCGGACGGGTCGAAGGGGCTCCGGCTCTCCTGCCATCGGCCGGAGGTGTCGGGGCTCACGGTGTATCCGCGGTTGACGAAGGCGTAGTTGCCGTAGATGCCGGCGTCGATGTGGCGGCCGCCGTCGGAGGATCGCCGCAACTGGAGTCCTGCGCCGGTGAGTTGATCCCAGGTGATCTCGGTCGTCAACTCGTAGGCCGTGCCGGTGTAGTCGAGCAGCAGGGTCCCGTCGACCTCCAGGTCGCCGAGATCCACCCTGCGGGAGACGTGGCCGTCGAGGCCGGCGACCGGCTGAGAGGCCAGGTAGTACGTGCCGTCCGCCGCCCGCTTCAGCGTGACCTCGCGGACGATCGAGTCGGTGCCGTTGAAGCCGTCGCATTCGATCGTGGGCGTGGTGTTGGCGTAGTCCCAGTGGTTCATCCAGCCGATCGCGTAACGGATGGCCGGGTCCAGCGTGCCGTTCTCGTCCCGTTTGTCGAAGGTGACGGCCGCGTACCAGTCCCAACCATGGTCGAGCCACTGCGGGTCGGAGGCGTCGGCGGTGAAGGAGGTGCCGTCGAAGGCGCCCGTCCAGTAGGCGTACGTGCTCGGCAGCCCGGATCCCTTGCCGTTGGCACTCACGCCCAGCACCCACTTCCAGGTGCCGTCCTCGGCCCGGATGCGGAAGAGGTCCGGACACTCCAGGACGCCGATGCCACCCTTGATGAAGCCGCCGACGTACGTCCACGACTTCAGGTCGGCGGAGTGGTAGAAGCCCACCTTGTCGTTCTCGGCGAGCGTCATCACCCACCGGCCGCGTTCCTCGTCGCGGATCACCTTGGGGTCGCGGAAGTCCCGGACGCCGGGGTTGGGCAGGACCGGGTCGGTGCCGTGGGGGGTGAACGTACGGCCGCCGTCGGTCGAGTAGTACAGGTACTGCGCCTGCGTGACCTCGTCGGGCGCCATGGTGGCGAGGACGATCACCGCGCCCGCGCCGAAGCCCGCGGTGTTGCCGGTGTCGATCACCGCCGAGCCGGACCAGACGTCGCCGTTGGGGGTGGTGTTCTTCGGTACGGCGATCCCGCGGTCGGTGAAGGAGACCAGGTCGGTGCTGGTGGCCAGGCGCCAAGCGGTGCCGGCCGTCGTGCCGCCCGTCGAGTAGTCGGGGTTGTAGAGGTAGTAGTAGTGGTACTCGCCGTCGATCCACACCGGCCGCTGCGGGTCGTTCATCCACTGGTCAGGGACGGTGAAGTGGTATGCGGCGCGGTAGCTGCCCGGGCACGCCGCGGCGGCCTCCGACGCGGCCGCCGCGGGCCTCGAACCGGTCGGCAGTAACGCGCCGGCCGCACCCACGGCCGAGGCGACGAAAAGCGACCTTCTGGATATTCCAGGCATACCGGATGCACCATGCACAGCACGGCTCCCTTCCCTGACAACGCCGTCAGAGTTTGCGGCTCATGTGAGATCAGGACTGTGGGACCTAACTCGTTAAAGGTCAAGTGGTCCGCAAGTATTGACAGGGCCGTAACACGCTTCCCATCATCTGGGGCATCACTTCTCGACTAACACGAGTTAGGCCCTTGCATGACTGACTCGCACCTCAACCGCCGCACCCTGCTGCGGTACGGCGCCTACGGCGCGGGTGCCGCCGCGCTCGCCGGTACCGCCGCCAGCTGGGACCGGCTCACCGGAGCCGACATACCCGGCCGGGACGACGGCTCGCTCGTCGTCGCCACCCTCGGCCCCGCCTACGGGCCGGAGGCCATCCGCACGCTCACCGAGGGCTTCAAGCGGGTCCACCCCGACATCAAGCTCCGCATCAACGCCGTGCAGGCCGTCGACTGGTCGGACTTCTTCGCGAAGATCCTCACCCAGATCGCGGCGGGCACCGCTCCCGACCTCGTGTACGTCGCCACGGAGGGCGTCCAGCTGTTCGCGCAGCGCCTCGGGGTCCCGCTGGACGACTGGGTGAAGCGGGACGCCGAGGAGCTGCGCGAGTACTTCGCCGACGTCCATCCGTCGCTGGTGGAGTCGATGATGTACGAGGGGAGCCTCTACCAGCTGCCGGTCGAGTTCAACGCGGCCGACATGTACCTCAACAACCAGGTGCTGAAGCGGGCGGGAGCGGACTTCCCGGCGGCCGACTGGACCCGCGACGACTTCACCGGCCTGCTGCGGGACATGAAGAAGTCCAGCGGCTCCCAGTTCACGCCGTACTTCTGGACCAACCGGCTGTGGGGCGGCGTGGTGCCGTGGCTGTTCGCCAACGACACCAACCTGCTCTCCGAGTCCAAGGCGCCGGGCGGCGCCTGGCTGTGGGACTCCTTCTACCCGGCTACCCAGCGGCAGGGCCGCGGGGGCGGCTTCCGGTGGACGAGGCCGCAGGCCACCGACGCGCGCGTGGAGGAGGCGTACGACTATCTCGCCTCCCTCGTCCAGGAGGGCCTGTGCACCCGGCCCGAGGGCGGCAACGGCCAGAACCTCATCGGCGTGTTCTCCACCGGCCGGGTCGGCGTCACGCCCGCGGGCGGCTTCTGGGCGGGCGGTCTGCATCTGGCCGGCATGAAGGCCGGCGGCTTCGACGTGCAGTACTTCCCGCGCTGGCGCACCCAGCGCATGCAGTACGGAGCCGCCGGCTACGCGCTGCTGCGGACGTCGAAGCGGCAGGAGGAGGCCTGGGAGTTCATCAAGTACGCCGCCCGCAAGGACACCCTGACGCGGCTGTTCGAGACCAACCAGACCACCCCGGCGCGCCGCTCGATGCTGACCGCCGACCGCTACCGCGAGACCGGCCCGGACCACTGGCAGGTCTTCTACGACACCCTCGACAAGTTCCCCGACACCGGGCCGATCCCCGCGCCGCCGCAGGTCGCCGAGGTCGAGCAGGTGCTGCTCAAGCACACCGGTACCGCCCTGGCCTCCCGGCGTGCGGTGGCCCCCGCGCTGCGGCGGATGCAGAGCGATCTGGAGAAGGCCATGGAGCGTGACGTATGACGAACACCCAGATCCCGGCCGCACGGCCGAAGCAGCCGGCCGCGCCGCCGACCGCCGCCCCCCGTGCCTCCGCCCGCGACCGCGGTACCCGGCTGCTGGCCACGTTGTTCCTGACGCCCACGATCGTCGGCATCGTCGTCTTCACGGTCGTGCCGATCGTCGGCTCGGTGGTGCTGAGTCTCTTCCACTGGAACGTGATCGACGACCCGAGCTTCGCCGGGGCCGCCAACTACCGTGAGGTCTTCACCGATTCGACGGTGCTGGTCTCCTTCGGCAACACGCTGGTGTTCATGGTGTTCGCGGTCGCGCTGCAACTGCTGATCGCCCTGGTGCTGGCGCTGGCGGTGAACGGGCGGATGCCGGTGTGGCTGCGCTCGGTGTTCCGGTCGGCGTTCTTCTTCCCGCTGGTGCTGTCCGCCGCGTCGATCTCGGTGGTGATGAAGTACCTGTTCAACCAGGACTTCGGGGTCGTTAACTGGCTGCTCGGGCTGGTCGGGGTCGCGCCGGTGCCGTGGCTGACGTCCGAGAACGCGGCCATGGCCACGGTGATCCTGGTCTATGTCTGGCAGCAGTTCGGGTTCTCGTTCCTGCTGTTCGTCGGCGGGCTGAACAACATCCCCAAGGAGATCCACGAGGCCGCCTCCCTCGACGGCGCGACGGGGCTGCGCAAGCACCTCAACATCACGCTCCCCCTGCTGTCGCCCACGCTGCTGGTCGCGTCGGTGGTCGGCATCATCAACGCGCTGCAGGTCTTCGAGCAGCCGTACGTCCTCACCAACGGCGGCCCCGGTGACGCCACCCGGACCGTGGTGATGGTCATCTACGAGAGCGCCTTCGAGCAGCTGCGCTTCGGTGAGGCCTCGGCGGTGGGTGTGCTGCTGTTCGTGCTGATCATGGCGGTGACCGCCCTCCAGTTCCGGCTCAGCCGGCGTTTCGTCCACTACCAGTGAGCCGGGTGAGTCCCTTGAGCCAAGCAACAATGTCCCTGAGCCGCACCCGGCACTCCCTCGCGCCGTGGGCCCGGATCGCCGCGCTGGCCGTGTGCGCGCTGCTGACGCTGGGCCCGGTCATCTGGACCGTCTCCACCTCGCTGCGCACCCCCGCCGAGGCCTTCGACCTGCCGCCGAAGCTGATCCCGACGGATCCGTCCACCGAGGCGTACAGCGGGGTCTTCGACCAGATCGACGTCTGGCTGCTCGCCCTCAACTCGACGCTGGTGACCGCGCTGATCGCGGTGGGCCAGATGATCACGGCCGGGCTCGCCGGATACGCCTTCGCGCGCCTCGAATTCCGGTTCAAGAAGCCGCTGTTCGGGCTGGTCCTGGCGACGATGATGGTGCCGTTGCAGGTCACGATCGTGCCGGTGTTCCTGGTGCTGAAGTCGATGGGCCTGACCGACACGCTGCTCGGTCTGATCATCCCGGCCTTCCCGACCGCGTTCGGGACCTTCCTGATGCGCCAGTACTTCCTGGGCATGCCCAAGGACCTGGGCGAGGCGGCGATGCTGGACGGCTGCGGGCCCTGGCGGATCTTCCGGTCCGTGTACGCGCCGCTGGCCGCGCCCGGTCTCGCGATCGTCGGGGTGCTGGCCTTCAACTACCACTGGAACGAGTTCTTCCGCCCGCTGATCCTGGAGACCTCCGGGCAGAACTACACGCTGCCGCTGGGTCTGGTCTCCCTCCAGGGCAACCTGGGTACCGGCTCCATCTCGGTGGTGCTCGCCGGTGTCGTCCTCTCCATGATCCCCGCCGTCGCCGTGTTCGTCGTCGGCCAGCGCCCTCTGCGTGAGGGCATCACGTCCGCAGGAGTCAACCGTTGAGCCTCACCGCTCAGTCCACGGACCCCGGCGCCCCGCGCTTCAGGGTCCGTCCCCCCGCCAACTGGATCAACGACCCGAACGGGCCTTTCCGTTGGCGGGACCGGTACCACCTCTTCTACCAGCACAACCCCGACGCCCCGGTGCACGCGAACGTGCATTGGGGGCATGTCTCCAGCCACGACCTCGTCCACTGGGAGCACCATCCGATCGCGCTCACCCCGACGCCCGGCGGCCCGGACGAGGCGGGCTGCTGGTCGGGCTGTGTGGTCGACGACGACGGTGTGCCTACGGCCGTGTACACGGGCGTCGACCGGCACCACATCGGGCTCGGCTCGATCTGCCTGGCGCGGGCGCTCGTACCGGAGGACGAGACGCTGACGGACTGGCGGCCCCTGCCCACGCCCGTCGTGCCCGGCCCGCCCGCCGGCCTGGACGTGGTGATGTTCCGCGACCCGTTCGTGTTCCGGAGCCATGACCGACGGTGGGCCCTGGTCGGCGCGGGGCACGCCGACGGGACCGCGTCGGTGCTGCTGTACGACTGCGAGGACCTGACCGACTGGCGGTTCGCCGGGGTGCTGCTCGACGGCGACGACCCTGTCGCGCTGGACGTGTTCGGCGACAAGGCGGTCGGCTGGGAGTGCCCGCAGCTGTACGCGACGGCGGGCGGGGAGTGGGTGCTGGTCGTGTCGCTGTGGGACGGCGAGCCGTGCTCCACCGGATACCTGACGGGCCGTCTCCAGCCCTATGGGGACGGCGAGTTGCGCTTCGAGGCCCGCACCGGCGGACGGCTGGACCACGGACGCGACTTCTACGCGCCCGCCGTGCTCCAGCAGCCGGACCGGGCGTTGCTGTGGGGCTGGTCCTGGGAGGCCCGCGAGCAGGGCGAGGTCGACCGCGCGGGCTGGGCCGGGGTGCTGACCGCGCCGCGGGTCGTGGACGTCCATCCCGACGGGGCCCTGCGTGTCGTACCGGCACCGGAGCTCGAACTCCTGCGTGCGCCCGAGCCGTTCGTCCGTGAGACGGGACGCCGTACTCCGCTCCCGGAGGCGTACGACCTGACCGTCACCGCATCCGCCCGCACCACTGTGAGTCTGCTGCGGTCCGCTTCGGGCGCGGAGATGACGGTCGTGCTGGACCCGGCCGAGGGCACGGTGACGCTCGACCGGGGGGACTGGCCGCGCACCCGGCCCGGCGGATCGGAGCCGATCGTGGTGCGGGCACCGGCCGGTGAGGTGCGGATCCTCGTCGACGGGTCGCTGCTGGAGCTGTTCGTCGGCGACCGGGCCACGGTCACCGAACGGGTCTACCGGCGCCCCGACGACGTGCCCGAGCTCCTCGTCACCGGCCCCGGAGCCACCGTCACCGGCTGGCAGCAGACCCCACCGACGCACGGCTGATCACCGGACACGCCAGACGCCGCACCGTCGCGGGCGGCGTCCGGCCCGTGTCGATGGCATCCAGGAGCAGCCGGGCGGCCACCTCACCCATCGCCCGGTGGGGCAGGGCGACGGTGGTGAGGGGTGGGGTGAGGAACTCGGCCATGTGTTCCTGGTCGTCGTAGCCGACCACCGACAGTTCGGCGGGGACGGTGATGCCGAGGCGGGTCGCGGCGTGCAGGGCGCCCGCCGCGACGCGGTCGTTGTAGCAGAACAGGCCGGTGGGGCGCCGGTCGGCGGGGGCGCCGTCGAGGACGCGCATCGCGCCCTCGTAGCCGCCGGCGATCTCGCCGCCGGTGCGGACGACCCACTCCTTGGGGACCGTGATCCCCTCGGCGCGCAGCGCGTCGCGGAAGCCGCGCAGGCGGTCGACGGAGGCGATGTCCTCCTGGCCGCCCACCATGGCGACCCTGCGGTGCCCCTCGTCCAGCAGCAGCCGGGCCGCGGTGCGGCCTCCCGCGCGCTCGGCGGGGATGACGGCGGGCAGGGAGTCGTCCTCGGGCAGGCAGTTGGCGAGGACGGAGTGGGCGCGGTGCAGGCCCTCGGGGACGCGGACGCGGCGCAGCGACATGGCGGCGTAGATGATGCCGTCCACGCGTCGGTCGAGGAGTTCGGCGACGGCCGCGTCCTCCTTGGCCGGGTCGCCGCCGGAGTCGATGGTCAGGACGAGGTGCTCGCTGCCCCAGGCGGTCTCCATGGCACCGCGCAGCAGCCGCCCGGCGAACGGCGAGGAGGCGATCTCGTCGGTGACCAGGCCGATCACGGCCGTACGGCGGCGACGCAGGCCGCGTGCGACGGGGTCGGGGCGGTACCCGAGCTCGGCGGCGGCCCGGCGGATGCGCTCCTGCGTGGCGGGCGAGAGGTTGCCCTCGGCGCGGCCGTTGAAGACGAAGGAGACGGCCGTGTGCGACACCCCGGCGAGCCGGGCGACGTCCCGTGACGTGGGACGCCCCGATCCCGTCGGGTGCTTCTCCTCGGTGCCGCCCATGCCGTCCGCCGCCCTCATGCCCCACCCGTCCGGTTGATCAATCCTCACCCTATCCGTGACGCTGGATGCACGACACAGTCAAGGGAAGGTCCGGCAGTGATCAGCATCCCGACCCACACGCTCAACGACGGTACGACCCTCCCCGCCCTGGGCCTCGGCACCTGGCCGATGGACGACGCGCAGGCCGAGCAGGCGGTTCACGACGCGCTGGAACTGGGGTACCGCCTCGTGGACACGGCGACGAACTACCGCAACGAGACCGGCGTGGGCCGTGGCGTCGCGGGCAGCGGCGTGCCCCGCGAGGAGATCGTCGTGACGACCAAGCTCCCCGGCCGGCACCACGGCTACGAGGAGACCCTCACCTCCTTCGAGGAGTCCCGCGCCCGCCTCGGCCTGGACTACGTGGACCTGTACCTCATCCACTGGCCACTCCCCCGCGTCGACCAGTACGTCGACTCCTGGAAGGCCATGATCAAACTGCGTGAGGACGGACTCGTCCGGTCGATCGGCGTCTCCAACTTCACGGCCGAGCACATCGAACGGCTGGAGAAGGAGACCGGGGTCCTGCCGTCCGTCAACCAGATCGAGCTGCACCCCTTGTTCCCGCAGGCGGAGCTGCGCGCCTTCCACACCGGCAAGGGCGTCCTGACCGAGAGCTGGAGCCCGCTGGGCCGCGGCACCGACCTGCTGGACGATCCCGTCATCATCCGGATCGCCGAGGCGCACGGTGTGACACCGGGCCAGGTCGTCCTGCGCTGGCACGTCCAGCTGGGCGCCGTCCCCATCCCGAAGTCTGCCGATCCCGGGCGGCAGCGCGCGAACCTCGATGTCTTCGGATTCGAACTGGACCCCGCTCAGATGACGGCGGTCGCGGACCGCGCCCACCGGCGCCTCGGCGGGGATCCCGAGGTGCACGAGGAGTTCTGAGCGGGCCGAGCGCGCGTCGCGCACGGGGTGGCGAGCGGGCGTCGGCGGCGCCTCGCAGGGTACTCGGGACGCTCGGAAAGGAGGCCCTCGTGGGTGAGAAGGACCGGCTGCGGGACTATCACGGCAAGCGGGACTTCGGGCGGACCGGAGAGCCACAGGGGCGTGCGGCGGCCTCCGGCGAGGAGCCGCGGTTCGTGGTGCAGATCCATGACGCCCGTACCCTGCACTTCGACTTCCGGCTCCAGGTGGACGACGTGCTGAAGTCCTGGTCGGTGCCGAAAGGGCCCTCCGACGATCCGCACGACAAGCGGCTCGCCATGCCCACCGAGGACCATCCGCTGGAGTACGAGGAGTTCGAGGGCGTGATCCCGAAGGGCGAGTACGGCGGCGGCACGGTGATCGTCTGGGACAACGGCACGTACGAGCCGATGAGTCATGACCGCAAGGGGCGGCCCGTCGACTTCGGCGAGTCGCTCGCGCGCGGTCATGCCACGTTCCGGCTGAGCGGCTCGAAGCTGCACGGCGAGTACGCGCTCACCCGGATCCGCGACGGCCAGGACGGCGACCGGGAGGCGTGGCTGCTGGTGAAAGCCCGCAAGGGCGGCTCCCGCGGGCACGGCACGCCCGACCCGTACCGGGCCCGTTCGGTGCGGACGGGGCGCACGCTCGCCCAGGTCGCCGCGGACGCCGGAAATTCCGGCGGATGATGCGGTTCCGGCCTCAACTACCGCTCTCTGCCTCTATGTTCACGGCGACATCCGCTCTCGCCGCCGCAGGAGGCTCCTCGTATGCGCACCGCGCTCCGCACCGCCGTCACCGGCGCCGTGGCCGCCGCCACCGTCCTCGTCGCCGGGCCCGCCCAGGCGACTCCGCCCGGGCCCGGCGTCACCGCACGGACGATCAGTCAGAAAACCGTCGGCGACACCGACTACATCCTTCGGGAGATCACCATTCCGCCGGGTCAGGCCACCGGCTGGCACTACCACGACGGGCCCCTGTACGCCTTCACGCAGCAGGGCACGCTCAGCCACCACGACTCCACCTGCGCCTCCGACGGCGTCTACCCGCAGGGCAGTTTCATCCAGGAACCGGCCGGTCCCGGGAACGTCCACATAGGCCGCAACCTGGGGGACACGGCGGTCGTCCTCGACGTGCTCTATGTACTCCCGCACGGCGCGCCGTTCTCCCAGGACGCGCCGAACCCAGGCTGCCCGTTCCAGTGAGCGCGGCAGGGGGTGATCACACCGGCGGCAGCGGCTGCTCGGCCCAGATCGTCTTGCCGCTGCCGGTCTGCCGGCTCCCCCAGCGCTGGGTGAGCTGGGCGACCAGCAGCAGTCCGCGGCCGCCCTCGTCGTAGGCGTGGGCCCGGCGCAGATGCGGGGAGGTGGAACTGCCGTCGGAGACCTCGCAGATGAGGGTGCGGTCGCGGATCAGGCGGAGCTGGATGGGCGGTGCGCCGTACCGGATGGCGTTGGTGACGAGTTCGCTGACGACGAGTTCGGTGACGAAGGCGGCCTCGTCCAGTCCCCAGGCGGTCAGTTGCTCCGTGGCCGCCTGCCGGGTGGCCGCCACGTGCTCCGGGTCCGGCAGGACGTCCCAGGTGGCGATGCGGTCCGCGCCCAGGGCCCGGGTGCGGGCCAGCAGCAGGGCCACGTCGTCGCTGGGATCCTCCGGCAGGACCGCCTTCAGCACGGTGTCGCACAGGGCGTCGAGGGTGTCGGCGGGCGCGGTCAGCGCGCGGCACAGCTCGTCGATGGCGTGGTCGATGTCGCGGTCCCGGTCCTCGATGAGGCCGTCCGTGTACAGGGCGACCAGGGAGCCCTCGGGCAGCTCCACCTCCACCGCCTCGAAGGGAAGACCGCCGACCCCGAGCGGGGGTCCGGCGCTCATCTCGACGACCTGCGTGGTGCCGTCGGGCAGGACGAGGGCCGGCGGCGGATGGCCTGCGGCGGCCAGGGTGAGGTGGCGGGAGACGGGGTCGTAGACGGAGTACAGGCAGGTGGCGCCCAGTTCTGCGACCTCGTCGCTGTCCTCCCCGGCCAGGTGGGTGACCAGGTCGTCCAGGTGGGTGAGGAGTTCGTCGGGCGGCAGGTCGACGTCGGCGAGGGTGCGTACGGCCGTGCACAGGCGGCCCATGGTGGCCGACGAAGGGATGCCGTGTCCGACGACGTCGCCGACGACGAGGGCGACACGGCCGCCGGACAGCGGGATCACGTCGAACCAGTCGCCGCCGATGCCGGCCTGCGATCCGGACGGACGGTAGCGGTGAGCCACCTCGACGGCCGCCTGCCCGGGCAGTCCCCGGGGCAGCAGGTTGTGCTGCAGGGCCAGCGCGGTGGTGCGTTCCCGGGCGAAGCGGCGGGCGTTGTCGATGCAGACGGCGGCCCGGCTGGCGAGTTCCTCGGCGAAGACGGCGTCGTCGGCGACGTAGTCGTCCGGCTGTCTGATGCGCACGGCCACCATGACGCCGAGCGTGGTGCCGCGGGCCCGTAGCGGCGCCGCCATCATGGAGTGGGCGCCGACGCGGTGGCGCCGGCCGGCCGGAGCACGCGCGTTGCGCTCCGCCACCCAGCGCATGAACGCCGGCTCACCCGCCTGGCTGCGGATCACCTGGCCGTCCAGGATGGCCCGCGCGGGCGGCGAGAACGGCGGGTAGAAGTCCACCTCGCCCAGGTGCACGGCGGCTTCCGGGGTGCCTTCGGTGCCGGAGCCGTGGGCGACCCGGCGCAGCGCGATCTCGGTGCCGGCCAGCACCGGCGCCTCCTCCGCGCCCAGGACCCAGTCGAACAGGTCCACGCTGGCGAAGTCGGCGAACCGGGGCACCATGATCCCGATCAGCTCCTCCGCCGTGCGCACCAGGTCCAGGGTGGTGCCGATCGCGGCCGCCGCCTCGTTCAGCAGGGCCAGCCGCTGCCGCGCCCAGTACTGCTCGGTGCTGTCGAACGCGGCCAGCGCGGTCCCGACCAGCCGGCCCGAGGGGTCCCGCACCGGCCACATGTCGGTGGTCCAGGCATGTTCCCGGTTCAGGGCCGGGGCGCCGGTGAAGCTCTCGTAGCGCAGCGGACGGCCCGTCTCGGCGACCTCGCGCAGATGCCACAGGAAGCCGCGGCTGTGTACCTCGTCCTCCACGGTCTCCGGGAAGGGCCGGCCGAGCAGGGCCTCCTCGGGTACGCCCATGACCTTGCAGGCGGCTTCGTTGAGCCGCAGGTAGCGCTGGTCGGTGTCGAAGACGGACATGGACATGGACGCCTGCTGGAAGGCCTGCTCCGCGAGGGTGGGCTCGGCCCGGCCGGACGGCACGGTGGTGATCACGTATCCGCCCGGGCCGCCGTCGTCGCCGAGCAGAGCGCATGCCGTCACGTTCAGGGCGACGTGCGAGCCGTCCCGGTGGCGCACCACGGCGGTGCCGGCCAGCGCGGCCACGGCTTCGGGCGGCGGCTGCTCGGCGAGCAGCTCGCGCACCGGCCGTCCCAGGGCTTCCTCGGCCGTCAGCCCCGTCAGCCGCCGGGCGCCCTCGCTCCACCCGGTGACGACACCGTGGGCATCGATGATCGCCGCAGCGGAGACGTGCTCCATGTCGTCCAGGATGAGTCCTGAGCCCCACCGCATCAACCGCGATGCCCGATCCGTCGGTGACTGACTGCTGCGTACCGGTCGCCGTGCGGTCGTCAGTCGGGCGTGGTGGACGAGTTCGTGAGGGTGTCGAGCTCGGCGGCGAGGTCGGGGTGGGCGGGTGTCAGGTGGGGACGGGTGGCGTCGAGGGGGCGGAGAAGGGCGGCGGGGTCGTCCTGGGCGAGGGCCGCGTGGAGTTGGCCGACCGGGTGACGGGCGGCGGCGGGGAGGTCGGGGAGGGCGGTGATCCGACCGGCGATACGGCGGAGGTCGGCGGCGTTGCGGCGGGCCCAGGTGGCGATGTTGCGGTCGGCGGCGCGACGCTCGCGGGTGGCCTGGACGCGTTGTTCGCCGGTGGTGCCGGCGGGGCCGGGCCGGTTGCGCAGATAGCGGCGCTCGGCGGCCTGGCGGCTGGCGACGCCGAGGGGGTGGGCGAGGTCGGCCCAGCTGGCGCCGGCGTCGCGGGCGGTTTCGATCAGCCCGGTCTCCCATCCGGCGAGCTGCTCGCGGATCCGCCGTAGCAGCAGGAGGGAGGCCAGGGCCTGCTCGGGGCCGGTGTGTTCGGCGTCGGTGGGGCCGGGAGGCTCGTGCTGGGCGGCGTGCAGAGCGTTCCCGATGGCTTCCAGGGCCGCCGCGGCGGCGAGAAACGAGGCCGGGGTCTGGCTGCCGGCGCTGGACGAGGCCGGCTGGTCGGCTGCTGCCATGGGCACCTCCCTGGAGGTTGTCATCCCGTTGTCATCCTTTCGACGACATCGTGTTTGTCATCCATTGGATGACATGTTACAACGGTTTCAGCGAGGCGCATTGGCAGCAGGTACTGCCCGAACCTTTTGGAGGTGTTTCGCGATGTTGATGCGCACCGACCCCTTCCGCGAACTCGACCGGCTGACTCAGCAGCTGATGAGCCCGGGCACCTGGACGCGGCCGTCCACGATGGCGATGGACGCCTACCGCGAGGGTGACGAGTACGTGGTGGCCTTCGACCTTCCAGGCGTCAGCACGGAAGCGATCGACATCGACGTCGAGCGGAACATGCTGACCGTCAGGGCCGAGCGGCGACCCGTGACGAAGGCCGACGACGTCCAGATGGAACTGTCGGAGCGGCCCCTGGGCGTCTTCTCCCGCCAGATCGTGCTGGCCGACACGCTGGACACCGAGCACATCAAGGCCGACTACGACGCCGGGGTGCTGACGCTGCGCATCCCGATCGCCGAGCGCGCCAAGCCCCGCAAGATCGCCATCGGCGGGGACTCCTCCCGCAAGGAAATCTCCGGCTGACCCGGGGCGACCCGGGCCGATCAGCGGCGGAGGACGGGCACCCGATCCGGGACTCCCCCGTCCTCCGCGCCCGCCGGGCTCGAGAAGGGTGGCGGCCGACGTGACCTTGCGATGGGACGCGTTCCTCGACCGTGTGAGGGAACGCGGCGAGTACGACAGCCGGCAGGAAGCGGAACGCGCGGCCCGCGTGGTGCTCGCCCTGCTCGGCGCACACCTGGTCGGCGAGGTGCGAGCCCAGCTGGCGGCGCGGCTGCCGGAGGACTTCGCCCTGATCCTGCTCAACCCGCTGCAGAGCGCCGAACCGCTGTCCCCGGAGCGGTTCGTGCGGGCGACGGCGGCCTGGATCGAGGGGGCCACCGACCGGACCGCGGCCTGGGACGTCGGCGCCGTTCTCAGCACGGTCGCCGACGCGGCCGGCGACGACCTGCTCAACCAGATCCTGCTCCAGCTCCCGGCAGGCTACGACCTGCTCTTCGGCCGACCCCAGCCCACCTGACCGGCCGCGTGTCCGCGCAGCCCGGCGGGCACCGGCAACCTCAACTACAGAAAGGCGAACACCGCAGTGATGTCCGACCGGCGTGCCCCGCTCCAGCACTCCTGCGCGATGACGTTCGAGCACATGCTGGAGAAGGTCCGTTACGAAGGCGCCTACCCCACCCGGGAACGGGCCGAGGAAGCCGTCCGCCTGGTCGTGGCGGGGCTCGGGCGCCGGCTGACGGGCGACGAACGCGTCGAACTGGCCGCCCGCCTGCCCCTCGAGGCCGCCCGCATCCTCACCGAACAGATCCCCGACACCCAGCCCCTCACCGGCTGGGCCTTCGTCAAGGACCTCGCCGCCCGGACCGGCGCCTCCCTGGCCACCACCCGCTGGGACACCGGCTCGGTCCTCACCACCGTCGCCACACTGGCCGGCCCCGAACTGCTCACCCGGATCCTGCACCAGCTCCCCCCGGGCTACGCGCTGCTGTTCGGCCGCGCCGAACTGACCCAGGCCGCCTGAGCCTGCGGCTCCCGGACCCGCGAGGGGCGGGGGTAGTCGGCGTCCGAGGGGGCGTCCTTGCTCCGGTCCGGTCCGGCGGTACATGACTCCCGTCCCCGCCCGGCGCCGGGGCTGCGAGCCCAGGCATGCCGGGCGGTACGCCGAACGCGTCGGCCGGGCGGGCCCCAGGCCGGGCCCGGCACTTCGCACCGGCGTGCGGCCGCCCGCCGCCGAGCGTCGCGGTCACCGTGGCGCCGCCGAGCGGGAAGGTCGCGACGCCCCCGTGGCAGGCGTCGGCCGCAGAGGACGGTGGCGAGCCCGGTCGGCGTCGGCCACCGGCCGGGGTTCGGGGCCGGCCCGGCGCCGGCCACCTCGCGGGCCCCGCACCGTTCCCGGCGCCCGCGCGCTCACTTGCGCAGTGCGGCCAGGGCCCGGTCGGCGTGGGTGTTCATGCGCAGTTCGCTGCGGACGATCTCCAGGACCGTGCGGTCCTGTCCTATGACGAAGGTGACCCGCTTGGTGGGGGCAAGCGAGAAGCCGCGTGTCACGCCGAAGCGGTCCCGGACCGTCCCGTCCGCGTCGGAGAGCAGCGGGATGCCGAGCGTGTGCCGGTCGGCGAACTCCTGCTGCCGTTCCACCGCGTCACCGCTGATGCCGACGGGCCGGGCGCCGACGGCGGCGAACTCGGCGGCGAGATCGCGGAAGTGGCAGGCCTCGGCGGTGCAGCCCGGGGTGAGGGCGGCGGGGTAGAAGAAGAGCACCACCGGCCCTTCGGCGAGCAGCCCGGTGAGGCTGCGGGTGGTGCCGGTCTCGTCCGGCAGCGCGAAGTCCTCGACCTTGTCGCCGACCTTCAGCTGTGCGCTCATGCCTGGGCCTCCGCACTCTTCGCGACCCCGCGGGCCCACAGCACGAGGGGGATCTGCAAGGGCAGCCGACCGATCGCGGCGGCCTTCTGCGGGGCGGGGCGGTGGCGCCAGTCGACGGCCATCTTCACGTTCGCGGGGAACACGCCGACGAAGAAGGCCGCCGTGGCCAGGGCGGCGGCCTTGCGGGTGCGCGGCAGCGCCACCCCGGCCGCCAGCGCGAGTTCGGCGACGCCACTGGCGTACGTCCAGGCCCGGGGCGTCCCCGGCAGGGCGCGCGGCACGGTCGCGTCGAACTGCCGTGGGGAGGTGAAGTGGGCGACGCCCGCGGTGGCCAGCAGGCCGGCGAGCAGCAGGGGTGAGCGTTCGGACCGGGGCACGGATCCTCCTAGGGTGATCTGCCGCCGGATGCTACCGGAGGGTAGATCACGGTCCGGCAGCCGCCCCGGGCGTCACCGGCCCTGCTCGGTGCGGCGGTTGTGGGTTCCGGGCGTGTACCCGAAGGACCGGCGGAAGACGTCGATGAAGGCGCTGGCGGAGGACCAGCCGCAGCGGTGGGCGACGGTCGTGACGGGCGTGTCCTCGGCGAGCAGCCGCAGCGCGTGGTAGAGGCGCGACTGGGTGCGCCACTGCGGGAAGGTCATGCCGAACTCGTGGCGGAAGAGCCGGCTGAGGGTGCGCTCGCCGGCCCCGGTCGCGGCGCCGAGCGCGGCGAGGGTGCGCGGGTCGGCGGGGTCGGCGTGGACGAGCGCGCAGACCGCCGCCAGGCGGGGGTCGGTCGGGGTGGGCAGACGCAGGGGCTGCTGCGGGGAGGCGCGCAGCTGGTCGCGCAGGACGGCGAGCAGTCGGCGGCGCTCGGGGCTGTCGTCGGCGGGGTCGCGGGTGTAGGCGAGGATCAGCTCGCGCAGCAGGGGGCTGACGGCGAGGACGGTGGGGGCGGCCAGGCCGAGCGAAGCGAGATGGGGGTGCCCCCGGACGGAGTCTGGGGGAGGGTTGTCGTCGGCGGGGAGGCCGACCAGGTGCAGGTCGAGGTGGCCGTGGGCGCGGTGCGCGTGGACGGTGCCCGCGGGGACCCAGATGGCGCGGTTGCCGGGCGCGAACCAGGTGCCGGCGTCGGTGGTGACGGCGAGGACACCGGAGCCGGCGTAGACGATCTGGTGGTCGTCGTGCCGGTGCGCGTCGATGCGTTCCCCGGCGGCGAGGACCTGGGCGCGGGTCGGGGCGGTCGGGTCGTGGCGGATGTTCGACACGAGAAGGCAGATTATCGAAAGCGGGCAATGGTCCGGCCCGGCGACGATCGCAGGGTGTCCACGAAACGCAACCGAGCCATCACCCTGCTGTCCTTGGGCCACGCCTGTGTCGACGTGTACCAGGGCGCCGTGGCGGCCCTTGTCCCGTTCTTCGTCGCCGAGCGCGCCTACGGTTACGCCGCCGCCTCGGGCATCGTGCTCGCGGCCTCCTTGCTGTCGTCGGTGGTGCAGCCGCTGTTCGGGGCGCTCACCGACCGGTGGGCGATGCCGTGGCTGCTGCCGCTCAGCGCGCTGACGGGCGGGGCCGGGGTCGCGCTGAGCGGGGTCATGGGTTCCTACGCGCTCACGCTGGCGGTGGTGGCCGTGTCGGGCATCGGGGTGGCCGCCTATCACCCGGAGGCCGCCCGCGCGGCCCGCGATGCCGCATCCGGCAGCCATACGGCGATGGGGTGGTTCTCCCTCGGCGGGAACGTCGGTTTCGCGCTGGCCCCGCTGCTGGTGGCGGCGGTGGTCGCCACCGGTGGTCTGGGCGCCACTCCCCTGCTGGTGGTGCCGGCCGTCGTGGGAGCGGCCCTGTGCGCGGCAGCGGTCCGCTCGGCCGGAAGCCGTGGGGTCGTCGCGGGCAAGGTCGGGGAGGCCGGCGCGGACGACTGGGGGTCGTTCCTGCGGTTGTCCGGCGCGGTCGTGTGCCGGTCGATCGTGTTCGCCGGACTGAGCGCGTTCGTCTCGCTGTACGTCCGCCAGCGCACCGGTGGCGGTGCCGTGGCCGGTACGGCCGCGCTGTGCGTGCTCTACGTGGGCGGCGCGGTGGGCACCGTGGCCGGGGGACGGCTCGCCGACCGGTACGGGCGGCTGGCGGTCGTACGCCGGGCCTACGTGCTGACGGTGCTCGCGGTGGCCGGAGTGGTCCTCGTTCCCGGTCCGGGCGTGTATCTGTTCGTCGCGTTGACGTCGGCCGGGCTGTACGTTCCGTTCTCCCTGCATGTCACGCTCGGTCAGGACTACCTGCCCCGGCGGGTGGGCACCGCGAGCGGTGTGACGCTGGGGCTGACGGTGAGCGTGGGCGGTCTGTTCGCTCCGGCCGTCGGAGCGCTGGCCGACGCCACGTCTTTGCGGACCGCGCTCGCCACGCTCATCGCCCTGCCCGCGCTGGGGCGGCTGCTGCTGTGCGGGCTGCGGGAGCCGGCGCCGCCCGGAAGGGCCGCCCCGGCGGCGGGACCGTCCGGGCACCGCCCACGCACGGCATCGGCGTGACCGGTGCCCGTGCGGTTCGGTCAGGCGGAGCCGGCCGGTGCCGACGGCTGTGGCTCGGTGTCCTCGTCGATGGCGTGGGCGAGGAAGTCGTCGACCATGCGGTGGAAGAGGGTGGCCAGTTGGCCCAGCTCCTCGGAGGACCAGTCGGCCAGGGCGAGTTGCATGCCGCGGGCGCCGGCCTCACGCACGCGGGCGATGGCCTGCCGGCCGGCCTCGGTGAGTTCGATGCGCTGGGCGCGGCGGTCCCGGGGGTCGGGGACGCGGGTGACGTAGCCGGACTTCTGCAGCTGCTGCACCGTACGCGTGACGTGCGAGGCCTCCACACCGAGCCGGGCGGCCAGCTCCCCGGGGCGCAGCGATTCCGAGTCGGCGACCTGGCGCAGCAGCGCCACGGCGGCCCGGTCCAGCGGCACACCGGCCAGGGCCATGAGCCGCTCGTGCTGCCGGGCGCGCGTGCTCAGGTAGGTGATCCGGGTGAGCGCACGCTCTATCTCGATCACTTCCGGGGATGCGGGCGTGTCGGGGAGTTCGGGGAGAGGTGGTGTGGCCATGGGGAACCACGTTACCCTCTCGTTGCGTAACTCAACTAATTTGGGAATGGGGTTCACACGGCGCCCGCCCTGCGCTCCTTTCCCAGCAGCCAGGCCAGATACGCGCCACCGGCCACGCCCGTCACCACGCCGACCGGCAGGAGGGCCGAGCCGGTGACGCGCTGTGTGGCCAGGTCGGCGGCGGACACCAGGAGCGCGCCCATCCATGCGGCGGGCAGGACGTTGGGGCCGGCGGCCCGGGTGACGCGGCGGGCGAGCTGGGGTGCGGCCATCGCGACGAACGGCACCGGTCCCGCGGCGGCGACCGCCATGGCCGTGAGACCGGTCCCCGCGCACAGCAGGACCAGTCGGCTGCGCTCGGGCGGGACGCCGAGCGCGCCGGCCGTGTCGTCGCCCATCTCGAGCAGGGTCAGGCGCCTGGCGTACCCGAGGACGACCGGCATCAGTGCCACCAGGCCGAGCGCGGCGATGCGGACGTCGCCCCAGTCGCGGGCGTTGAGCGAGCCGATCATCCAGCTCGCCGCCTGGGCCGCCTTGCCGATGTCGGCCCGGACGTACAGGAAGCTGGTGGCCGAACCCAGCACCGCGGAGGCACCGATGCCGACGAGGACCAGCCGGTATCCGTGCACGCCCCGCCGCCAGGCCAGCAGATACACGCCGGCGGCGGTGGCGAGGCCGCCGCACACCGCGCCGATCGCGGTCTGGGCGTCCCCCGCGTCGAAGAGGATGATCGCGACGAGGGCCCCGGCGGAGGCGCCGTTGCCGAAGCCGGTGATGTCGGGGCTGCCGAGCGGGTTGCGGGTCAGCGACTGGAACACCGCCCCCGCCGCGCCCATCCCGAAGCCGACCAGGACCGCCACGAGGGCGCGGGGCAGGCGCAGGTCCCGCACGATGAACCCGGCGCCCGGCGGGCCGTTCCCGGCGAGGGTGCGTACCACCTCCGGCGGGGACAGCTCGTAGGTTCCGGTGCCGATGGCGAGCACCATGGCGCACGCGGCCAGTACGGCGATCACCGCGCAGACCAGCAGGGCGCGTGTGTCGTAGCGCAGGGACCAGCGGCCGGTGCGCAGCAGGCCGCGCCGCGGCACCGGGCCCGCGTTCCGGGTGAGCGTCACAGGTGGGCCGCCTTCCGCTGCCGGACCAGATGGATGAAGACGACTCCGCCCAGGAAGGCGGTGACCGTGCCGGCCTCGATCTCCGAGGGCGGTACGACGACTCGTCCGACCACGTCCGAGACGAGCAGCAGCGTCGGCGCGTACAGCGCGCAGTACGGGAAGAGACGGCGCGGGTCGGGGCCGCAGAACGCGCGGGCGGCGTGCGGGATCATCAGGCCGACGAAGCCGATCGGCCCGCACACGGCGGTCGCTCCCCCGCACAGCAGCGTGATGGCGAGGACCGACAGCAGGCGGGTGCGCCGGATGTGGGTGCCCAGGGCACGGGCGTGGTCCTCGCCGAGCGCCACGGCGCCGAGCGGGCGGGCCAGGGCGAGGGCGAGGAGGGCGCCGGCCGCGAGCAGCGGCGCCACCGTGACCAGCAGCGCGGGGTCCCGTTTGGCGAGGGTGCCCACCGACCAGTACCGCATCTCGTCGAGGGTGTCGAGGTTCCACAGCTGCAGGCCGTTGACATAGCCGAACAGGGCCGCGTTGACGGCGGTTCCGGCGAGGGCGAGGCGGACCGGGGTGGCGAGGCGTCCGCCGCCCAGGGCACTGACGGCGGTGGCCGCGAGGGCGGCGCCGGCCAGGGCGAACCACAGATGGCCCGTGAACGAGGTGATGCCCAGCAGGCTGATCGCGGTGACGACGGCGGCGGACGCGCCCGCGTTCACCCCGAGCAGCCCGGGATCGGCGAGCGGATTGCGGGTCAGCGTCTGCATGACGGCGCCACCGACGCCGAGCGCCGCGCCGACGGCGGCCCCGATGAGGGTGCGGGGCAGCCTGAGGTCCCGCACGATCTCGTCGTTCGCGGTGCCGGAGGGCGATACGAGCGCCGACCAGACCTGGTCGAGCGGTATCCGCTGGGCACCCACGGCCAGCGACAGCGCGGCCGCCACGAGCAGCAGAACCAGGCCGAGCAGCAGGCCCGCCGCCCAAGTGGAGGCCCGAGTGCGGGGTTTCCCTGTGGAGTCGGCCGGGTCCGGACGGTCTAGTCCCTTTGGAGGATGCGTTCCCGAGAACATGTGCTTAGCTTAGGCTAACCTAAGTCGAGTTGTTGACGATTTCATTGACAGTTCTACGACGTGCGTGCCCGCATCCCCGCGATGCGCGCCCGGTTCGCCCGCAGTCGGCGACGAGAAGAGGAGAGATGCCCGTCCTGGAAACCACTCAGCCGCAGGCCGAACCCCCCGGTACCGGCACACGCCCGGTCCGCGTCACCGGTCCGCGCGTCGCCCGCCTGGCGGACTGCCTGAGCGCGGCCGACGACGCCCGGCGCGCGGCGCTGACGGCGGAGTTCTGGAGCGAGGTGGAACGTCTCGGTACCCCGCTCGTCGAGGAGCTGGAGGGCGAGCCGGATCACCTGGCCGTCACGTTCCTGTGGCGAGGGCACCGCGCGACGCGGCAGGTGCTGCTGCTGGCCAACCGCATCATCGACCGCGACCGTCTCGCCGGCGCCCTCCTGGAGCACCTGCCGGGTACGGACGTATGGCACCTGGGTCTTCGGCTGCGCGCCGACCACCGCGGCTCCTACCGGCTGGCCGCCGACATCTCGCCCAAGGCACCGCCCACGGACCCGGACGCCCTGCAGCAGCGGCTGCGCTCACTCTCCGCGCACGCCGCCCGGGACCCCCTCAACCCGCGTACCGTACCCACCCGTTGGAGCCCCCTGCCCAGCTCCGTCTTCGCACTGCCGCAGGCCCCGGCACCATCCTGGAGCGGGCGGCGCGGCGGCGTTCCGGCCGGTCGGGTGGAGCGCCACCGGGTGGCCTCCGCGACACTGGGCGGCCACCGGGACACCTGGGTCTATCTGCCGCCGGGCCACGACCCGGTGAGAGACGCCCCGTTGCCAGTCGTGGCACTGTGCGACGGCGACATGTGGTTCGGCCGGCTCGGGTTCCAGCACACGCTGGACGCGCTGGTCGCGGACGGGGCGCTGCCGCCGCTCGCGGTGCTGGCGCCGGACGCCGTGGACCGCCGTACCCGCTCGCGTGAACTCGGCGCCCGCGAGGAGTTCGTGTCGTTCCTCGCCGACGAGCTGCTGCCCTGGGCGGCGGGGCGCTGGTCGCTCGGCACCGACCCGGGGCGGACCGTGGTGGCGGGGCAGAGCCTCGGCGCGATGACCGCGCTGTACGCCGGCCATCTGCGGCCCGACCGGTTCGGCAACGTGCTCGCCCAGTCGGCGTCGCTGTGGTGGCGGCCCGGGCTGCCGCCGGGCAACGGCCCCCAACCGCCGGTCTTCGGCACCCCCTGGCTCGTCACCCGCTTCGCCGCCGCCGGACCGCGCCCCGTCACGGTCCATCTGGACGTCGGGCTGCACGAGGGCTCGATGATCGAGCACAGCCGGGCCCTGTACGACGTGCTGCGCTCGGTCGGCTATCGGGTCACCTACGACGAGTTCAACGGCGGCCACGACTACGTGTGCTGGCACGGCGCGCTGGCCGACGGCCTGGTGCGCCTGCTGGGCGGCGCCTGAGCCCGGCCCTTCTCCCTCACCCTCTGCCTCACCCTTCTTTCTCTCGCTTTCAAGGAGCTGTTCCGCCATGTCCTCTGCACGTGCCTCTCGCAGGACGGTCCTGACGTCCGCCGCCGCCGTCGTGACGGGAGCGATGCTCCTGACCGGCTGCGGCAACGACGACGGGAGCGACACCGCCTCCGGCAAACAGGCGAGCACGCGTCAGGTCACCGACGCCACCGGGCGCGAGGTGGAGGTGCCGTCGGCGCCGCGGAAGGTCGTCACGCTGAGCGAACCGACGCTGGACGCGGCCCTCGCCCTCGGGGTCGAACCCGTCGGCGCCACCGCGGGCCGCGGTCAGCAGGGCGTGTCCTCGTATCTGGCCGACAAGGCGAAGAACGCCCAGGTCGTGGCGACCGTCGCGGAGGCCGACATGGAGAAGGTGGCCGCGCTCCAGCCCGACCTGATCCTGCTCGACGAGACGACCGCGGTGAAGAGCGAGGTCACCAAGTTGCAGGCGATCGCGCCGACCGTGGTCACCGCAAAGCTCAACCAGGACTGGAAGAAGGCGTTCACCGCCACCGCCGAGGCGCTCAACAAGGCGGCTCAGGGCGAGAAGATCCTCGCGGACTTCGACACCGACGTCGCCGCCACGAGGAAGAAGCTGGGCGCGAACGCCGGCGCGGTGGTGAGTGTGGTGCGCTGGCAGAACGGGGCCCCGTCCGTGGTGGGCAAGGGAGTCGGGCACGTGGGCTCCACGCTCTCCACGCTGGGGCTCGCCCGGCCGAAGGACCAGCAGGGCGCCAGTGCCGGGCACAGTGAGCCGGTCAGCCTGGAGAAGCTGTCCACCATCGACGGCGACTGGCTGTTCTTCGGGGCCCTCGGTGACCGGGCCGCCGGTGAGAAGGCGTACGCCGAGGCGAAGAAGGTTGCGGGCTTCGGCAGGCTGAAGGCCGAGAACGAGGGGCACGTCGTCGTCATCGACGGGTCCGCGTGGAACAGCGCGGGCGGCCCGCTGGCGGCTCGCGGCGTCCTCGACGACCTCACCAAGGCACTCGCCTCGTGAGCGCGGAACTCGCCGGCCGCCTCGCCCTGGTGACCGGGGCGGGCCGGGGCATCGGCGAGGCGGTGGTCGCCGCGCTCGTCGAGCAGGGCGCCCGGGTCCTCGCCACCGACCTGCTGCCGGACGGTGTCGAGGCGCTCGCCGCCCAGCACGGCGACCGGGTCACCGCCCGCACCCTCGACGTCAGCGACGCCGTCGCCGTCGAGGCCCTGACCGACCACGCCGAGCGCGCCCTCGGCCCGCTGGACATGGCCGTCAACGTCGCCGGAATCATGCGCAGTTCACACGTCGTGGACCTCACCGACGAGGACTGGGCGGCCACCTTCGCGGTCAACGCGGGCGGCGTCTTCCATGTCTCACGCGCGGCCGCCCGCCGGATGGCCGAGCGCGGCCACGGCAGCATCGTCACCGTCGCCTCGAACGCGGCCGGCGTCCCCCGCTCGGGCATGGCCGCCTACGCCGCCTCGAAGGCCGCCGCCGTCATGTTCACCAAGTGCCTGGGCCTGGAGGTGGCCGCCAGCGGCGTGCGCTGCAACACGGTCTCCCCCGGCTCCACCCTCACCGACATGCAGCGCGCCCTGTGGACGACCGCCGACGAGACGGCCGCCACCCGGCACGTCATCGAGGGCGACCTGGCCACGTACCGCACCGGCATCCCGCTCGGCCGGATCGCCGATCCCGCCGACATCGCCGACGCGGTCGTCTTCCTGGCCTCCGACCGGGCCCGCCACATCACCATGCACGACCTGTACGTCGACGGGGGCGCCACCCTGCGGGCCTGACCGGCCCCTCGCCCCTGCCGCCGTGCTCTCCTCCACTCGAGCACTGGAGACACTCATGTCCATCACTGTGCACGCCCCCTTCGCCCCACCGGTCACCCCCGGCGCGGCCACCTCCCTCCTCGACGCCTACCGCCTCACCACGGACCGGTTCCTGGCCACGCCCCACCGCACCCTGCTGGGCCGCGGCACCAGCGCCGAAATACCCGACGGCACCGGCCCGTTGACGCACCGGGTACGGGACGCGCTCGACGCGCTGCGCCGCCCGGGCGCCCCCGCGCCGGTCGTCGTCGGCTCGCTGCCCTTCGCGCCGGACGCCCCGCCCGCGCTGGCGGTCCCGGACATGGTGCACTGGGCGCCGCCCCTGCGCGAGGACCCGCTCATCGCGCTGCCCGTCGCCCCCGACGGGGCCCGGCCCGACTGGCGGGTCACGGAAGTACCGACGCCCGAGCGGTACGGCGAGACCGTGGCCGCCGCCGTCGAGCGTATGCGCGCCGGGGAGTTCGACAAGGTCGTGCTCGCCCGGACCCTGGAACTGACCTCCGCGCGTGAGCCCGACCTCCGCGCCATGCTGCGCCGCCTGGCCCACCGCGACCCGGCCGGCTACACCTTCGCCGTACCGAGCGGTCCGGACCGCACCCTGATCGGCGCCAGCCCCGAGCTCCTGGTCGCCCGGCAGGACGGCCGCCTGACCGCCAACCCGCTGGCCGGGTCCGCGCCGCGCAGCACCGACCTCGCCGAGGACGTGCGCCGGGCGGTGGCGCTGCTGGAGTCGCCGAAGGACCTGCACGAGCACGCCGTGGTCGTGGCCGCCGTACGCGAGGCGCTCGCGCCGTACTGCTCCCGTCTGGAGGTGCCCGAGCGGCCGACGCTGGTGCGCACCGCGGCGATGTGGCATCTGTCGACCACGGTCACCGGAGAGCTGACCGACCCGGACACGACCGCGCTGGACCTGGCGGCCGCGCTGCACCCCACACCGGCGGTGTGCGGCACGCCGACCGATGTGGCCCGTGCCGTGATCGCCGAGTCGGAGCCCTTCGACCGGGGCCCGTACACGGGCATGGTCGGCTGGCAGGACGCGGACGGTGACGGCGAGTGGGTGGTGACGATCCGCTGCGCCGAGGCCGAAGGGCGGACGCTCCGGCTGTTCGCGGGCGCCGGGGTGGTCGCCGAGTCGGCGCCTGAGGCGGAGACGGCGGAGACCGCCGCCAAGTTCCGCACGTTCCTGCACGCGGTGGGGGCGGCGCTGTGACCGTCACCCCGGGCGTGGACGCGCCCACCTGGCCCGAGGAGTTCGCCGCGCGCTACCGGGCGGCCGGCTACTGGCGGGGGGAGACGTTCGGCGGCATGCTGCGCGAGCGCGCCGCCGACCACCCCCACCGCCTCGCCCTGATCGACCCCGCTCCCGGGCGCCGTACCTGGACGTACGGCGAACTCGACGCGCGCGCCGACCGGCTGGCCGCCGGATTCGCGGCCCGCGGGATCGCCAAGGGCGACCGGGTCGTCGTACAGCTCCCCAACGTCGGCGAGTTCGTGGAGGTGGTCTTCGCACTCTTCCGCATCGGCGCGCTGCCCGTGTACGCGCTGCCCGCCCACCGCGACACCGAGATCGGCCACTTCTGCTCCTTCACCGAGGCGGTCGCGTACGTCGTGCCCGACGTGCACGCCGGCTACGACCACCGCGACCTCGCGGCGCGGGTGCGGGGGGAGTCGCCGAGCCTGAAGCACGTCTTCGTGGTGGGCGATCCGGGCGAGCACACGGCGCTGTCCGAGGTGCCGTGCGACCCGGCGGGGCCGTTCGACGGGCCCGAGCCGCACGAGCTGGCGTTCCTCCAGCTGTCGGGCGGCACGACGGGGGTCTCCAAGCTCATCCCGCGCACCCACGACGACTACCTGTACTCGGTGTGGGGCTCCAACGAGATCTGCGGCGTCGACGCGGACACCCGGTTCCTCGTCGCGCTGCCCGCCGCGCACAACTTCCCGATGAGCTCGCCCGGTTGGCTGGGCGTGCTGTACGCCGGGGGCACGGTGGTGCTGTGCCCGAAGCCCGATCCGGCGACGGCGTTCCCGCTGATCGAGCGGGAGCGGATCACCATGACGGGGCTGGTTCCGCCGCTCGCCCTGGTGTGGACGGAGGCGGGTGCGACGACGCCGTACGACCTGTCCAGCCTGCGGGTGGTGCTGGTCGGCGGTGCCAAGTACAGCGAGGAGGCGGCGCGGCGACTGCAGCCCGCGCTGGGCTGCCGGCTGATGCAGGTGTTCGGGATGGCCGAGGGGCTGGTCAACTACACGCGGCTGGACGACGACGTCGAGACCGTCGTCACCACGCAGGGCCGGCCCATCTCCCCCGACGACGAGGTCCGGGTCGTCGACGACGCCGGGAACGACGTCCCCGACGGTGAGCCGGGACACCTGCTGACCCGGGGGCCGTACACGATCCGCGGCTACTGGCGGGCGCCCGAGCACAACGTCCGCGCCTTCACCGAGGACGGCTTCTACCGCACCGGGGACCTGGTGCGCCGCACCCCGACCGGTCATCTGATCGTCGTGGGGCGGGCCAAGGACCAGATCAACCGGGGCGGCGAGAAGATCGCGCCGGAGGAGATCGAGAACATCATCCTCGCCCATCCGTCCGTGCACGACGTGTCCGTGGTCGCGGTGCCCGACCCGTACCTCGGGGAACGCTCCCTGGCCTATGTGATCCCGCGCCGGGGCGCCGAGCCGCTGAAGCCGGTCGCCGTCAAACGGTTCGTGCGCGAGCGGGGCGTCGCCGCCTACAAGGTCCCCGACCTCGTCGAGTTCGTCGACGCCTTCCCGCAGACGGGCGTCGGCAAGGTCAGCAAGAAGCACCTGCGGTCCGCCGCCGAGCAGTCCTGAGAGTTCCGAGCGTTCCGAGAGCCCCGAGCGTTCCGAGGTTCCGAAGTTCCGAAAGGCCCCTGTTTCCATGGCACTTCCCGCCATTTCCCCCTACCCGCTCCCCGTCGCGGACGAGTTGCCCGTCAACCGCGTGTCGTGGACCGTGGACCCGGCGCGCGCCTTACTGCTCGTCCACGACCTCCAGCACCACTTCCTGTCCGCGTTCCCGGCCGGCGCCCAGCCCCTGACCGGCCTGCTCCGCAACACCGCCCGCCTGCTGAAGGAGGCCCGCCGACTCGGTGTGCCGGTCGCCTACTCGGCCCAGCGAGGCGGGCAGACGCCCGAGGAACGCGGGCTCCAGCTGGACTTCTGGGGGCCCGGCGTCGCGGACGACGCCGACGCCCTGGCCATGCCCGCGCAGGTCGCCCCGAGGCCCGGTGACACCGTGCTGACCAAGTGGAAGTACAGCGCGTTCGTCCGCACCGAACTCGACGCGCTGCTGCGGGAGTCGGGCCGCGACCAGCTGGTGATCGTGGGCGTGTACGCGCACATCGGCGTCCTGATGACGGCCGCCGACGCGTGGAGCCGGGACATCCAGGCGTTCGTCGTCGCCGACGCCGTCGCCGACTTCTCCCGCGCCGACCACGACATGGCCCTGCGCTGGGCCGCCGGCCGCTGCGCGGTCGTGACCACCACCGACGTGCTCTTCAAGGAGGCCCGAGCCATGGCGCTCACCCTGGATCAGATCCGCCAGGACGTCGCCGAATGCCTCGGCGAGGACCCCGCGGACATCCCCGTCGACGAGAACCTCGTCGACCACGGCCTCGACTCGGTCCGCATCATGACCCTGCTGGAGCGCTGGCGCCTCGTGCACGACGTGGAGGCGGACTTCGCGGACCTCGCCGAACAGCCGGCCATCTCGGCCTGGGCGTCACGGCTGGGGGTGGCATGACCGTCACGCTCGCACCCGAGACCGTACTGCCGCTGACGGCGGCGCAGTCGGGGATGTGGTACGCGCAGGCCCTCGATCCGCTCAGCCCCGCGCAGAACACGGCGGAGTGCCTGGAGATCGACGGCCCGCTGGACGCGGACCTCTTCGCCGCGGCCCTGCGCCGGGTGACGGCGGAGGCCGAGGCCCTGCGCGTGGTGGTCGAGGACTCCCCCGACGGTCCCGTTCAACGCGTCCTTCCCGACATCGAGTTGCCGCTCACCGTGCACGACCTGCGCTCCACGGCCGACGCCGAGGAGCGGGCCGAGGCGTGGATGCGCGCCGACCTGGCCGAGCCGTGCGACCCGAGCACCGGCCCGCTCTTCCGGCACGCCCTGTTCCGTGTCGGTGAGGAGCGCTGGCTGTGGTACCAGCGCATCCATCACCTCGTCATGGACGGCTACGGCTACTCGCTGCTCGTGCGGCGCACCGCCGAGGTGTACTCGGCGCTCGCCCGCGGTGAGGAGCCCGCGCCCCGCACGTTCGGCCATCTGGCCGACCTCGTCGAGGACGATGCCGCCTACCGTGCCTCGCCGGCCTTCGCGGCGGACCGCGACCACTGGCGGGAGGCGTTCGCCGACCGTCCGGAGGCACCCCGGCTCGCCGGCCGCGGCGCGCTGCCCTCGCGGACGTTCCTGCGCCGTACGGCCCACGTGGGACCGGCGGCCACCGAGCGGTTGCGCGAGCTCGCGACCCGGCTGCGGGCCACCTGGCCGGACGTGCTGATCGCCGCTCAGGCCCTGTACACCTCCCGCGCGAGCGACCGCTCGGACGTGGTGCTGGGCCTGCCGATGATGGGCCGCATGGGCTCGGTGGCGCTGCGTGTGCCGGGCATGGTCATGAACGTGCTGCCGCTGCGGCTGACGGTCTCGCCGGAGGCGAGCTTCGCCGAGCTGGTCCGCCAGGTGGTCCTCGGCATCCGCGAGGTGCGCCGCCACCAGCGGTACCGCTACGAGGACATCCGCCGCGACCTCGGACTGCTCGGCGAGACGCGCGGGCTGGTCGGCCCGCTGGTCAACGTCATGCCGTTCGACTACGGCGTCACGTTCGCGGGTGCGTCCGCCCGGGCCCGGAACCTGTCCGCGGGCCCCGTCGACGACCTGACGGTCAACGTCTACGACCGCGCCGACGGCCGCGGCCTGCGCGTCGACCACGACGGCAACCCGGCCCTGTACGGCGACACCGAACTGGCCGCGCACCAGGAACGGTTCGTGCGTCTGCTGGAGCGGCTCGCCGAGGCGGACCCGCATCTGCCGCTCGCCGCCCACGGCATCGCGACGCTCGACGAACGGGCCTTGGTCCTCGACGAGTTCAACCGCACGGATCGCGCGCTGCCGCTGACCACCCTGATCGGTCCGATCGAGTCGCGGGCCGCGCGGAGCCCGGACGCACCGGCCCTGGTGTACGGGGACACCACCCTCACCTATGCAGAACTCGACGTACGCGCCAACCAGTTGGCCCATCACCTGCGGTCGCTGGGCGCCGGGCCGGGCGCGGTGGTGGCGGTCTCGGTGCCGCGTTCGGCGGAGCTGGTGGTCGCGCTGCTGGCCGTGCTGAAGGCGGGGGCCGCGTATCTTCCGCTGGACCCGGACTATCCGGCCCAGCGGCTGGCGTTCATGCTCCAGGACGCGGAGCCGGTGTGTGCGATCACCGACCGGGCGGGCCGTCTCCCGGAGGGCACCGGGGCTCCGTCGGTGGTGCTGGACGGGCTGGATGTGTCGGCGTACCCCTGGGTGACTCCGGGGCGCGCGCTGACGCCCGCCCATCCCGCCTACGTCATCTACACCTCGGGCTCCACGGGCCGCCCGAAGGGCGTCGTCGTTCCGCACGGGGCGATCGACAACCGGCTGCGCTGGATGCAGCACCAGTACCGGCTGACCGCCGGGGACCGGGTGTTGCAGAAGACACCGTCGTCGTTCGACGTGTCGGTGTGGGAGTTCTTCTGGCCGCTGCGTGAAGGGGCGGCGCTGGTCGTCGCCGAGCCCGGCGGGCACAAGGACCCCGTCCACCTGGCCCGGCTGATCCGCGAACAGGCGGTCACCACCTGCCACTTCGTGCCGTCGATGCTCCAGGTCTTCCTGACGGGGCCGGACGCGGCGGGCTGTGCGGGCGTCCTGCGCCGGGTGTTCTGCAGCGGTGAGGCCCTGCCCCGCGAGACCGCGAACGCCTTCGCGCGCCTGCTGCCGGACGTCGAGCTGCACAACCTGTACGGGCCGACCGAGGCCGCCGTCGACGTCACGTACCACGCCTGCGATCCGCAGGACCGCGGCCCGGTGCCGATCGGGCGGCCGGTGTGGAACACCCGGCTGTACGTCCTCGACGCCGGCCTGCAACCGTGCCCGCCCGGCGTGCCGGGCGAACTGTACCTGTCGGGCGCGCAGTTGGCCGACGGATATCTCAACCGTGCCGAGCTCACGGCGACCCGCTTCGTGGCCGACCCGTTCGGTCCCGCGGGCAGCCGGATGTACCGGACCGGCGACCTGGCCCGCTGGACGCAGCGGGGCGAGGTGGAGTACCTCGGCCGGACCGACCACCAGGTGAAGCTGCGCGGCCAGCGCATCGAACTCGGCGAGATCGAGGCCGCGTTGGCGGCACAGCCGGGGGTGGAGGGCGCCTGTGCCCTGGTGCTCGACGACCGGCTCGTCGGCTATGTGACGGGAGGGGCGGACCCCGCCGCCGTACGCGCCGCGCTGGCACGCGAACTGCCCGAGCACATGGTCCCGGCCGCCGTCGTCGCCCTCGACGCGTTCCCCTTGAGCCCCAACGGGAAGCTGGACCGCCGTGAGCTGCCCGCGCCGGTCTTCGCCGGCGGCGAGGGCGGGCGGCGCCCGGTCACCGCGCGCGAGGAAGCGCTGACGCTGCTGTTCGCGCAGGTGCTCGGCGTCGAACAGGCCGGGCCCGACGACGCGTTCTTCGACCTGGGCGGCACCTCGCTGCTCGCGGTGCGGCTGGTGGCCCGGGTACGGGAGGAGTTCGGCGTCGAGCTGACCATCGGCTCACTGTTCGAGGCTCCTACGCCGGCCGCGCTCGCCGCCCGGCTGGCGGACACGGGACCGGCGTCCGGGGACGCGCTGGACGTCGTCCTGCCGCTGCGCCCCGAGGGAGACCGGCCGCCGCTCTTCGCCATCCACCCGGCGGGGGGTATCGCCTGGTGCTACGCGGGGCTGTCGGCCCGGCTGGGTTCCGGGCAGCCGGTGTACGGCATCCAGGCCCGCGGCCTGGCCGACGACGAGCCGTTGCCGCGCACCCTGCGGGAGGAGGCCGAGGACTACGTCCGGCGGATCCGCGAGGTCCGGCCGCATGGGCCGTACCGGCTGCTGGGCTGGTCGGTCGGCGGGGTCCTCGCGCACACCGTGGCCGTCCTGCTCCAGGACGCCGGGGAGCGGGTGGAGCTCCTCGCCCTGCTCGACGCGTTCCCGGCCGAGCAGTGGCGGGAACGGCCCGTGCCCGAGGAGGGCGACGCGCTGACCGCGGTGCTGCGCATGGCCGGGTTCGACCGCACGCACGAGCGCACCCGCGACGACGTGCTGGCCACCCTGCGCCGGGCGGGCAGTCCGCTGGCGGGTCTGTCCGAGCACACCCTCGCGCGGATCGTCGACATCGTGCCGAACCACGCCCGCATGATGCGCGAGCACCACCACCGCCGCTACGAGGGTGACGTGCTGTTCTTCACGGCCGCCGCCCCGCGCCCCGAGGACTGGCTGACCCGCCGGGCCTGGCGCCCGCATGTGAGCGGCGCGATCGAGAACCACGACCTGGACTGCACGCACCCGCAGCTGCTGCGGGACCGGCACCTCGACGAGATCGCGGCGCACCTCACCGCCCGGCTGAAGGAGCTCGGCACATGACCCGCGAGTGCGGCCCGTTCGATTCCGGTCACCAGCAGCTGGTGCTGGAGGACGGCGAAGGACGGCTGTCCCTGTGGCCGGCCTGGCGGGCTGTCCCGTCCGGCTGGGCGGTCCGTTTCGGTCCGGCCCCGCACGAGGCGTGTGTGCGCCGGGTGGAGGCGGGCCGGGGATGACGGCGGCCGGGCGGCGGTCCGTCGGGTCAGCGGCCCAGCAGTTCGACGAGTCCGTCGGCCAGTTCCGTGCGCCAGCACAGGTAGTCGTGTCCACCGTTGAACTCCCGGTAGGAGGAGTCGTGATAGCCGAGAGCGGCGAGGGTGTCACGCAGCCGCCGGGCCGCGGGCAGGGCCACCCACTCCTGCTCGCCGAAGGAGAGCCGGAAGCGCACCGGAAGCCGGGGCAGTCCGGCGAGGGTGCGGGTGAACCACTCCGCTTGCGGGCCGACGGGCCACCAGAAGGAGCCCGACTGCACGAGCGCGTTGCCGAACCGGTGCGGGGCGACGACGGCGGCGTAGGCGGCGGTGAGTCCGCCGAGGCTCTGTCCGGCGACCACCGTGCGCGCCGGGTCGTCGGTGAGGGGCAGCCGCCCGGCCGCCCAGGGCAGCAGTTCTCCGGTGAGGAAGTCGACGTACTCGGGTCGGCAGGACAGCTCCGCCCAGCGGGTGGCCTCGTCCCCGGCGTCCGGCAGGACCGCGGCGACGGGCGGGATACGGCCGTCGGCGATGAGGGCGTCCAGGAGCCGGGAGAGCCCGAGCCTGGGCTGCCAGTGCTCGCCGTCGAACAGCACCAGGACCGGCAGCTTCTCCGACTGCGCTGCGGTGAGCGGTGGTCGGTACAGCCAGACGCGTCGGCGCGCGCCCAGGTGCTCGCTGTCCACCTCGTGCTCGGTGACGGTGCCGTGGGCGAGGTCCGGCCGGGGCTCCCGGTCCGCAGTGCGCGGAGCGGCCGGGAGTTCGGCGAAGGACACGGCACCGCCGTCCCAACGGTGGGGCAGCGTACGGGTGTTGAAGGGGTCGGTGCGGCGGCGGGTGCGCAGCCAGGACCAGTAGGCCGGGGTGCCCGGGGCGGGGCCGTCGCCCTCGTCGACGTAGAGGTCGTAGGTGCCGCGCCAGTCGTGGCGCAGGCGCAGGGTCCAGTGCCAGACGTCGGTGCCGGGGACGCGCTCCATGAGGTTGCCCTCGGGGTCACGCGGGTCGCCGAGCTTGTTCGGCAGGACCTGCACGGCACGGGTGGCGGGGGTGCCGCGCCACAGGAACGTCACGGCGTGGTGCTCGGCGCTGCCCTGCGGGTCGGGGCCCGTGCACGGAGTGCCCCGGCGGCGGACGTCGGCCCAGAATTCCGCGACGCCGTCCGGCCCGGGCAGCGCCGCGGCCGGGGTCCGCAGCCGGGGCACCGGGCGGGGCCGCGCCATACGGGGCGGGTGGCGCGGGGCTTCGCCGGGGGGAGGGGGCACGAGCATGGGCGGCGGACTCCGGACGACGGGGCGGTTCTTGCGGTTAGGCCACCCTAACCTCCCGTTGCCGGCCAGGAGTGGCCCCCGTGACCCGCCACACACAGCTCCGGCCCAGTGGGCACCGACCGGCCCGAACAGGCCTTGCTCCTCCAACTGTTCTCTCATCCACAGCAGTTGACTCAGCATGACCTCATCCGTCCGCACCACCCGCCGTACGGCCCTCGCCGCGGCCGTCGCCGTCGCCCTCACCGCCGGGAGCACCGTGGCCCTGTCGGGCACCGCCGCGGCCGGGACCACCGAGTCGGCCGTGACCACCGCGCCCCTGGTGCGGGGCCTGTACCAGTCGGCGTACTCCGAGCGCAATGACGCGCTCTGGGTCACCGTCTCCGTGGGCCGCCCGCCGGTCACCGACGCCACGACCGGCGCCCGGGAGGCGGTGTACGGCGTCGCGGTCGACGACGAGCACAACACGGTCTGGGTGACCAACACCCGCGACGACACGGTCGCCGTCTACAGCCAGCGGACCGGCGCGCACCTGGCCACCCTGCCGGACGTGGCGCACGCCCGCGAGATCGTCGTCGACGAGCGGCACGACACCGTGTGGGCGAGCGGGTTCGGCGACGGCAGCGTCGTCGCCTTCGACTCCAAGACCTTCGAGGAGAAGCGGCGCATCACCGTCGAGGGCGCCGGCCCGGCGGGCCTCGCCGTGAACGAGTCCACCGGCACGGTCTACGCCTCCGACCTCAACGGCGACCGGATCATCGAGGTGTCCGCGAAGTCGGACACGCCGAGGTTCGTCCCCGCCGGTGACGGCCCGATCTCCCTCGCGCTGTCCGCCGACGGCCGTACCGCGTACACGGCCGACCAGAGCGCCGGGACCGTCTCGGTCGTCGACCTCGCCGCAGGCGCCGTCGCGAAGTCGGTGGCCACGGGCGCGGGCGCGCTGTCCGTCGCCGCCGTCGACCGCGGCGGCAACGTCCTGGTGGTCAACCGCACGGCCGCGAACGTCACGGTCGTCGCCCCCCGGGCGGCCTCGGTCGTCGGGACCGTCGCCACGGGCGCGAACCCCAACCATGTCGAGGTGGCGGGCCGCACGGCGTACGTCGTCGACAAGTCCGGCGCCGGTGCGGGCGGAGAGGACCAGGTCACACGCATCCGCGTCGGCGGCTGAAAGGCGCCGGGGCCCGGCGGACATCTGTGGTCCGCCGGGCCCCGGTCAGGTACGGCACGTCAGGCGGATGTTCCGCCCGCCAAGGCCTCGGCCCGCGGCTGGGACGGCACGGTCCCGCCCCAGTCCGCGCCCGTCGCGATCGCCTGCCGCCACCGCCGGATCGCCTTCGGCGGCATCCCAACGGCCAGCGCCCCGGTCACCTTCTCGCCCCTGCGGTAGGCGGCCACGAACCGGCCCTGCGCCAACTCGCCCTCCACGACGGCGACTTCGTCATGCCCGCGGAGATACCCGTACGCCTGGATCTTCATGTCGTACTGGTCGGACCAGAAGTACGGCACCGGCCCGAACGATGTGCGCGCGTCGGGGTCGAGCAGGTTGCGGGCCGCGGCCATGCCCTGCTCGGCGGCATGAGTGCGGTGCTCGATCCGCATCGGCAGCCCGAACAGCCGGTTGTACCAGCGGGCGACGTCCCCGGCGGCGTACACGTTCCGCGCGGCCTCGCAGTACTCGTCGCACACCACGCCGTCGCCGACGGTGAGCCCGCTGCCGTCGAGCCACTCGGTGTTGGGCACCGAGCCGACCGCGATCAGCACCTCGTCCGCCTCGACCAGTTCGCCGTCGGCGAGCCGCACGCCGTCCCCGGTCACCTCGGTCACGGTGGCCCCGCAGCGCAGGTCCACGCCCCGGTCCCGATGGGCGCGCGTCAGCACCTCGCCGACCTGAGCGCCGACGGCGTGGGCCAGCGGCACCGGGGCCGGTTCGAGGAGCGTCACCTCGCAGCCCAGCCGCCAGGCGACGGCGGCGGCCTCGGCCCCGAGGAACCCGGCGCCGACCACGACCAGTCGCCTGCCCGGCGCCAGCCGGTCCCGCAACCGCACCGCGTCGTCCAGGGTGCGCAGCACATGCCCACCCGCACCGGGCAGCCGTCGTGGCCGCACTCCGGTGGCCAGGATCAGCCCGTCGTACGGCACCGTCGAGCCGTCGGCCAGCTCCACCGTCCTGTCGGCGAGTCGCAGTCCGGACGCCGGCACGCCGAGGCGCAGGTCGAGGTCGAGGCCGGCCAGGTGGTCGGGGGTGCGCAGGGCCAGCCGCCCGGGCTCCCACTCGCCGGCCAGCACTTGCTTGGACAGCGGCGGACGGTCGTAGGGGGCGAGGGGTTCGTCGCCCACGAGGGTGAGCGTGCCGTCGTAGCCCTCGCGGCGGAGCGTCTCGGCCGCCGCGAGCCCGGCGGCCGAGGCGCCGACGACGGCGATGCGCCTCACTGGTCCACCAGCCTGATCGCGGCGGCCGGGCAGATCGCCACGGCCTCGCGCACGTCGTCGAGGTGTTCGGTTGCAGGCCGCTCGTCGAGCAGGATCGCGATCCCGTCGTCGTCCTGGTCGAACACGTCCATGGCGGCGAGCACGCACTGTCCGGACGCGACGCACTTGTCGGCTTCCAGCTCCACCTTCATGGTCGGTTTCCCTTCTGCACAGGCGGTTGTTGTCGATTCGGTGGGTGGTTGCGCGGCCGTCACCAGGAGACGGGCAGCTCGTGGACGCCGTAGATGAACGCGTCGGTCTTGAACCGGACGTCCTCCGGCGCGCAGGCCAGCTTCAGCGTCGGGATGCGCTTGTAGAGGGTGCCGTAGACGACCTGGAGCTCCATGCGGGCCAGCGGCTGGCCCAGGCACTGGTGGACGCCGAAGCCGAAGGCGACGTGGCGGCGGGCGTCGCGGGTGAGGTCGAGGCGGTCGGGGTCGGCGAAGACCTCGGGGTCGCGGTTGCCGATCTCGTTGACCATGATGACGCCCTCGCCGGCCTTGATCACCTGGCCGCCGATCTCGATGTCCTCGGTCACCGCCCTGCGCCGGCCCAGATGGGTGATGTGGAGATAGCGCAGGAGTTCCTCGACCGCGGCGGCCACGAATTTCGGATCGTCGGTCTCTTGCAGCAGGGCGAGCTGATCCGGGTGCCGGAGCAGGGCGAGGGTGCCGAGCGCGATCATGTTCGCGGTGGTCTCGTGGCCCGCGATCAGCAGGAGCAGGGCCATCTCGGTCGCCTGCTGGTGCGTGAGTTCGCCGGCCGTGATGCGCGCGGCGATGCTCGAGAGCAGATCGTCCTGCGGCTCGGCGAGCCGCTTCCCCAGCAGGCCGGCCAGATAGCCCGCGACCTCGCGGCTCGCCGCACCCCGTTCTTCGGGCGTGGCGGTCGTACGCACCATCGTCTTGGTGTTCTCCTGGAAGAACTCGTGCTCCTCGTACGGCACTCCCAGCAGCTCGCAGATGACCAGTGACGGGACCGGCAGGGCGAACACGTCCACGAGGTTTACCGGGCCGGGGCCGGCGAGTATGTCGTCGATCAGGCCGTCCACGATGCGCTGCACGGCGGGCCGCAGCGCCTCGACCTTCTTGACGGCGAACGGGCCCGTCACCATCCGGCGCAGCCGGGCGTGTTCGGGGTCGTCCATCATGATGAAGCTCAGCTTGCCCTCGCCGGCCTCGGGGCCGGCCTTGGTCGGATAGCCCGGCTGGTCGGTGTCGGCGCTGACGCGCCGGTCGCCCAGCAGGGCGCGCTGCTCGGCGTACCGGGTCACGAGCCAGGGCTCACTGCCGTCCCACAGCCGCACCTTGGTCAGCGGCCCTTGTGCCTGCAGCTCCTTGAGCGCGGGCGGCGGGTCGAAAGGGCAGCGGGAGGACCTCTGCATCGGGAACTCGGGGACGGAGTCGGGCACTTGGTGCGCGGGACCGGTCAGGGAGGTGTCGGCCATGGTTCTCCTCGGACGTGGGGGGGGCTCCGGTCGGCGTGGAGCGCCGGGGCGAAGGGTGTCGAGGCCTCGATGAGCACATGCAAACAGAGGGGTCTGACGCCTTCCGGTCAGTTTCCTGACAGGAGGCTGACGTGGCCCAGATCACACAGGCGGACGTCAGGAACCGCTCTCGGCCCGGCCCAGCCCAGCCAGTAACCGAAGCCGCGGCGCGTGTGGATCAGCGCCGGGTCGTCGCCCCGGTCCACCTTGCGGCGCAGACGGGAGACGAGTTGCTCGATCGCGTTGTCGCCCCGGTGGTCGTCCCAGACATAGCGGCCGATCTGTTCCTTGGACAGCACCCGGTGCGCGTTGCCCAGGAGATGACGCAGTAACCGGTACTCCGCGGGCGTGAGGTCGAGCGACCGCGTCCCGCGCCGGGCCCGGCACACGGTGTCGTCCAGCACGAGGTCGCCGTACTCCAGCGGGTTGCCCCTGGGCGGGCCGGGGCGGGGGCCGCGCAGCAGCACCTGGATCCTGGCGAGGACTTCGGCCACCCGGAACGGCTTGGTGACGTAGTCCCGCTCCCCCAGGCCGAGTTCGGGCACGAGCCGGTGCAGATGCTCGTACTCGGTGAGGAGGAGGACGGGCGGGCGGTGCGGGAGGGCGGGCCGGCGCTCCCGGCCGAAGTTCGCCATGTCCGGCAGGGTGGTGTCGAAGACCACCAGGTCGAAGCGGTGCCGCGCGACGCGGGCCAGCGCCTCGGCGCCGGTGCCGCTGAGACTGATCCGGTAGCCGGCCAACTCCAGGGTGGTGGAGAGCAGTTCGGCGAGGCCGGGCTCGCCCGCGACCACCAGGACGTGCTGGCCGGCGCCGCGCGCGAGGGCGGGTTTGTCGCCGGGGGTGCTGTCCAGGGGCGCCGGCGTCCGCCGAGGGCTCATGACCGGCCCCGTCCGGCGCCGCGCCGGCGGCCTTGGCCAAGAGTCGCTTTCACGGTCGTACTCCTTGTGCGGCGGCGGTCAGCGGCCGGGTGTGACGGGCGCCAGCCACATGCCTACGACGGCGTCGGCGAGGCCGGTGGCGGCGTCATCCCAGGTGGCCCGAGGGGTGGGGGTGTTCTCGGCGAGGGCGCGCTCACGCTCGGCGGCCACGTGGACGATCAGGTGGCGGACCATCTCGCCGCGTTCGGCGCGGACCTCGGCGGGGAGGTCGGGCAGGCACCGGTTCAGCCCCTCGATGATCTCCTGGAGCGCCGGGGAGACGAGGGCCTCCTCAACCATGATCCGGTGCAGGGCCGGATCGGCGACGACCTGGGCGCAGAACCGCGCGTACCAGGTGGGGCTGCCGAGTGCGGCGAGGTGTTCGAGCACCGGGCGGACCAGGCAGTCCACCCAGCCGCGCAGGTCGTCCGGGTCCGCGAGGCCGGCGACCAGGCGGGCGCGGATGTCCTCGATGCGCGTGGCGTGCCGCCGGACGATGGCGCGGACCAGGTCGGTCTTGGTGCCGAAGTGGTAGCCGACCGCGGTGTTGTTGCCCTGCCCCGCGGCCTCGCTGACCTGGCGGTTGGACACCGCGTACACGCCGTGTTCGGCGAAGAGCCGCTCGGCCGCGGTCAGCAGCAGCTCCCGGGTCGCGTTGACCTGTTCCTCGCGCAAGGTCCTGCCTGCCATGATCACCACCGCACCGGGACTTCCCACACTCACGCGGCGGCCAGTCCCTCGAGCCGTCACGGGTTCGCACGCCTACAATCTAAGTCACGTGATTGAACGCGGGCCGTGCGGACGGGCCCTGCTCCCCCTCGGGGATGACCTTGCCCCTGGCGCGTACTGCGTTCCGAGTACCGGCGAATGTCGGCAGACGCACGATGACGTGCCGGGTTGTTCCCTGGACCCTGGCAGATGTCCGAGGCGGGAAGACCTCTCGTTCGTCAGCACCGCACCGCACCCGCACCCGCACCCGCACCCGCACCCGCACCCGCACCCGCACCCGACCGCTCCGGAACCGGAAGACCCCGCCCATGACCATCCGCGTACTGCTCGCCGACGACCAGGCCCTGCTGCGGGCCACCTTCCGGATCCTGATCGACTCCTGCGCGGACATGGAGGTGGTCGGCGAGGCCTCCGACGGCGCCGAGGCCCTCGATCTCGCCCGGGTCCACCACCCCGACCTGGTCCTGATGGACATCCGCATGCCCGGCACCGACGGACTGGCCGCCACGTCCGCGATCTGCGCGGATCCGGACCTCACGGCGGTGCGCGTGCTGATCCTCACCACGTTCGAGATCGACGAGTACGTCGCGCAGGCGCTGCGGGCCGGGGCGAGCGGCTTCCTCGGCAAGGACGTCACGGCGGACGTGCTCCTCGACGGCATCCGGACCGTGGCCGCCGGCGAGTCCCTGCTCTCCCCCAGCGCGACCCGCACGCTGATCACACGGTTCCTGGCCTCTCCCGCCGAGAGCTCGCAGTCCGCCGCGCCCGAGGACCTCGCCGCCCTCACCGCCCGGGAGCGGGAGGTCATGGCCTGGGTGGCCGAGGGCCACTCCAACGAGGAGATCGCCGAGAAGCTCTTCGTCAGCCCGCTGACCGTGCGCACCCACGTCCACCGTGCCATGACGAAACTGGGCGCCCGCGACCGGGCCCAACTCGTCGTCATGGCCTACCAGTCGGGTCTGGTGCGGGCCCTGCCGCCGAACGAGGACGGCTGACCGCCCCTGCGCTGTTCGGGGGACGGACGCCTCGGCCGCCGTTCAGGGGAAAACGACGGCGGGGGCGCGTGGCGGCGGACGGGACCGTCGACAACTGACCCGTGAGTCTGCCGCTGATCCCTCCCATGCTCGCCACGCCCGGCACCCTGCCGCCCGCCACGCAGGACGCGCGCTGGGCGTACGAGACGAAGCAGGACGGCCAGCGCGCGGTGATCTATCTGGAAGGCGACGGCAGCCTGCTGCTGCGCGCCCGTTCCGGCGAGGACATCACGGCCGCCTACCCCGAACTGGCGCCGCTGGGCGGAGCGCTCGGCACCACCCGCGCCGTACTGGACGGGGAGATTCTGGCGCTGGACGAACAGGGCCGCGCCGACTTCCAGTTGCTGCAGTCCCGCATGGGCCTGGCGCACGCTCCGGCACGGGCCGCGCGGATGGCGGCTCGGACCCCCGTCCACCTGGTCCTGTTCGACGTGATGCACCTGGCGGGCCGCTCGCTGCTCACGCTGCCCTACGCCCGGCGGCGCGGGCGGCTGGAGGAACTGGGCCTGAGCGGGCCGTTCTGGTCGACGCCGGGGGCGCTGGTCGGACACGGCGCCGAGGCCCTGCGGGCGACGCTGGAGCACGGTCTGGAGGGGCTCGTCTGCAAGCGGCTGGACTCGGTGTACGAGCCCGGGGTGCGCTCCCGCGCCTGGATCAAGATCCGCAACATGCGCACGGAGGACGTCATCGTCGGGGGCTGGCTGCCCGGCAAGGGACGGCTCACGGGCCTGCCGGGCGCGGTGCTGGTCGGACAGCGCGCGGCCGGACGTCTGCGGTACGTCGGCGGCGTGGGCACCGGCTGGAGCGAGGCCGAACGGACGCGGCTGGCCGATCTGTTGCGGGCGTCCGAGACGGACACCTGCCCCTTCGACCCCGCCCCACGCGTGCCCGGCGCGCACTGGGTGCTGCCCCGGCTGGTCGGCGAGGTCCGCTACAGCGTCCGCACCCGCTCCGGGATGCTGCGCCAGCCGTCCTGGCTGCGGCTCAGGCCGGACCTCGCGCCGGAGGACGCGGCGGCCGATCTGCCGGACGACGGCGTGTGACGCGACTTCGGCCCTCAAGTGCCCGGTCTGGCCACCGAGTTCGCCCCGCCCCCGACTGTTGCACTGATCGTTACCACCGGTACGTCCGTGACTCTTGGCACGGAAGTGAAAAGCCAGGATCCTGAACTGCCTTTCCCCCCACAGCCGTTCCGGCTGCGCCCGAACCAGGAGGAGGACGCAGTGTCGTCACAGACGTTCCGCACCCACCGCAGGAGATGGCTCACCGGTCTCGCCGGTGCCGCCGCCCTCGTCATCGCCTTCCCCGCCGTGGCCTTCGCGGCCCCGCCGTCGGCGCTGCCCGCCAACGCCGACACGGCCGAGAAGACGTACCAGCCGGCCTACGACTACGACACCGACGGCTGCTACTCCACCCCCGCCATCGGCCCGGACGGAACCGTCAACGGCGGTCTCAACCCGACCGGTTCGCTCAGCGGCGACTGCCGGGACGCCTCGGACCTCGACAACACCAACGGCTACTCCCGCTACAAGTGCAACAACGGCTGGTGCGCCTACATGTACGGCCTGTACTTCGAGAAGGACCAGGCCGTGGCGGGCAGCAGCATCGGCGGGCACCGGCACGACTGGGAGCACGTCGTGGTGTGGGTGCAGAACAACGCGGTGCAGTACGTCTCGACGTCCAACCACGGCTCGTTCACCATCAGCGCCGCGTCCTCGGTGCGCTTCGACGGCACGCACCCGAAGATCGTGTACCACAAGGACGGCATCAGCACGCACTGCTTCCGCCTGGCCAACTCGAACGACGAGCCGCCGGAGAACCACAAGGGCACCTGGCAGTACCCGCCGCTGGTCGGCTGGAACGGCTACCCGTCGGGCGTACGCGACAAGCTGGTCGCCTACAACTTCGGCAGCGCCAACTTCGGCCTGAAGGACGCCAACTTCACGAACCATCTGGCGTCGGCGAAGCCGTCCGGCATCGCGTTCGACCCGTACGCCTGATCAACCCCGTCGGGCCGGCGAAACCTACGTCGATCGTCCGCCCGTGACGAAGACAGGGCTTTCCTGGCGCAGGCACACGACCGCCCCCACGGTCGCCAACGCCAGGAAAGCACCCATGACCAGCGCCATCGGTGCGGCGCTGCGCGTGCCGAACAGGCCGATGAGCGGGGAAGCGGCCGCGCCGAAGGTGAACTGTGCCGCGCCCAGCAGTGCGGACGTCGCTCCCGGGGCGTCCCGTCCGCGGCTCTGCCCCACGGTGGTCAGGGACGGGAAGAGGAACCCGAAGGACGAGACCGACACCAGCAGGCACAGCCACGTGGCCCACAGGCCACCACCTCCCCCGGAGGTGAGGGTCAGCAGAACCAGTTGGCCCGCCAGCCCGGCCGCCGCGCCGACGGCCATCAGTGTTTCCGGCCGGTGCCGACGGGCCAACCGCCCGTAGAGCAGGGAGGCGCCCAGACTGCCGAGCGCGTTCACTCCGTAGACGAGGCTGCTCATCGCGGGTGACAGATGCAGCAGGTCGTGCAGGACGAAGGTCGCCCCGGCGATGTAGGCGAAGGTGGCCGCCCCGGTGCAGCCCATCGTCAGTACCGGTACGAGCACGCCCGGGCGCACCGCCACCGCCCCGGTGGCCCGCAGCGCCCCGCCCGCTCCGCCTTCCGTGCGCCGTCCACGGGGGAGTGACTCCGGCACGCCCCGTGCGATGCCCAGCATCAGGGCGACCCCGGCGAGCGCCAGGACGACGAACACGAACCGCCACGGTGCCACGGCCAGCAGGCCCCCGCCCAGCACCGGTGCCAGCACTGGCCCCAGCGCCCCGATACCCGACAAGGCCGCGTACACCCGGGACAGTTCGGGGCCGTGGAACAGGTCGACGACCACGGCCCGCCCCACCACGATGCCGGCTGCCCCCGCCACCCCCTGCCCGAAACGCAGTACGGTCATCGCCTCGATCGTCGGCGCGAACGCGCATCCCAGGCTGAACACGGCGAACGTGAACGTGCCCAGCAGGAGTACGGGCCGTCGGCCGACCATGTCACTCATCGGTCCCAGGACGAGCTGCCCGACGATGACGCCCAGCAAGAACGCCGTGAGGGTCAGCTGCGTTCCCGCGCTCGACGCCCCCAGCGAACGCGCCATGTCCGGCAGTCCGGGCACATACATGTCCGTCGCCAACGGACTGGCCGCCCCGAGACCTGCCAGGACCGTCAGCAGAAGCCAGTTCGACGCCGGTGACCGGTCCTCGGCCGACCGGTGTTCCTGCCCCGGCCATGCGTCCCGCGTGCTCACAGGGGACCCGCCGTGCCGCGCGGTGCCACCTGGCCCCCGCCTTCTTCCCGCTCCGCGAACCCGGCCTCCGCTGCGGCCAGTTGTTGCATGAGCCGGCCCGCCAGTAGCAGCAACCCGCGCTCGGCGGGCGACATGTGGCGCGTGAGTGCCGTGGCCAGCCAGGCATTGCCGTCCCGCACATGCTCACGCAGCGCCTGCTCACCCGCCGCCGTCAGCGCGATGTCCTGACGGCGCCTGTCGGCGGCGCTCCGGGTCCGCGTCACCCTGCCCTGGTGCTCGAGATCCTGGAGCACCCGGGTCAGCGACTGAGCTTGCACCCCCTCGATAGCCGCCAGTTCACTGACCGACAGGGGGCCGTCGTGCTTGAGGTGGGACAGCAGCGAGGCGGACAGCCTGGGCAGCGGCTGCGCACTTCCCGGGTGCTCCGCCCGTAACCGGGAGGCCAGTCGTGAGATGCCCCACCGGAGCTCTTCGGCGGTGTGGAGGTCCTCGTCAGTCACATCCATGATGACATGCTAAAGCTTGGTAGATGGCAGATGGAGTGCCGATTCACGCCACAAAACACCAAGCTTTTCCTTTCCTTCCGGGTCCCCGTCGACGAGGGCCTCACCCAGGGCCGTTCGCCCGTACAGCACGTAGTGGCCCTGACGCCGGGACTCCAGCAGGCCGGCCTCCCGCAGGACCGAGAGGTGGGCCGACACGGTGGAGGGAGCCAGGCCGTGACGGCGGGCCAGGTCCGTCGTCGAGGACGGGGTGGTCAAATCGGCGAGGAGGGCGGCGCGCTGGTGCCCCAGCAGCCGGGCGAGTGCCCCGGCCGGGCGCGGTGCGGGGGCGGTGTGCAGGCGGCCCATGCCTCGGGCGGGGTAGATGACGGTCGGCTGCCAGGGCCGGGCGAAGCCGCTGACCACGTCCGGCCACACGAACACGCTCGGCATGAGCAACACCCCTCTGCCGTCGGGGGTCTGGGCGCCCGGCACATCGCCGTACTCGCGCAGTGTGAGGGTGTGGCCCGCCCAGTCGACAGCTGGATGGAGCCCGGTGAGCAGCCCGTCGAGACCGGCGTCCGCCGCCCTGCGCGAGCGGTGCGCGATGTCCGCCTCCAAAACGGCGCGGTGGCGCGGCCAGTCCGGTGCGAGCAGGGCGTGCCAGGCCTGTTCAGTGAGGTCGGCCAGGCGCCGTACGGTGACGGCCGGGTCGTCGAGCGCGGCGCGCCCCTGGGGTGACTCGGCGAGTCCCGGGGTGCACTCGAGCGAGCGGGTCATCTCCGCGTGGGCCAGGCCGGGGTCGGTGGCACGCATCCGCGCCAACTCGTCCTCGATGGAGGGATACGGCTCCTGCGGCGGCGGGCCCAGGAAGTCCGGGGTGTAGCCGCCGGGCGGTGGGATGAACAGCCACAGCGGTGCCAGGTCGAGGCCGGCGACCGTACGGCGCATACGGCGCAACCAGCCCTGGTGGTAGCCGTGCCGGGCGGGCCGGCGGAGCAGGCGCAGCGCCTCGTGGGTCTGGCACAGCGGCGAGATCGCGAACCGGCAGCGCGTGAGGTCGTCGGTGCCGAGGTGCAGGGCGAACGGCATGGCGACCCCCGTCGTGAGCAGCGATTCGTCCGGATCGAAAGCCTCGCACCGGCCGGATGATTCGTCCTGGACCGAAAGAGTAGAGGCGCCCGCCGCCGACCGGCACGCTTGCCCCGGCTCCCCCTCGCGGAAAGGCGGATGCATGGGCAGGGTACGTCCGGCGCCCTGGCGGCGTGCCACCGTCGTCGCGGCGCTGATGCTGGCGGCGTTCACGTTCAACACCACCGAGAACCTGCCGGTCGGCCTGCTCGCGCTCATGGCGGACGACCTGCGGGTCTCCTTGCCGGCCGTGGGCGCCCTGGTGACCGGGTACGGCCTGACCGTGGCCGTCGTGTCGCTGCCCCTCGCCCATGCCACCCGGTCCCTGCCACGCCGGTATCTGCTCGCGGGGCTGCTGGGACTGCTCGCCGTGGCCAGTGGGGTGTCGGCGCTGGGAGGCGTGTCGTACGGGCTGCTGCTCGCGGCACGGGTGGCGACGGCGATGGCGCAGGCGTTGTTCTGGTCGGTGATGGGGCCGGTCGCGGTCGGGCTGTTTCCGCCCGAGCGCCGGGGGCGGATCATCGGGCTGCTGTCCGTCGGCGGTTCCCTGGCGACGGTGGCCGGGGTGCCTGCCGGGACCTGGCTGGGCGGGCACACCGGCTGGCGAACGCCCTTCGCGCTGCTCGGGATACTCGCGCTCGTCTCGCTCGTGACCATCGGCGTCCTGCTGCCCTCGTCCCGCCCGGAGGACGGCCACTCCGCGTACGGGGCCACCCCCGACCGGCGCGGGTTCTACGTCGTGCTGACCGTGACCGCCCTGTCGGTGACCGGCTTCTTCGCCGGGTTCACCTACGTCGTCGCCTTCCTCGACGAGGTGAGCGGACTGGGCGAGGACGCGGTGAGCGGCGTGCTGTTCGCGTTCGGCGGGGCGGCGCTGGCCGGGGTCGCCGTGGCGGGGCCGCTCCTCGACCGCTTTCCGCGGGCCACCCTGGCCGTGCCGGTGGCGGCCCAGGCGGTGGCGCTGCTCGGCCTCCACGCGACGGGCCACGTCCTGGCGGCGAGCGTCGTGCTGATCATGCTGCTCGGCGCCTCGGTCGCGACCACCTTCATGGCATCGCAGAGCAGGGTTCTCCAGGTGGCGCCCGGACGCACGGAGACCGCCCTCGCGGCCAACTCGGCCGCCTACAACGTGGGCATCGCCGCCGGTGCGCTGCTCGGGGGCGTGCTGCTGCCGGTGGTCGGGGTGCGCGGCACGTTCCTGGTCGGGGGGCTGCTGACGGCGGTGGCGCTGGCGGTGCTGGTCCGGCCGGTGCGGGCGGGTGTCGAGGGCGGGGCGGGCGGCGAGGGCCGGGCGGGAATGGGGCGGTCCCGTACGGACGCGGGGTGGTGACGGTCTATCGTGTCCGCATGTCCGTCCCTGAACTGATCCGTATCGTCTCCCGTGACTCGCCCATGGCGCTCGCCCAAGTGGAGCGTGTCCGCGCCGAGTTGGCGGTCCTCCACCCCGGTGTGCGCACCGAGGTCGTGCCCGTGAAGACGACCGGCGACAAGTGGATGGGCGATCTGTCCCAGGTCGAGGGCAAGGGGGCGTTCACCAAGGAGGTGGACGCCGCGCTGCTGGCGGGCGAGGCCGATCTCGCCGTGCACTGCGTCAAGGACATCCCCGCCGACCGGCCGCTGCCCGCGGGCACGACGTTCGCCGCGTTCCTGAAGCGGGACGACGTCCGGGACGCCCTCATCCATCCCGAGGGCCTCACGCTGGACGAGCTGCCGGCGGGGACCCGGATCGGCACCTCCTCGGTGCGCCGCGTCGCCCAGCTGGCCGCCACCCACCCGCACCTGCAGTGCGTGCCGTTCCGCGGCAACGCCAACCGGCGGCTGGAGAAGCTGGCCGCCGGCGAGGCGGACGCGCTGCTGCTGGCGGTGGCCGGCCTCGAGCGCATCGGCCGCCCCGACGTGATCAGCGAGATCCTCTCCCCCGAGGTGATGATGCCGCCGATCGGCGCGGGCATCCTCGCGCTGCAGTGCCGGGAGGGCGACACCGAGCTCATCGACGCGGTCAGCGGCCTCGGTGACCCGGACACCTATCGGGAGGCCACCGCCGAGCGCATGTTCCTGCATGTCCTGCAGGGGCACTGCAACAGCCCGATCGCCGGGTACGCGCGCGTGGACCGGGGCGGCGAACTGTCCCTGCGGGCCTGTGTGTTCACTCCGGACGGCAAGACGCGGCTGAACGCCCACGAGTGGGCCGGCCGCCTCGACCCGGCCACTCTCGGTACGTCGGTGGCGGTCGCGCTGCTGCGTCAGGGGGCACGGGAGATCATCGACGGCATCCCCCACTGAGGCCTCGGGCCCGGAGGGCGTTCCCGCGTCGGACGACGCTTTCCCCCGCCGGAACGCGACGCGTCAGGCGGTGCCCTCTTCGGCCTGCTCCCGCAGGAAGTTGCTCACCTGGAGCGCGAGGCCGTCGCGCAGGGTGGCGGTGTGGGCGCCGACGGAGTTCTCCTGCAGCCCGAGGCCGCCGGTCCACAGCCGGCGGTCGGCCCACTCCTCCTCGACGCGCAGCTGGATCTGCACATCGACCTGGCTCAGGCTCGCTTCCGGACCCGCCGCGTACAGCACGGCGGTGGCCCGGCGCAGCGGATAGACGTCGAAGCCCTCGATGAACTGCGAGTTGCGCCAGTCGATGAACGCCGCCTCGCCGTCACGGCCGATCCGCACGTCGATCTGGCCGTCCTCGAGGTGGATGCCGAGGTGCCGCTCGCCGCGGTTCTCGACGGTGACGCGGAGCCTGAAGTACGTCAGGCCCTCGGCGGCGTCGTCCCGTCCGCGCGGCGGCTCGGCGGCTTCCAGGCGGTGGACGCGGACACGCAGACCGGCATGCTCGTCGTACTCGTGCCAGTCCCCGACCACGTTCGGCTCGTACACAGTCCACCTCTCGACCTCAGAGAGCTGCTTCCTATCTTTGCGCCGTGTGCACTGTCAAATGAGCAGAATGCGCGGTGGCCTGCCCATTCGCCCCCTTGATCACCGATCAAGCCGTGGGCAGGAAGAATCCGCTTTCTGGGCCGACGGCCGGGTTCGGGCACGTGCCGCACATCACGTTGGACACCAAGATCAGCGAGCCAGCCGGCCCAGCAGCGAGGAGGCCGCGGCGATGCCGAGCGCGGCGGCCACCAGCAGGACGGCGAAGTCGAGCGCGAGGTGGGCCGGGGTGCCGAGGAGGAGGCCGCGCAGGGCGTCGACCTGGTAGCTGAGCGGGTTGGCCTTGCTGACCGCCTGGAGCCAGCCCGGCATGACGGACAGCGGGTAGAGGGCGTTGGAGCCGAAGAACAGCGGCATGGTGATGGCCTGTCCGAAGCCCATCAGCCGGTCGCGGCTGAGGACGATGCCGGCGATGGTCATCGACAGGCAGGAGAAGAACGCCGATCCGAGGACGACGACCGCGGCGACGCCGAGCAGCTTCAGCGGGTTCCAGGTCAGCGCGACGCCGAGCAGCGCGGCGATGACGATCACGACGACGGCCTGGACCAGGGACTTCACCCCGGCCGCGAACGCCTTGCCGGTGATCAGGGCCGAGCGCGGGGTCGGGGTGACGAGGAGTTTGTTGAGGACGCCGGCGTCGCGTTCCCAGATGATCTGGATGCCGTAGAAGATGGCGATGAACATCGCGGACTGGGCGATGATGCCGGGGGCCAGATAGTCGATGTAAGGGACGCCCTCGCTGGGAATGGCCCTGAGCCGGGTGAAGGTCTGGCCGAAGATCAGCAGCCAGAGGGCGGGCTGGACCGCGCGGGTGTAGAGCTCGGTGCGGTCGTGGCGCAGTTTCTGCAGTTCCACGGCGCACATCGCCGCGACGCGGGCGGGCAGCAGTCGCCAGCCGGGGCGGGGGTCGGGCGGCCGCAGCAGCAGGTCGATGCCGTGGGCGGGGTCCCGGTCAGCCGACGCGGCGGGCGGTGCGGCGGGTGCTTCGGACATCGCGGAAGTCTCCTGAACTCTCGTCGAGTCCGCTGCCGGCGATGTCGCGGAAGACGTCCTCCAGCGTGGGCAGCGGGTCGGTGTCGGCCGCCCCCGCGGCACGTCGGCGGGCGCCGAGCCCTTCCCTGAGCTCGGCCGGCGTGCCGAGGGCCCGGATGCGGCCGTGGTGCATCAGGCCGACCCGGTCGCAGTACTGGTCGGCCTCGTCCATGTAGTGGGTGGTGACCAGGACCGTCATGCCGGTGGCGGCGCGGACGGCGCCGATGTGCTCCCACACTCCGGTGCGGGCGATCGGGTCGAGGCCGATGGTGGGTTCGTCGAGGATCAGCAGGCGGGGCGCGCTGACCAGGGCCTGGGCGAGTTCGAGGCGGCGGACCATACCGCCGGAGTAGGTGCCGGCGAGCCGGTCGGCGGCGTCGGTGAGGCCGACGGCGGCCAGCGCCTGGCCGACCCGTTCGGCGCGTTCACGGCGGGGCACGTCGAAGACGCGGGCGAACAGGGCGACGTTCTCGCGGCCGGTGAGGCTCGCGTCGGCGGACAGCTGCTGCGGGACGTAGCCGAGCAGGCGCCGCACCGCCATACGGTCGTCCGCGGCGTCGTACCCGAAGACGCGGACCATGCCGGCGGGCACCGGCAGGAGGGTGGTCATGCAGCGGATGGCCGTGGTCTTTCCGGCGCCGTTGGGGCCGAGCAGTCCGAAGACCTCGCCCTGCCGCACCGTCAGGTCGAGTCCGTCCACCGCGTTGGTCTCACCGAAGGCATAGGCGAGCCCGGTGCAGATCACCGCTTCGGCGACTTCTCGGGTCATGCTCCCTCCGTCTCCTCGCGCAGTGTGCCGGCCAGTCGGCGCAGCGCCGGGATCGCCGCGAGCAGGGTCTCCCGGTCCGCCTCGTCGAGGCCGGACACCTGGCGTCGTACGAGATCGGCGCGCCGCTTGCGCCACTCGCCGAGCCGGGCCTCGGCCGCGGGGGTGGGCAGCAGTCGGGCGGCGCGCCGGTCGGCCGGGTCCGTCGCGCGGACCAGATAGCCCTGTCGGGCCAGCTGGTTGACCAGTGTCGACACCGAATTGCCCGCCAGATACAGCTCCTTGGCCGCCTCCGAGATCCCGATGCCGGGCCGCTCCACTACCAGCCGCAACAGCTCCACCTCGGCACCGCGCAGCTGCGGGGCGGGCATCTCCCGCCGCAGTCTGCGCCGGATCAGCCGCTGGACCGCGACGAGCGCGTCGGCCAGCTCCTCCGGGAAGTTCTCCTGCGTCATGTCACGAGATTAGCTCTGTAACAGAGGTAATGGACCAAGGGTGGGCAATGGGGACGCCGTTTCTCCGCAAACACAGAGTCATGCGACGGCGACACGAAGTGGCATTCACGAAATTTGTTTCAGATTCCGTTTCAGGGGGGAATTCACCCATATGTGCTTCGGACAGGAGGCACGTCCGTGGGAAGCCGGCCCACCGGGCCCCGGGATGTCCTCCTGAGGTCCGACTCCGCGCCTCCCACGGTGTCTGTCCAGTCAGCACCTGCTGAGGAGGTGCGCACGGATGAGTGCCACCACCAGAACGAAGCAGCATCCGCACGACGACGCCCCTGACACCGCGGAAGCGTTCGACCGGCTCGTGGGAATGCCGGACGGGCCGGAACGCAAGGCGCTCAGGGACGATCTGGTTCAGGCCTGGTTGCCCATGGCCGAGCGGATCGCCGTCCGGTTCAAGGGGCGCGGTGAATCCCTGGAGGATCTGTACCAGGTGGCCGCCCTGGGACTGGTGAAGGCCGTCGACCACTACGACCCGGCACGCGGCCACGCCTTCGAGGCGTACGCGGTGCCCACCATCACCGGCGAGATCAAGCGGCACTTCCGCGACCACATGTGGACGCTGCACGTGCCGCGCCGGGTCCAGGACCTGCGCAACCGGGTGCGCAGCTCCGCGAAGGAGCTGTCGCAGCGGACGCCGGGACGCGTGCCCACCGTGTCGGAGATCGCCGAACACGCGCATCTGACCGAGGCCGAGGTGCGCACCGGCATGGAGGCCCTGGAGTGCTTCTCCGCGCTGTCGCTGGAGGCGGAGATGCCCGGCACGGACGGTTACGCGCTGGGCGACGCGCTCGGCGGCCCCGATCCGGCGTACGACGTCGTCGTCGACCGGGTGACCGTCAGCCCGTGCCTGCAGCGGCTTCCGGAGCGTGAGCGGACCATCCTCTACCTCCGCTTCTTCGGCGGGATGACGCAGAGCCGCATCGCACAGCAGCTCGGCATCTCGCAGATGCACGTCTCCCGGCTGCTGAGCGGCTGCTTCGCCCATTTGCGCGACGAAATGCTCGTAGAAGCCCGTTGAACCCGAAGGGATGCGTTACTCCTGAGCCGATCCCGGAATCTGCGTCGGGCCACGACGTTCGAGGGCCTCTTCGAGCTCGACGCTGATTTCGGGCGGCATCTCGCCGTCCCGGCCCCAGCCGAGGATCAGTTCCGCGACCTGGCGGAGCTTGATGTTCGTGTGCTGGGAGACGTCCTTCAGTACGGCCCACCCCTGCTCCGGCGACACCCGGCCGAGTGCGACGACCATGCCGATCGCCTGGTCCACGACGGCGTGCGAGACGACCGCCTCCTTGAGCTGGTCGACTTCCTCTTGCAGCTCGAGGATCCGGTCGGTCTCGTCTGCGGGCTCGTGCGGTACCGGTGCCACGCCTCCATCCTCGCCGCTTCGTCCACCGTGTGCCAGTGAAGCGGAGCGCCGTCCTCGGCCGTTTCGGCGCCACGCCGGGGGTAACTCGACAGGCCCCGGAACGGATCCGGCTGGACACTGGGAGGAGACCGGTGGCCGCCGGTCGCGCGAGGACCAGGACGCGACTGCCATGAACGACGATGCGAGAAACGCCGCGGGCACGACCGATGTCGTGTCCACACACTCCGTGTTCGGGGCACCCTGCTGGGTGAGCCTGACCAGCCGCGATCTCGAGGCCACCCACGAGTTCTACTCGGCCGTGCTGGGCTGGCGCTGGCGGCCCGCCAAGCTCGGTGACCGCTTCTGGGTGGCGCTGGCCGACGGGATTCCGGTGGCCGGGGTCGCGGCGGTCGCCACCATGTGGCAGATGGCCGTCGCCTGGACGCCGTACTTCGCCGTGCCGAGCGCGGACGAGGCCGTGGCGCGCGTACAGGAGCGGGGCGGCACCTCGGCGGTCGGGCCGCTCTCCCTGCCGCCCGGACGTGCGGCGCTGCTGGCCGACCGGGACGGCGCGACCTTCGGCGTCTGGGAGGGCGAGCTGCACTCCAGCTGGGAGACCTGGCGCCGCGCGGCGCCCACCTTCATCCGCCTGCACACCCGCGACGCCTTCGACGCCGCCATGTTCTACGGCGAGGTCCTGGACTGGGCGACGGAGCGGCCGGGGTGCTGCGAGGTCCGCTACGAGGGCGGGGAGGTCGTGCTGCGCAGCGGCGGCGACGTCGTGGCGCGGATCGAGTCGGGAGCGCTGGAGGCGGCGCCGGATCCGACGATCCGGCCGCACTGGCAGGTGCACTTCGCGGTGGCCGACGTGGCGGGGTGTGCGCGGGCGGCGGAGCTGCATGGGGGCAGCGTGCTGTCGAAGGGGAGCGAGGAGGCTGTGCTGCGTGATCCTGACGGGGCGCAGTTCACGGTGACGTCGCGGCGGGCGCGGTAGCCGTTGTGTGTCGGGTGCGGCGCCGTTGTGGTTGTTCGCGCAGTTCCCCGCGCCCCTTTCAGGGCGTTGCACGCGACGGTCTCGAGAGGAGCAGTAGGCTGCGGCGCTCGACCAGGACGCGCGTGCCTGCCTTGTGTTCCGACTCGTCCGGGGGGCCCTGTGGTTCGGCTGTGTCGATCAAGGTCGTCCAGCGGTCGCCGTAGGTGGCGTCCGGGAGCTGGAACTCCATCGGCTCCCAGTAGCTGTTGAGCAGCAGCAGGAAAGAGTCGTCGACCACGGGGCGGCCGCACCAGTCGGGTTCGGCGATGGCGTCGCCGTTGAGGAAGGCGGCGACCGAGTGGGCGTCGGAGCGCTGCCAGTCCTCGTCGGTCATCTCGCGGCCGTCGGGAAGCAGCCACACCAGGTCGGGCAGCGGCTGTTCGGGGTGGGTCGGCGTCTCTCCCCGGAAGAAGCGGCGGCGGCGCAGGACGGGGTGGGCGGCGCGCAGCGCGATGACGTAGCGGGTGAAGCCGGCGAGGTCGCGCTGGTCGTCGGTGAGCCGCCAGTCGATCCAGGAGACCTCGTTGTCCTGGCAGTAGGCGTTGTTGTTGCCGCGCTGGGTGCGGCCGAGTTCGTCGCCGTGGCCAAGCATGGGGATGCCCTGCGAGAGCAGCAGCGTGGCGATGAAGTTGCGCTGTTGGCGGGCGCGCAGCGCCAGGACGGCCGGGTCGCGGGTCTCGCCCTCGGCGCCGCAGTTCCAGGACCGGTTGTGGCTCTCGCCGTCCCGGTTGCCCTCGCCGTTGGCCTCGTTGTGCTTGTCGTTGTAGGAGACGAGGTCGCGCAGGGTGAACCCGTCGTGAGCGGTCACGAAGTTGACGCTGGCGCGCGGTCGGCGCCGGCTGTGCGCGTACAGGTCGGAGGAGCCGGTCAGCCGGGAGGCGAACTCGCCGAGCGAGCCGGGCTCGCCGCGCCAGAAGTCCCGTACGGCGTCGCGGTACTTGCCGTTCCACTCCGACCACAGGGGCGGGAAGTTGCCCACCTGGTAGCCGCCCTCCCCCACGTCCCACGGCTCGGCGATCAGCTTGACCCTGCTGATGACCGGGTCCTGCTGGATGAGGTCGAAGAACGCCGAGAGGCGGTCCACTTCGTGGAACTGACGGGCCAGGGTGGCCGCGAGGTCGAAGCGGAAGCCGTCGACGTGCATCTCGGTCACCCAGTAGCGCAGCGAGTCCATGATCAGCTGAAGGACGTACGGGTGGCGCATCAGCAGGCTGTTGCCGGTGCCGGTGGTGTCGTAGTAGTGCGCCCAGTCGCCGTCGACCAGGCGGTAGTACGAGGCGTTGTCGATGCCGCGGAAGGAGAGGGTGGGGCCGCGCTCGTTGCCCTCGGCGGTGTGGTTGTAGACCACGTCGAGGATCACTTCGAGGCCGGCCGCGTGCAGTGCCTTCACCATCGACTTGAACTCGTCGACCTGCTGACCGCGGGTGCCATGGGCGGCGTAGTCGTTGTGCGGCGCGAAGAAGCCGATCGTGTTGTAGCCCCAGTAGTTGGACAGGCCCCGGTCGAGCAGCACGCCGTCCTGGACGTACTGGTGGACCGGCATCAGCTCGACGGCGGTCACCCCGAGGTCCGTCAGGTGCTCGACGACCGCGGGGTGCGCGAGGCCCGCGTAGGTGCCGCGCAGTTCCGGCGGGACGTCGGGGTGGGTGCGGGTCAGGCCCCGTACGTGCGCCTCGTAGATGACGGTGTCGGCGTAGGGCCGCCCCAGCGGGCGGTCGCCGCCCCAGTCGAAGTGCGGGTCGGTCACCACGCCGAGCATGGTGTGCCCGGCGCTGTCGGCGGGCGACGGGGCGCCCGGGGTGCGTTCGAAGAGGGAGGCGTGGTTGTCCACCTGGCCGTCCACCGCCCGGCTGTACGGGTCGAGCAGCAGCTTCGCCGGGTTGCACCGGTGGCCGAGGCCGGGGTCCCAGGGGCCGTGGACGCGGTAGCCGTAGCGCTGTCCGGGTCCGACGCCGGGCAGATAGCCGTGCCATACGAAGCCGTCGACCTCGGTCAGCTCCACGACGCTGTGCCGGTCCTTGTCGTCGACGAGGACGAGCTCGACGCGTTCGGCGACCTCGCTGAAGAGGGCGAAGTTCGTGCCCTGTCCGTCGAAGACGGCTCCCAGGGGGTAGGGGTGCCCGCTCCAGGCCGGCACCCCTTTGCCGCGTCGTCGCACGGTCACCGGGCCTCCTCCAGGACGACGTCCCGGGTGCCCGCCGCGTCGGCAACGGCGGTGACGGGCACCTCGCGGGGTACCTGGAGGGCCTCCCGCAGGTGCGGAGCGGGCGCCGTGGGTACGAGCGGGGCGCGTTCGCCGGCGCGGGCGCGCTGCGAGAACCAGATGATCTTGCTGCCGGTCTCGGTGGCACAGCAGCCCCAGCCGTCGCTCATCGCGGCGAGGTGCCGCAGGCAGGCGCGCAGTTCGTGGTCCGGACGCAGGGCGCGGTCGTTGTCGCCGATGGCGGTGATGAGGTGCTGGCCGTTCCACCACATCTCGATGGAGGTGTTCTTGTCCTTCGCGTGCTCGTCGATGGCCCGCAGCAGCATCTCCGTGCCGTGGCGGACGGGTTCGACAAGCGTCTCCAGGTCCCAGTACCGGAGGTGAGCGGCCAGAATTCGGCTGACCTGTCCCACCCGTTCGGGGCTGACTTCCACGTCGAGGTGGTAGTAGCAGGGCACTGCGGTCTTCACCGTCGTTACCTCCTCACCGCGAAAGCTCCCGCTCTCCTCGTCCCTGCGGGACGGGCCCCGAGCACGGAGCGTGAGCGCTGATCGCTTCTGAGTCACTCCAGGGTGGGGTTGGTACGCCATTCGTGCAACAGGAGCAGACACATGAGGTAGTTGAAGGACCAACAAGACGCTGAGTCGTCAACCGTGCACCATGTGTGAAGACCTCGATGCCCGTAACGGAACCCGTGTGTGTGCGCGCACGGGTTCCGCCCGACGGTCGGGAGACGCGTCATCGAGCAGCCCGGAAGGTGAACGGCGCCATGCTGCTACCGGCCAAAGCCGAAGTCGCTCGGCAACTGCGGCGTTATCGGGCCTGGGAGCGCGCCATGCTCGCGGCCCCTGCCGACCACACGGTGCGCGCCACCTTCGAGGACGCCGGCTACACCCTGTGTGTGCTGATGGGCAAGCGCTGCGCGCGCGAGGCCGCGGACGCGGCGGAACGCTATCTGCGCATCACCCTGGCGGCCTACCTCCGGGAGCAGGACGAGCGGCCCCGCTTGAGCGCCACCACCCGCCGGGGCCCATCAAGATCACGGCGGTGGCGTTTCGTTGCCGGGAAGTAGAGAACTTCCGGCGCAGCTTCGACCCCCGGCCGGGCCTGGTGCCCGGCCTCGAGCACGGCGGAGGTGAACCATGGGCAGGACCAAGACGAAGACCCGGGCCAGGACCGGGACGATCGGCCGCATCCCGGTACGGGACGTAAAGCCGGCCGTGGAGTGCGGCAGGCATCCGGCGAAGGCGGTCGTGGGAGAGACCTTCGAGGTCACCGCCACCGTGTTCCGCGAGGGTCATGACGCCGTGGCCGCCAATGTGGTACTGACCGATCCCGACGGCCGTTCCGGCCCGTGGACGCCGATGCACGAGCTGGCCCCGGGCAGCGACCGTTGGGGCGCCAAGGTGACGCCGCCGTCGATGGGCCACTGGACCTTCCGGGTGGAGGCCTGGAGCGACCCGGTGGCCACGTGGCGCCACACCGCCCGGATCAAGGTTCCGGCCGGGATCGACGTCGGGCTCGTCCTGGAGGAGGGCGGCGAGCTGTACGAGCGTGCGGCCGCCGCGGTGCCCGACGAGGCGGGACGGGCGACCGTGCTGGCCGCCGCGGAGGCGTTGCGGGACGACTCGCTGCCGCCCGCGTCACGGCTGGAGGCGGCGTTCGCGGCGAACGTGGATGCGGTGTTGGGGCGGTATCCGTTGCGGGATCTGGTCACCGCGTCGGATCCGCTGCCGCTGCTGGTGGAGCGCGAGCGCGCCCTGTACGGCTCCTGGTACGAGTTCTTCCCCCGCTCCGAGGGCACCCCGCAGCAGCCCCACGGCACCTTCCGCACCGCCGCCCGCCGCCTCCCGGCGATCGCCGCGATGGGCTTCGACGTCGTCTACCTGCCGCCCGTCCACCCCATCGGCACCACCTTCCGCAAGGGCCCGAACAACACCCTCTCCGCCGGCCCCGACGACCCCGGTGTCCCCTGGGCGATCGGCTCCCCCGAGGGCGGCCACGACGCGATCCACCCCGACCTGGG
>NZ_JBIWIY010000014.1:0-296400 GCF_044764885.1 Streptomyces sp. NPDC093591
AAACGCGCGAGGCCACGGTAGGGCGGGGCGGCCTCGGCCTCCTCCTGCCTCTCCTCCCCGGCCAGCGCCTCGGCCTCCGCCCACCGTGCCTCCCAGGGGGCGGGGTCCTCCCCGCATGCCTGGACGTACGCCCGGAGCACGGCCAACGACGGCAGTCGCTCGCCGCTCGCCGCCTTCGCCAGGGTCGTCACCGAGAAGCCGGCCTTCTTCGCCATGGCCCGGTACGACACGCCACCCGCCGAGCGGCGCAGCTCCCGAAGATCGTGGGCGAGTCGCTGCACGGGACCGGCCGCCGGATCGACCGGTCGTTCGGGACGCCCCATCGCGAAGCCTCTTTCGCACACAAGAAGAAAAAGCTGATCAGCAGCACAAGGTACTTTTCGCCTCCGTCGGGCGAGAACACTTTCCGACTGTGATGTCCGCCGGACAAGTCGTTCGTACCAGCGGTGTCGAGTTTGTTTTCCCTGATGAGAGGGAGGATGAGGGGCAACTCCCGGGTTGCCGGGCTCGGTGCCGCCTTGGCGCTCTCATCGCAGAAAGCAAACGATCCCGCGGAGTCCAGGTCGTTCTCTCCGAGGGCCAGTCCATCTGCGGTGCCGCGCCACCATCGAGGAGTTCGCCCGGATCATGAGCAGATCCCGGCTCACGATGCCGCCTCTTCTGTTGTGCCCGGGGTGCTGTGTTGCGTTCGACACGTGGTGCTTCGGTACGGCGTCCTCGGCGGCCGTGACCTATGACGAAGCTCTCAGGTCACGGCCCGGGAGTCAGCCGGCGGCGATGACCGTGGCGAGGGTCACGGCGGCGGGCAGGGCCTGGGCGAAGAGGATGCGGCGGTTGGCGGTGACAGCGCCGTAGACGCCCGCGACGACGATGCAGGACAGGAAGAAGATCTGGACGCGGTAGCCGGTCGGGTCGTCGGCGATGAGGCCCCAGACCAGGCCCGCGGCCAGGAAACCGTTGTAGAGGCCCTGGTTGGCCGCCAGCGCCGCGGTGGAACGGGCCATCTCGGCGTCGAAGCCGGAGAAGCGGCGGCCCGGGCCGCGCTGCCACAGGAACATTTCCAGGACCAGGATGTAGGCGTGCAGCAGCGCCATGAGGGCGACGAGGACGACAGAGATCAGATGCATGCGGTGATTGTGCCGGTGCGGTGTCTGTGGCCGGTCGGCCGGGCGTCGGGTCCTTCGGTCGCCGGCTCGGTCTTTCGGTTCCGCCGGCCGGTCTCTCGGTCTCCGGGTCGGTCGTTCGGCTGAGCTGCCCGTCGCGTAGGCGGTGAACGGTGGCCGTTCGGCCGAGGTGGCCGCTGGGGCCTCGGCGCGAGATTGGAGCTCCCCTTCCCCAGGAGCCCACCGATGCCGCCCGAGTCACTCGCCTTCGTCGCCGGAGTCAGGCCCGGCGTTGCCCCGCCTGCCCCCGGCCGCGCCCCTGCCCGGCGGGCGTCCCTCCAAGGCCGCCGTAAGCCGTCCGGCAGGACTCCCCGTGTGCGCCGGGACGTGCTGTTCTGGCTCGGCTGCGCGGGCTTCGCGCTGTCGCTCGCCCTGGTCACGACCCTCACCCCGCACCGGATCTGGGGTGCCTGCGCCGCCGTCGGATACGTCGCCGCGGCGGAGCTCGCACGCCGGACGCCGCGTCCCTGGGGCGGGCGCAGTGCGGTCGCGGCGCTGCTCGGAGCCGTCGTGGTCCCGCTGGCCTTCATGATCGTCGTGGGCGCCGCGCAGTCGGAGGTGCGGGTCGTCGAGCACTCGGGCGGTCTGCTGCTGCACTCGGGAAGCCCGTACCTGCCGCATCCGGGCGGCGTCGACGACTACAACCCCTACCTGCCCGGCATGGCGCTGTTCGGGATACCCCACGCCCTGTTCGGGGGCACTCCGTTCGCGGACGCCCGGGTGTGGTTCTGTGCGGCGTTCCTGGCGAGCATGCTCGTCGCCGCCCGGAGTTCAGGGCGCGACTCCCTGGGGGCGGACGGGGACTCGAGGGCGCGCGCCGCCGTTCTCCTCCTCGCGGCCTTCCCGGCCGTGGCGCTGCCTCTGGCTGTCGGTGGCGTCGACCTTCCGGTGATCGGGCTGATGTGCCTGGGGCTGGCGCTCGCCGGCCGGGGCGGTTCCGGTACGGCGGCCGGGCTCGCGATGGGGGCCGCGGCCGCGCTGAAGTGGACGGCTTGGCCGCTGCTGCCGGTGGGGCTGGTGCTGCTCGCGGCGACGGCAGGGCGACGGGCCGCGGTACGGGCCGGTGTGGTCGCCGTGCTGGTGGCCGCGGTCGCGGTGGTGCCGGTGGCCCTGGCCGACCCGCATGCCTTCGTCGAGCACGTGGTGCTCTTCCCACTCGGCGAGGGCGGGGCGCGCTCGCCGGCGGCCAGCCCGTTGCCGGGGTACCTGCTGGCCACGTACGTCCCCGGCGGTTCCGTCCTCGCCATGGCAGCCCTCGCGGCCGCTGCCGTCGGCGTGGCGGTGTCGCTGGCGGTACGGCCGCCCCGGACCGTCGTCGCGGCGGCGGACCGGTTGGCGGTCGGCTTGGGGCTGGCGATGTGCCTGATCCCGGCGACGCGGTTCGGGTACCTGGTCTATCCCCTGGTGCTGGCCACCTGGTTCCGGCGTACGGAACTGGTGGCGGCCGCTCGTCGGGTCGGGTGGTTGGTGTGGGCGCGTGTCGGGCGTGGGTGAGGTGCGGGGCGCCCGTCCGTGGGGAGTGGTGGAGCGCCGGGGCGGGCGTTCGTGGGAAGTGGCGGAGCGCCGAGGCGCGTATTTGGCGCGGGTCACCGTGCTCGCGGTGGTCGGGTTGGTCGTGGCGCTGTGCCTGCCGTCGGTGGGGCAGTACCCGGCGGGGGACTCGCCGGGGAGCCGGGTGGGGACCACGCCGGGCTACTCAACCGGTGTGTCGGTGCGGGGAGTCGATGATGCTCGGTGAAGCGTCGTGGCCGACGCCGACGCCGACGCCGACGCCGACGCCAACTCCAGCTCTGATTCCGGATTCGGCTTCCGGCGCCCCGCTCGGACTGCCCGCCACGCGCGCGTAGGGACGCCTCGGACCCGCACCGCCGGAACGGGCCCCTACGCGCGCGTGCGGCCTGCGACCGTGCCGCGCCGCGAACCTGAGTTACTCCGGCCTCGCGCCGGCGGCTACGCCGCGAGCCGCTGGGCCAGCTGCTTGGCCTTCGCGGCGGCCTCGTCGAGGGCGCGCTCGCGGGAGGCCTCGAAGAGGGGGACCAGGTCGGCCATCTCCGGGTTGACCGGGGCCATCGTGAGCTCCGGGACGATGAAGTCGACGTCGGCGCCGAGGAAGTCGGCCAGGATCGCCGACAGGTAGTTCTGCACGTACTCGTAGCCCTCACGCGGCGTGCCCGGCCCGTAGGCGCCGCCGCGGCTCGCGATGACGGTGACCGGGGTGCCCTTGACCGACTGGGCGTCGCCGGCCGTACGGCCGAACAGGACCACGTTGTCCAGCCAGGCCTTCAGCGTCGACGGGATCGTCAGGTTGTACATCGGGGCGCCGATCAGCACCGCGTCCGCACGCTCCAGCTCCTCGATCAGCCGCACGCGCTCGGCGAAGGCCGCGGCCTGCTCGGGAGTGTGCGTGGCCGGATCGGTGAAGCCGGCTGTGTGGGCGTGGGCGGAGATGTGCGGCACGGGGTTCATGGCGAGGTCGCGGTGGATCACCGTGCCTTCGGGGTGCTGTTCCTGCCAGGTGCGGCGGAAGGCGTCGGTGACGGCGCGGGAGGCGGAGGCGTCGGTGGGGAAGACCGAGGAGTCGATGTGCAGGAGCGTTGCCATGAGGGTCTCCGAGAGGGCGGAAGCGGGCCGGGACTCCGGCCACACACGGGCTGAGAATTCGTACTCGACTATGAATAACACAGTCACTTACTTTTTTTCATCCCCGTACGCCAGGGCAGTACCCTGAAGGCATGGCGGCTGAGCAGAGTCACGACGTAGCGGCGTGCAAGCAGGTCGACGACGGCATCACCCGCGTCTTCCAACTGCTCGGCAAGCGCTGGACCGGCCCGATCGTGTCCGTCCTGCTCACGGGGCCCGCGTACTTCGTCTCCTTGCGCCGGGCGATTCCCGGCATCAGCGAGCGCATGCTCTCCGACCGGCTCACCGAGCTGGCCGCCGCCGGACTCGTCGTGCGCGAGGTCTACGAGGGGCCGCCGCTGCGGGTGGTGTACCGGTTGACGGAGGCGGGTGCCGCGCTGGAGCCGGCGCTGACCGAACTGGGCGGCTGGGCGAAGAAGTATCTGGCGGACGGGGCGGGGCCCGAGGGCTGCTGAGGTCGGTGATTTCGGCGGGGATTCCCCGCGAGTCTCTGCCAGTACGAAGCCGTCGTCGGCGCGGAGCCCCTGCCGGTACGGGCGTTTTCCACAGGCCAGGCCCGCCGAGTCACGTTTTCCACAAGCTGTGGAGTCGTGGACAGTCGTCGAGTTGTCCACAGCCGTGGAGTTGTCCACAGGGTGTGACGCGTTTCGGCCACCGGCTGTACCGTCGGCACGAGTTGATGTTCGTGCGTGAGCGGGGGAGGCGGTCGGTATGACCGAGGTCGGTGGCGGGGCTACGGCGGAGGCGGCCGCAGGGGTCTCCGAATCGGCGCCGGAATCCGCGACGTCGTCGCAATCCGGGGCGCGTCGGCTCCCCCCGGTGCGTGGTTTCGCGCAGTGGCCCGGCGGTGGGTCGCCCAAGGAGGACGGCAAGGCGTTGCGCAGGCGGGTGCCGCGCGGTGAGCACGCGCTCTTCGACCTCGATGCCGCCCGCCCCGACGCCGTGGCGGCCGTCGAGGAGTCCAACCTCGGCCGGCTCCCCGATCTCACCCCGATAAGGGTGGGCCGGATGGCGGCGACGCCCTTCGCGTTCCTGCGCGGCTCGGCGGGACTCATGGCGTACGACCTCGCCCGCACTCCCATGACCCGGATCCGCGCACAGATCTGCGGCGACGCACACGCGGCGAACTTCGGTCTGTACGGGGACGCGCGCGGCGGTCTGGTCATCGATCTGAACGACTTCGACGAGACGCTGTACGGCCCCTGGGAGTGGGACCTCAAGCGGCTCGCCGCCTCGCTCGTGCTGGCAGGCCGGGAGGCGGGCGCGGACGAGGACGCGTGCCGCAAGGCGGCGCACGACACGGTCGGTGCCTACCGCCGCACCATGCGGCTGCTGGCCAAGCTCCCGGTGCTCGACGCGTGGAACGCGATCGCGGACGAGGAACTCGTCTCCCACACCGACGCCCATGACCTGCTCGGCACGCTGGAGCGGGTCGCGGAGAAGGCGCGGGCCAACACCAGCGGGCGCTTCGCGGCGAAGTCGACGGAGCCGACCGAGGACGGCGGCCGCCGCTTCGTCGACGCCCCGCCGGTACTGCGCCGGGTACCGGACGTGGAGGCCGCGGCGGTGGCGGCGTCGCTGGAGGGCTGGGTCACCACGCTCTCCGAGGACCGCCATCCCCTCGTCTCCCGCCACTCGGTGCACGACGTGGCGCTCCGCGTGGTGGGCACGGGCAGCGTGGGCACACGCTCGTACGTCGTTCTCCTCCTGGACCACCGTGGCGAGCCCCTGGTCCTCCAGGTGAAGGAGGCCCGCCCCTCGGCTCTCGTTCCGCACCTGGTGACGGCCGGCTTCGAGGCGCCGGAGGCGGGGCACGAGGGACGGCGCGTGGTCCTCGGGCAGAAGCGGATGCAGGTGGTCAGCGACATACTGCTGGGCTGGACGACGGTCGACGGACTGCCCTTCCAGGTGCGCCAGTTCCGCAACCGCAAGGGCAGCGTCGACCCGGCCGCCCTGGCCGCCGACCAGATAGACGACTACGCCCGCATGACCGGCGCGCTCCTGGCCCGCGCGCACTCCCACAGCGCCGACCCCCGCCTGATCTCCGGCTACTGCGGCAAGAACGAGGAACTGGACGAGGCGATCGCCACGTTCGCCGTCACCTACGCCGACCGCACGGAGGCGGACCACGCGGCACTGGTGACGGCGGTGCGGGCGGGGCGGATCGCGGCGGAGGCGGGGGTGTGACGTAGGGCGGGTGCGGGTGCATCGGCCTGGGCGGGGGCCTGGATGCCTGCGGTGGCCTCTGCGGCGCCGGAGGTACGCGCGGCGCCTATAAGGGGGCGCGGCGCCTACGGGTGGGGTGGGTGCGGCCGGCACCCCGTCGGCCCCAGCCCCAGCAGGGCCTGCGACAACGACGGTGTCTTGCGGGCGGCGGTGCCCGGGAGCTCGGCTCAGCCGACGCGGTCACGGCGTGGCCTAGGCTGGTCGGGTGACGACGCCGGAAGCTGAGCAGTCCCAGGCCGAGCCCGCTGGTGCGGGGACGCGGGGCGGTGCCGAGGTGCCCGCCGGTGGAGCTGAGCAGGGTGGTGAGGCGCAGGTGACCGCCGAGGACGGTGCGGGGCGACCCGAGGAGCGGCTGGAGCGGGCCGTGCGGGCCGCCGAGCAGGCGTTGATCGAGTACGAGATCGCGGTGGAGACGTTCCGCGTCGAGGTGGAGAACTTCTCCCGCCTGCACCACCAGAAGCTCGGCCCCATGTACGCCCGTCTCGACGAGCTGGACGCCCGGATCGCGGAGGCCACGGCCGCCCGCACCGGCGATCCCGAGGACATCCGCAAGGCCGACGAGGCACGTGCCCGGGTGATGCCGATGCCCGGCGTCGAGGAACTGTTCCACGGCTGGATGGACGGCGGGGGGCTGTTCCCGGAGGCCGTCGCGATGCTCACGGACCAGCCCGTCCGGCCCCCGGAGCGGGTGCGTCCCAGCGACGAGGCCCGCAAGCTCTACCGCGAGCTGGCCCGCAAGGCCCACCCCGATCTGGCCCAGGAGGAGGCCGAGCGGTCCCGGCGTGAGGAGTTCATCACCCGCGTCAACGCCGCCTACGCCCGTGGCGACGAGGCGCTGCTGCGGGAGCTGGCCGAGGAATGGGCCGCGGGACCGGCGCCCAAGGAACAGGGCCCGACCCCCGCGGAGGAGCTCTACGCCCGCCTCGAATGGCTCGCCCAGCGCAAGGAGATGCTCGCCCTCGTCGCGAAGGAGCTGGAGGAGAGCGCGATCGGCGCGATGCTCCGCCTGGCCCCGGACGACCCGGACCGCCTCCTGGACGAGATCGCCGATCAGCTCCTGGCCCAGGTCGCGGAGCGCGAGGCGGAGCTGGCAGCACTGCTTGGATAGGCAGGGCGTAAACCGACCTTCAGGATCGATATGCGGCTCCGCCGCGTGGGCGCGACAAGCCACGACGAGACCCGCGCCCTCCAGACGGCCGACCCACCCTCCCCCTTGGGAGCCCCCGACGCCCCCCACACCCGGTCAGGTAGCGTCGAAGTCATGAACTTCGGATCCTCCGTACCCACAGTCGAGGTCACCGACCTCAAGGAAGACGACTTCCTCCTGGACGTCCGCGAGGACGACGAGTGGCAGGCGGGTCACGCCGAGGGCGCCCTGCACATCCCGATCAGCGAGTTCGTAGCCCGCTACGGCGAGCTGACCGAGGCCGCCCCGCAGGACGGCCGCGTCCATGTGATCTGCCGCTCCGGTGGCCGCTCGGCGCAGGTCACGATGTACCTCGTCCAGCAGGGCGTCGACGCCGTGAACGTCGACGGCGGCATGCAGGTGTGGGCAGCGGTGGGACGTCCCGTGGTGAACGACGAGGGGCAGTCCGGGTACGTGCTGTAGGGCACCCGGCGTCCGCTGCTCACCCCAGCGGATGCGCCGCCAGCAGGTCCCCCAGCGCCTCCTCGTGCGCCGCCGCCGGGCCGAGTGCCAGCTCCAGGTACTTGGCCCAGGCGTGGTACCGATGCAGCGGATAGTCGACGTCCGCGCCGAAGCCGCCGTGCAGATGCTGGGCCGTCTGCACGATCCGCCGTACGCCCTCCGAGGCCCAGATCTTGGCCACGGCCACGTCTCCGGAAGCGGGCAGCGCCCCGGGTGCCCCTGATGTGATCCGCCAGGCGGCCTGCCACAGCGCGGCCTCCATCGCGCGCAGGTCGATGTAGCGGTCGGCGGACTGCACGGCGACCGCCTGGAACGTGGCGATCGGATGCCCGAACTGCTCCCGCTTGCCCGCGTACTCCGAGGTCATCCCCAGCACCCGCTCGCCCAGCCCGAGGGCCAGCGCACACGTCCCGGTGGCCAGCAGCTCCCGCAGCCACTCCCACGCCCCCTCCGCGTCGATGACGTCCCCCGCCGCGAGCCGTACCGACTCCAGCCGCAGTTCCCCCAGCCGCTCCCCGCTGGTCGAGAACTGCTCGGCGAGCGTGACCCCCTCCGCGTCGCGCCGCACCAGCGCGAGGACGGTCCGGTCGGCGGCCGTACGGGCCGGAACGAGGACGAGATCGGCGTCGTACGCCCAGGGCACCGCCGTCTGCACCCCGTCCAGCACCCACCCCGGACCGTCCTGCCGCGCGGTCACCGCGAGCTCCGCCGGGTCGTGGCCGGTGCGGCCGTGCGCCGCGACCGTCAGCACCACCTCGCCGCGCCCCGCCCGGGCGAGCAGCTCGGCCTTCAGCTCCGGGCCGCCGTATGCCTGGACCGCCGCCATCGCCGCACTGCTCTCCAGCAGCGGCACCCGGGCCAGTACCTTCGCCGACTCGCGCAGCACCAGGCACAGCGCGATGGCGTCGAGGCCCGCGCCGCCGTACTCCTCGGCGAGCAGCAGGCTCAGCAGGTCCGCGTCCGCGAGGCGGCCCCACAGCGGGCGGTCGAAGCCGTCGGCGACGGCGCCCGGGGTGAGCGCGGGAGAGGGCACCGCGTCCGGCGCGACCCCGGCGAACACTCCGCGCGCCGCCTCGGCCGCCGCCTGCTGCTCCTCGGTGAAAGTGAAGTCCACGATGCCTGCCCTTCCACAGTCACGCACACTCACGGCGATCTGACGGAGCGTCAAGATAGAACAGGTTCTAGAAGAAGGGAATGGTCCTCGTCGGACCCCCGTAAGGTCTCGTAGGACCCCCGTAAGGTGTGGGCAACGGCGGCCCGGCAGGGGCTGTGCCCGGCGGGTGGGCCTGAGTACCGTTCCCGTGCGAGCGGTGAGGGAAGACGAACCGGAATCAGGGAACGGGGCAGAATGGACGCCTACGACGCAGGCTCGGCCGCCCGTCACGGGCCGGACGAGGAGCCGCAGGACGCCCCGACCGCCGTCGCGGCCCCGCCGTCCCCGGAACCCCGCACCGGCGTGGCCGCCCTCTCCCTGCGGTACCAGATCGGCGCCGCGCTCGCGCTCGCGGTCGTGGCGATCGCCGTCTGTGTCCACATAGGCATGGTCTTCCTGCACGTCGCGCCGTCGAACACGGTCACCAAGCAGCACGGCAAGGCGATCGACGACTGGATATACCCGGAGTTCGAGCAGAACTGGAAGCTGTTCGCCCCCAACCCGTTGCAGCAGAACATCGCCGTGCAGGTCCGTGCCCAGGTCTCCGCGGCCGACGGCGGCACCCGCACCACCGGCTGGTACGACCTGTCCGCCCAGGACGGCCGGGCCATCGACGGCAATCTCCTGCCCAGCCACACCCAGCAGAACGAGCTGCGCCGGGCCTGGGACTTCTTCCTCGCCACGCATGACGCCCAGAACCGTCCCGTGGGCCTGCGCGGCGCCCTGTCCGAGACGTATCTGCGGCACATCGTGCAGCTGCGCCTCGACCGTGCGAACGCGGCCGGCGACGGCGGCGTCGTCGAACGCGTCCAGGTCCGCTCCCGCACCACCAATGTGAGTCCGCCGCAGTGGAGCGAGGAGCAGGTCTCGGACAAGCCGACCTACCGCGTGCTGCCGTGGTGGTGGGTGCCGAAGGACGGGACCGGCGGCCCGGGCGTGACCGATGCCGCGGCCGTCGCCGAGGGAGGCGCCCGGTGAACCGCTTCACCCTCGCGATCTCCTCGGGCATCGCCCGCGTCACCGAGTCAGCCCTCGGCCCGTACCAGACGGCCGTGATCCGCATCGGCTTCACCGCGACCTGGCTGCTGTTCCTGCTGCGCGAGTTCCCCCACCGCCAGGAGCTGTACGGCCCGGACGGTCCCTGGGACTTCGACCTCGCGCAGCAGCTGATCGGGACGAACGGCTCGTTCACCGCGCTGATGTGGTCGAGCAGCCGGTTCTGGTTCGAGTCCGTGTACGCCCTCGCCGTCCTGGCCAGCGTGCTGCTGCTGCTCGGCTGGCGCACCCGGACGATGTCCGTGCTGTTCATGGTCGGCGTGCTCTCGCTGCAGAACCGCTCCATCTTCATGGGCGACGGCGGCGACAACGTGCTGCACCTGATGTGCCTCTACCTCGTGTTCACCCGCTGCGGCCAGGTCTGGTCGCTGGACGAGCGCCGGGCGCGGCTCACGGGTGAGGCACACGCGCGTGGCGAGCGGACCGGGCCCGACCGGGTGGGGCCGGCCCTGTGGGGCGTGCTCGGGTTCGCGCTGGTCGCGGTGACCGCGGCGGGCCGCCTCGACGGCGACCTGACGGTGCCGGTGATCCTGTGGGGGGTCTGGCTGGGGCAGGCCGTGTGGTGGATCGTCGGCCGCCGTGCCCGGACCGACGAGCCGCGCATCCTGCTCGACGTCGTCGGCAACATCGTGCACAACGGCGCCCTGCTCGTGATCATGGCCGAGGCCTGCCTCATCTACGCGACGGCCGGCTGGTACAAGATCCAGGGCTCCCGCTGGCAGGACGGCACGGCGGTCTACTACCCGCTGCACCTCGACTACTTCTCGCCCTGGCCCGCCCTCGCCGATGCGCTCTCGTCCAGCGGCACGATGGTGATGCTCATCACCTACGGCACGGTCGTCGTGCAGGTCGCCTTCCCGTTCACGCTGTTCAACCGGCGGGTCAAGAACGTCCTCCTCGCCGCGATGATCACCGAGCATGCCGTGATCGCGGTCGTCCTCGGCCTGCCGTTCTTCTCGCTGGCGATGATCGCGGCGGACGCGGTCTTCCTGCCGACGTCGTTCCTGCGCCGCCTGGGCGAGTGGGCGGCACGCGCGCGTGGACGGCTGTCCCGCCTGGCCCGGCGCGGTGACGACCGCAAGGCGCTCCCCGAGCCGCGCGCCCCGGAGAACCCCGAGCACGCGCACGTAGGCTTCACGGCATGACCGTGACCTCCTGGAACCGGCTCGCCGGCACCTCGGTGCTGCTCGACGGCTTCCACGCCCTCAAGCACGCCGTGCGCTTCGGCGCCGAGGTCCCGGTGGCGGTCACCGTCGACCGGGAAGCCGCACTCGCCCTCGCCGAGGAGCTGGCGCCGGACGTCCGGGACGCCCTGGACGCACTCCTGACCCAGGTCCCGGAGTCGACGTACACGTCCCTCGTGCCGCGCCCGCATCCGACCGCCGTCGCGGGCCTGGCCGTACGGCCGTCCCGGGCCGCCAACATCGAGAAGCTGGCGCACACCCCGCGCACCGCCCCGGTCGTGGTCCTCGACCACCCGCGCAACCTCGGCAACGCGGGCGCCGTGATCCGCCTGGCCGCCGGTTTCGGCGCGACGGGCGTGGTCACGACCGGCACCCTCGACCCGTGGCATCCGACCGTCGTACGAGGCGGGGCCGGCCTGCATTTCGCGACGGCGGTGGAGCGGCTGGACGTGGACGAGCTGCCACCGGGGCCGGTCTTCGCGCTGGACCCGGAGGGCGACGACATCCGGGGCATCAAACTCCCGGACGACGCCGTCCTCGCCTTCGGATCGGAGCGAAGCGGCCTATCGGCCGGACTACGCGCGCGTGCCGACCATTTGGTGTCCTTGCCGATGCGCCCTCAGGTCTCCAGCTACAACCTGGCGACGAGCGTGGCGATGACCCTGTACCACTGGAGCCTCACCGGGGGCGCTTTCCGGGCCTAGGCCTCCCGACGCACCTCGACGACCCGGAACCGGTTGGCGACGAACGCCCCGTCGCACAGCGCCGAGTTGGCCGCCGGGTTGCCGCCCGACCCGTGGAAGTCGGAGAACGCGGCCGTCTGGTTGACGTACACCCCGCCCGTCAGGTTCAGGGAGAGCTGGGCCGCCTCCTCCAGGCAGGCCTCCTGTACGGCCTGCTCGACCTCCTCGTCGGTGGTGTACGCGCCGACCGTCATCGCGCCCTTCTCCCGCACCGTCCGCCGCAGCAACTCCACCGCCTGCGACGCCGAGTCGACCGCGACGGCGAACGAGACCGGCCCGAAGCACTCGCTCATGTAGGCGGCCTCGTCGTCCGGCTTGGCCCCGTCCAGCTTGACGATCACCGGCGTACGGACCACCGCGTCCGGGAACTCCGGGTTGCCGATCTCGCGGGAGGCGAGGGCGACTTCGCCCAGGCCCGCCGCGGCCTCCAGGCGGGCCTTGACGTCGGGGTTGACGATCGCGCCGAGCAGGGCGTTCGCGCGGGCGTCGTCGCCGAGGAGGCCGTCGACCGAGCGGGCGAGGTCGGCGACGACCTCGTCGAAGGTCCGGGGGCCCTCCTCGGTGCGGATGCCGTCGCGGGGGATGAGCAGGTTCTGCGGGGTGGTGCACATCTGGCCGCTGTACAGGGAGAGGGAGAAGGCCAGGTTGGACAGCATCCCCTTGTAGTTGTCCGTCGAGTCGACGATCACCGTGTTGACGCCGGCCTTCTCCGTGTAGACCTGCGCCTGGCGGGCGTTGGCCTCCAGCCAGTCGCCGAACACGGTCGAGCCGGTGTAGTCGATGATCCGGATCTCGGGGCGCAGAGCCAGCGTCTTGGCGATGCCCTCGCCGGGTCGCTCGGCCGCCAGCGCCACCAGGTTCGGGTCGAAGCCGGCCTCGGTCAGCACCTGCCGCGCGACCTGCACGGTGAGCGCGAGCGGCAGCACCGCGCGCGGGTGCGGCTTCACGAGGACCGCGTTGCCGGTGGCGAGGGAGGCGAACAGGCCCGGGTAGCCGTTCCAGGTGGGGAAGGTGTTGCAGCCGATGACCATGGCGATCCCGCGCGGCACCGGCGTGAACTGCTTGTTCAGGGCGAGCGGATCGCGCTTGCCCTGCGGCTTGGTCCACTCCGCCGTGTCGGGGGTGCGGACCTGCTCGACGTAGGCGTAGGCCACCGCCTCCATGCCGCGGTCCTGCGCGTGCGGGCCGCCCGCCTGGAACGCCATCATGAAGGCCTGACCGGAGGTGTGCATGACCGCGTGCGCGAACTCGTGCGTCCGGTCGCTGATCCGCTTGAGGATCTCCAGACAGACCACCGCGCGCATCTCCGCGCCCGCGTCCCGCCACTCACGCATGCCGGACCGCATGGCCGGCAACAGCTGGTCGATGTCCGCGTGCGGGTACTCGACGCCCAACTCGATGCCGTACGGGGAGACTTCACCGCCCACCCAGTCGTCCGTGCCGGCCTGGCCGAGGTCGAGCCGGTTGCCGAGGAGGGCGTCGAAGGCTGCCTTGCCCGCCGCCGCGTCCAGGCTGCCGTTCTCGCCGTAGGCCTTGGGGTGCTCCGGGTGCGGGGACCAGTACGCGCGCGTGCGGATCGCCTCCAGCGCCTGGTCGAGGGTGGGCCGGTGCTTGGCGATCAGCTCGTGGGCGGTCAGTTCGGCGGCCATGCGGGACCAACTCCTCGTTTCCAGAGCTCTCCGTTGAGCTCATGACCTGGGCGCAGACATGGGCAGGAACAGGCAGTCAGAGTTAGAGTAACCGAACGATCGGTCGGTTCAAGGGGGTCCGCCGCATCTGTGGAAAACCCCGTGCGGGAGGATCGCGCACATGACAGCACTCGACCTCAGCAGCCCCGTGGCCGTCGTCGGCACCGGCACCATGGGCCAGGGCATCGCCCAGGTCGCGTTGGTCGCCGGCCATCCTGTACGGCTGTACGACGCCGCTCCCGGGCGCGCCCAGGCAGCGGCCGACGCGATCGGCGCGCGCCTCGACCGGCTCGTCGAGAAGGACCGCCTCACCGGCGCCGACCGCGACGCGGCCCGTGCCCGGCTGCTGCCCGCCGAGTCGCTCGCCGACCTCGCGGACTGCGCCCTGGTCGTCGAGGCCGTCCTGGAGCGCCTGGACGTCAAGCAGGAGCTGTTCCGGGAGCTGGAGGGCATCGTCGGCGAGGACTGTCTGCTCGCCACCAACACCTCGTCCCTGTCCGTAACGGCCATCGGCGGCGCCCTCGCCAACCCGGGCCGCTTCGTCGGGCTGCACTTCTTCAACCCGGCGCCGCTGCTGCCGCTGGTCGAGGTGGTCTCCGGGTTCGCCACCGACGTCACGTCGGCCACGCGCGCGTACGAGACGGCACGCGCCTGGGGCAAGACGCCGGTCGCCTGCGCCGACACCCCCGGATTCATCGTCAACCGCATCGCCCGGCCCTTCTACGCCGAGGCCTTCGCCGTCTACGAGGCGCAGGGCGCGGACCCGGCCACCATCGACGCGGTCCTGCGTGAATGCGGCGGCTTCAAGATGGGCGCCTTCGAACTCACCGACCTCATCGGCCAGGACGTCAACGAGTCCGTCACGCACTCCGTGTGGCAGTCCTTCTTCCAGGACGTCCGCTTCACGCCCTCGCTCGCCCAGCGGCGCCTGGTGGAGTCCGGCCGCCTCGGCCGCAAGAGCGGGCACGGCTGGTACGACTACGCCGAGGAGGCCGAGCGCGACGAGCCGCACACCGCGGAGAAGGGCCGGACGCCCGCCTACGTCGTCGCCGAGGGCGACCTGGGTCCGGCCTCCGAGCTGCTCGCGCTGATCCGCGAGGCGGGCATCCTGGTGCGCGAGGAGGACGAGGACCACGGCACCCGCCTGGTGCTGCCGAGCGGCGGCCAGCTCGCCCTCGCCGACGGGCAGACTTCGGTGGAGTTCCGGGACGTCGTCTACTTCGATCTCGCCCTCGACTACCGCCGGGCCACCCGGATCGCCCTGTCCGCCTCCCAGGACACCTCGCCGCAGACCCTCGCCGAGGCCACCGGCCTCTTCCAGGCGCTCGGCAAGGACGTCAGCGTCATCGGCGACGTCCCCGGCATGATCGTCGCCCGCACGGTCGCCCGGATCGTCGACCTCGCGCACGATGCCGTCGCCAAGGGCGTGGCCACCGAGGAGGACATCGACACCGCGATGCGTCTCGGCGTGAACTACCCGCTCGGCCCCTTCGAGTGGAGCCGTCGGCTCGGCCGCAACTGGGCGTACGCCCTGCTCGACGATCTGCACCTGCGCGACCCCTCGGGGCGCTACGCGCCGTCCCTCGCGCTGTACCGCCACGCGTACGCCTCCGACAAGCGGGAGGGCAACACCTCATGACCACAGCCAAGCGCGACACGTACACGCCGGAGACACTGCTCTCCGTCGCCGTGCAGATCTTCAACGAGCGCGGCTACGACGGCACCTCCATGGAGCACCTCTCCAAGGCGGCCGGCATCTCCAAGTCGTCGATCTACCACCACGTCACGGGCAAGGAGGAGCTGCTGCGCCGCGCCGTCAGCCGGGCGCTGGAAGGGCTCTTCGGGATCCTCGACGAGGAGCACGCGCGCGTGGGGCACGCCGCCGACCGCCTGGAGTACGTCGTACGGCGCATGGTCGAGGTGCTCATAGGCGACCTGCCCTATGTGACGCTGCTGCTGCGCGTGCGCGGCAACACCGACACCGAGCGGTGGGCCCTGGACCGGCGCCGCGACTTCGACCACCAGGTCGCCGAACTGCTCAAGGCGGCCGCCGCCGACGGGGAGGTGCGCGCCGACGTGGAGGTGCGGTTGGCCACGCGGCTCGTCTTCGGGATGATCAACTCGATCGTGGAGTGGTACCGGCCGGACGGCCGCGGCATGAACGAGCGCGAGGTCGCCGACACGGTGGTGCGGTTGGTCTTCGGGGGACTGCGGCAGGCGGGCTGACCACCTCTGGTGCGGCGGCGGGCTGTGTCCACCTCTGGTGTGGACGCGGGCTGAGTACGCGCGCGTGGACGGGTGAGTACGCCGCCCGATGTCCGCGGGTGGCCCCGGCTGGTGAGGTGTGACGCATGATCGAGAACGATGCGCAGCCCACCGCCGCCGACCCGACCTGGCGGACGGCGCCTCTCGTGGCCACGCTGCTCGGACTGCCGCTCCTCGCGTGGGAGTACAGCATGTACGGCGACGACAGCTACATCAGCGCCCCCGAAGTGCTGCTCTGCGGGGGATTCGTCCTGCTCGCGATCGCCTGGGCGCTGCCGCGCCGCCGGTCGGCGCGGATGCTGCGGATCACGGCGGCCTGTTGCGGTCTCCTGTGCGCGGTCCTTCCGCTGGTGTTCCTGGTGACGATGGCAGTGGTCATGGCCTCCGGCTGACGGCCGGGGCGCCCGGCTCAGCCCTGCGGCTCCAGGTCCTCCTCCTCGAACACCAGCAGCGTGCGCGAGCTGAGCACCTCGGGGATCGCCTGGAGCCGGGTGAGGACCAGCTCGCGCAGCGCCCTGTTGTCGGGGGTGTGGACCAGCAGCAGCACATCGAAATCGCCCCCGACGAGGGCGATGTGAGAAGCGCCCGGCAGCTGTCTGAGCTGTTCGCGCACCGTGCGCCAGGAGTTCTGGACGATCTTCAGGGTGATGTACGCCGAGGTGCCCTGGCCTGCGCGTTCGTGGTTGACGCGGGCGCCGAAACCGCGGATGACGCCGTCCTCGATGAGGCGGTTGATACGCGCGTAGGCGTTGGCGCGCGAGACATGGACCCGCTCGGCGACCGACCGTATCGAGGCGCGGCCGTCCGCCTGGAGCATCTGGAGGATGTCCTGATCGATGGCGTCGAGCGGACGCGGGGGCGGCAGGAGGGTGCCGCTCTCCGGGCTCTCGGCCATTTGTTCAGGCGCCATGTCCCCCCACCTTCCTGCCGTGGACGTACTGCGTTCATTGGAGGCTGTGGAGAACCGTTTGTCCACAGCCTGAGGGTGCCTGTAGCCAAAATGTGCCGACGACCGAACAATCGGTAGGTGAGGCGCGTCACTGAAGCCGCGCCTCCCGTAGCCGCTCCCACGAGGAGGTGCCGTCATGACGGTCATGGAGCAGCGAGGCGCGTACCGGCCATCGCCGCCGCCCGCCTGGCAGCCCCGCATGGACCCCGCGCCGCTGCTGCCCGACGCGGAGCCATACCGCGTCCTCGGCACCGAGGCCGCCGCGAAGGCCGACCCGGACCTGCTGCGCCGGCTCTACGCCGAGCTGGTGCGGGGCCGTCGGTACAACGCGCAGGCGACCGCGCTCACGAAGCAGGGCCGCCTCGCCGTGTACCCGTCCACCACCGGCCAGGAGGCCTGCGAGGTCGCCGCCGCGCTGGCCCTTGAGGACCGCGACTGGCTGTTCCCCAGCTACCGCGACACCCTCGCCGCCGTGGCCCGCGGCCTGGACCCCGTCCAGGCCCTGACCCTGCTGCGCGGCGACTGGCACACCGGCTACGACCCGCACGAGCACCGCGTGGCCCCCCTGTGCACCCCCCTCGCCACCCAGCTCCCGCACGCCGTCGGCCTGGCGCACGCCGCCCGCCTCAAGGGCGACGACGTGGTCGCGCTCGCCATGGTCGGCGACGGCGGCACCAGCGAGGGCGACTTCCACGAGGCGCTGAACTTCGCCGCCGTATGGCAGGCACCTGTCGTCTTCCTGGTCCAGAACAACGGCTTCGCGATCTCCGTGCCGCTCGCCAAGCAGACCGCGGCCCCGTCGCTGGCCCACAAGGCCGTCGGCTACGGCATGCCCGGCCGCCTGGTCGACGGCAACGACGCGGCCGCCGTGCACGAGGTGCTGAGCGATGCCGTACGGCACGCCCGCGCGGGCGGCGGACCGACGCTGATCGAGGCGATCACCTACCGCATCGACGCCCACACCAACGCCGACGACGCGACCCGCTACCGCGGCGACTCCGAGGTGGAGACCTGGCGCGGACACGACCCGATCGCCCTCCTGGAGCACGAGCTGACCGAGCGGGGCCTCCTCGACGAGGCCGGCAAGCAGGCCGCCCGGGACGCCGCCGAGGCCATGGCCGCCGACCTGCGCGAGCGCATGAACCAGGACCCGGTGCTCGACCCGATGGACCTGTTCGCCCATGTGTACGCCGAGCCCACCCCGCAACTGCGCGAACAGCAGGCCCAGTTGCGTGCCGAGCTCGACGCCGAGTCGGAAGGGTCGCACCGATGACCACCGTCGCCGTCAAGCCGGCCACCATGGCGCAGGCCCTCACGCGCGCGCTGCGCGACGCCATGGCGGACGACCCCACCGTGCACGTCATGGGCGAGGACGTAGGCACCCTGGGCGGGGTCTTCCGGGTCACCGACGGGCTCGCCAAGGAGTTCGGCGAGGACCGCTGCACGGACACGCCGCTGGCCGAGGCGGGGATCCTGGGCACGGCGGTGGGCATGGCCATGTACGGCCTGCGCCCGGTCGTGGAGATGCAGTTCGACGCGTTCGCCTACCCGGCGTTCGAGCAGCTCATCTCGCATGTCGCGCGCATGCGCAACCGCACGCGCGGCACGATGCCGCTCCCGATCACCATCCGCGTCCCCTACGGCGGCGGCATCGGCGGCGTCGAGCACCACAGCGACTCGTCCGAGGCGTACTACATGGCGACTCCGGGGCTCCATGTCGTCACGCCCGCGACCGTCGCCGACGCCTACGGGCTGCTGCGCGCAGCCATCGCCTCCGACGATCCGGTCGTCTTCCTGGAGCCCAAGCGGCTGTACTGGTCGAAGGACTCCTGGAACCCGGAGGATCCGCAGACCGTTGAACCGATTGGCCGCGCGGTGGTGCGGCGCTCGGGCCGGAGCGCCACGCTCATCACGTACGGACCGTCCGTGCCCGTCTGCCTCGAAGCCGCCGAGGCGGCGCGCGAGGAGGGGTGGGACCTGGAAGTCGTCGACCTGCGCTCGCTGGTGCCGTTCGACGACGAGACGGTCGCCGCCTCGGTACGGCGGACCGGGCGAGCGGTCGTCGTGCACGAGTCGGGCGGGTTCGGCGGCCCGGGAGGGGAGATCGCGGCCCGGATCACGGAGCGCTGCTTCCATCACCTGGAGGCGCCGGTGCTGCGTGTGGCCGGGTTCGACATCCCCTACCCGCCGCCGATGCTGGAGCGTCACCACCTGCCCGGCGTGGACCGGATCCTGGACGCCGTGGGGCGTCTGCAGTGGGAGGCCGAGAGCTGATGCCGCAGGTGTTCGAGTTCAAGCTCCCCGACCTCGGGGAGGGGCTCACCGAGGCGGAGATCGTCCGCTGGCTGGTGGAGGTCGGTGACGTCGTCGCCGTCGACCAGCCGGTCGTCGAGGTCGAGACGGCCAAGGCGATGGTCGACATCCCCTGCCCGTACGCCGGCGTGGTCACCGCCCGCTTCGGCGAGGAGGGCACGGAGCTGCCCGTCGGGGCGCCCCTGATCACGGTGGCGGTGGGGGCGCCTGCCTCCGGCGACGAGACCGAGGGCTCCGGGAACGTGCTGGTGGGGTACGGCACCTCCGAGGCCCCGGCGCGGCGCAGGCGAGTACGGCCGACCGCGTCGGCGACACCGGCGGGGCAGCTCTCGGGTGTGGCGGCGAACGGTGCCGCCGCGCGGGAGGGCACGCCGACCGCCGAGCGCGCCCCCGCCCCGGGCGTCGCGCGGCCCGTCGGCACAGCGGCGGGGCACGGCGCCGTCGGAGGCCCCGCAGGCCCCGGCCATGGCCGTGACATGACGCCGGCCGACGAGGAGCCCCGTAGTGAGGGCCCCGTACCCGTGATCTCCCCGCTCGTCCGCCGCCTCGCCCGCGAGCACGGCCTGGACCTGCGGGAGTTGCACGGTTCCGGGCCCGACGGGCTGATCCTGCGGGCGGATGTGGAGTACGCGCTGCGGGCCGCCTCCGCGCAGGAGCGCGTGGCCAAGGCACCGGCCGTCACCCCGGCACCGGCTCCCCCCGCCCACGCGAAGGCCGCCCCTGAAGGCATCCGCACCCCCCTCAAGGGCATCCGCGGCGCCGTCGCCGACAAGCTCTCCCGCAGCCGGCGGGAGATCCCGGACGCGACCTGCTGGGTGGATGCCGACGCGACCGAGCTCATGCGGGCGCGCACCGCGATGAACGCCGCCGGCGGGCCGAAGATCTCCCTCCTCGCCCTGCTGGCCCGTATCTGCACCGCGGCCCTGGCCCGGTTCCCCGAGCTCAACTCCACGGTGGACATGGAGGCCAGGGAGGTCGTCCAGCTCGACCAGGTGCACCTCGGGTTCGCGGCGCAGACCGAGCGGGGTCTGGTCGTCCCGGTCGTGCGGGACGCGCACGCGCGGGACGCGGAGTCGCTGACCGTGGAGTTCGCCCGGCTGACCGAGGCGGCCCGCACGGGCACCCTCAGGCCCGCGGAACTCACCGGCGGCACCTTCACGTTGAACAACTACGGCGTGTTCGGCGTCGACGGCTCCACGCCGATCATCAACCACCCCGAGGCCGCCATGCTCGGCGTCGGCCGCATCATCCCCAAGCCGTGGGTGCACGAGGGCGAACTGGCCGTGCGCCAGGTCGTGGAGCTCTCGCTCACCTTCGACCACCGGGTCTGCGACGGCGGCACGGCCGGCGGCTTCCTGCGGTATGTGGCGGACTGCGTGGAACAGCCGGCGGTGCTGCTGCGCACGCTGTGACACAACCGCCGCGGCCGGCTGCCTCCCCTGCGTTCCCTGTGATCGTGGAGGCACGCATACTCGGGGGGTGACCGCGTACGAACCGCCGGGCGGACGAGGCGCCGCCGACGCCCAGCAGGAGGCCGGGCACGACGTCGCGTACGACGCCGTCGTGCTCGCCGGAGGTGCGGCGCGGCGGCTCGGCGGCGCGGACAAGCCCGGGGTGCGCGTCGGCGGGCGGGCGCTGCTCGACCGGGTGCTCGCTGCCTGCGCCGACGCGCGGTCCACCGTCGTCGTCGCCGACCCCCGCCCGACCTCGCGCCCGGTCACCTGGGCGCGCGAGGACCCGCCCGGCGGCGGCCCGCTGGCCGCACTCGACGCCGGGCTGCGCCGCACCACGGCGGAGCGAGTCGTCGTCCTCTCCGCCGACCTGCCGTTCCTCGACGACGGCACGGTACGGCGGCTGCTGGCCGCCCTGGGCACCAGCGGCGCCGACGGCGCGCTGCTGACCGACGCCGACGGCCGCGACCAGCCGCTCGTCGCCGCGTACCGCGCGCCCGCGCTGCGCCGCGAACTTCAGGCGCTCGCCCAGGCTGCATCCACCAGCGGCTCCGCCGCGGGCGGCGGCCTCACCGGCCTCCCCCTGCGTCGGCTGACCGGCGCGCTCGGCCTCACCCGCGTCCCCGACCCCGTCGCGTCCTTCGACTGCGACACCTGGGACGACATCGCCACCGCCAGGGCACGCATCAGGGAGCATGGGCACGTGTTGGATGAATGGATTTCCGCAGTCAAGGACGAGCTCGGCATCGAGCTCGACGTCGACACCAAGGTCCTGCTCGATCTCGCCCGCGACGCCGCCCACGGTGTGGCGCGGCCCGCGGCCCCGCTGACCACCTTCCTCGTCGGGTACGCGGCAGCGCAGGCCACGCGAGGAGAGGGCGGCCCGGAAGCCGTCGCCGAAGCCTCCCGCAAGGCCACCGCCCTCGCCCTGCGCTGGGCGCAGGAGGCGGCCTCCGCCAAGTCCGACGCGGCCCCCGACGCCACGCCCGACACCCGCCCGGACGCCGGATGACCGCCCGCGGCGTCCAGGCGGACGAGGACGCCGAGGACCTCGACGTCGAGGAGGTGCTCGCCCTCGTGAACGAACACAACGGCCCCCACGCCCCCGGCGACCACGTGCCCGCACCCGGCCCGCACGCCGCCCCGGGCTCCCCTCACCCGGACCGCCACCACCAGGCCACCCCCTGGCGCGAGGCCCGCGAGACCGCCGCCCGTGCCGCGCGTGCCGCCACCCGGGCCGTCGGCCGCGCTCCCGTCTCCGTCCCGCTCGACGCGGCCCTCGGCCTCACCCTGGCCGCCCCCCTCACCGCCCTCACCGACCTGCCCTCCTTCGACACCTCGGCCATGGACGGCTGGGCGGTCGCGGGCCCCGGCCCCTGGGACGTACGGGAGGAGGGGGTGCTGGCCGGGCACGCCGAGCCCGAGCCGCTCACCGACGGAGAGGCCGTCCGGATCGCGACCGGCGCCCGGATCCCGCCGGACACCACCGCCGTCCTGCGCAGCGAACACGGCCGCACGGACGCCAAGGACCGTCTGCACGCCACCCGGGAGATCCAGCCCGGCCAGGACATCCGCCCCCGCGGCCAGGAATGCCGTAACGGAGACCAACTGCTCGCCGTCGGCACCCTCGTGACCCCGGCCGTCCTCGGCCTGGCCTCCGCCGCCGGATACGACACCGTCACCGCCGTACCGCGTCCCCGCGTCGAAGTCCTCGTCCTCGGCGACGAGTTGCTCACCGAAGGGCTTCCGCGCGACGGGCTGATCCGTGACGCCCTCGGCCCGATGCTGCCGCCCTGGCTGCGCGCACTCGGCGCCGACGTCACCTCCGTGCGCCGGCTCGGTGACGACGCCAAGGCCCTGCACAAGGCCCTCACCCGCTCCGACGCCGACCTCATCGTCACCACCGGCGGCACCGCGGCCGGCCCCGTCGACCACGTCCACCCTACGCTGCGGCGCATCGGTGCCGAACTCCTGGTGGACGGCGTCAAGGTACGGCCCGGTCACCCCATGCTGCTGGCCCGCACCAAGGAGAACCAGCACCTCGTCGGCCTGCCCGGCAACCCCCTCGCCGCCGTCTCCGGCCTGCTCACCCTCGCCGAACCCCTGCTGCGCACGCTCGCCGCCCACCCGTCCCCGGAGCCGTACGCGCTCCCCCTGAAGGAGGCGGCCCACGGGCATCCGTACGACACCCGGCTCATCCCCGTCGTGCTGCGCGGCGACCACGCCGTGCCGTTGCACTACCACGGGCCGGCCATGCTGCGGGGGATGGCGGCGGCCGACGCCGTCGCCGTCGTACCGCCCGGCGGTGTTCGCGCGGGTCAGGAGACCGAACTGCTCGACCTGCCCTGGGCGAGTGCCGGCATCGAGGTGTGTTTCACGTGAAACTTCCGGGCCAGGACGCGATCGCCCGTCGGGCGGACGAGCGGGTCGCGACCTATCGGGTGAAGCTCCCGAAGAAGATCGTGGAGCATCCGTTCCGGCAGGTCGCCAAGCGAGTGACGCTGGCGCTGACACTGCTCGTGGCGGCGGCCTTGATCGTCTACGCCGACCATGAGGGCTACAACGACAACTCCGACGGTTCCGTCGACCTCCTCGACGCCTTCTACTACGCGACCGTCAGCCTCTCCACCACCGGATACGGCGACATCACCCCCGTCAGTGACGCCGCCCGGCTCACCAACATCTTCGTCATCACGCCCATGCGAGTGCTGTTCCTGATCATCCTGGTCGGCACCACGCTCGAGGTCCTCACCGAACGGACCCGGGAGGAATGGCGTCTGACCCGCTGGAGGTCCACCTTGCGTGACCACACCGTCGTCGTCGGCTTCGGAACGAAGGGGCGTTCGGCGATCCAGACCGTCTGCGCGACGGGCCTGAGGAAGGACCAGGTCGTCGTGGTCGACCCGAGTGCCAAGGTGATCGAGGCGGCGGTCGCGGACGGGTACGCCGGGGTCACCGGGGACGCCACACGCAGTGAGGTCCTGAAGCGGGCCGAGGTGCACAAGGCGCGGAAGATCATCATCGCCACCCAGCGCGACGACACCGCCGTCCTGGTGACGTTGACGGCACGGCAGCTCAACCGCGGGGCGAAGATCGTGGCCGCGGTGCGCGAGGAGGAGAACGCGCCGCTGCTGAAGCAGTCCGGCGCCGACGCGGTCATCACCAGCGCCAGCGCTGCCGGCCGGCTCCTGGGCCTCTCCGTGCTCAGCCCCGCAGCCGGCATGGTCCTGGAGGATCTGATCCAGCAGGGCAGCGGGCTCGACATCGTCGAACGGCCGGTCATAAAGGCCGAGGTGGGCAAGAGCCCGCGGCAGACGGACGACCTGGTGGTGAGCGTCGTACGCGGGCACCGGGTGCTCGGATACGACGATCCGGACGTCCGGACACTGGAGTTGACGGACCGGCTCATCACCATCGTGCGGGCTACGCCGGGCACTCAGGTCACACCCGATGACCGGCGTCTGCCCCCAGGGATGAAGCCCATCTGACGGGCCGCTTCGACTACTTGCGGTTGTACAGCCGCATCGTGATCGGCCCGAAGACCAGCACGAACAGGCCCGCCCAGCCCAGCGACCAGGCCACCTCGGCCGCCGGCCAGTCACCGGCCATCAACCCTCGTACGGCCGAGGACAGATGGGTGATCGGGCTGTTGTTGACGAAGGCCTGGAGCCAGCCCGGCATGGTCTTCGGATCGACGAAGACGTTGGACAGGAACGTCAGCGGGAAGATCACCATCATGCTGACGCCCATCACCGACTTCTCGGTGCGCAGCATCAGCCCGAACATCGTCCAGATCCACGAGAACGCGAACGAAAAGGCGACCAGCAGCGCGATGCCCGCGAGCACCCCGAGGACCCCGCCGTCCGGGCGGTAGCCCAGGATCATGCCGACGGTGAGCATCACCACGGACGCGATCGTGTAGCGCAGGGCGTCGCCCAGCAGATAGCCGACCATGGTCGACGGCCGCCAGATGGGCAGCGACCGGAACCGGTCGAAGACGCCCTTCTCGATGTCGGTGTTCACCGAGACGCCCGTGTACATCGTGATCATCACGACCGACATCACCAGGATGCCCGGCAGCAGGAACTGGATGTACTCCTTCGGGGACCCGGCCAGGGCGCCCCCGAACAGGTACGTGTACATCAGCACCATCATGATCGGGAACGCGGTGACGTCGAAGAGCTGCTCCGGTACGTGCTTGATCTTCAGGATCGCCCGCCAGCCGAAGGTCATCGAGGCCGACCAGGCGCTGGGCCGCGGCGGCCGCTCCCCGGCCACGAGCAGCGCGGCGAGCGACTCGGCGCTGACGGGGGCGAGTTCCTTGCTCTCGGTCTGCGTCACGGTGCTCATACCGCCACCTCGTCCTTGTCGTCGTTGCCGCGCTCGTCGTGGGTGTCGTGTCCGGTGAGGGCGAGGAACACCTCGTCCAGGCTGGGCTGGCCCAGCGAGAAGTTGTCGACGGTGATGCCGGTGCGGGCCAGTTCGGCGAGCGCGCGGGCGGCCTGTTCCACCGCGCCCTGGCCATTGGCCGCCCCGGAGCCGACACGCGCGGTGAGGGCCACGGGATCGGGCTCCAGCTGCACATCCGCGTCGAGCGTCCGCCGCAGCACGCGCTCGGCCTCCGGCCGCTGTGCCGCGTCACGCAGCCGCAGATGGACCGAACCGGCGCCGACGGACGCCTTGAGCTCGCCCTTGGTCCCCTCGGCGATCACCTTGCCGCGGTCGATGACCGCGATCCGGGACGCCAACTGGTCGGCCTCGTCCAGGTACTGCGTGGTCAGCAGCACGGTGGTGCCCTGCGCGACGACCGCGCGCACGATGTCCCACACCTGGTTGCGACTGCGCGGATCGAGGCCGGTCGTCGGCTCGTCGAGGAAGAGCAGGTCGGGGGTGTTGAGGATGGACGCGGCGATGTCGATACGGCGCCGCATGCCGCCGGAGTAGTTCTTGACCTGCTTCCCGGCCGCGTCCGAAAGCCCGAAGGCCTCCAGCAGCTGCGCGGCACGCTCCCGGGCGGCGGGCTTGCCGTGGCCGAGGAGGCGGCCCAGCAGGACCAGGTTCTCGGTGCCGGTGAGGTCCTCATCCACGGAGGCGTACTGGCCGGTGAGGCTGACCCGGCCGCGCACCTCGTCGGCCTCGCGGACGATGTCGTGGCCGAAGACGTGGGCCTCGCCGCCGTCGGGTCGTAGCAGGGTGGCGAGCATCTTCACCGTGGTGGTCTTGCCGGCGCCGTTCGGGCCGAGGACGCCGTAGACCGTGCCGGCCGGAACCGCGAGGTCCACGCCGTCGACGGCCCGTGTCTCACCGAACGTCTTCACCAGGCCTGCCGTCTCGATCGCGAGACCGGACGTCGTCTGCGTGCTCATGCTTCGGGTCCTTCCGAGTGGTCCTTCCGCGTTCTTGGGCTGCGCATGGGGAGACTTTTACGGTCGCGCAAACTCATCGGTGCCGCACAGGATTTTCCGACCGAGCCCGCCCAAGGGCCGAGGGACAGGGGGCCGAAGGCCGGGGAGTAGCGTCCGTGCCATGCATGCGATCACGATTCCCGAACCTGGTGGGCCCGAGGCGCTGGTGTGGGACGAGGTCCCCGATCCCGTGCCCGGCGAGGGCGAGGTGCTGGTCGAGGTGGTGGCCGGGGCCGTCAACCGCGCCGACATCCTGCAACGTCAAGGCTTCTACAACCCGCCTCCCGGCGCCTCCCCCTACCCCGGTCTGGAGTGCTCCGGCCGGATCGCCGAGCTCGGCCCCGGTGTCTCCGGCTGGGCCGTGGGCGACGAGGTGTGCGCGCTGCTCTCGGGCGGCGGCTACGCCGAGAAGGTCGTCGTGCCGGCCGGCCAGCTGCTGCCCGTGCCCAAGGGCGTGAGCCTGACGCGGGCCGCCGCCCTGCCCGAGGTGGTCTGCACGGTCTGGTCCAACGTCTTCATGGTCGCCCACCTCCGCCCGGGCGAGACCCTGCTCGTGCACGGCGGCTCCAGCGGCATCGGCACCATGGCCATCCAGCTCGCCAAGGCCGTCGGCGCCAAGGTCGCCGTCACGGCGGGCACCCAGGAGAAGCTGGACCGGTGCGCCGAGCTGGGCGCCGACATCCTGATCAACTACCGGGAGCAGGACTTCGTCGACGAGGTCAAGAAGGCCACCGACGGCGCCGGAGCCGACGTCATCCTCGACAACATGGGCGCCAAGTACCTCGACCGCAACGTCCGGGCCCTCGCCGTCAGCGGGCGCCTCGCCATCATCGGCATGCAGGGCGGCGTCAAGGGCGAGCTCAACATCGGCGCGCTCCTGGCCAAACGTGGCGCCATCAGCGCGACCTCGCTGCGGGCCCGTCCACTCGGTGAGAAGGCGGCGATCGTCGCGGCCGTACGCGAGCACGTGTGGCCCCTGCTGGACGCCGGCCATGTGCGTCCGGTCGTCGACCGCGAGATTCCGATGAACGACGCGGCCGAGGCTCACCGGGTGGTGGAGGACAGCGGGCACGTCGGGAAGGTGCTCCTGGTCGCGCCGTAAGGCTGCGGGCTGCGGGCTGCGGGGGAACGCCCTTGGGGCCTGTCCTAGTCGCGCCGCAACCGTAGACCGACGAAGGCAAGACCCAGACCGAGCCCGATGAGCACCAGCCCGCTACCGAGGGGCAGGACCTGCAGCACGGGCTCGGTCGGGCTCTGGGCCTGCGGGACGGGCTGCCGTACGGGACGGTTCGACGGGGCTGAGGGCGCCGTGGAGGCGTCCGCGGCCAAGTCACCGGCGCCGTCGTTCGGAGGCTCGGCCACACCCCCGCCGTCCTCACCCTCGTCCTCCGGCAACGCCGAGCTTTCGCCGTCCTCGTCGCCCGTGCCGCCGCCAGGCTCCTCCTCCGAGGCTTCGTCGCCCCTCGCCTCCTCGTCCCCCGCCTCCTCGTCCTCCAGCGGCCCTTTCGCCCGCCCCGGCCGTTCCCGCCCCTCACCGGCCCGGCTCCCGGCCCGGGACGGCTTGTCGGAGGGGGCGGGAGGGGAGGCGGTGGGCGCGTGGGCCGGAGCGGTGGCCGAGGCCTGGGACGCCCGGGACTCCGCGGACGGGGTGGCGGAGGCGGGGGCGGAGGAAGTGGAGGTGGAGGCGGAGGGCACCCCCGACGGAGCCTCGCCGACGGAGGAAGGCAGGGGCTCGACCGAGGAACTGGGGGAAGCCTTGGAGTCAGCCACGGGCGCGGAGGGAGACGTGGCCGCGCGGGGGGAGACGGACGAGGGCGAACCCGTGGAGCCGGACCCCGTGGAGCCGGACCCAGTGGAGCCGGAGGAGGGCCGGTGCGGACCCTTGGAGCCGGAGGAATCTCCGGACACGGCAGCTCCACGCGGGCCATCAAGGCCGTACGACGCCCCACCCCCACCCAATCCCACGACCAGCCCGGCCACCAGCACGACCAGCGTCCCCGCAGCCCGCAGAGCCCGCATCCCCCGCACGCCCCACCACACCTCCGACCCCGCCCCGAGCCCATGCGCAGCCCCCGGCGACGACGAGCGCGCGAGCCCGCGCCCCGCGCTCGGCGAGGTCGCGAACCCGGTACCCGGGACGCATCGCCACCCCCGCGTCGCCCCCAGCCATGAAGTCACGGCACAAGCCTCACAGGCCCCCACGCACCCGGCATTCCGGACTCCGCCACCCGACCGAATCCGCCGCACGATCGGGCCTGGTTCGCGCGGCCCGTGCAGGGGGAACAAGGAGCGGCTGACGGAATCTCCCCCGGCGTAAACGGTGGATCACCCCACACGGGGGGCACCACGATGATGAGCTGTACGGGTGCGAGAGAATGGCGGCATGGAGATGCCGAGGAACGAAAGGCCGTCCGAGAGCCCCCAGATCCTGGTCGTGGGCCAGGACGGGATGGCGCTCACCGGCGGCAACGGAGACGAGGACTCCCGCGAGGTCCCGGTGACGGAGCAGGTCGAGCAGCCGGCGAAGGTCATGCGGATCGGCAGCATGATCAAGCAGCTGCTCGAAGAAGTGCGCGTGGCTCCCCTGGACGAGGCGAGCCGGGTCCGGCTGAAGGAGATCCACGCCAGTTCCGTGAAGGAACTGGAGGACGGCCTGGCACCGGAGCTCGTCGAGGAGCTGGAGCGGCTCTCCCTGCCGTTCACGGACGAGGCGACCCCGAGCGACGCGGAACTGCGCATCGCGCAGGCCCAGTTGGTCGGCTGGCTGGAGGGCCTCTTCCACGGCATCCAGACCACGCTCTTCGCCCAGCAGATGGCCGCCCGGGCCCAGTTGGAGCAGATGCGCCGCGCCCTGCCACCGGGAGTCGGCGGCCACGAGGACGGCGATCAGCACCAGGCGGGCCGCACGGGCGGGCCGTACCTGTAAGACCCCATCCGTAAGCGAAGGGCCCGGCAGCCGGTGCTGCCGGGCCCTTTCACACGGGCGTCATTCCGGGTTGCCGGTCGAGACCGTGAACTGCAGCGTCGGCGGGTTGTCCGGGTCGAAGTCGGTGCCCGCGTCGGGGGACTGCAGCAGCACCGTGCCGTCGCCGTACGTGTTCTCGTCCTTGGGGGTCTTCTTGTACTTCCAGTCGGCGGCCTTGAGGCATTCCTCGACCGAAGGCCAGTACTGGTACGAGAAGTCCGGCATCCGTACCTTCTCGGGGTCGAGGAACGACTCCCGCGGCTCGGTGCAGGTGGTCGTCTCGACCGTCCTCGAGCTGTCCCCCTCCCGGTATCCGGCCGCCTTCGTGGCCGGCGCCGACGTGCTCGTGCCGCCGCCGCCCTCGTCGTCCGCGGAGCCGTCGCCGGTCAGTGTCAGTGCCGCGATCAGTCCGCCCACCGCGACGAGGGACACGATGATCGAGCCCATGATCACCGCGCGGTTGTTCTTGCCGCCGCCCGAAGTGGCCTGCGGCTGGGGCGAGATGGTGTACGGCGGCGGGGTCGGATGGCCCGGCTGCGGGGAGTACGCCGCCGGCGTCGGTGTCTGGAAGCCGGGCTGCTGCTGCGGGTAGCCGTACCCCGGCGGGGGTGTCGCGGGCGGCGGGGTGCCGTACGGGTTCGGGGCCGGGGTCGGTTGGTACGGCGCCTGGACCGGGCCCCCGGGCGGTGGCGTCTGGCCGACCGGCGGGAACACCGAGGCGCCGACGCCCTGGCCGCTCGGCGCCTGTGAGCCCGGCACGATGCTCGGCGGGGCCGCCTGGAAGGACGCGGCCACGCGCAGGCACTCGTCGCGCATGGCCTCCGCGCTCGGGAAGCGCTCGTTCGGGTTCTTCCTCAGGGCGCGGGCGACCAGCGCGTCCACGGCCGGCGGCAGGGCGCGGTTGATCGAGGACGGCGCGGCGGGCTCCTCCTGCACATGCGCGTACGCGATCGCCAGCGGCGAGTCCGCGTCGAACGGGAGCCGCCCGGTGACCAGTTGGAACAGCATGATGCCGACCGAGTACAGGTCGGAGCGGGCGTCCACGGCGCGGCCCAGCGCCTGTTCCGGCGAGAGGTACTGCGGCGTGCCGACCACCATGCCGGTCTGTGTCATCGATGTCACACCGGACTGCATGGCGCGCGCGATGCCGAAGTCCATGACCTTGACGACGCCGCGCTTGTTCAGCATCACGTTGCCCGGCTTGATGTCCCGGTGGACCAGCCCCATCTCGTGGCTGATCTCCAGCGCCGCGAGCACGTCCGCGGTGATCTTCAGCGCCTTGTCGGCGGGCACCGCGCCGAACTGCCGTACGTCCTCGTCGAAGACCGAGCTGAGCGGCCGGCCCTCGATGTACTCCATGACGATGTACGGCGTCGTCATGCCGTCGACCTCGTCCTCGCCGGTGTCGAAGACGGAGACGATGTTGGTGTGCGTGAGCTTGGCCACGGCCTGGGCCTCGCGGCGGAAGCGCTCGCGGAACGCCTGCTCGCGGCCGAGTTCGGTGTGCAGCGTCTTGACCGCGACCTGCCGGTCGAGCACGGCGTCGTACGCGAGGTGCACCGAGGCCATGCCGCCTTCGCCGAGCAAGTCGCGCAGCTGATAGCGGCCGCCGGCGAGCGCCCGCCCCGCGTACCGGCCCTGTGCGCCGTCCTGGCTCATGTGCTGCGTCCCCCGTAGCCTCTTAGGCGCCTGCGATTGCCGTGGATTGCTGTGGATCGCCGTGGACCGTGTGTGATCCCGAGTGATCCAAAGTGCTATTCCCGGCCAAGTCTGCCCCACGGCACTGACAGGTCAAGCGCGGTGCCCGTTCCGTGACCGTACGCGAAAGAAGCGTCGCGGAAGAGTTACCGGGGCAGTACGGGCGGTACACAGAATTTGCACGAGCGGACGCGGTACCGGTTTGATGGCCGGTCCGTCTCCCTCCGGTTGGGGCGGCCGTCTCGGACCGACGGCTTGCGTGGAGGCTGTAGCGTGGCCGACGGAGACCGTAACAACACCGCGCGCACCGCGGGCAGAAACGACGGCGAGGACTGATGGCACAGCAGCAGCGCGCTCAGGGCCCGTCCGACCCCGAGGCGGCTGGCGGCGGTATGTCAGACGCGCCGGAGATGTGGGGTAATGGCGGGCTTGTCGGGGACGGCCGTTATCGGCTGACCCGCAGACTCGGCCGGGGCGGTATGGCCGAGGTGTTCGCGGCAGAGGACGTGCGCCTCGGCCGCACCGTGGCGGTCAAGCTGCTGCGTTCCGACCTCGCCGAGGACCCGGTGTCCAAGGCCCGCTTCACGCGCGAGGCCCAGTCGGTGGCCGGCCTCAACCACCACGCGATCGTCGCCGTGTACGACTCCGGCGAGGACTTCGTGGGCGGCCACAGCGTGCCGTACATCGTGATGGAGATCGTCGAGGGGCGGACCATCCGCGACCTGCTCCTCAACGCCGAGGCGCCCGGCCCCGAGCAGGCCCTGATCATCGTCTCCGGCGTCCTCGAGGCGCTCGCCTATTCGCACCAGCACGGCATCGTGCACCGCGACATCAAGCCTGCCAACGTCATCATCACGCACAACGGCGCCGTGAAGGTGATGGACTTCGGCATCGCCCGCGCCCTGCACGGCGCGCAGTCGACGATGACGCAGACCGGCATGGTCATGGGCACCCCGCAGTACCTGTCGCCCGAGCAGGCGCTCGGCAAGGCGGTCGACCACCGCTCCGACCTGTACGCGACGGGCTGCCTGCTCTACGAACTCCTCGCGCTGCGCCCGCCGTTCACCGGCGAGACCCCGCTGTCGGTGGTCTACCAGCACGTCCAGGACATCCCGACGCCCCCGTCCGAGGTCTCCGACGGAGCGCCGCCGGAGCTCGACGGCCTGGTCATGCGCTCGCTCGCCAAGGAGCCGGACGACCGGTTCCAGACGGCCGAGGAGATGCGCGGCCTCGTCCAGTACGGCCTGCAGATGCTGTACGACCAGGGCGGCCACACCGGCACCTGGAACACCGGCCCGGTGACGATGCACGACGGTCGGCACACCCCGGCGGCGGGCTTCGCGAACACGACCGTCATGGGGCACCCCTCGGACTCCGGCTCCGGTACGACGCAGATCCCGAAGCCGATCCTGCCCGCCGGGTACGGCGGCGGGGACGACGGCGGCTTCGAGGGGCACGGCAACCGGGGCAGCGGTCGCGGCAAGCTGTGGATCCTCGCCGTCCTCGCGGTGATCGCGATCGCGGCGGGCGTCGCGCTGGCCCTGAAGGGCACCGGCAACGGTGGGGGCGGCACCGGCACCACGCCGACGCCGACCACGTCGCAGACGACGAAGGACGACCAGGCCAGCGAGACGCCGAGCGACGAGCCGACCGAGGAGCCGACCGACGAGTACACGGACGACGGCACCGGTACGGGCACCGACCCGGACTACACGCCGTCGTACGAGCCCTCGTACACGCCCACCGAGGAGCCGACCGAGGACCCGACCACGGCCGAGCCGACCGAGGACCCGACCACGGCCGAGCCGACCGAGGACCCGACGGAGGACCCCACGGAGGAGCCGACGGATCCGGCGACGCTGCCGACGGCACCGACGGGCGACGGCGCCTGACCGGTCTCCCGGCACGGCTCACCGAGAAGTCACCCCACGCGCGCGTGCGGCCCGGAAACGGGCTCCACGCGCGCGTGCCGTTTACGGCGGGTGGCTGGATCGTTCTGCAGGCATAACCTGATTTATCCGCTTTCGCGCACGAGATCAGTGTCACACCGGTTCAGTGACCTCACTCTCGGCGGCTCTTCCCGTGACCTGGGTCACCGATATAACGTGCCGTTGTTCCGGCCCCCTGCAAGGCTGTGACCAGGAGTTGTTCCGGACTTTGCCGATTTACTTGGAAATCCAAGCAAAATCGCAGGTCAGGAGGGGTTTCACAGAAATGTGGAGCACTGGGTAACGTGCCTATTGCAGGGCGCTCGCCGGGGCACCTGTCACGCCTGTTCCCGCACGAGCCGCACCCACCCTGTGCGTCCGTAGGGCTTCAGGTGAGCCGCACTGGCACCCGGCGAACCCGGGAGCCGGACCGACGGAGGAGCACACGTGACCGTGGAGAGCACTGCCGCGCCGAAGCCGCGACGCAGCGCCGGTACCAAGAGCACGGCCGGCAAGCGCACAACCGCAAAGAAATCGCCAGGCACCGACCCCGAACTCGTTCAGCTGCTGACGCCCGAGGGCAAACGAGTCAAGAACGCCGAGTTCGACAAGTACGTCGCCGGCATCACCCCCGACGAGCTCCGCGGCCTCTACCGCGACATGGTGCTCACCCGCCGCTTCGACGCCGAGGCCACCTCCCTGCAGCGCCAGGGCGAGCTGGGCCTGTGGGCGTCGCTGCTCGGCCAGGAGGCCGCCCAGATCGGCTCCGGCCGGGCCACCCGCGAGGACGACTACGTCTTCCCGACCTACCGCGAGCACGGCGTGGCCTGGTGCCGCGGGGTCGATCCGACCAACCTGCTCGGCATGTTCCGCGGCGTGAACAACGGCGGCTGGGACCCGAACAGCAACAACTTCCAGCTCTACACGATCGTCATCGGCTCCCAGACGCTGCACGCCACCGGCTACGCGATGGGCATCGCCAAGGACGGCGCCGACAGCGCGGTGATCGCGTACTTCGGCGACGGTGCCTCCAGCCAGGGTGACGTCGCGGAATCGTTCACCTTCTCCGCGGTCTACAACGCCCCCGTGGTGTTCTTCTGCCAGAACAACCAGTGGGCGATCTCCGAGCCGACCGAGAAGCAGACCCGGGTGCCGCTCTACCAGCGAGCGCAGGGCTACGGCTTCCCGGGCGTCCGGGTCGACGGCAACGACGTCCTCGCGTGCCTCGCGGTGACGAAGTGGGCGCTGGAGCGCGCCCGCAGCGGCGAGGGCCCGACGCTGGTCGAGGCGTACACGTACCGCATGGGCGCCCACACCACCTCCGACGACCCCACCCGCTACCGCGGTGACGAGGAGCGCCTGGCCTGGGAGGCGAAGGACCCGATCCTGCGCCTTCGCCGCTACCTGGAGGCTTCAAACCACACGGACGAGGCATTCTTCGCGGAACTGGAGACCGAGAGCGAGGCGTTGGGCAAACGAGTGCGCGAAGCGGTCCGCGCCATGCCGGACCCGGACCACTTCGCCATCTTCGAGAACGTGTACGCGGACGGGCATGCGCTCGTCGACGAGGAGCGCGCCCAGTTCGCCGCCTACCAGGCGTCGTTCGCGGACGTAGAGGGGGGTCACTGAGATGGCAGAGAAGATGGCTCTCGCCAAGGCGATCAACGAGTCGCTGCGCCGCGCCCTGGACTCCGACCCCAAGGTCCTGATCATGGGCGAGGACGTCGGCAAGCTCGGCGGCGTCTTCCGGGTCACGGACGGCCTGCAGAAGGACTTCGGCGAGAGCCGCGTCATCGACACCCCGCTGGCCGAGTCGGGCATCGTGGGCACGGCGATCGGCCTCGCCCTGCGCGGCTACCGCCCGGTCGTGGAGATCCAGTTCGACGGCTTCGTCTTCCCGGCGTACGACCAGATCGTCACGCAGCTGGCGAAGATGCACGCGCGCTCGCTGGGGAAGGTCAAGCTCCCGATCGTCGTCCGCATCCCCTACGGCGGCGGCATCGGCGCGGTGGAGCACCACTCGGAATCCCCCGAGGCGCTCTTCGCGCATGTGGCGGGTCTGAAGATCGTCAGCCCCTCCACCGCGTCGGACGCGTACTGGATGATGCAGCAGGCCATCCAGAGCGACGACCCGGTGATCTTCTTCGAGCCCAAGCGGCGCTACTGGGACAAGGCAGAGGTCAACACGGAGGCCATCCCAGGCCCGCTGCACAAGGCGAAGGTCGTCCGCGAGGGCACGGACCTCACGCTGGCCGCCTACGGCCCGATGGTGAAGCTGTGCCAGGAGGTCGCCGACGCGGCCGCCGAGGAGGGCCGGAACCTGGAGGTCCTGGACCTGCGCTCGGTCTCCCCCCTCGACTTCGACTCCATCCAGGCCTCCGTCGAGAAGACGCGCCGCCTGGTCGTGGTCCACGAGGCGCCGGTGTTCTTCGGTTCGGGCGCGGAGATCGCCGCCCGGATCACGGAGCGCTGCTTCTACCACCTGGAGGCCCCGGTGCTGAGGGTCGGCGGCTATCACGCCCCGTACCCGCCGGCGCGCCTGGAGGAGGAGTACCTGCCGGGCCTGGACCGGGTGCTCGACGCCGTCGACCGTGCCCTGGCGTACTGAGGAGAGGGGCATGACGACGATGACTGAAGCGTCCGTGCGCGAGTTCAAGATGCCCGACGTGGGCGAGGGACTCACCGAGGCCGAGATCCTCAAGTGGTACGTCCAGCCGGGCGACACGGTCACCGACGGCCAGGTGGTGTGCGAGGTCGAGACGGCCAAGGCGGCCGTCGAGCTGCCCATCCCGTACGACGGGGTGGTCCGGGAGCTGCACTTCCCCGAGGGCACGACGGTGGACGTCGGTACGGCGATCATCGCGGTGGACGTGGCGGGCGGGGCGGCCCCGGTCGCCGAGGAGCCGGCGCAGGCCCAGGTTCCCGCCGAGAAGCAGCCGGAGGAGGCCAAGCCGCAGGGCCGCCAGCCGGTGCTGGTCGGCTACGGCGTGGCCGCGTCCTCGACCAAGCGGCGCCCGCGCAAGGGGGCCGACGTACCGTCCCAGGAGCCCTCGACGGCGGCGCGCGCCCTGCAGTCCGAGCTGAACGGCCACGGCCCCGCCGCGGCGGTGAAGCCTCCCCGGCCGCTGGCGAAGCCGCCGGTGCGCAAGCTGGCGAAGGACCTGGGCGTCGACCTGGCCACGGTGACCCCCACGGGCCCCGACGGCATCATCACGCGCGAGGACGTCCACGCGGCGGTGGCCCCGCCGGCCCCGGCTCCCGAGCCGGTGTCCCAGCCCGCCCCGGTCGCCGTCCCTGCGGCCACGTCGGCGCCGGTGGCCACGTACGACGCGGCCCGCGAGACCCGTATCCCGGTGAAGGGTGTCCGCAAGGCGACGGCGGCGGCGATGGTCGGCTCGGCGTTCACGGCGCCGCATGTCACGGAGTTCGTGACGGTGGACGTGACGCGCACGATGAAGCTGGTCGAGGAGCTCAAGCAGGACAAGGAGTTCGCGGGTCTGCGCGTGAACCCCCTGCTGCTGATCTCCAAGGCCCTCCTGGTCGCCATCAAGCGCAACCCGGAGGTGAACGCCTCCTGGGACGAGGCGGCCCAGGAGATCGTGCAGAAGCACTACGTCAATCTGGGTATCGCGGCGGCGACCCCGCGCGGCCTGATCGTCCCGAACATCAAGGACGCCCACACCAAGACGCTCCCGCAACTGGCCGGGGAGCTGGGCGAGTTGGTGTCGACGGCGAAGGAGGGCAAGACGTCCCCCGCCGCGATGCAGGGGGGCACCGTCACCATCACCAACGTCGGCGTCTTCGGCGTCGACACCGGCACCCCGATCCTCAACCCCGGCGAGTCCGCGATCCTCGCGGTAGGCGCGATCAAGCTCCAGCCGTGGGTCCACAAGGGCAAGGTGAAGCCGCGTCAGGTCACGACGCTGGCGCTCAGCTTCGACCACCGGTTGGTGGACGGCGAGTTGGGCTCCAAGGTGCTGGCCGATGTGGCGGCGATCCTGGAGCAGCCGAAGCGGCTGATCAGCTGGGCGTGAGCCGCACGCGGTGACGGAAAAGGGGGGCGGCCACTGTCGAGTGGCCGCCCCCCTTTCGTCGAGCCGGGGCGTCAGCGGGTCAGCCGGAGTCAGCTGATCTTCGCGTAGCCGTAGTTGATCAGCTTCTTCACGTCCGTCGTGCGGCTGGCCTCGTCAGGGGCGGTGAGGACGGTGCCCATCACCGACTCCCCGTTGAGCGTGGCGGCGAAGACGAGGCAGTACTTGGCCTCGGTGCCCGAGCCGGTCTTGATGCCGAGCGTGCCGTTCCAGCCGAGCAGGGCGTTGGTGTTCTTCCACGTCGCCATCGTGCGGGTGGAGCCGGTGCTCGTGATCGTCTTCGCCGTGTAGTACTTGGTCTTCACGACGGTCTTGAACGTCGAGCTCTTCATCGCGCTCCGGGCGAGCTTCGTCAGGTCGCGCGGCGTCGAGTAGTTGGAGCCGTTGCTGATGCCGTCGAACGAATCGAAGTGCGTGTTCGTCATGCCCAGGTTCTTGGCCATGGTGTTCATCTTGCCGATGAACGACTTCACACGCGCGTTGACCGTCGTGCCGGTACCGAACTTGTCGGCCAGGGACATCGCGGCGTCGCAGCCCGACTTGAGCATCATCCCGTACAGCAGCTGACGGACGGTGACCTTGTCGCCGACGATCAGGTTGGCCGACGAGGCGCCCTTGGAGACGATGTAGTTGCTGACCTCCTTCTTTATCGTGACCTTGGTGTCCAGGTTCAGGTTCGACTGCGAGAGCACGACCTTGGCGGTCATGATCTTCGTGGTGGAGGCGGTGAGCCTCTTGGTGTCAGCGGCCTTGGTGAACAGCGTCTTACCGGTCGCGCTGTTCATCAGGAACCCGCCCTTGGCGGTGATGGTGGGCGTCGTCACAGCCTGCGCGGGTGCCGCGGTGAGGGCGCCGGTGACGAGCACCGCGCCGGTCGTCACGGCGACGGCTGCGGCTCTGCGGACACGGAAGCCCTTGATGGCGGTTATCAACTGAAATACCCCGATTATGTCGAATGCCCCTGTGTGCGGCCGAGTTGGAGGGGAAGACAGGTGGGCCGCACATGTGTGACACGTAAGTAGCACAGAAGGTTGTGGGGCGAGTGTGGCGGGTCCCCGTGTCTGATTCTTGATCAGGTTTCTCGTCCGTATGCTGGACGGACGCCTTCATGCGTACGTGTTGTATCTATGCTGTGGGCATGTCCTCCGCCCCGCCCGCGCCCGTGAAGCAGCAGTCCATGAAGCAGCCCCCCGCCGCCGACCGCGTCTACACCCACGTCAAGCAGGGCGTCCTGGAGCGCCGCTACGAGGGCGGGACCCTCCTCACCGAGGGCGAGCTCGCCGAGGCCGTCGGGGTCTCGCGCACGCCGGTGCGCGAGGCGCTGCTGCGCCTGGAGGTCGAGGGGCTGATCAAGCTCTATCCGAAGAAGGGCGCACTGGTCCTGCCGGTCTCCGCACAGGAGATCAAGGACGTGGTGGAGACGCGGATGCTCGTCGAGGAGCACGCGGCGCGCAAGGCCGTACCCGCGCCCCCCGGGCTCATCGCGCGCCTGGAGGAACTGCTCACCCAGCAGAAGGCGCAGGCCGCTGCCGGCGATCTCGCCGGAGCAGCCGTCACCGACCGGTGCTTCCACGTGGAGATCGTGCGCAGCGGCGGCAACGAGATCCTGTCGCGGCTGTACGACCAGCTCCGTGACCGGCAACTGCGCATGGGCGTCGCCGTCCTGCACTCCCACCCCGACCGGATCGCCAAGACCCTCGTCGAGCACGAGGAGATCCTTCAGGCCCTGCGCTCCGGGGACGCCGAGGCCGCCGTCGGGACGGTCCACCGGCACATCGGCTGGTTCTCGCACCTGGCGCGGGGTGAAGAGCGATGAAGGCAGTGTTGCCGGGTGACCCTCCGGGCGGCCGCCGCGCCGCCGCCGTCTGGGGCATAGGTGTCTCGGTCTACTTCGTCGCCGTCATCTTCCGTACGTCCCTCGGGGTGGCGGGCCTCGACGCGGCGGACCGTTTCGACGTCAACGCCTCGGCCCTGTCGACCTTCTCGATCCTGCAGCTGCTCGTCTACGCGGGCATGCAGATACCCGTCGGCCTGCTCGTCGACCGGCTCGGCACCAAGAAGGTGCTGACCATCGGCGTGGTGCTGTTCACGGCGGGCCAACTGGGCTTCGCCTTCTCGCCGTCGTACGGCATGGCCCTCGCCTCGCGCGCGCTGCTGGGCTGCGGCGACGCGATGACCTTCATCAGCGTGCTGCGGCTCGGCGGCCGGTGGTTCCCGGCCCGGCGCGGGCCGCTGATCGCGCAGCTCGCGGGACTCGCGGGCATGGCGGGCAACCTCGTCTCCACGCTGGTGCTGGCCCGGCTGCTGCACGGCGTGGGCTGGACGGCGGCCTTCGCGGGCAGCGCGGCGGCGGGCGTCGTCGTACTGGTCCTGCTGCTGCTGTTCCTCAAGGACCACCCCGAGGGGCACGAGCCGGAGCCGCTGCCGCACCTGGGCGCGGCCTACGTCCGCCGGCAGATCGCCGCGTCCTGGCGGGAGCCGGGTACGCGGCTGGGGCTGTGGGTGCACTTCACGACGCAGTTCCCGGCGATGGTGTTCCTGCTGCTGTGGGGGATGCCGTTCCTGGTGGAGGCGCAGGGCCTGTCCCGGGCGACGGCCGGTGAACTGCTCACTCTCGTCGTCCTGTCCAACATGGTCGTGGGCCTGGTCTACGGCCAGGTCGTCGCCCGGCACCACGGGGCGCGGCTGCCGCTGGCGCTGGGCACGGTGGGCGCGACGGCGGCGCTCTGGGCGACGACGCTGGCCTGGCCCGGCGATACGGCGCCGATGTGGCTGCTGGTCGTGCTGTGCGCGGTGCTCGGGGCGTGCGGGCCGGCCTCGATGCTCGGCTTCGACTTCGCGCGGCCGGCGAATCCGCCGGAGCGGCAGGGGACGGCTTCCGGCATCACCAACATGGGCGGGTTCGTCGCCTCGATGACGACGCTGTTCGCGATCGGGGTGCTGCTGGACGCGACCGGGGACGACTACGCCATCGCCTTCTCGGCGGTGTTCGTCCTCCAGGCGCTGGGCGTCAGCCAGATCCTGCGGCTGCGCAAGCGGGCGGCGCGCCGGGAGCGGGAACGGCTGGTCGCCAGCAGGGTGGAGACCGTGCACGTTCCCGCGTGAGCCGGTAAGGCGGTGTGGTTGTTAAGCGGTGTGGTGGTGAGGCGGTGCGTCAGAGGGCTGGGACGAGCGTGAGGTACGCCAGTCCCAGGACCCCGCGGTAGCTCATCCACTGGGCGCGATGGCGGTCGAGGCGCTCGCGTGTCTCGTCCGCGAGCGGGTGGTCGGGGTGCTCGGCCAGCCATATCTCGACGTCCGCCTGGTACGCCGACTCGAACACCTCCCACTCGTCGAGGCTCGCCGTCTCGGTCCACTCCGGGCGGAAGCCGGCGTCGACCGCGAGGTCGAGCAGGGTCGCGAGGTCGTAGTGGTCGGTGGCGGCGGCCTCCGGCCACATGCCGGCGAGTTCGGCGGGGGTCGGGGGGCGCTGCCAGAAGCCCTCCCCGAGCAGTACGCGGCCGCCGTCGGTGACCAGGCGGCGCAGGGCGCGCAGTGCCTCGGTGGTGTGGTCCGGCGGCTGGGCCGTGCTCAGGGCTTGGCTCGCCCCGACGCACAGGACCAGGTCGGCGGGGCCGTGCGAGGTCGCCACGGCGGACTCCTCGACGAACGCGGCCCTTTGCGCCAGCCCTCGGGTCTCGGCGTTGCGGCGGGCGCGGGCCAGGTCCTCGGCCTTGATGTCGATGCCGGTCCCGGTCGCTGCGGGGGCGGCGGCCAGGATGCGGAGCATCAACTCGGCCCAGCCGCAGCCGATGTCCAGGACCGTGGTGGGGTTCGTGCGGGTGAGTCGTTGGACGAGGCCGTGGGCTCGTGCCTCGGACAGGGGGCCGTGGAAGGTCAGGCGGGTCAGGCGTGGGGGTGGGGTGGTTGCTGGGGAGGTGTCGGTCACGGCGGGACGTTAACCTCCGGCGTGGAGTGGGGGACAGTGGTTTTCGCCCCCGCGGCCCCTACCCGTCCCATCCTCGAAGGGGCTCCGCCCCTTCGACCCCGGCCAGGGGGGGGCGCCGCCCCCTGGACCCCCATCGGCCTGAACGGCCTCGTCCTCAAACGCCGGACGGGCTGGAGTATGCGGGCCGGCCTCAAGAGGTGAAGCCCCTTGCGGGTGGGTGGGGGCTGGGGACGGTGCGGCCTTGTTCTCAAGTGCCGGACGGGCTGGAGTATGCGGGCCGGCCTCAAGAGGTGAAGCCCCTTGCGGGTGGGTGGGGGCTGGGGACGGTGCGGCCTTGTTCTCGGACGCCGGGCGGGCTGGCGTGCCCGGACCGGCGTCGAAGAGGGGGTCGGCTCTACGGCGTCACCGTGAAGTTGCGCAGAATCGCTGCCGTCAGGTCCGGGTCGCCCTCTGCCTTGACGCGGTCCGCCGCTGCCTCCGGCGTGACGCGGCCGCAGGCGAGGCGGACGTAGGTTTCCCAGTCGAGGGTGAGGGTGGCGGCGGGGCCCAGGGCCGGGGCCGTTTCGAGGGTGCCTCGGCCCTGGATGTCGACGCGGATCGTGCGGAGGAACTCGATCGGGCCGTGGACGTCGAAGACGATCGCCGAGCTGCGGGGGGCTTCGGCCCGGACGGCGACGATGTCGGGCAGCTTGGCCAGCAGGACGTCGCGGGCGACGTGCGCGCCGGGGGAGTCGAGGTTGCCGGGGCGGCCGAGGGCGGTGCGCAGGTCCTGCTCGTGCACCCAGACGTCGAAGGCGTGGCCCCGCATGGACTCTTCGAGGGTGAGCTCCGTGCCGAGCGGGCCGCGCACCTTGGTGCCGGGGTCACGGGACTCGTTGCGCAGCTGGCGGTTGCGGCGGATGACCGTGTACTCCAGCTCGGACGTCATCTCCGGCGCCGTGTGGTGGCGGCGGACGTCGACCTGCATCTCCATGTAGCGCTGGTGGTCGTTCGTGACGTGGAAGAGGTCGCGCGGGAGCGTGTGGATGGGGCGCGGGTCGCCGAGCATCTCGCAGTCCAGGCCGATGACATGGGACACCACGTCGCGCACCGACCAGCCGGGGCAGGGGGTACGCCGGTTCCACTCGCCCTCCACTAGCGGTGTCACCAGCTCGGATATCGCTTCGATGGAGTGGGTCCAGGCGTCGGCGTAGGGCTGGAGGGTGGGATGCAGACTCACGGAACGGGACCCCTCGGCGGTTGGAACGTCGGTACGCGGGCGGTTTCTGGCGGCGGTGCCAGTGGGCGGCGGCTGCTGTCGGCGGGTGTCTTGGAACGCTAAGTTACGCTGCTGTGAGGCACCCCGGCAGTGCTTTCGTGTGACGATCGTAGGCCTGTGTGGAAGCCCGTGTGGACCGCTCGAATGCCAGGACGGTGGTAGTGTGCGCGCCTCTTTGCTCCAGATCGATGTCAATGAGGGCGAATCGGTCGAATCGCGTCGGGTGAGGGTTGCCTCGCTGGTACGGGAACAGGCCGGGGCGGATCTGGTGGTCCTGCCCGAGCTGTGGACGACCGGGGCGTTCGCCTACGAGGAGTTCGGCAGCGAGGCCGAGCCGCTCGAAGGGCCGACGTACGAGGCGATGGCCAAGGCCGCGAGCGACGCGGGCGTGTGGCTGCACGCGGGCTCGATTCCCGAGCGGGACCCCGAGGGACCCCTCTACAACACGTCCCTTGTCTTCTCCCCCTCCGGTGATCTGGTCGCCGCGTACCGCAAGATCCATCGGTTCGGCTTCGACAAGGGTGAGGCCGTGCTGATGGGCGCGGGCGAGGAACTGGTGACGGTGCGTCTGCCCGAGACGGTCCTGGGTGTGGCCACCTGCTACGACCTCCGCTTCCCCGAGTTGTTCCGCGGCCTCGTCGACGCCGGCGCCGAGACCCTGGTCATTCCGGCGGGCTGGCCGGAGCGCCGCCGGGCGCACTGGACGCTGCTGGCTCAGGCGCGGGCGGTGGAGAACCAGGCGTTCGTGCTCGCCTGTGGAACGGCCGGGACGCACGCGGGAGTTCCGCAGGCCGGTCACTCGATCGTGGTGGATCCGTGGGGTGAGGTGCTGGCGCAGGCCGGCGCGGGGGAGCAGGTCCTCACGGTGGAGTTCGACCCGGCGAAGGTCGCGGTGACGCGGGATCAGTTCCCGGCGCTGAAGGACCGGGTGCTGGGGCTGGCGCCGCCGCGCCGCTGACGGCCGCCGTGGCGGCGGTCGTAGCGGTAGTCGTGGCGGACGTGCCGAACCGTGGCGGAGGCCCCGGTCCCGGTCGTGGCCGAGCACGCGGTGACGGCGGCTCGCCGCCCGCCCCTCAGTCGTCCCCGTGTTCCTTCTCCGCGAGGTGGATCACGCACACCGCCACCGCGATCAGCAGCGCCGGGTCCGCGTCGTCCCGTACGACGTCCACGCCGTACGTCTCCCGGACGTGCAGCCAGCGCCGGGAGACGACGGCCAGCAGTTCGCCGTCGTACTCGACGGCGAACTCCCGGTCGAGGATCTTGCCGCTGACGTCGAGTTCCGTGCTGCCGTCCGCCAGGGACACCCGGTAGTGGTTGCGCAGCAGGGACAGTCGCTTGCGGCGGATCTTCGCGAGTGGCTCGCCGTCCCGCTCGATCACCATCGTGTCGCGCAGGGAGAGCATCTTCTGGTGGATGTCGATGAGGACGCGCCCCTGTGTGTCCTTCAGCTCGAAGGTGTCCCGCAGCCGCATCGCCTTGCCGTCGACGAGGAAGACCTTGTTGCCCCGGTCGTCCTCGATCCAGTAGTCGTCGCCGATGCCGAGGAGCCGGTCGCGTACGAGGAATCTCATGCCGTTACCGCTTCCCCGGCACGACGTGATCATCACAGATCCATCACCTTCGGCCGCTTCGACCGGGAAAGTTGTGAAACTGCCCAGGGGCCGGACGCCGATATCCGGCCACGCAGGGGGAGTCGCAGATGGTGGGACCAAGCGGGCGAGCACAGTTCTCCGGCGCGGTGGCGGCCCTGCTCGCGGCCGTCACGGCCGTCACCGGGTGCTCCGCGCCGAAGGCCTGCGCCGGGGTGGGCGTCGCCTCCGGGGTCGGCGTGATGTTCCCGCACGAGGGGTACGCCGGTCTCGCGGGCGCCTCCTACGAGCTGTGCGCGCGGGGCGCGTGTGCGAAGGGCGAGCTGAAGCAGGAGGAGATCACGAGGGTGAACCTCCCGCTCCCGGACGAGGTGGACCCGGACACCGGGCCGGTCCGTTTCCGGGTGATCCGCGAGAACGACACCAGCCCCCTCATCGACGCGTCCACCGACGTCGAGCTCACCCACCAGTCCGACGGCTGCGGCGGCGGCGCGTACAACCGGGGACTCGCCTTCACCAAGGAAGGGGGACTTACGGCGAAGATCCCCGCGAAGGTCACGCAGGCGTGGCGGGCGCAATTCGCCTCGCTCGCGTCACCGTCCGAGTCGTCCTCCTGAGACACCGCCGAGGCGGTGTGCTCCGGCCGGCCTGTTCAGATCACCGCCTCACCGCCGCCCGGCCCGAAACGCCGCCTGTAGGCCGACGGGCTGAGCCCCGTCTCGCGCCGCACGCGCGCGCGGAGGTTCGCCGCGGTGCCGAGTCCGCTCCTCGCCGCCACCACGTCCAGCCGCTCCTCCCCCCGCTCGATCAGCCGGCACGCGAGCGCCACCCGCTCCCCCGTCAGCCAGGCCAGCGGAGTGGTCCCCAGCTGCGCCCGGAACCGGCGGTGCAGGGTGGCCGGCGACAGCGCCGCCCGGGCCGCCAGATCCGCCACCGTCAGCGGCTCGCCCAGCCGCTCCTGCGCCCACGCCAGCAGCGGCCCCAGCGACTCGTCCGGCACGTCCGGCACCGGCCGCTCCACGAACTGCTTCTGCCCGCCGTCCCGGTGCGCGGCGAACACGAGCCTCCGCGAGACCGCGTTGGCGATCTCGGCGCCGTGGTCGCGTCGTACGACATGCAGGCCCAGGTCGAGCGCCGACGCGCTGCCGGAGGCGGTGAGGATGTCCCCGTCGTCGACGAACAGCACGTCCGGCTCCAGACGGACCTTCGGGAACCGCTCCCGGAACGACTCCGCCCACATCCAGTGGCATGCCGCGCGCCGCCCGTCCAGCAGCCCGGCCTCCGCGAGCGTGAACGCCCCGGAGCAGAAGCCGAGCAGCCGGGCGCCACGCGCGTGTGCCCGGCGGACGACCTCCAGCACCTGAGGTGAGCGGGGTGTACCGGTGTCCGGCCGGTTCGGGACGATCAGCGTGTCCGCGTCCTCGGCGGCCTCCAGCCCCGCGACACCGGTGAGCGTGAAGAAGCCGTCCCGCATACGGGTCAGGGGTCGAGCGGCGCACAGCGCGAAGTCGTACAGCTCCCGGCCCAGTTCCGGCCTGCGCAGTCCGAAGACCTCGATCGCGCAGCTCATCTCGAACGGATTCGAGTTCTCGTCGACCACGAGAACCACGCGATGCGGTTGAGAGGATCCTTGCGGCATATGCGATTTCTAGCACTCGTGCCCGCGCCGGGCCACGGCCGAGCATGACGTACATGACCAGCGAACCTCTCTCCCTCGCCGCCGCCCTCGCCTCCTTCACCGACCGGTGGAGCCCGCGCATCGTCACCACCGTCAACGACTACGACGTACGCGTCGCGAAGGTCGAGGGCGAGCACCTGTGGCACGTTCACGACCACACCGACGAGTTCTTCCTGGTCCTGGAGGGCGAGCTGCACATCTCCCTGCGGGAACCCGCCGGGGAACGCACGGTCGTCCTCCCCAAGGGCTCCGTCTTCACCGTCCCCCGCGGCACCGAGCACAAGCCGTACGCCCCGACGCCCTCCGCGATCCTGGTCCTGGAACCCACCGGCACCCTCACCGTCGGCGACCGCCACGACGACGTACCGGACCACGTGGACGCCACCACGGGACACGCGCTGACGTGACTGTCAGTGCCGGGTGGCACGCTTGAGCCATGACCGAGTCATCCGCGGCCCCGACCCCCCGTCGCGTCCGTGTCCGCGCCCCCGAGCTGATCGGCAAGGGCGGCTGGCTGAACACGGGCGGCCGCCCGTACGGCCTCGCCGACCTGCGGGGACGCATAGTGATCCTGGACTTCTGGACGTTCTGCTGCATCAACTGCCTGCATGTCCTGGACGAGCTCAGGGAGCTGGAGGAGAAGCACCGGGACACGGTGGTGGTCATCGGGGTGCACTCGCCGAAGTTCGCGCACGAGGCCGAGCACCGGGCGGTCGTCGACGCCGTGGAGCGGTACGGCGTCGAGCATCCCGTCCTCGACGACCCCGAACTCGCCACCTGGAAGCAGTACGCGGTGCGGGCCTGGCCGACGCTCGTCGTGATCGACCCGGAGGGCTACGTCGTCGCGCAGCACGCCGGCGAGGGCCATGTGCACGCCATCGAGCGGCTCGTCGGCGAGCTGGAGGCCGAGCACGGGGCCAAGGGGACGCTGCGGCGCGGCGACGGGCCGTACGTGGCGCCGGAGCCGGAGCCGACGGTGCTGCGGTTCCCGGGCAAGGCGTTGCTCCTGCCGAGCGGGAACTTCCTGATCAGCGATACCACTCGGCATCAGCTGGTGGAGCTGGCGGGGGACGGGGAGACGGTCGTGCGGCGGATCGGCTCCGGCATGCGGGCTTTCACCGACGGTACGGCGGACTCGGCGGCCTTCAACGAACCGCAGGGCCTCGCCCTCCTCGACGACGCCTCGGTCGTCGTCGCCGACACCGTCAACCACGCCCTGCGCCGCCTCGACCTCACCACCGGCGACGTCACCACACTCGCCGGCACCGGCAGACAGTGGTGGCAGGGTTCGCCCACGTCCGGTCCCGCGCGCGAGGTGGACCTGTCGTCGCCGTGGGACGTGGCGGTGTTCGCCGGGCGCGTGTGGATCGCCATGGCCGGCGTCCACCAACTCTGGGCGTACGACCCGGCCGACGGCACGGTGGCCGTCGCCGCCGGCACCACCAACGAGGGCCTCGTCGACGGCCCCGGCACGGAGGCCTGGTTCGCCCAGCCGTCGGGCCTCGCGGCGACGCCCGAGCGGTTGTGGCTGGCGGATTCGGAGACCTCGGCGTTGCGCTGGGTGGACCGCGACGGCACCGTCCACACCGCGGTGGGCACCGGCCTCTTCGACTTCGGTCACCGCGACGGCGCCGCCGAACAGGCCCTACTGCAACACCCGTTGGGCGTCACGGCACTCCCCGACGGCTCGGTGGCGGTCAGCGACACCTACAACCACGCCCTGCGCCGCTACGACCCGGTGAGCGGCGAGGTCACCACCCTGGCCACGGATCTGCGGGAGCCGTCGGACGCGGTGCTCGTCGGGGACGACATCGTGGTCGTGGAGTCGGCCCGGCACCGGCTGACCCGGCTGCGCCTGCCGGAGGAGGCCGTACGCGTCGAGGCGGTCGCCCACCGCACGCAGCGCGCCGCCACCGAAGTCGCGCCCGGCGAGCTCCGGTTGGAGGTGATCTTCCAGGTCCCGGCGGGCCAGAAGCTCGACACCCGGTACGGTCCCTCGACCCGCCTCCTGGTCTCCTCCACCCCGCCCGAGCTGCTGCTCGCCGGTGCGGGCGCGGACACGGACCTCGCCCGCACGCTGGAGCTCAACCCGGCCGTCTCCGAGGGTGTCCTGCACGTCTCGGCGATGGCGGCGTCCTGCGACGACGACCCGGCCAACAAATACCCCGCCTGCCATGTCCACCAGCAGGACTGGGGCGTGCCGGTCCGCCTCACGCGGACCGGCACGCCCCGACTGCCGTTGGTGCTCGCGGGGATGGACGCTCAGACGCCGTAACCGTCGCTGTAGCCGTCCCGCCTGTGGCGGTGGCCGGTCTCGTCGACGACCGGCGTCGACGGCGGGACCACCACGCGTCGACGCCTGGCGATGCTGCTGAACGTCGTCACGCCGATCAGCCCGACGATCATCAGGATGATGCCGACGAGGTCGAGATTGACACCCTGCATGTCCCAGTCGGTCGCGAACGTGAGGATGGCTCCCACGGCGATGAGGATGATGCACCCGCCGAGGCCCATGAGTTGTCGCCTCCCTGTCCGGTGGTTCCGGTCAGAGGCGGGTACCCCGGCCCCGCGGGGCTACCCCTCCAAGAACGCCACCAACGAGTTCGCCAGCAGATGCGGGTCGTCCGCACCGCACAACTCCCGCGCGCTGTGCATCGACAGGATCGCCACGCCGATGTCGACCGTCTTGATGCCGTGCCGGGCCGCGGTGATCGGACCGATCGTCGTGCCGCAGGGCATGGAGTTGTTGGAGACGAAGGACTGGAAGGGGACGTTCGCCTTCTCGCAGGCCGCCGCCCAGACCGCCCGGCCCGAACCGTCGGTCGCGTAGCGGTTGTTGACGTTGACCTTCAGGATCGGCCCGCCGTTCACGCGCGGGTGGTGCGTCGGGTCGTGGCGCTCGGCGTAGTTGGGGTGGACCGCGTGGCCCGTGTCGGAGGAGAGACAGACGGTGCCCGCGAAGGCACGCGCCTTGTCCTCGTACGATCCGCCGCGCGCGAACACCGAACGCTCCAGGACGCCGCCCAGCAGCGGTCCGTCGGCACCGGTGTCGCTCTGCGAGCCGTTCTCCTCGTGGTCGAAGGCGGCCAGCACCGGGATGTACGGCAGTGCGGCGCCCGAGCCGGCCACCGCGGTCAGCGCCGCCGCGCCCGCGTGCACGGACAGCAGGTTGTCCATGCGCGGGCCCGCGACCAGCTCCTTGTCCCGGCCCAGGTGCGCCGGCGGCTCCACGGAGTGCACCATCAGGTCCCAGCCGGTGACCTCGCCCGCCGCCAGCCCGGCCGTCTCCTCCAGGAAGGCGATCAGATCGCCGTCGCGCACATCGTTGCCCAGCCCCCAGATGGGCTGCAGATGCCGCTGCTTGTCGAGCTTGAGCCCCTCCGCCGATACGGAACGGTCCAGGTGGATGGCGAGTTGGGGAACGCGCAGCAGCGGACGGTCCACGTTCACCAGCCGCGTCGTACCGTCCCGCAGGGTCAGCCGGCCCGCCAGGCCCAGGTCGCGGTCGAGCCAGGAGTTGAGCAGCGGTCCGCCGTAGATCTCCACGGCCACCTGCCGCCATCCGTGCGCCCCGGTGTCCGGCAGCGGCTTCACCCGCAGGTTGGGGGAGTCCGTGTGCGCGCCGACGATCCGGAACGGCGTGTGGGGCGCCGCGCCCTCGGGGACGTACCAGGCCACGATCGCGCCACCGCGCAGCACGTACTTGCCGCCGCTCGTTCCGTCCCAGGCGTCCGTCTCCGCGACCTGCCTGAAGCCGGCCTTTTCCAGCCGCTCGGCGGTGTTCGCCACAGCGTGGTACGGCGACGGGCTCGCCGCGAGGAAGGACATGAGGTCGTCGGTGTGGCCGCGGTCGAAGCGGGGGGGTTCGCTCATGGGGTTCACCTTAACGACGTACGAGGGCCCGCTCCCGGTCGATCGGGAGCGGGCCCTCGTCGGGGCGATGGGGGTTTCGGCCGCTTGGAACCGAGTTGACTACGACGCGCTGACTAGAACGCCGCCTCGTCCAGCTCCATCAGGTCCAGGTCGATGCCCTCGGCGAGCTTGCGCGCACCGGTGACGCCCGGCAGGACGTTGGCCGCGAAGAACTTCGCCGCCGCGATCTTGCCCGTGTAGAAGGCCTTGTCCTTGTTGGACGCCGTCTGGAGCTTCTCGGCGGCGATCGCGGCGCCCTTGAGGAGCAGGTAGCCGACGACGACGTCACCGGAGGCCATCAGCAGGCGGGTGGTGTTCAGGCCCACCTTGTAGATGTTCTTGACGTCCTGCTCGGTGGCCGCGAGGTCGGTCAGCATCAGGCCGACGATGGCCTCCAGCTCCACGGCCGCCTTCGCGAGGTGCTCGCGGGCGCCGGCCAGCTCCTCGCCGCCCTCGCCGAGCGCCAGGAACTTCTTGATGTCCTCGGCGAGCGAGTTCAGCGCGGCGCCCTGGTTGCGGACGATCTTCCGGAAGAAGAAGTCCTGTCCCTGGATCGCGGTGGTGCCCTCGTACAGGGTGTCGATCTTGGCGTCGCGGATGTACTGCTCGATCGGGTACTCCTGGAGGAACCCGGAGCCGCCGAAGGTCTGCAGCGACTGCGCGAGCTGCTCGTAGCCCTTCTCGGAGCCGTAGCCCTTGACGATCGGCAGGAGCAGGTCGTTGAGCGCGTGCTCGGTCTTGGCGTCCTCGCCGGCCGTCTCCTTGACCGCGATCGCGTCCTGGATCGAGGCCGTGTACAGCACCAGGGCCCGCATGCCCTCCGCGTACGCCTTCTGCGTCATCAGCGAGCGGCGCACGTCGGGGTGGTGGGTGATGGTGACCTTGGGCGCGGTCTTGTCCATGAAGTTCGCGAGGTCCGGGCCCTGGACGCGCTCCTTGGCGTACTCCAGCGCGTTCAGGTAGCCGGTCGACAGCGTGGAGATCGCCTTCGTGCCGACCATCATGCGGGCGAACTCGATGATGCGGAACATCTGGCGGATGCCGTCGTGCTTGTCGCCGATCAGCCAGCCCTTGGCGGGGTGCTGGTCGCCGAAGGTCATCTCGCAGGTGTTGGAGGCCTTCAGGCCCATCTTGTGCTCGACGTTCGTGGCGTAGACGCCGTTGCGCTCGCCCAGCTCGCCGGTCTCGAAGTCGAAGAGGTACTTCGGGACGAGGAAGAGGGACAGGCCCTTGGTGCCCGGACCGGCACCCTCGGGGCGCGCGAGCACGTAGTGGAGGATGTTCTCCTCCATGTCGTGCTCACCGGAGGTGATGAAGCGCTTCACGCCCTCGATGTGCCAGGAGCCGTCCTCCTGCTGGACCGCCTTGGTGCGGCCGGCGCCCACGTCCGAGCCGGCGTCCGGCTCGGTGAGGACCATGGTGGAGCCCCAGGTCTTCTCGACCGCGATCTTCGCGATCTTCTTCTGGACCTCGTTGCCCTCCTCGAAGAGGATGTTGGCGAACGCCGGGCCGGAGGAGTACATCCACACGGCCGGGTTCGCGCCGAGGATCAGCTCCGCGTACGCCCAGATCAGGGACGGGGGAGCGGTGGTGCCGCCGATCTCCTCGGACAGGCCCAGCCGCCAGTACTCGGAGTCCATGAAGGCTTTGTAGCTCTTCTTGAAGGACGCCGGGACCGGCGCGGTGTTCGTCTCGGGGTCGAAGACCGGCGGGTTGCGGTCGGCGTCCGCGAAGGACTCGGCCAGCTCGTTCTCGGCGAGGCGGGTGAGTTCCTCGAGGATGCTCTTCGCGGTCTCGGTGTCCATCTCCTCGAACGGGCCGGTGCCGTAAAGCTTGTCGCGCCCGAGTACTTCGAAGAGGTTGAACTCGATGTCGCGGAGATTCGACTTGTAGTGCCCCATGGCGACGGCTCCGTTAGAGAGATCGGCGAGGCACTGGGTGTGCATCCTCGCGCTAGTTCACGTACCAACAAGTAGCTACGATGATGCTACCCGTCAGTAATAAGACGCAACCCCGATCCCCACATCTGTGACGGGTCACACCGGAACCGTCAGCGTCGCCGTGTATCCCTCCGCCACGCTGCCCTTCAGGGTCGCCATCTGCTGGTCGTAGCCGTCGCTGAAGATGCCGTCGGTCTCCAGGGAGAGGCCACTCAGGTTGCGCACGCTGGCGGCGTAGCCGTCCGAGGCGTACACGGTGTCGCAGACGTCCTTGGGGAAGGCGAGCTGTGAGGTGTTCGTGATGGAGGTGGCGGCCGTGGCGTCGGCCAGGCTGCCGTACACCTCGAAGTGGATATGCGGCCAGCGGCCCTGGTAGCAGCCCGGGAAGACGCTCTTGAAGGTCACCTCGCCCTTGTCGTCGGTCTCCTGGACGCCGCGCAGGTAGTTCTCGTCCGTGACGCCGTCCGAGTACAGGGAGTAGTTGCCTTCCCGGTCGCAGTGCCAGAGGTAGACGGCGGCGCCCTTCTTCGGCGTCCCGCAGCCGGAGGCCGCGTCCACGACCGTGAGCGTGACGGTCAGGGGCACGCCCTCGGCGGTGCCGCCCGCGGAGTCGCCGAAGCTCTTGGTGACGTCGCTGCGGACGACGCCGCTCTCCTTGAGGACGTTCACCCCGTTCGAGCCGTCGCCGGGGAAGGGCCCCGCGGTCTCGTCCGGGATGGCGGCGCACTCGGCGGACGAGGAGGGGCCGGCGGAGCCCTCGGCGGAGGGGGCGGCCGAGGTCCCGTCCTGCGAGGTGCACCCCACCAGGGGGACCAGTCCCATCCCCGCCACCAGCCGGATCATCCGGCGGCGGGCGAGGACCGGAAGGTCGTGGGCGAGCCCGAGGTCGTGCTCGTGGACTTCTCCGGCAACTTCTTCGGCGTGGTCTCGGCGCATGGAAAGACGCTAGGAGCGGCAACGGCGCGAACCCAGGGTCACACGCTGTCAAGTCGCTGTCGGTTTTCCAAGCCACCCGTACCGGCCCGCCGCCCCGGCCGCTCTCGGTACGCTTGCGCCCATGTACGGCTACGACCAGAACGTCGGCGCACAGCAGGGGTACGCCCCGCCGCAGCAGCCCATGGCCGGCGGCGTCGGCGGGTACGGCCAGCAGCCCCCGCTCTACCCCGAGCCGTCCCCGCCCTCGCTCGCGGACGCGGTGCGGGCCTTCACCACCGGGCAGATGTCGGCCGAGGACTTCCAGCAGGTCTTCGCCACGTCGAAGGTCTACTGCCCGCGCGGCGACAACCCCGGCTTCCTCGCCCTGCACAACACCCAGCAGCCGGTGATCCCGATGTTCACCTCGCTCAAGGAGCTGCGGCGGTACGCGGGCAAGGAGTCCAAGTACTTCGTCATCACCGGCGCCGAGGTGATCGACCTGCTGCCGACCGGCTACGGCTTCGTCCTGGACATGGAGGGCGAGCACCGCATGGTCTTCGACGCGAAGGCCGTGGAGCAGATGGTCGAGTTCGCCATGCGGCGGATGTACGGCTGAGCGTCGACCGTCGTCCGGGGCCCGGAAACCCCTCCTCGATTCGCACAGCTATGCCATAGAGTGCCCCCTGGCAGCCGCGCCCCGCATGTCACCGCTCTCCCGCGGTTCACATCCGGGCGTCGCGCGGCGCTCTCGTCTCCCGGCGCTGCCGGGCACTTCCGTGGGGGTTCATCACTGTGCGCATGCGCAGCACTGCGGTCGCGACGTCGCTCGCGGTCCTCTTCAGCTCGGCGGCACTGACCGTCGTGTCGGCCGGCCCGGCGTCGGCCGCGTCGGCCGTTGTCACCCAGCCCGTGGGCCTGGTCGCGGACGGGGCGCTCCAGCGCGTCTTCGTGGCGGACCAGGACAACGGACGGATCCTGGCCACCGACTACAGCGGCACCCTGGTCGACCTGAACGTCGGCTTCGGCCGCCCCAGCGACCTCGCGCTCTCGGACGACGGTCTCACCTTGTACGCGGTGCTGCCGACGACCCACGAGGTCGTGGCTCTCGACGCGGCCACCCTGGAGGTCAGGACCCGCTACGACCTCGGCGCCGGTGTCGACCCGCGTGAGGCGGCCTTCGCGGGCGGGCGCCTGTGGTTCTCCTACCGGGTCACGGGAGACGACGGCTTCTTCCACGGCAACCTGGGCGTCATCGACCCCGCCGCCGCCGACGCGGCCGCCGCGGTGAGCCTCGGACAGCTCCCGGAGGGCGTCGCCCCGTACTACAACGCCGGCGTCCTCGACGCGGACCCGTCCTCACCCGGTCTGCTCGCCTTCCACGACAGCGGGGACCGCTCGGGCGCGATCAACCTCCTCGATGTCTCCGGAGCCGCCCCGCAGGTGGTCGCCAAGACGGACAGCGACCGCTGGACCATGGACATCGACCTCATGCCAGGCGCCTCCCAGGTGCTGTGGAACGGCTACCGGAAGCTGAACTACGCCGACGGCGCCTTCACGGAGGTCGCGGGCCTCACCGAGACCGGCTGGTTCGCCGACGTCTCCCCGGACGGCCTGATCGCCCAGGCCTACGACCGCCACGTCAACGTCTACAAGGCGGGCTCCGACAAGCCGGTGCGCCGCTTCGACGCCGGGACCTCCAGCATGGGCGCGGTGGCCTGGGCCCCGGACTCCTCCCGGGTGTTCGCCCTGGCCGGCAACTCCGACAACACGTACACCCTGAAGGCGTTCACGGGCCCGGCGCTCAGCGTGCCGACCCTCACGGTCAACGCGCCCGCGTCCGCGACCCGCGCCCAGCCGCTCACCGTCACCGGCAAGCTCACGGCGAACGTGCCGTTCGCCGCGGGTACGACGCTCGCCGTCACCCGCACCGACCTGGAGAGCCCGAACGGCAAGGTGCTGCCGTCCGTCACGGTGAAGTCCGACGGCACGTACTCCTTCACGAACACCCCGCCGGCCGGCGGCAAGGTGAAGTACACGGTGAAGTACGCGGGCGACGCCGCGCACACGGCCGCGAGCGCCTCCGACACCGTCGAGGTCTCCCGCGCCTCCACCTCGCTGAGCCTGAACAACAACGGCAAGCTGTACAACTACGGCACCGACGTCAAGTTCACCGCGCACCTCGGTACGACGTACAAGAACCGCTCGGTCGAGATCTGGGCCGACCCGTTCGGCGGTGACAAGCCGAAGAAGCTGATCAAGTCCGGGACGGTCAACTCCGACGGCAACATCTCCGCCTGGGTGGACATGACCCGGGACACCGCCGTCACCGCGGTCTTCAAGGGCGACGCCCGCTACAAGCCGAAGTCGGTGAAGTCCACGGCGTACGCGCGGGTCAAGGTCTCCACGGCCGTCTCCAGGCACTACAAGACGGCGAACATCGGCTCGACGTCGTACAAGTGGTTCCACAAGAACACCGACCCGCTGCTCACCACGACGATGACCTACTACCCGGGCCGTCAGCAGCGCTTCGACCTGCAGGTCTACTACCAGGGCACGTGGTACTCCGGTGACTCGCAGTACTTCCCGCTCGGTACGGACGGGAAGTCGGCCGTCAGCCTGGAGGCACCCGGTGAGTCGGGCATCCGGGCGCGGGTGCGCTCGGTGTACGTCAACGGCTCGTCCGGCGACACCGTGAACTCGACGACGTACGGGGCCTGGAAGTACCTGTACTTCAGCAACTGACGCGGGTTCTGCCGCGCGGCGCAGCCCGGAGGGAATTCCCTCCGGGCTTTCGTCGTTCAGGGTGGCATAAAGTTCAATGCTCAACTAAACTGGCCGCACAAGGAGGTACCGACATGCCTGCAGTGACCGTCGAGAACCCGCTGACGCTGCCGCGCGTCGCCGCGCCCGCGGAGGCAGTGGCCCGTCCCGTGCTCGCCGTCACGACCGCGCCGAGCGGTTTCGAGGGTGAGGGCTTCCCGGTGCGCCGTGCGTTCGCCGGGATCAACTACCGCCACCTGGACCCGTTCATCATGATGGACCAGATGGGCGAGGTGGAGTACGCGCCGGGCGAGCCCAAGGGCACCCCCTGGCACCCGCACCGCGGCTTCGAGACCGTCACGTACATCATCGACGGGATCTTCGACCACCAGGACTCCAACGGCGGTGGCGGCACCATCACCAATGGCGACACCCAGTGGATGACCGCGGGCTCGGGCCTCCTGCACATCGAGGCCCCGCCGGAGGCGCTCGTCATGTCCGGCGGTCTCTTCCACGGCCTGCAGCTGTGGGTGAACCTCCCGGCCAGGGACAAGATGATGGCGCCGCGCTACCAGGACATCCGCGGCGGCAACGTCCAGCTGCTGACGTCCCCGGACGGCGGTGCGCTGCTGCGCGTCATCGCGGGTGAGCTGGGCGGCCACCAGGGCCCCGGTATCACCCACACCCCGATCACGATGATCCACGCGACCCTCGCCCCGGGCGCGGAGATCAGCCTGCCGTGGCGCGAGGACTTCAACGGCCTCGCGTACGTCCTCGCCGGACAGGGTGCCGTGGGTGCCGAGCGCCGCCCGATCCACCTCGGCCAGACCGCGGTCTTCGGCGCCGGCGGCTCCCTGACCGTCCGCGCGGACGACAAGCAGGACTCCCGCACGCCGGCCCTGGAGGTCGTCCTCCTGGGCGGACAGCCGATCCGTGAGCCGATGGCGCACTACGGCCCGTTCGTGATGAACACGCGGGAAGAGCTGCAGCAGGCCTTCGAGGACTTCCAGAAGGGGCGGCTGGGGACCATCCCGGCCGTCCACGGAATGACCGAGGGCGGGCCGCAGAGCTGAGCCGCACGAGGTCCCCGTCCGCGTGGACGGGGACCTCTCCGTGTTTCCAGCGCACCTGCCATGAGGCGGCCGGCTAGGTCTTCCCGTCAAGTGGCCTCCCGGTGACCACCGTCGACGCTCGACGCGTGTCCCGGTCACCCGGGCGGGCCGTCCGCGGGGGACACCGAGCCGAGCGCGTGATCATCTGGAGGCGTGCAGGATTCCACCCCGCTGCTCCCCGACCCTGCCCGGCGGCTCGCCGCCTGGTGTGTAGTCATGCTGTTGGCCGCCGGGGTCGTCTATGTCGGGATCCGGCTGGCCGTGGAGTTCCGTACGGCCGTCGTGCCCGTGCTGCTCGCGCTGCTCGGGACGGCGCTGCTCGGGCCGCTGCACCGGCGGCTGGTGAAGGCCAAGGTGAACCGGTCCGTCGCCGCCGGGCTCACCTGCGTCGCCGTCGTTGCCGTCGTCGGCGGGGCCGTGTACATCGTCGTCGCCGCGATCGTCGACACCGGCGACCAGATCATCGCCGCGCTCAAGCAGGCGGCCGAGGATCTCGCCGAGCACTTCGGGGCCGCCGGGACCTCGCTGGACGACCTCGCCTCCAACGCCAAGGAGCTGCTCAGCGACTTCGGGGGGACGGCCGCCTCCGGGGTCATCAGCGGGGTGAGTGTCGTCGCGGAGAGCATCGCCATGGCCGTGCTCGCGCTGCTGCTCGTCTTCTTCTTCCTGCGGGACTCCGACCGGGCCGCCGGCACTTTGCGGTCCGTCGTGCCGCGTGGGGGCGGGGACGTCGTCGAGGCCATGGCCCGGCGGGCCTTCCAGGCGGTGGAGGGGTTCATGCGGGGGACCACCTTCATCGCCCTCATCGACGCCCTGTGCATCACCGTCGGGCTGCTCGTCCTCGACGTCCCGGGCGCGGTCGGGCTCGGTGCGCTCGTCTTCGTCGGGGCCTACATCCCCTATCTCGGCGCCTTCATCTCGGGGGCCGTCGCCGTGCTGGTCGCGCTCGCCGACCGGGGGTTCGTCATCGCGCTGTGGGTGCTGGGGGTCGTGCTCGCCGTGCAGGTCCTGGAAGGGCATGTGCTGCAGCCCGTGATCCAGAGCCGGACCGTGCAGATGCACCCGGCCGTCGTCATGGTGGCGATCACCGCGGGGGCGTCCGTGGCCGGAGTCCTCGGCATGCTGCTGGCCGTACCGCTGACCGCCGCGGCCTTCGGCGTCGTACGCGAACTGCAGGACCGTTACGCGAGCCCGGAGCCCCCCGAGCCGTCCGCGCCCCCCGAACCATCGGCGCCCACGGCCTCGTAGAGCTCGAACCAGATGCTCTTGCCCTCGCCCCGGGGGTCCACTCCCCACGTCTGGGCCAGCAGCTCGATCAGCATCAGGCCCCGCCCGGACGACGCCAGTTCCCCGGGGCGGCGCTTGTGCGGCAGGTCGTCGCTGGTGTCCGTCACCTCGACCCGTATCCGGCGGCCTCCCGGCTCGCCGCGCACCTCGGCGAGGAGCAGGGCGTCGGCGTCGGTGTGCACGAGGACGTTCGTGAGCATCTCGGACAGGAGCAGCACGGCCGAGTCCACCTGGTCCTCGGACGCCCAGTCGTGGAGCAGCTCCCGCAGCTGCTGCCGGGCCACCGCCACCCGCTCCGGCTCCGCCTGGGCCACCGACATCATGGTGCGGCGGATCGTCGGCCGGACGGCCACCGGGGCGCCGCAGCCGCAGCCGTCCCCCTCCCGGCACAGCAGCAGCACCGCTATGTCGTCCTCGCGCCGGTCGGCGAGCGGGCCGGTGGTGTGGTGGGAGGACGGGCCGTGCACGGCCTGGACGAGGGCGTCGGCGAGCGCCTCCAGGTCGCCGTCGTGCTCCTCGAGAATCGCGCGGATGCGCTTCCAGCCGGTCTCCAGGTCGTGGCCGCCTGTCTCGATCAGGCCGTCCGTGCAGATCAGCATGGTCTCGCCGGGTTCCAGGGTGATCCTGGTCGTCGGGTAGTCGGCGTCCGGGTCGATGCCGAGCGGGAGGCCGCCGGCCGTCGGGCGGGCGAGCACCGTGCCGTCGCTCATGCGGATCGCCGGGTCCGGGTGGCCGGCGCGGGCGATGTCCAGCAGCCCGGTCGTGGGATCGACCTCGACATACAGGCAGGTCGCGAAGCGCAGGTCGGACGGGTCCTCGTCGAGGGCGCCGAACGTCATGCCGTGCAGGAAGCGGGAGGCGCGGGAGAGGACGGCGTCGGGGCGGTGGCCCTCGGAGGCGTAGGCGCGCAGCGCGATGCGGAGCTGGCCCATCAGGCCCGCCGCGCGGACGTCATGGCCCTGGACGTCGCCGATGACCAGGGCGAAGCGGCCGCTCGGGAGCGGGATCATGTCGTACCAGTCACCGCCGACCTGGAGTCCGCCGCCGGTCGGCACATAGCGGGCGGCGACGCTCATGCCCGGTATCTCGGGGCCCAGCTTGGGCAGCATCGAGCGCTGGAGACCGTCCGTCAGTTCTCGTGCCGACTCGGCGGCCTCGGCGCGGGAGAGGGCCTGGGCGAGCATGCGGGCCACCGTCGTCAGCACCGACCGCTCGTCCGGTGTGAAGGCGACCGGATAGGTGAAGGCCGCCATCCAGGCGCCCATCGTGCGGCCGGCCACGGTCAGTGGCAGGAACGCCCAGGACTGGCGGTTGAAGTGCGCGGCGAGCGGCCAGGTGACCGGGTAGCGCTCCTTGTACTTCTCGGGCGAGGAGAGGTAGACGGCACGGCCGGTGCGGACCACCTCCGCGGCCGGGTAGTCCGTGTCCAGGGCCATGTGTGTGAAGGGGCCCTCGTCACCGGGCTGGTGGCCGTGGTGGCCGATGATCGTCAGGCGGTCGCCCGTGACCCCGAACACCGCGAGGCCGTCCGGTGAGAAGCCCGGCATCGACAGACCGGCCGCGACCCGCAGCACCTCCGCCGTCGAGCGCGCCTCGGCCAGCGCCCGGCCCGCGTCCAGCAGAAACGCCTCCCGCGAGCGCCGCCAGTCGCCGGTGACCGCGGTACGCCCGGCGGGGGTGCCCGGCGTCGGTTCGGTGACCTCCTGGAGGGAGCCCGTCACCTCGTACGACCGTTTCTCGCGATCGTAGGAGGCGTGGAAGCGGCTGCGGCCGACCCGGACGACCCGGCCCCGTTCGTCCATGATCCGGACCCGCACCTCGCCGAGCGTGCCCTCGGCGACGGCGAGCTGGATCACGCCGCTGATCTCGTTCCAGTCCACCGGATGCAGTCGGGAGCGCACCTGGGCCTGGCTGAGCGTGGCTTGCTCGGCGGGCAGCCCGAGCAGCCGTGCCGCCTCCGCGTCGACCGTGACCAGTCCAGTGGCGGTGTTCCAGTGCCACAGTCCGGTCGCGAGGGCGGCGAGAACCTCCCCCACGGCGGGCAGGGCCTCACCAGTGCGCATTGCCCCACTCTAAGAAGAGGTGATCGCACACTGCCACCGAAGCTGTACGGGGCATCTGGTCGGCGGGGTCCCCGGAGCGCCGTGAAATGGTGGGGAGGCGATCTTGGGGTCCCCGGTAGGCTTGGGGGAAGTTTCACGTGAAACACGCCCCCCGATCCGCGAAGACTGGATGAACGACGATGCATCGGTACAGGTCCCACACCTGCGGCGAGCTCCGCTCCTCTGACGTCGGCACCGACGTCCGGCTGAGTGGCTGGCTGCACAATCGGCGCGACCTGGGCGGCATCCTCTTCATCGATCTGCGCGACCACTACGGCATCACGCAGCTCGTCGCCCGTCCCGGCACGCCCGCGTACGAGGCCCTCGACAAGCTGTCCAAGGAGTCGACCGTCCGCGTCGACGGCAAGGTCGTCTCCCGCGGCGCCGAGAACATCAACCCCGACCTGCCGACCGGTGAGGTCGAGGTCGAGGTCGGCGAGGTCGAGCTGCTCGGCGCGGCCGCCCCGCTTCCCTTCACGATCAACACCGAGGACGGGGTCAACGAGGAGCGGCGCCTGGAGTACCGCTTCCTGGACCTGCGCCGCGAGCGCATGCACAAGAACATCCTGCTGCGTACGTCGGTCATCTCGGCGATCCGCCACAAGATGACGGCGCTGGGCTTCAACGAGATGGCGACGCCGATCCTGTCCGCGACCTCCCCCGAGGGCGCCCGCGACTTCGTCGTCCCCTCCCGTCTGAACCCGGGCAAGTTCTACGCCCTCCCCCAGGCGCCGCAGCAGTTCAAGCAGCTGCTGATGATCTCCGGCTTCGACCGCTACTTCCAGATCGCGCCCTGCTTCCGTGACGAGGACGCGCGTGCGGACCGCTCGCCGGGCGAGTTCTACCAGCTCGACATCGAGATGAGCTTCGTCGAGCAGGAGGACGTCTTCCAGCCCGTCGAGAAGCTGATGACCGAGCTGTTCGAGGAGTTCGGCAACGGCCGCCACGTCACCTCGCCCTTCCCGCGGATCCCGTTCCGCGAGGCGATGCTGAAGTACGGCTCCGACAAGCCGGACCTGCGCGCCCAGCTGGAGCTCGTCGACATCACCGACATCTTCGAGGGCTCGGAGTTCAAGGCGTTCGCCGGCAAGCACGTGCGTGCGCTGCCGGTGCCGGACGTCTCGGCGCAGCCCCGGAAGTTCTTCGACCAGCTCGGTGACTTCGCGGTCTCGCAGGGCGCGAAGGGCCTGGCCTGGGTGCGTGTGGTCGAGGACGGCTCGCTGTCCGGCCCGATCGCGAAGTTCCTCACCGAGGAGAACGTCGCCGAGCTGACCAAGCGCCTGTCGCTGGCCGCCGGTCACGCCGTGTTCTTCGGCGCGGGCGAGTTCGACGAGGTCTCGAAGATCATGGGCGCGGTCCGGGTCGAGGCCGCCAAGCGCGCCGGGCACTTCGAGGAGGGCGTCTTCCGGTTCTGCTGGATCGTCGACTTCCCGATGTACGAGAAGGACGAGGAGACCGGCGCGATCGACTTCTCGCACAACCCGTTCTCCATGCCGCAGGGCGGTCTGGAGGCCCTGGAAACCCAGGACCCGCTGGACATCCTGGGCTGGCAGTACGACATCGTCTGCAACGGCGTCGAGCTGTCCTCCGGCGCGATCCGGAACCACGAGCCCGAGATCATGCTCAAGGCCTTCGAGATCGCGGGCTACGACCGCGAGACCGTCGAGGACAAGTTCGCCGGCATGCTGCGCGCCTTCCGCTTCGGCGCCCCGCCGCACGGCGGTATCGCCCCCGGCGTCGACCGCATCGTGATGCTGCTGGCCGACGAGCCGAACATCCGCGAGACCATCGCCTTCCCGCTCAACGGCAACGCCCAGGACCTGATGATGGGAGCGCCGACGGAGCTGGAGGAGGCGCGGCTGAAGGAGCTGCACCTGTCGGTGCGCAAGCCGCAGCCGAAGTAGGACTTCGCGAAGCCGTAGTCAGCTGTAGGCAGCCGTAAGTGGCTCGGAACCGGCGTCGGTTCCGAGCCACTTACGTTTACGGCGCTCATGCAGGGCTCTCACCCAGCTCTTACCCATGCTCCTGACAGGCGTGATCCCTAGCTTCGCTGCCCATGACGGGAAACCACACGGCCGAAGGGCCGAAACACAAGCGGGACCTCACGCGTCGCAAGGTAGTCGTCGCCGGTGCGGGAGCCGCGGCGGCGGTGGGCGTGGGCGGCACGCTCGCGGCGGGCGCCTTCGCGGGTGAGACGAACGGGTCCGCGTCCGCGGGTGCCACCGCGTCGAGCAGCTCGTCGAGCGCCGAGGTCTGCTACCAGCTGACCTCCGAGACGACCGAGGGCCCCTACTACATCGACGCGGACAAGCTCCGCCAGGACGTGACCGAGGACCAGGAGGGCATCGCGCTCACCCTGCGCCTCAAGGTGATCGACTCCGAGACCTGCAAGCCGATCAGGAACGCCGCGGTCGACATCTGGCACTGCAACGCGCTGGGCGTGTACTCGGGTTATGAGGCCATGGGCAGTGGCGGTGGAGGCGGGGGCGGCACCCCGCCGTCCGGCGAGCCGACGGGCGAGCCCCCGTCCGGCGATCCCTCGGGCGGGCCCGGCGGCGGTGGCGGGGTCCACGAGGAGCCGACGGACGACGAGCGGTATCTGCGCGGCACGTGGAAGACGGACAAGAAGGGCGAGGTGGTCTTCCGGACCGTCTTCCCGGGCTGGTACCAGGGGCGCTGCGTGCACATCCACACCAAGGTGCACGTGGGCGGCGAGTGGACGGACGCCGGGTACGAGGGCGGCAACACCTGCCACACCGGTCAGCTCTTCTTCGAGGAGGAGGCCGTGCTGGCGTCCGCCGAGGTCGAGCCTTACTCCACCAACACCACGACCCGTACCACCCTCGACGAGGACACGATCTACCCGGACAACGGCACCGAGGGCGGTCTGCTGAAGCTGAAGTACAGGAAGAACGACATCGCCAAGGGGGTCCTCGCCACGCTCACGATGGGCGTCGACCCCGAGGCCACCAACACCGGCAGCTGAACGACCGGGGCGTGCGCACGAAGGACGTACCGTGCGCACGCCCCATTGACCCGGAAGGAAAGCCTCCATTAGCTTCCCTGAAGCCGCGTACGTGACCACTGTTCACATACATGTACAGCTCAGGGGAGACAACGATGTCAGACCTAGCGATACCCGACGCCGAACGCCGCGCCGTCGGCAAGTTCCTGCGCCGGATGCTGCCGATCCTCGTCCTGATGCTGCTGGTCAACCAGATGGACCGGACGAACGTCGGCTTCGTCCAGGACGAACTCAGGGCCGACGTCGGGGTGAGCGCCACGGCCTACGGCCTCGGCGCCGGACTGTTCTTCATCGGCTACGCCCTGTTCGAGGTGCCCAGCAACATGCTCCTTGAGCGGTTCGGCGCCCGGGTCTGGCTGACCCGCATCATGATCACCTGGGGCGCGGTGATCGTGGCGATGTGCTTCATCCACAACGTGTGGATGTTCTACGCCCTGCGCTTCCTCCTCGGCGTCGCGGAGGCCGGCTTCTTCCCCGGTGTGCTCCTCTACTTCACCCAGTGGCTGCCGGACTCCAGCCGGGGCCGGGCGAGCGCGATCTTCCTCGGCGGCTCGGCGACGGCGTACATCGTGACCGGCCCCATCACGGGTGCGCTGCTGGAGCTGCACGGGGCGGGCGGGATCGCCGGCTGGCGCTGGATGTTCGCGCTGGAGGGGGTCTTCTCGATCCTGGTCGGATTCATCGCCGGCTTCTTCCTCGTCTCCCGTATCCAGGACGCCCGTTGGCTCACCCAGGAGGAGAGGGACGCGCTCAGCGACGCGGTCGCCCGGGACAAGGAGGCGCGTGACCGTGCCCCCAGGACGTCCCGGCTGAAGCTGATCCTCCACCCCCAGGTCGCCCTGCTGACCACGGTGTTCTTCGCGATGGCCCTCACCGGGTACGCGATCACCTTCTGGCTGCCGAGCCTGGTCGACGACATCGGCGGGCTGTCCTCCTTCGAGGTCGGGCTGCTCACGGCCGTGCCATGGATCTGTGCCGTGATCGCGATGTACACGATGGCCCACTTCACCGACCGCGCCCCGGACCGCCGCCCGTACCTGGCGATCGCCCTCGTCCTGTCCGCGGCCGGCACCTTCCTGGCCACCCTCGGCTCGCCCTGGTTCGGCCTCGCCGCGCTCACGCTGGCCGCGGTCGGGGGGAAGTGCGCGGCCACGCTGTTCTGGCCGATGGCCCAGTCGGGGCTCGACCTGAAGATCGCGGCGCCCGGGCTCGCCCTGGTCAACTCCCTGGGAAACCTGGGCGGTTTCGTCTCGCCGACCCTCTTCGGCTATCTGCAGGACACCACGGGCAGTACGAACGGGGGCCTGTACACCCTCTCCGCGGCCTCGGTCCTCGCGGTGTGCGGCGTGGCGTTCATCCGCCGGTCGCGGACGACGGCCGTGCCGGCACCGGAGACGGCGGCGACGCGGGCGTGAACGCGGAAGGGGGGCGGCCCCGCAGGACCGCCCCCCTCCTCGTCCATGCCTGTCAGGTCAGGGACTTGTAGCCGCTCCACCCGCTCGCGATCTGCGTCCGCGAGCCGAACGACCCCTTCCCGTCCCCGCTGTTGCGCCAGACGTTGCCGCTGGTGTCGCGGGAGACGAGGTCCGGGCGGCCGTCGTCCGTGATGTCGCCGATGCCGACGACGACGTTGTAGCTGCCGCCCCAGTTGCCGAACAGCTTCACGCGGGCGGCGAAGGTGCCGTCCCCCTTGCCGTTGTAGCGCCACAGGGTGTTCGCGGTGTCCTGCGCGAGCAGGTCGGGCTTGCCGTCGCCGGTGATGTCGCCGACGCCGACGATCTTCTTGTAGCCCTTCCAGCTGTCGTAGAGCTTGACGCGGGACGCCAGCTTGCCGGTGCTCGTGCCCTTGTAGAGGTAGACCGTGCCGGTGGACGCCTGGCGGACGATCAGGTCCGGGCGGCCGTCGCCGCTCACGTCACCGGGCGAGGTGAGCGCGTTGTACTGGGTCCAGCCGCTGCTCGCCAGGGTGGTGTACGACGTCGACGGCTTGACCGCCGAGCCGCAGCCCGGCTTGTACAGCCGCAGGGCGCCACTGCTGTACCGCACGAGGACGTCGTTGCAGCGGTCACCGCTCAGGTCGCCGAACGGGACGGCCGTGACGGTGGTGGGCCATCCGGTGCCGGTGTACTTGGAGTTGACCTTGCCCGTGCCGGTGCCGCTGTGGAAGGTCAGGCCGCCGGACGAGTTCAGGGTGAGCAGGTCGCCGCGGCCGTCGGGGCCGTCCGGGCTGGTGAAGTCGCGGCGAACCGCGGCTCCCCGCATGAGGTACCCCTCGCCGGTGGTGACCGTGGCCGCGGTGGAGCTGCCGAGGCCGGTCGCCCTGAGGGCCCAGGTGAACTCGCCGTTCGGGAAGTAGCCGCCGCTCGCCGTCCTGCCGTTCCAGACCGCCTCCACCAGCCCGGCGCTCGCGCCGCCGGTGATCGTGCGGGTCGCCTTGCCGTTCGCGCCGCTCTGCACCGACGTGAAGGTGAGGGACCAGGAGGTGACCGGCCGGGACAGGAACCACAGGCCGTTCCACGGGTCCGACCCGGGCGGATACGCGGAGGTCTCCGCGTCCGTGTGCAGGGCCGTCGGCGCGGACGGGGCAATGCCGGTCGTGGCGACGTGCGTCTGCTCGTACGTGTCGAACCAGGCGACCAGGCCCGTGTACTCGTCGACCGTCCAGCGGAAGCGGCGGTCCTCGGCCAGGCCCGTGTCGGGCAGCCGGGACGCGATCACGCGGGTGGTGCCCGTGGCCGCCTCGGTCAGGACCAACTGGTCGGCGCCGTGGTCGTGGCGGACGGTGAAGCCGTCGCCGAGGAGGACGTCACCGGGGGTCACCGACCGCGCCGTACCGGCCTTGGTGTCGTAGACCCCGGCCGAAGCGGTTCCGCACGCCCAGTACAGCCAGCGGCCCGCCGCCTGCAGCTCGCTCGGCACGCAGGCGAGGTCCGGGACCGTCACCGTGGCGAGGGTCCTGTTCTCGGTGAGGCTGTACGAGGTCAGCTTGCCGGCGGTCGTGGTGGCGCTCCACAGGGTGGGGCCGTTCAGGGCGGCGGCGCGGATGGAGCGCTTCAGCCGCTGTCCCTGGCCGAACTCGCCGACGTACTGCGCCGGGGTGGCGCCGCCGGAGTTGTAGACGGCGTAGTCGTCGGAGACGTCGACGATGGCGCCGCCCTCGGTGTGGAACTCCAGGCGGTGGCCGTTGACGGAGACCAGCGCGTCCGCGTGCTCCAGGCCGCTGCCGCCCTCGTCACTGTCGTAGTACGTGTCGAGGTAGACGTCCCGGGAGCCGTCCCCGTCGTGCATGCCCCACAGGGCCGAGCACGTCGCGCCCGGGTACGGGCACTTCGGGCTGATCGAGGCGCTGTCCGTGGCGGTGGCCGCGGTGAGCTCGGCGCCGCCGTCGGTGGTGAGGGTGCGCAGCGAGGTCGTGTCGGAGGCGCTGCTCGGGTTGTCCTCCGCGACGCGCAGAGTGCCGCGGCTGAGCGCGAGCCCGGTCTTGGCGTTCTCGTACGGCGCGACCTTGTACAGCTTCGTCAGCTGCGGGGTGCCGTCGGCGCCGATCGACACCCGCTGGATCCACCAGTCGGCGGGGCCGGTGCCGCCGGTGACGAGGGCGTCGCCGGAGGGCGTGGCCAGCGGGGTGCCGAACGACCTGGTCAGCAGCGTCTCGGCGGTGCCGCCGGTCAGGGAGACGGCCTTGACCCAGCTGCCGGAGGCGCCCAGGACGAGCCAGTCCCCGACGAGGACGGGGTCGGGGGCGGCGGTGGTCTCCTCGCCGGCCACCGGAACCGTCTCCTCGGCGGCGAGGTCGGCGCGGGGCTTGAGGTGCAGACCGGCGCCGGGCGTGTACCAGCCGACGCGGTCCTCGGTGAGGATCAGCTTCGGCGCGATGTCGGCGCCGGTGAAGGCCACCGTGAAGGTGGCGGTGGCGAAGTCCAGGTAGCCGACGGTGTACGAGGTGTCGCCGTTCTCGTCGTTCACCGGGTGGGCGAACAGCGCCCCGTCCTTGTCACCGGTGCGCTCGGACGGGCCGGGCCCCCAGGCCGCCTCGGCGGACGGATAGCCGGTGACCCAGCGCTCGCGCTTGACGCCGTCGACGAAGTCCACGAGCTGGAGGGACGTGCCCTCCACGGCCACGCTGTCGATGACGGCGCCGCGGTCGGCCAGAACGATCGTGGAGCCGTACGTGGCGACATAGCCGTCCGGCACGGTGACGGTGCGCAGCGCGCCCCCGTCGGGCGTCCACAGGGACACCTTCTCCTCGTACTGGTCGGGCTCGGCGACCGTGTCGGCGCCCTGCCCGTACCGGCCCGAGGGACAGGGGTCGGAGATGTAGTAGCAGGTCCCCGAGGTGGGCCGGTAGATGCCCGACGCCCCCTGGACGGTGACCGTGTCGCCGTCGTCGTAGTCCGTCCACAGCAGCCCCGCGACCCCGGCCTGGCGGTGCAGGAACCCGGTCTCGCCGGCCGAGAGGAGCCGGTCGGAGCGGGTGGTGTTGTTGGCCGGATCGTCCAGGACGATCTCGGTGGTCTCGGCGGCGGCGGTGGTGGCCGCCTGCGCGCCGGTGTCCTCCGTGCTGGAGAACAGGGTGATCGAGCCGGCCGCCACTGCCACGGCCAGAGCGGAGACGAGCGTGGCGCGGCCGGCTCGTCTCGGGGCGTGTCTGCCCACGTGAGTTCCCTCCCCTACGAGGGTCCCTGCCCTCGCACAAGTGGCCGGATCGTACCAAGGTGGCTGGTGTTCGACCTGCCGGTGATCTCCGCTCGCCCATCGCCCGTAAGGCTCGGCCCGTCGCCCGTAAGGCTCCGCTCGTCGCCCGTGAAAAGGACCGCCCGAGACCGCGAGGTCCCGGGCGTCGCACAGTCTCGGGAAGCCTCGTCACTCATCCGCGTCGGCCGGAGGCCTGAGCGCCTCCTCCTCCAGCAACCGCTCCGCGATGTCGTCCGCCCACGCCCGCACCCACCGGCGCAGCGCCCGCACCGGCTCCTCCTCCAGGCCGCCCGCGACGAACTCCCGGTCGTCCAGCAGTTCCGTCGCCTCCAGGCGGGACTGGAGGTCCGCCAGGTCGAGGTCGTCCCAGGCGTGGCGGCGGCCGAGTTCCTCCAGGTCGGGGTAGCTCCAGTGGGCCGCGGCCGCGTAGATGTGGACCACGTCGCGCGCGGCGCCGCGGTCGGTCAGCGCGCGGACCTTCGTGCCGATCAGGTCCTCCAGGGAGAGGGCGGGGCCCAGGCCGGTCATCACCGGCGGACGCCAGAAGGTCTCCTTCAGCAGGTCGACCGTGCCCTCCTCACCCGTGTCGGGGTCCGTGACGAGCAGGCGGGCGGCGAGCGGGTCGGTCTCCACGGGGCGTACCCGCCACCCGCGTTCCGTCAGACCGAACCGGACCATCGCCGCGATCTGGTCCATGGGCTCGGGGTTCTCGGTCGCCACCTCCACCGATGTCACCTGCCGTGCGGTGAGGTCGTGCGCCCGGGCCGCGCAGTCGCCGGCCAGGACGAGCGGGTAACGGGCGCCGACGATGAGGACGTCGGGCAGGAGAACGCGGGGCGGGGGCAGCATGGTGGCCCGATTATCGCGTCCGTGCCCGGATCGCCCGGCCGTCACCATGCCGCCGTACAGGTGTAGTTCACCTCACGGCCTCGTCCTGTTTTTCTCAAGGGCGGTTAAAGAAACCCAAAGGCTTCTCACAGACCGCTCCCCGATCGTCCTGGACATGAGCCCGTACAGCCCACGCCACGACAGACCCGGGGAGAGGCAACTGCCATGGACCAGCTGATCCTTGTTGCCGTCGACCTCGTCGCCATCTCCCTGCTCACCTTCGGCGTCTACTTCCCCCGCCACCACCGCCGGGACCTGCTCACCGCCTTCCTCGGCGTGAACGTCGGCGTCCTCGCCGTGGCCATGACGCTGAGCTCCGCCTCCGTGGGGATCGGGCTGGGCATGGGACTGTTCGGGGTCCTGTCGATCATCCGGCTCCGGTCGTACGAGATCGCGCAGCATGAGATCGCGTACTACTTCTCCGCCCTCGCCATCGGTCTGCTCGCCGGGCTCCCCGCGCGCCTGAGCGTGCTGACGGTCGCCCTGGTGGGGCTGATCGTCCTCACCATGTACGTCGGCGACCACCCCCGCCTCTTCGGCCGCCACCGGCAGCGGAGCCTGAAGCTCGACTCCGCGTACACCGACGAGGACGCCCTGCGCGCGCACCTGGAGGTGCTGCTGGGCGGACGCGTGGTGAACCTGGCGGTCAGGAGCGTCGACCTCGTCAATGACACCACCCAGGTCGAGGTGCGGTACGTCGTGACGCAGGACGCGAGGCCCACCGCCCAGGGGGCCGAGAGCCGACAGGCCCAGGAGACCGTGTCCGCCGCCAGGCCGGGAGTCCGGGCGTGACCGCCGCCGACCCCCTCACCCGCGTCACCGGCGCCCTGCGGCCCATCGGGCTCGACGAACTTGTAGCCCGCGCCTCGCTGCTGACCAGGCTGGACCGCAAGTACATGCTGCCCGTGCGTGAACTGCCCTTGTTCCTGGCCGGGTTGGGGGACGACGCCCAGATCCTGGAGATGGCCGGGCAGCGGCGCTTCGGATACCGGTCCGTCTACTTCGACACCCCCGGCCTGGACGGCTACCTGGGCGCCGCCCGGCGCCGCCGGCGTCGCTTCAAGCTCCGGGTCCGCACCTATCTCGACTCCGGTGACAGCTACTTCGAGGTCAAGACGCGTGGCCCGCGCGGGGCGACCGTCAAGGAGCGCATGCCGTACGAGGGCGAAGCCTGGCGCCTGGACCCGGCGGCCCGGGCGTACGCCGACGAGGTGCTCGCCGGGGCCGGTATCAACTCCGACAGCTTCCGGTTCGTGCCCTCGCTGGTCACGTCGTATCGGCGTACGACCTTGTTCCTGCCCGCGAGCGACAGCCGGGTGACCGTCGACACCGACCTGACCTGGGCTCTTCTCGACGGGACCGAGCTGCGTACCCCCGACCGGGCCGTCGTCGAGACCAAGTCGGGGCGCGCCGGGTCGGGCGCGGACCGGCTGCTGTGGTCGCTGAAGCACCGGCCCTGCCCGGTCTCCAAGTACGGCACGGGGCTCGCCGCCCTGCGCCCCGAACTGCCCGCACACCGTTGGCTGCCCGTCCTGCGGCGCCACTTTCCGTCCCCACTCGCACTGACCGGGAGTCCAGCATGAGCAGCAGATCCGCACGCGGGAGATCGCCACGACGAGTGCGTACGACGCTGATGGGCGCCCTGGCCTCCGTCGCGCTCGGTACGGCGGTGCTGGCCGGGTGTTCCGCCGAGTCCGGTTCCTCGTCGTCGGACTCGGCGGGCTCGGGCTCCACCTCCTCCTCCGGGGCCGCATCCGTCGACGGGGCGCAGACGGCCGCCGCCGTCCTCGCCGGCAACCAGGACGTCCACGCGAAGGACGGGGACACGGACGCCGACAGGTCCGGGGCCGTGGAGATCGAGCTGAACGGTGACTCCGCGTCCGCCGAGGGAGACGGGGTCACCGTGGACGGGGCGACCGTCACCATCACCGCGGCCGGTACGTACCGGCTCAGCGGCAGCCTCGACGACGGGCAGATCGTGGTGAAGGCCCCCGACGCGAAGGTGACCCTCGTCCTCGACGGAGCCGCCATATCGAACTCCCGCGGCTCCGCGTTCGACATCGCCGACGCCGACGAGGCCGTGGTCGTCCTCGCCGACGGCAGCGAGAACACGCTCGGCGACACCGACACGTACGCCGGGGACGCGGAGGCGAACGCCGCCCTGCACAGCGCCGCCGACCTGACGATCGGGGGCAGCGGCTCGCTCACCGTGAAAGGCAACGGCAACGACGGCATCGCGAGCACCGACGGCCTCGTCATCCAGGGCGGCACCCTCACCGTCGACGCCGCCGACGACGGCATCCGCGGCAAGGACTACGTGGTGGTGAGCGGCGGCACGGTCACCGTCACGGCGGGCGGCGACGGGCTCAAGGCCGACAACACCGAGGACGCCGACCGGGGTTATCTCGCCGTCGGCGGCGGCACGGTGAAGGTCACCGCCGAGGGCGACGGCGTCGACGCGGCCACCGACGTGGTCGTCACCGGCGGGAAGCTCACCGTCGGCAGCGAGGCCTCCGACGACTCCTCCGCGCACGGCCTGAAGTCGGGCGTGATCACGGTCCTGGAGGGCGGCACGGTCGACGTCGACTTCTCCGCGGACGCCCTGCACGGCGACGGTGCCGTCCACCTGGCCGGCGCGACCGTCAAGACCGCCGCCGGAGACGACGGCGTCCACGCCGAGGGCGACCTGGTGATCAGCGCGGGCAAGCTGGAGATCACGGAGTCGAACGAGGGCCTGGAGGGCAAGGACATCCTGGTCAGCGGCGGCTCGACGACGGTCACGTCCGGAGACGACGGCGTCAACGCGTCCGGCAGTGAGACGTCGTCCGACGAGCAGGGCGGTCAGGGCGGCTTCGGCGGCGGAGGCGGTGGCGGTGAATCGGCCGGGGACTACTCGGCGAAGGTCACCGGCGGCACCCTCGTCATCAACGCCGACGGCGACGGCTTCGACTCCAACGGCACCGCCGAGATCAGCGGCGGCACGGTCGTCGTCAACGGCCCGGAGAGGAACGGCAACGGCGCGCTGGACGTCAACGGCGGCTTCACCGTGAGCGGCGGCACGCTGCTCGCGGCCGGCAGCGCGGGCATGGTGGTCGCCCCGGACACCGAGTCCGAACAGGGCTGGCTCTCGGCCACGCTCGACTCGTCCGTCCCCGCGGGCACGACCCTGCACGTCGTGGACTCCGACGGCAGGGTGGTGGCGACGTATGTGACGTCGAAGTCGATCCAGAACGTCGTCTTCTCGTCCTCCGCGATCAAGAGCGGCGAGGAGTACCGGATCCACTCCGGCGGCTCGGCGTCCGGTGACTCCACCGGCGGCCTCGCCGAGGCGGGTGACCTCGGCTCGGCCGACGAGATCGCCACGGTCACCGCGGGCGAGGCCCCGGAGGGCGGCTTCGGCGGCGGACCGGGCGGACGGCGGTAGGGAACGGCCGTAACGCGAACGGCCGTAACGCGAACGGCCATAGGGAACGGGCTACTTGGCCACGAACTGCGTCAGGATCGCCTGCACCTCGTAGATGTCGACGCCCTTGGTGAACGTCTTCTGGATCGGCGTCGCCGATCCCGAGAGCCAGATCTTCAGCTCGGCGTCCAGGTCGAAGGTGCCGGCGGTCTCGACCGCGAAGTGCGTGATGCTGCGGTAAGGGATGGAGTGGTACTCCACCTTCTTGCCGGTGATGCCCTGCTTGTCGACCAGGATCAGACGGCGGTCGGTGAACAGGATGGTGTCGCGTATCAACAGGTACGCGGCGTGCACCTGCTCCCCGTGGCCCAGCAGACGGGCGTAGTCCTGCTGCGCCTTCCCCTGGTCGACGGTGTGCGCGTTCCCGAAGAGTGCCATGGATGGATCCCCCCACTTGATGGCCTTGCGTGATCTTCGCAATGTACAGCGCCTCGGGGGTGTTCCGGCATAGGGGCGCAAACGATCAGGTGTCGTACGAACCGTCCCAGGGTGCGCCGAAGCCGAGGAGGTCCGGGTACAGCTCGGCCCAGGCCTCGCCGTCGTCCTCACCGGTCACCATGCCGAACAGCACGCCGTCGACGGTGAGTTGGAAGGGCCGGATCGCGATGTCCGTGTAGGTGCGCCGGGGGAGGCTGCGCAGTCCGGTGGCCAGGTGGGCGCGGGCGCGGGCGAGGACCGAGTCGGGTCCGTGCGGCGCGCGCTGCTGCTCGGCCCAGGTGCCGGCGCACCAGATCTCCGAGTCGCGGTATCCGCCGTCGGCGTCGAAGGTGTGCAGGACCGAATAGAGGCGTTTGTGCTCTTCCCAGCCGGAGCCGAGGTCGAAGCCCTTGGGGAAGGCGTAGGTGACCGAACCCATGAACTGCCCGTCCGCGTAACGGCCGATCGCCTCGGTACGGCCGTGCGGCTCGTAGGCGATCGGGATGACCTCTGGGACTGCCATGGCGGAAACCATACGGTCGTGCCGTGGGGCATGGTGGCGGTGGGGCGCGATCGATGCCAACCGGATGGGCAACATCCGCATGACGTCCTCAACTTGAGCACTGATCAGTCAAAAGATTCACCTACTTCTGGCGAGGACGCCCCGGCATTCATGGTGGAGGAATCTCCTGCTGCGGTCGCGACACGGAGCGTCGCCACGTCGGCCCTGTGCCGGGCGGGGAGCGGGGTGCGGATCCCCGACGATCCGGGAAATGCGAACAAGCAGCCTGTGGGTCACTGGTTGGGGTGAGCGCCGAGTGAACGGTGGTCGTATGTGCGGCCATCGCACTACGGTCCGATGCCGTGAAGCTGGTGGTGCAGGTGAAGCTGCTGCCGACGCCCGAGCAGGCGATGGCACTGGAGGTGACGCTGCGTACCTGCAACCGGGCCGCTACCTACGCCTCGCAGGTTGCCTTCGCCAAAGGCCTCAAGGACCGCAACAGTCTGCAGAAGGCGGTGTACGCGGATGTGAAGGCGACATTCGGGCTGTCGGCGCAGCCGGTCGTGCGGGCGGTGAAGAAGGTCGTCGACGCCTATACGACGCTGAAAGCCAGTCTGGAGGCCGGGAATCTGGACGCGGCCTACACCTCGCAGCGCTGTCCGCGCTGCGGGCATACCGAGCGGGCCAACCGGCCTACCCGGGACCATTTCTGCTGTCGTCGGTGCGGGCTCGCTGGCCCGGCCGACATCGTCGCCGGGGTGAACGTGCGCGATCGCGCCCGCTCGGCGTGGGTGCTTGTCACCGCACCCGCACCCTCCCCCTGAACAACAGGGGTGGGTGGATGCGACCCGTGACCGCCCTGTCGTAGGGGGCAGTCGGGAGCGCGACGAGGTGTGAACGACCGAGTGCGCAAGCTCGGCCGGTCACGGCCGAGAAGGTGACGGCAACCTTTCAGATCTCCGCGACCACAGACGGATCGGAAGCCCGCTCACGCGGGCCCGCTCGCCGGTGCGCGAGCCTCACCGAGGTATGTAAGGACTCATTCGTGGCATCCCCTTCCTCCCGCCCTGCCCACCGCCGTTCCCTCCGCGGGCGCCGTACCGCTGTCATCACCGCCGCAGCCGTGGCCGCCGGCGTCGGTGCCGGAGTCTTCGTGATGAACGCGAACGCCGGCCCGGTCGACCTGTACCACCAGGCGCTGCCCGCCAAGGACGGCTGGGCGGCCTCCGGCGCCGGTACGACGGGCGGCTCGAAGGCGGACTCCGCGCATGTGTTCACCGTCAGCACCCGCGCACAGCTCGTGAAGGCGCTGGGGTCGGTCTCCGGCACCACGCCCCGGATCATCAAGGTCAAGGGCACCATCGACGCCAACACCGACGACGCCGGCAAGAAGCTGACCTGCGCCGACTACGCCTCCGGCACCGGCTACTCGCTCTCCGCCTACCTCAAGGCCTACGACCCGGCGACCTACGGCAAGAAGGCGCCGTCCGGCACGCAGGAGAACGCCCGCAAGGCCGCCGCGGACAAGCAGAAGAAGAACATCGTCTTCCGGGTGCCCGCCAACACCACCATCGTGGGCGTCCCCGGCACGAACGCCGGCATCAAGGGCGGCAGCCTTCAGGTGCAGAACGTCAAGAACGTCATCGTCCGCAACCTGACCTTCGCCGACACCCGGGACTGCTTCCCGCAGTGGGACCCGACCGACGGCTCGTCGGGCGAGTGGAACTCCAACTACGACTCGGTCACCCTGCGCGGGGTGACCAACGTGTGGGCGGACCACAACACGTTCACCGACGCGCCGACCTTCGACAGCTCCGAGAAGACCTACTTCGGCCGCAAGTACCAGGTCCACGACGGCGCCCTCGACATCACCAACGGCTCCGACCTGGTGACCGTCGAGCGCAACGTGTTCAGCAATCACGACAAGACGATGCTGATCGGCAGCAGCGACACCGACAGCACGGGCAAGCTGCGGGTCACGATCCACCACAACGTGTGGAAGGGGATCGTGCAGCGGGCGCCCCTGGCCCGCATCGGCCAGATCCACCTCTACAACAACGTCTACGACACCACGACGCTCAACGGCTACGCACCGAAGTACAGCATCGACTCCCGCGCCAAGGCCCAGGTCGTCGCCGAGCACAACGTCTGGAAGCTGCCGTCCGGCGCCAAGGTCGCCAAGCTGCTGAGCGGCGACGGCACCGGCTCGATCGCCGGCGGCGGCAACCTCGTCAACGGCACCACGACCGACATCGTGGCCGCCTACAACGCCGCGAGCTCGAAGAAGATCAAGACGACGGTGAACTGGAAGCCGACGCTCACGGCGGGCCTGCAGACCTCGGCGAAGAACCTGGTGACGGAGCTGGCGACGACGACCGGTGCCGGGGTGCTCTCCTGACCCGGGACGCCGAGTTCTCGGCGGGCCGTCACACTTGTGCGGCGGGTGGCGTCAGGGAGGCAGTGGACCGTACCTGACAGGGAGTTCCCCATGCAGACCGCGTATGTCGTCGTGACCCTCGCCGCCGCCCTGATGGCCGGTTTCTCCGGCACTGTCCTGCTGATGCGCGCCCAGTGGATCGTGCAGGCGCTGACCGAGTACGGCGTTCCCCGGCCGTGGTGGACCTGGCTCGGGCTGGCCAAGGCCGCCGGCGCCGTAGGGCTGGTGGCGGGGCTGTTCATGCCGGTGATCGGGGTGCTGGCGGGGACGGGGCTGGTGCTGTACTTCCTCGGCGCCGCGGTGACGGTGGCGCGGGCCCGTAAGTACGCGCACATCCCGTTTCCGCTGGTCTACGCCGCCCCCGTGGTCGGCGCGCTCGCTCTCGGGTACGCCGCCTGAACCGGGGCGTACGGCAGGGGCCCGGAACCAGCCGAGTGCGGTTCCGGGCCCCTGGACGTGCGTGTCCTCCTACGAGTTCTACGCGGTGGGCTTCTCCTCCAGACGCGGGAACAGCACCGCGCCCTTGGTGACCGTGGCCCCGGCCGGGAGCCTGCCCCAGTCACCGGCCTCCTGGACCTGCTGGTCCGCCAGGGCGCCGAGGGAGGCCTCCGCGCCGAGCGAGTCCCAGAGCTTCTGGGAGGTCTCCGGCATGACCGGGTTCAGCAGCACCGCGACGGCCCGCAGGGACTCCGCGGCCGTGTAGAGGATGGTGGCGAGGCGGGCCTGGCCCTCGGCGGAGGTGTCCTTCGCGACCTTCCAGGGCTCCTGCTCGGTGATGTAGCCGTTGACCTGTTTGACGAAGTCGAAGACGGCCAGGATGCCGCCCTGGAAGTCCAGCTCATCGCCGATCTTCCGGTCGGCCGCCGCGACCGCCTTGGCCAGGCCGTCGTGGATCGCCTTCTCCGCCTCGCCGTCGGCCGTCGCCGCCGGCAGCTCGCCCCCGAAGTACTTGCCGACCATGGCTGCCACGCGGGAGGCGAGGTTGCCGTAGTCGTTCGCCAACTCGCTGGTGTAGCGGGCGGAGAAGTCTTCCCAGGAGAACGAGCCGTCCTGGCCGAACGCGATCGCGCGCAGGAAGTACCAGCGGTAGGCGTCCACGCCGAAGTGCGAGGTCAGGTCCTGCGGCTTGATGCCGGTCAGGTTGGACTTGCTCATCTTCTCGCCGCCGACCATCAGCCAGCCGTTGGCGGCGACCTTGCCCGGCAGCGGCAGGCCGTTCGCCATCAGCATGGCCGGCCAGATGATCGCGTGGAAGCGGAGGATGTCCTTGCCGACGAGGTGGACGTCGGCCGGGAAGGTCGACTCGAACTTCTCCGGGTTCTCGTTGTAGCCGACCGCCGTGGCGTAGTTCAGCAGCGCGTCGATCCAGACGTAGATGACGTGCTTGTCGTCCCAGGGGATCGGGATGCCCCAGTCGAATGTCGAGCGCGAGATGGAGAGATCCTGCAGCCCCTGCTTCACGAAGTTCACGACCTCGTTGCGCGCGGACTCGGGCTGGATGAAGTCCCGGTTGGCCTCGTAGTGGGCGAGCAGTTTCTCGGTGTACTCGCTCAGCTTGAAGAAGTAGTTCTCCTCCTGGAGGAGCTCCACCGGCTTCTTGTGGATCGGGCAGAGCTTCTGACCCGCGTACTCGCCCTCGCCGTCGAGCAGCTCACCGGGGAGCTTGTACTCCTCGCAGCCGACGCAGTACGGGCCCTCGTAGCTGCTCTTGTAGATCTCGTTCTTGTCGTACAGGTCCTGGACGAACTCCTGCACACGGTCGGTGTGCCGCTTCTGCGTGGTGCGGATGAAGTCGTCGTTCGCGATCTCCAGGTGCTCCCAGAGGGGCTTCCACGCCTCCTCCACGAGCTTGTCGCACCACTCCTGCGGAGACACTCCGTTGGCGTTCGCGGTGCGCATGATCTTCTGACCGTGCTCGTCCGTGCCGGTGAGGTACCACACCTTCTCGCCGCGCTGACGGTGCCAGCGGGAGAGCACGTCGCCTGCGACGGTCGTATAGGCGTGGCCCAGGTGAGGAGCGTCGTTGACGTAATAAATGGGGGTGGTGACGTAGAACGCCTTTCCACCCTGCTTCTCGGATCCAGTGGCCGCCATGGTCGAAATCCTACTGGCCCCGTGAGGATCGACTCACACGCGTTTCGGGGGGTGGACGGCCGTCCACCCCCCGAGGTCGCTGTTCGTCGTCGGTCCCGCGGGTCGTTTTACGGACGCCAGTTCGCCAGGATGCCCTCGTAGACCTGCTTGTCGGTCAGCTCCAGCGGGGTCTCGCCTGCCAGGAAGTGGGCGGTGTTGGCCGTCTTGAGCTTGCGGAGGTAGTCGAACGCCTTCTGCTCGGGGTCGCCGAAGGCGACGAAGGAGAAGAACACGGAGGGGTGGTTCTTCGCGGCGTCGGCGAGGGCCTGGTTGGCGGGGGTCTTGGCGTCGGGGGCGCCGTCGGTCTGGAAGACCACCAGGGCGGGGGTGCCGGGGGCCGTCTTCTGGTGGTGCGTGACGACTTCCTCGACGGCTACGTGGTAGCTGGTACGGCCCATGCGGCCGAGGCCGGCGTGCAGCTCGTCGATCTTGTTCTCGTGCTCGGTGAGGGTGAGGTCGGCGGTGCCGTCGAGTTCCGTGGAGAAGAAGACGACGTGGACCGTGGGGTTGGCGGTCTCGGGGTCGAGGTGGGCGGCGAGAGCGAGGGTCTGGTCGCCGAGGGCCTGGGCGGAGCCGTCCTTGTAGTACGGGCGCATGGAGGCGGAGCGGTCGAGGACGAGGTAGACCTTGGCGCGGGTGCCGGTGAGGTCGAGCTTGTCGAGGGTGGCGGCGGCGGACTTGTAGGCGGTGACGAGGCCTGGGGGGAGGGTGGGGGTGGTGCCGGTGCCGGTGCCGGTGCCGGTGGCCTCGGCTTCGCCTTCGGTATCCGTGTTCCCGCCCGCACCACCCGTGCTGGGTTCGTCGTCGGCTGCGAGCGGCTCCTGTGGGGCTTCCTCGCCGTCGGCGGCCGCGGGCTCGTCGGGCGCCGGCTCCGTGACCGGTTCGGGGGTGGCTTCGGCGGCTGCCGGCTCCGCGATCGGTTCGGGGGAGGTCTCGGCGGCTACCGGCTCAGGGTCGGGCGTGGCCTCGGCGGACACCTCGGGCTCGGGGGCCGCCTCCGGCGTGGCCTCGGCGCTTGCCTCCGGCTCGGGTGCCGACTGCTCGTCCGCCGCGACCGGCGCGGGCTCCTGGGCCACCGGCTCCTGCTCCACCTCCGGCTCGTCCGGCACCGGCACGTCGGCCGACGTCTCCGCGACGGGCTCTGCCTGTACGGGGGCCTCGGCGGCGGGCGTTTCCTCGGCAGGCTCTTCGGCCGCGGGCGTCTCGATGACGGGCTCTGCCTCGGCGGGCTCCTCGGCGACGGGCGTCTCGGCAACAGCCTCCGCCTCGACCGCTTCCTCGGCGACGGGCGTTTCAGCCGCAGGCTCCTCGGCCACCGGCGTCTCCGCGACCGGCTCCGCCTCGGCAAGGCTCCCGGCGACCGGCGTCTCCGCGACGGCTTCCTCGGCCACCGGCGTCTCCGCCCCCGCCTCCTCGACCACCGGCGTCTCCGCGACGGCCTCCCCGGCGACCGCCGCCTCCGCCCCCGCCCCTTCGGCCACGTCCGTCTCCGCCGGCCCCGCCGGCTTCGGCACCGTCACGTTGTCGAACGCGGCCGAGACCAGCTCGTGCTCGCTGTCCTCCGTCTGCTCGGGACTGCTGAGGGCGTCGGACTTGTCGGGGTTCTCCGACTTTGCCGTGCCCTCCGACGCGCGCGGTTCCGGAACCTGGGCGGTGGTCGCCGGCTGGGGTTCCGGGGAGGGGGACGGGACCGTCGGCTGTGGCTCCGGCGAAGGAGTCGCACCCTCTGCTTCGGCGGTACGCCCCTTGCGTGACCGGCCGAACGCGTTCCGCAGGAGAGTGAGAATGCCCATGTGCGCAACCCTTCGCATGAGTTGATGCCCGTAGATCCCTGGCCAGGACGGACACGTAAGGTTAGCGGCCCCGGATGGCGATCTTGGGGAGGGGCGGACACAGGGGCTCCCGGTACGTCAAGGGCCGCATCGAGCCGAGTCCGGCCGCACACTCAACTGCCGTACGTCCACGCCTGATTCACCTGCCGTTCATGTGGTCGCCCCGCTCCCGCACAAACGTGCCCCTACCGTCCGTCACGCTGCACTCAAGGGGAAGCAAGGGGAGTACAAAAACGCCATGCGCATCCAGCTGCCGATCATCCGGACCAACAGTGACTCGCACTCTGGTGGCCGGTCCGCCCTGACCTGTCGGTTCCGGTGTGGTGACGCCTGTTTCCACGAGGTGCCGAACACCACCACGAACCCGTACGTCGGTGACGTCATCGCCGAGGCCGTGAGCCGCCGCACCACGCTGCGCGCCGCCGCCGTCGTCACCGCGGCCGCCGCCGTGGGCGCCACCACCACCGTCGCCGCGCCGAAGGCGGACGCCGCCGAGGCCGCTGCCGGGGACGCCGCCGCGGCCGAGCGGACCGGCGGTACCTTCGGCCGGGGCGCCCGCGGCCTCCGGTTCACGCCCGTCGCGCCGAACACCGCCGATACCGTGACGATCCCGGACGGTTACGCGCAGAACATCGTCATCCGCTGGGGCGAGCCCATCCTGCGTGGCGCCCCCGCGTTCGACCCGGAGAACCAGACGGGCGAGTCGCAGTCCCAGCAGTTCGGCTACAACAACGACTTCCTCGCCCTGCTTCCGCTGCCCGGCGAGCGAGGCCGGCAGATCCTCGTCGCCAACCACGAGTACACCGACGAAGTGCTCATGTTCCGTGGGTACGACGCCGCCAACCCCACCAAGCAGCAGGTCGAGGTCGCCTGGGCCGCGCACGGCCTGTCCGCCGTCGTCGTCGAGGGGGACCGCAGGAGCGGCAAGCTCACCGCCGTGCCGCGGCACCCGCTCAACCGTCGCGTCACCGCCACCACCGAGTTCAAGGTCACCGGCCCGGCCGCCGGCTCCGACCTGCTGAAGACCTCCGCCGACCCGTCCGGCACCAAGGTCCTCGGCACGCTGAACAACTGCTCCGGCGGCGTCACCCCGTGGGGCACCACCCTCCACGGCGAGGAGAACTTCAACCAGTACTTCGCCAACGCCACCCGCGCCACGGACAAGCGCTACGGCCTCGGGACGGGTGCGAGCGAGCGCAAGTGGGAGCGTTTCGACAAGCGGTTCGACGTCGCCCAGGAGCCGAACGAGCCGCACCGGTTCGGGTACGTCGTCGAGCTCGACCCCTACGACCCGTCCTCCAAGCCGCGCAAGCACACCGCGCTCGGCCGCTTCAAGCACGAGGGCGCGACCGTGCGGCTGACCGAGGACGGGCGGCCCGTCGTCTACTCCGGTGACGACGAGCGCTTCGACTACTTCTACAAGTTCATCGGCAGCAAGCGGATGAAGAAGGGGACCTCGCGGGCGGTGCGGGAGCACAACCTCTCGCTGCTCGACGAGGGCACGCTCTACGTCGCCAAGCTCACCGGTGACTCCCCCGCCATCGAGATCGACGGCACCGGCAAGCTTCCCGCCGACGGTGAGTTCGACGGCAGCGGCGAGTGGATCCCGCTGGCCACCGCCACCGCCGACGGCGCCGTCTCGCACGTCGAGGGGATGACCGCGGACGAGGTGTTCGTCTTCACGCGCGTCGCCGGTGACAAGGTCGGCGCCACCAAGATGGACCGGCCCGAGGACATCGAGCCGAACCCGTACTCCGGCAAGGTCTACGTCGCCCTCACCAACAACACCAACCGCGGTGTCGGTACGAACGCCAAGGCCGACGAGGCCAACCCGCGCAACGCCAACAAGCACGGCCAGGTCCTGGAGCTGACCGAGCGCTGGAACCGCGCCGACAGCAAGAAGTTCGCCTGGACGCTGTTCCTGGTGGCGGGTGACCCGGAGGACCCGGCCACCTACTTCGCCGGGTTCCCGAAGGAGGACGTCTCCCCGATCTCCTGCCCGGACAACGTCGCCTTCGACTCGTACGGCAACCTGTGGATCTCCACCGACGGCAACCAGCTCGGCTCGCACGACGGCCTCTTCGGCGTCGCCACGCGCGGTGACCGGCGCGGTGAGCTCAAGCAGTTCCTGACGATGCCGAAGGGCGCGGAGACCTGCGGCCCGGTCATCCAGGACCGCCGCGTGCTCGTCGCCGTGCAGCACCCGGGCGAGATCGACGGCGCGACGGCCGAAGAGCCGCTGAGCACCTGGCCCGAAGGCCCCGGCAAGCTCAACCGCCCGGCGGTCGTGGCGGTCTGGCGCAAGGACGGCTGCGACATCGGCGTCTGAGACGTCCGAGGCACCTCAGGTATCCGAGGCACTTCAGGCATCCGGGGCGCCTGAGCGTATACGCGCCCATACGTCTGCGGGCCGCCCTCATCACGAGGGCGGCCCGCATGCGTTTTCCGTGCAGTTCAGGGAGCGAGGCAGCTCACGGCCGGCGCCCCGGCCGGGTCCAGGAGCGCGGCGGGGTCGACCAGGGCGGTCGGGTCGGCGGCGAGCTCGGTCACGGCGGTGGGGGTCTCGCTGAGGCAGGTGACGGTGCCCACGGGGTCCGGCACGGCGCTGGCGGCCGGGGCCATGGCTCCGGCGAGGGCGAGGGTGCCGAGCAGGACGGTGGCGGTACGACGCATGGAAAATCCCCTTGTCGGGAGAGCGGCTGAGCAGATCGATCATTGCGTCTGCCCGCCCCCGGATTCGCCCTCCGTCACCTGCACGAGGATGACGTAACGATCCTCCGCGTGCACGGGGTTGACCCGGGGGTGCCGAGGGCGTTCAGCGGGAGGCGCTCACTGGCGCTCACGGCAGCGCCGGGACCGGCGGCTGCCGCTCGCCGTCGCGTTCCAGCCACTCCCGGTACGCCGGTGCCTGCCGGGCCACCTCCCAGTACGCCTCCTCCAGCGCGGGATAGACGCCGTCCAGGTCCGTCTCGGTGCGGGCCGCGAGGAGCAGTCGTACGCCCAGCGGGTCGCCGTGCAGGCGCCGTACCGCCATCGTGGGGCTGTCGGCGTGGGTCGGCTGGCAGACGGCGACCACCTCGCCGGTGGCGACCAGGGCGTCCGCCGTGTAGTAGTCGCCGTGCAGGACATGGGGGTTGACGCCGGCCGCGCGGAACATCCGCTGCACGGCGTCCCACTCGCCGTCCACCGTCGGGTCGACCATCCAGCGGTCGTCGGCCAGGTCGGGGAGGGTGACCTCCGCCTTCGCCGCGGCCGGGTGGTCGGTCGGCAGTGACACGAACTGCGGCTCACGTTCCATCAGCACGCGGAGACGGAGCTCGGGCGGGATGCGCAGGGGGGAGCCCTCCACCTCGTGGACGAAGGCGACGTCCAGCTGGCCGTCGGCGACCATGCGGAGCAGGGCGTTGGGGGAGACGTTCATATGGAGGGTCGGGTCCTGGCCCTGGCCGCGCAGCCGGCGCAGCCAGCCCGCCAGGGCCTTGCTCGCCGTCGAACCGACCCGCAGCTCCGGGCCGCCCACGGCCGCGGCCCTGGCCTCGGCGACCAGGGCACGCATCTCGGCCACCAGCGGGCGGGCCCGGCTGAGGACCAGACGGCCGAGCGGGGTGGGGCGGCAACCGGATCTCGCACGCACGAAGAGTGCGCCGCCCAGCTCCTGCTCGATCCGCCGCAGCTGAGTGCTGAGCGACGGCTGGGCGACGCCCAGCTGGCGGGCTGCCCGGTGCAGACTGCCGGTGTCGGCTATGGCGCACAGCGCGCGGAGGTGTCTCACCTCGAGGTCCATGCCCTCGGAGACTAAAGCGGAAGCACAGGTTTCACCAGCCGCACAAATCCCCCCGGAAGCGCGCCAATTGGGGTCCCGATAGGACCGTGCTATCACCGGTTGCCATCATCACAGCCGCCGCACAGGCGCCGACACTCGCCTTGACGACTCACCCCCCACCTAGGAGTCATCAATGCGTATGTCCTTTTCCCTGTCCGCCCGTTCCGCGGTGGCGGTCGGTCTCGGTGTCGCCGCCCTCGGCTTCGGCACGGTCGCTCCGGCGACGGCGGCTCCGGCCCGTGCCGAGGCCGGCTACGTCGCCAAGTCGGCCGAATCCGACGCCAGTCGGGCCTTCTTCCAGGCCGTCCTGAAGTCGGTCGCCGAGAAGCGCGCCGCGAACCCGAAGGCCGCGGCCGTCACCGTCACCTACGACGCGTCCGCCGCGCCCACCTTCAGCGCCCAGATAGCCCGCAGCACCGAGATATGGAACAGCTCGGTGTCCAACGTGAAGCTCCAGCAGGGCTCGAACGCCGACTTCACCTACCGCGAGGGCAACGACTCGCGCGGCTCCTACGCCTCGACCGACGGTCACGGCAACGGCTACATCTTCCTCGACTACGCGCAGAACAAGGAGTACGACTCGACTCGCGTCACCGCGCACGAGACGGGCCATGTCCTCGGCCTGCCGGACCACTACGAGGGGCCGTGCAGTGAGCTGATGTCGGGCGGTGGGCCGGGGCCGTCCTGCACCAACGCGCTGCCTGACGCCAACGAGAAGGCCAAGGTCGAGCAGCTGTGGGCCAACGGGTTCGCTGCCGCGATGGACAAGGCGTTGGAGAAGGCCGGCCGATAGGGCCGCCGCTCAGACCCACCCCCCACATGGCGCGGTCGCCCTCCTGCACGGGGCGGCCGCGCCTTCTTGTTCGCCCAGTAGCTCGGGTGGTTTGGCTTCGTGGGCGGCTGCGGGCCCCTTGTGGCTTGTCGCGCAGTTCCCCGCGCCCCTTTGGGGCGCGTTTCAGTGCGGGGACGCGATGGCGCGTGCCGCGGCCACCTCCTGGCGCAGGGGCTCCAGGACGCTGTCCGCCGGGCCGGTCAGGTCGGTGCGGACCGCGTACAGCGTCTCGGCCTCCCGTACGCCCTGGGCCAACTCCCTCAGCTGACGGGCGACTTGGTTCACCTCGGCCGCAGTTGGCCGCCCCGCCCCGTGCTTCACCCGCACCCGGGCCGCTGTCGTCGCGTCCACGATGCGTTCCACCGCTACGACCAGTGGCCACCATGCGGCCGCCCGGCGGCCGGTGGGCGGGGGTTCGGTCAGGGCGCGTTGGAACTCCGTGCGGATGGTGGAGAGGTTGCGGTAGAGGCGGCGGCGCATGCGGGCGCGGGCCGGGGGGTCGACGGCGTCCGGGCCGAAGGCGCCCTCCACATAGCGCGCCGTGTCCTCCACGGCGTCCGCGAGCCGGTCGCCGACCCGGGTGTGCCAGCTCTCCGGCCACAGCAGATACCCGGCGACGAGGGCGATCGCGCACCCCATCAGGGAGTCGACGAGGCGGGGCAGCAGCAGGGCGGTGCCCTGGCGGTTCAGGACGTCCGACAGGAGCAGGATCACCGGGGTGATGGCGGCCGTCTGGTAGCCGTACCCGCGCGGGGTGAACGCCGGGATCAGCGGCGCGAGCAGGAACAGCACCGGTACGTCCCACCAGCCGCGCGGCACCTCCGCGAGCACCGCCGCCGCGATCACCAGCCCGGCGACCGTGCCGAGGGCGCGCAGCAGCGCGCGGGAGAAGACCGAGCCGAAGTCGGGCTTGAGGACGAAGGTGATGGTGAGGGCGACCCAGTAGGAGCGGGGGACCGGGATGAGGGACACCAGGATCTGGGCCAGGCCGATGCACAGGGCGAGGCGCAGGCCGTAGCGCCAGGAGGCGGCGGAGAGCGTCACGCCCCGCAGGGCGCGGGCGGCGCGGATGCCGAGCGCGGCCGGCCGGCCGAGGCGGTCGTCGATGCCGCGGGGGTCGACGTCCGGGTTGGTGACGACCTCGGCGGCGTGGCGCAGGGCGTGGTCGACCGCGCGGGCGGTCTCGGTGGTCGGGGCGGGGAGCTTCAGGACTGTCGGGCCCGGGCGGCCGGTCTCGACGGCGGAGGCGAGGTGCCGTACGGCCTCCGGGACCTCGGGCGGGAGCCGGGTGCCGCTGAGGTGCGCCGCGGGGGCGGCCTCCACGACCGGGGTGATGGCGTTCAACTGGGCGAGCAGCCGGGTCAGTTCGGGGCTGCGGCCGTGGTGGCGGGCGCGGTGGGCGAGGACGATGTCGTACGACTGGTTCAGGGACTGGGTGACGGCGTGCCGGGCGTCGTCGTACGCCGGGGTGCTGCCGCTGCCCCCGGCCGCCAGCAGCTCGGCGATCGCCCGGTAGGTGTCCGCGACGGCGGCCCGCTCCGGGACCCCCGACCTGAGCGGCCAGGCGAGCAGCGCGAGGACCAGCACCAGCAGCCCGCCGCCGGACATCAGCAGCGGGGCGAGCCACCACTCGCCCGGCATCGGCAGGCCCGCGCCGACCACGCAGGTCAGCAGCAGCACCAGCCCCGCCGCGGAGGCGACCGCGCCGATCGTCGAGATCATCCCGGAGACGAGCGCGACACCGGTGACGGCGGCGACGGCGACCCAGCCGTGGCCGTACACCGCGGCACCGACGGTGACGCCGACGGCGCCGAAGAGCTGGGGGATGGCGATGGTGGGGATACGGACCCGATAGGCGGCGGCTGTGTCGCTGATGACGCCGTTGAGGGCGCCCATGGCGGCGAGGGCGCCGTAGGCGGGGCGGTCGACGGCCAGCCCGATGGCCAGCGGGAGGGCCATCGCGAGCGCGGCGCGGGCCACGGCCGGCCAGTTGACGGGGGCCGACTGGGGCCGGAGGTTCCGCACCAGCCAGTCGGGGGGAGTGCGGCCGATGGGGAACTCGCGGGACATGCGGCCCATTATGGGCACCCCGGATCAGCTCATCGCCGCTGGTGAAGCGTGAGGTCGGTGACAAACGAGCGATGGTCGGTGTCCGCCAGGTCGAGGAAACGGGCGGCGCGTACCGAGAAGTCCGCGGAGAGCAGCACATGGTCGATCTGCACGCCGAACGTCGGTGCCGTCCGGGCCGGCCAGCTGGGCGTGCGGTCGTGCCCGGCGAGCCGGGCGGCGTCGTGCAGGCCGGTGTCGAGGATGCGGCGGAAGGCGGCGTGGTCCTGGGAGGCGTTGAAGTCGCCGGCGAGGACGAGGGGCGTCCCGCCGTCCCCGGTGTGGTCGGCGGCGAAGTCCCGCAACTCGCCGAGCTCCCGGCGCCACAGGTCGGTCCGGCCGGGCAACGGTGGCATGGGGTGCGCGAGCTGGAGCCGTACGGCGTGCCCGCGGACGTCTGCGACGGCGCCGGGCATGGCCATGGTGCCGTCCACGCCGTCGGCGGGGCCGAGCGGGAAGCGGCTGAGCAGGACCGACCCCGCCGAGCCGCCCGCCACCTGTGCCGCCCGGTGCGGATAGCCGGTGCCCAGGGCCTCCTTCAGCCGGGCGTCGCAGGTGTACTCGCACTCCTGGACGAACACGAGATCCGGCTTCTCCCGGCGGACGGCCGCGACGAGGGCGTCGGTCGCGTGCCCGAACTCGACGTTCGAGGTCAGTACCCGGAAGGAGACGAGCGGTCGCCCACCCGGCTGACCGGCCTTCCCGTACGGCTCGATGAACCACGCCAGCAGCCCGAGCAGTACGACGGCCCACACGACGCCGAACCACCAGCGCGCGAACAGCGCGAGCAGCACCCCGACTCCGGCGGGCAGGAGCAGCCACGGCAGGAAGGCGAGGAACTGCGGGACGGGGGTGACGCCGTCGGTGTCGGCGACCCGGCAGCCGACGACCACGCTGACGCCCAGGAACAGCAGACCGGCCGACCAGGTAGCGGCACTCTTCAACGCCCGGCCTCCGCTCGCGGGTGGGATGCCCGAATCCTCCCTCAAAGACGAGGGGGGTGGGGGGAAGGTTGCGTGGAGGCGGGGCGGCGGGGGCGGACCGGGAGGGGCGGATGGGCGGAGGCGGACCGGGAGGGGTCCCGGCCGTGCGTGCCGATGATGAACCGTCGGTCACCGCTGTGGAACAAGGAGATCCGCGATGACGCCCGTACAGGTCAACTGGCTGACCCTGGTACTCGCCCCCCTCGCCGTCGTCGGACTGCTGGTCGCCTTCACGGCGGCCCGGTCGGCGGCCAAGAGGGGCGAGCCGATGCCCGGCTGGGGGAAGGCCGTCCAGGGGGTTGCGATCGCGTTCGTGCTGCTCGTGGCGCTGATGAATATGGCAGCGAGCGGTTCGTGAGCGGTTCGTGAGCGGGAGGGGCGGCACGGGGGACGGTACGTGGGGCAGCAGGCGGAGCGTCACGCGTCGACCCGGGCGTCCTGGAGGCCGTGACGCCGTTGAGGGAAGAGTGACCATGGCACGGACCGAGTTCTACGACGACCCGGCGGCACCTGAGCCGAACAGCTTGGTGGTCGCCGCGTCCGCCGTGGTCACCGACGACGAAGGGCGCATACTCCTTCAACGCCGACGGGATAACGACCTCTGGGCACTCCCTGGCGGCGGCATGGAGATGACCGACTCACTCCCGGGAACGGCCGTCCGCGAGGTGAGAGAGGAAACGGGTCTGGACGTGGAGATCACCGGGCTCGTGGGCACCTACACCGACCCTCGCCACGTCATCGCCTACTCGGACGGCGAGGTGCGCCGACAGTTCAACGTCTGCTTCACCGCCCGCGTGGTCGGTGGCCGGCTCGCGATCTCGGACGAGTCCACGGAGCTGCGGTTCGTCCAGCCGGAAGAGATCGACCAACTGCCGATGCACCACACACAGCGACTCCGGATCCGTCACTTCCTGGAGCACCGTGAGCGGCCCCATCTCGGCTGACCCTGTGGGTGGCGGTGACGGCACCTGAGACGGGGGGCGTGTCAGAGCTCAGCTTTACTGCTCGTCGGCCGCGAGGGCGGCGGTGTCCTTCGCCGGAGGGGTCTCGATGACCCCGGGCTGAGCCAGTGCCGGCCGACATGTCGTTGGGCTCGGCCCGCATGCGGAACTGCTTGGCATGGCCGTCGCCGTCGATCCACAGGTCCACGGTGAGTGCGCGGGAGACGCCCAGCCCCATGAACTGATCGAGGCTCTCGATCCGGAGCTCCCGAGTTGCCTCGTCCGGGGCGGCTTTGCGGGCGGCGAGAAGGCCGCCGCTGGAACCAATGACCCACGCCAAGGCTGCGAGCGTATCTCGGGGGTGGGGCCTCTGATCCGCTGGGCTCTTGTGAAGCACGCGCGCTGTGAGTAACCGGTCCTCTGTTATCGGCCGTTGTCCAACCGCCCCAGAAACTCCCCCAGCACCCCGTTGAACTCCCCCACCCGCTCCAGGTTCGGCATGTGCGCCGCCCCCTCGATCACCGCCAGGGTCGAGTCCGGGAGTGCCGCGTGCATCGCCTGCGCGTCCGGCACCGGGGTGTACGTGTCGTCCGCGCCCACGACGACCAGGGCCGGGACCCTGACCCGGGTCAGCAGGGTGCGGTAGTCGGGGCGTTCGGCGCGGCCGCGTAGGGCTGAGGCCGCGCCCTCGGGGGGTGTGGCCGTCATCATGCGGTGGACGTGGGCCTTGACCTCGGGGGGCGCGTACGGGGCGACCATCTTCTCCAGTACCTCGTCGGCGTATCCGCGCATGCCCTCGCGCAGGAGGCGGTCCGCCATGGTGTTCCGTGCCCGTTTGCCCTCGGGCGTCTCCGGGTCCGGGAAGGTGTCCGCGAGGACCAGGCCCCGGATGCGGTCGGGGAAGCGGTCGTAGCACTCCATGGCGATCTGGCCGCCCATCGACAGGCCGGCGAGGACGAAGGTGTCCACCTTCAGGGCGTCCAGGAGGGACTCGATGTCCTCGGCGAAGGTGGAGAGGGGGGTGATGCCGGGGACGACGGGGGAGGCGCCGTAGCCGCGCAGGTCCGGGGCGATCACGCGGCGGGTGGTGGAGAACGTCTCGATCTGCGGGGTCCACATCGTGCGGTCGAAGGGGTGGCCGTGGACCAGGACAAGGGGGGTCAGTGAAGTATCGAAGCCTTTGTCCTCGTATGCGAGGAAGGGGCTCATGTGGACGACCCTAGATCCGCTCAACTCCTCGGTGCAATAAGATCTTTGCCCTCGGTGCAATCCGAGATGACTGCGCAGGGGGAAGTTTCGTGAAGCGGATGGATGACTACCGGCGCCTCGCCGATCGCATCGCCGACGACATCGCCGCCGGGCGGCTGGAGCCGGGCCAACGGCTGCCTCCGCAGCGGGTGTTCGCGCGGCGGCGCGGGATCGCCGGGTCGACGGCGGGGCGGGTGTACGCCGAACTCGTCAGGCGGGGGCTGGTCGTCGGCGAGGTCGGCCGCGGCACTTTCGTACGGGCGGCCCCGGCGAGGCCGGGTGGGCGGGCGCTCGTCGAGAGCGGAGCCACCGCCGCGCCGGTCAACCTGGAGCTCAACTACCCTTCCGCGCCCGGTCAGGCGGAGCTTCTCGCCCCGACCCTCGCACCGCTCCTGCGCCCCGACGTCCTGACCGAGGCCCTGCGCCCGGCCGCCGCCGACGGCACCCTCGCGGCCAGGGAGGCCGCGGCCGCCCTGCTCGCCACCCCGGGCCGCCGCCCCGCCGCCGACCGGATCCTCTTCACCGGCAACGCCCGCCAGGCCATCGCCGCCACCCTCGCCTCCCTCGTCCGGCCCGGCGGGCGCCTCGGGGTCGAGCCGCTGACGTATCCCCTGGTCAAGGAGATCGCCGCCCGGCTCGGCATCACCCTGGTCCCGCTGGCGGCGGACGAGGGCGGGGTACGTCCGGAGTCGGTCGCCGCCGTGCACCGCAGTGCCCCGCTGTCCGCGCTCTACCTCCAGCCGACCCTGCACAATCCGACGTCCGTGACGGTGAGCGGCGAGCGGCTCCGCCAACTCGCCGCCGCCGTCCGCGCCCTGGGAATCCCCGTCGTCGAGGACCGCATCTGGTCCTTCCTCACCGACGACGAACCCCTCGCCGCCCACGCGCCGGATCTCACCCATGTCGTCGACGGGCTCTCCAAGCGCGTCGCCCCCGGCCTCACCGTCGGCTTCGTCGTCGTACCCGAGGCGCGCCTCGGGGCGGTGGCGGCGGCCGTACGGTCCGGCGGGTGGAGTGCGGGGCGGTTCGCGGTGGAGGCGGCCACGCGGTGGATCGGGGACGGGACGGTGCGGCGGCTGGTCGCGGCGAAGCGGGCGGACGCGGCGCGCCGACAGCGGATCGTCGGCGAGGAACTGCGCGGATTCGCCGTACGGTCCGACCCGCGCGCCTATTTCGCCTGGTGGGAGCTGCCATCCCCGTGGCGCGCGGACACCTTCACGGCCGCCGCGGCCGCGCACGGCATCGCGGTGACGCCGGGCCCCGCCTTCGTCGTCGACCCGAACCGCACCCCGGACGCCGTCAGGCTCGGGCTCGCGTCGGCTCCCGAGCCGGATCTGCGGCGGGCGCTGCGCACGCTCGCCGCCGTCGCGCGAGGTACTCCGTGAGCCGGCAGACCAGGGCCACCGTCAGGCCGAGGGCGATCAGCAGCCAGGACACCGTGCGCAGGGTCTGCGTCAGGGCGTCGTAGACCGCGCCCGCGGCCGGGCGGTGGGCCGCCTCGGGCAGGTCGGCCAGCGTGAACCGGCGGCCTAGGGCCACCGCCAGCGCCAGGAACGCGCCGCCGAGCGCCGTGCCCAGCGCGGTCGCCGTGACCGCGCGGCGGCGGCAGGCGGCGACGGCGATGCCGGTCGCGGCGAGCGCGGCGGCCGAGACGGGCAGCCAGAAACCGGCGACTTCGAGCACGGCGTACCCCTTTCGGAGCCGGTCCAGTTGGTGGGCCGGGAGCACGGGGACCTCGGTGTGCTCGACCGGGATGCGGTGCGCCAGCGAGACGTGGTCGTCGATGAGCTGGTGTTTGACCTGGGCGGTGATGGGGGCGACGTCCACCGTGACGGTGCGGTCGCGGCCGTCCCGCAGGGCGCTCAGCACGGCGTCGTGGACCGCCCTGTTGCCCGCGTCCCACGCCGTGCGGAAGGCCTCGGTCCGGGTGAACGAGAGCACCGCGTCGTGCACGAAGGGCCGCATGGTGCGCAGCTCGGGCGAGGCGGGGGACTCGGCCAGCCTGCGGTCGACCTCCTGCGTGATCCCGGCCCCGACGGAGTCCGCGACCGCGCCCTGCACCGCGGGATCCGCGGCGAGCGGCGCCATCGCGGTGACGTACCGGCCGGTGTCCGCCAGCCCGTACGTCACCCAGGCCGCCAGGACGCCGAACGGCACGAGGAGGCACGACAGGGCGATCAGCGCTGCCGACAGGGCGTTCCGCAGACGGGGCAGACGGGTGGGCACCTCTTCAGGCAAGGGCCATCCGGGCGGGCGGGCCAGTGGTGTGCCTGCATACGGCGGCACTGTTCCGCTCTCCGGTGGAGCGTTCACCCGAACGGGTGTCTCATGGTGCAGAGGAGCCAGGAGCGCGAGGAGTGCGAGGACGCTCCCGGTTCCGTGGGTGGATGAAGGGGAACAGGTCGGCCCCGGCCCAATGTGGCCGGGGCCGATCTGTGCGCGATCTGTGCGTGAGCCGGCCGCGTCTGTCGTTCGTCCGCGTCCGTCAGCCGATACGGCGGCCCTGTGCGTCCTCGTGCGTGTAGTAGCGGTAGAACAGCACGGCGAAGAAGACCGCGCCGATCACCATCCCCATGAGCGCGGACCTGAGGACGGTCTTGTCGGTCTCGCTGTACAGGAACCCGAACGCGCTGCCCGCGAAGGAGGCCCACAGGATCGCGTGCACCTCGCGGATCGAGCGTTCGGCGACCCAGCGCACCGCGACGTACAGCACCATGAAGGCGGCCGCGGTGACGAAGCCGAAGAGCAGGTTCCAGCCGGTGATCTCACCGCCGGAGCGCCGGTTCGCCGCGGCCCAGTAGCCGTAGACGAGCCCGAGGACGATCGGTACGGCGATGCTCGCGACGCGGTGCGTCCGCGCGCTGAAGACATCGGGCAGGCCGCTCGTGCCCGTCCGCGAGGTCCTCCTGCCGGGTGCGGGTGCCGCATGAGCCATGAGAGCACTCCTCTCTCCTCGCCCCCGCCATCCAGGGCACACCTGAGGGCGGCCGTTCGGCAAGTCGTGGGGGCCCGGGTACCCGGATGCGGCTGGCCGAACGCCGTGTTTCGCTGAAGCCCATGAGGGCCGTAAGCGACGGTGGAGCCGGCCCGCAGGGCGAGGGGCGTCGGCCGCAGCTGCTGCGCGTGCGCGGCCGCAGCGTCGCCTGGGTGCCGCCACTGCTGTTGCTCGTCGGCATCGTGGCGGTCGACTTCGAGACCAGCAGCGACTTCCGGATCCTGTCCTGGATCGTGCTGGTGCCCGGTATCGCCGCCGCGATCTGCGGGGTGTGGGGGACGGCCGTGTTCGCGGTGCTCGCGCCCGCCACGTACGTCGCCGCGGACGCCGTCCTGCCGCACGAGTACCAGGCCGGCCTGCCCGACCTCGTCCTCGCCGGCATCGGCGGCGTCCTCGCCACGCTGGCCTGCGCGGTCCGGGTCCGCGGCGAGCAGCGCATGCTGCACATGCAGGACGTCGCCGAGACGATCCGCCGTACCGTGCTGCGTCCGCTGCCGGAGGGCTGGGGCGGCCTCGACCACGCGGCGGTGTATCTCGCGGCCGACAGCGAGGCCAAGGTCGGCGGAGACTTCTACGACATCCAGATCGGCCTGCACGGCACCCGCGTCATCCTCGGCGACGTGCAGGGCAAGGGGCTCGGCGCGGTGGAGGCGGCGGCCGCGCTGCTCGGCACGTTCCGGGAGGCCGCGTATCACGAGCCGGATCTGACGACGGTCGCCGTACGTCTGGAGGTGCGCATGCAACGGCACATCCGGATGGGTATGGCGCTCGGCAAGGAGGAGGGCGACCGTTTCGCCACCGCCGTCCTGCTCGGCTTCCCCGAGGAGCGGAGGGACGCCATGGACGCCGTCGTCCTCGGCCACGAGAGCCCGCTCGTGGTCTGCCCCGACGGCGTACGGTCCCTGCCGCCCGACCGCGGCCTCCCTCTCGGCTACGGCGGACTCGCCCCCGTCGACGGGCCGCCGCCGGTGCTGCGGGTGCCGCTGGCTCCCGGCGAGACGCTGCTGCTGACCACGGACGGTGTGACCGAGGCCCGGGACGGGGACGGCGCCTTCTATCCGCTCGCCGACGAGGTCGCCGCCGCCGTCGCGGCCGACCCGGGGCTCGCGCAGCCGCGGCGCCTGGTCGCCTTCGTACGGGAGCGCACGCTGCGGCACTGCGGGGGGCGTCTGGACGACGACACGACCGTGTTCGCGGTGCGGAGGGGGAATGGGGTGCAGGGGAACGGGATGCGAGGGGACGGGATGCGGGGGAATGGGGACGGAAATGGACGTTTGCGGTCCTGAGATCCCCCGTTCGCAGCCGCAGCGGTTACGGTGCTGCCGTACGTGATCGACGGGGGATGGGGAGGGACCGATGCCCGGAACCGTGCTGCTGCTGGCCGCCGCACCGGCGGCCAAGGGCTGTCTGGTGGACGCCGCCTCCGTGCTCCCCGTCCTTGCCGCGGTCCCGCCCACGGTGCTGTCCGGCACGGACACGGCGAACGTCGTCGAGCTCGCCGACCCGCTGGAACCGCAGGCCGTCCTCACCCGCCTGCGCGCCGCCGCGGCCGCCCCCGCCCCGCTCACCGTCTTCGTCACCGGCCAGCTGCAACTGGACCGCCGCCAGCACCTGCCCCACCTCGCGCTGGCCCGTACGACGCCCTCGACCGTCCGCTACACCGGCTTCCCCTGGCACTGGTTCCGTGAGGAACTGCGCCTGCGCGCACCGGGCTCGACCACCCTGCTCCTGGACCTGCACGCCGACGCCGAGGCCTGGGAGTGGCTCCTCGCCAACCCCCTCGACTCGGGCCGCAACAGCACGGTGTACGGCCGTGTCGCGCCCCCGCCGAACCGCCGCACGGTGGCCGCGCCGGCCTACATGAAGGCCGTCGCCACCCTCCTGCGCAGTGGCCACCGTCCACCCCTCGACCAACTGCACCAGCAGGCCCTGTCCCGCATCGCCCCCGACTCCGGCCCCGGCACCGACATCATCCTGACCGCCCAGGGCCCGACCCAGTTCCCCCCACCGAGCCGCGCAACGACCCCTGCCACACCCGGCTCCGCGCCGATGCCGGGCGCCGCGCAGGGTGCCGTGCCGGTACTGGTGCCGGTTGCGGTGGCGGGTATTGACCAGGGTTCGGTGCGGATGCCGATGCCGGGTGCGGGCCAGAGTTCAGCGCAGTTTCCGGTGCCGATGCCGGGCGGCGCGCAGAGCCCTGCATCGGCCCCCATGCCGGCTCTCGCCCAGACTCCCCCGCCGGGTCCTGCGCAGAGCCCCGCAACAGCCCCTGCGCAGAGCCCCGCACCGGGCCCTGCGTCGAGCGCCGGGCAGAACCTCCCGCCGATGCCAGGGCAGGCCCCTGCCCAGGGCCCTGCATCGACTTCGGGACCGAGCCCCGCGCCGAGTTCCACGTCGGCCACTGTGCCGACTTCCGCGTCGAGTCCCGCCCCGACTTCCACGCCAAGCTCCGGCCCAGCTTCTGAGCCGGGCTCCGCCCCGGCTTCCGCGCCCACTTCCCCGTCGAGTGCCGCGCAAAGTCTTCCGCCGGTCGCGGGGCAGAGTCTCCCGCAGGTGTCTGGCCGCGGCTCTGCCGCGACTTCTGTGCCGAACACGGTGTCAACTTCCGGGGTGGCTACCGGGCCGAGTCCCGCCCCGGGCTCTGAGTCAGGCTCCGCCTCAGCTTCTGCGCCCACTTCCGTGGCGGCTTCCACGCCAGGCTCCGCATCGGCTTCGGTGCCGAGCCCCGCCCCGGCTTCTGCGTCGAGTCGCGCCCCGGCTTCCGCGCCAAGCGCCACGTCGGTCTCCGCGTCGGGTGCCGCGCAGAGTCTTCCGCCGGTCCCGGTGCACAGTTCCCCGCAGGTGTCCGGCCACGGCTTTGCCTCGGCTTCTGCACCGAGTCCGGTGCCGACTTCCGGGGCGGCTTCCGTGTCGAGTCCCGCCCTGACTTCCACGCCAAGCTCCGGCCGAGCTACTGAGCCAGACTCCGCCCCGGCTTCCGCGCCAAGTGCCGCGTCGGCTTCCGCGCCGAGCCCCGCCCCGGCTTCTGCGCCCGCTTCCCTGTCGAGTGCCGCGCAGAACTTCCCGCCGATCCCGGCGCACAGTCCTCCGCAGATCTCTGCCCACAGCCCCGCAACGGCTTCCACGTCGGGTCCCATGCCGGCCGCCGTACCCAGCCCCCTGCCGGCTTCCGCGCCCAGCCCCGCATCGGCTTACGCTCCCAGCCCCCTGCCGGCCGCCGCCCCCAGCCCCGCACCGGCTGGCGCCCCCAGCCCTCTGCCGGCCGCCGTTCCCAACCTCACGCCAACTTCCGCTCCCAACCCCACGCCAACCCCCGCCCCCAACCCCACCCTCGCCTTCACCCCCACCCCCGCATGGGCCTCCGCGTCCGCCCCCGCTCGCGCCCCCCTCCCGAGTGACCCGCACGCCGACATCGCTGCTGCTGTTGAGGCGGGGCGGGCCGGGGAGGCTGATGCGTTGGCTGCTCATCATGAGCAGGTTGCTGTGCGTAGTCATGGGCCGTACTCGGAGGAGGCCCTGCACTGGATCGAGGTCCGGGCGGATCTGGCGATGCTGGCGGGGGACTCGGTGCGCAGTTGCCGGACCTGGCTGACGGTCGCCTCGGCGCGGCTCTCCGCGGGGCAGGCGCCGGACGCGCCCGCCGTGGAGGCCGCGGTGGATCGGGCCCACCATCAGTGGGGGCAGATCCACGACACGGCCCCCGCGCGCGAACTGGGGTCCGCCCTCGCGGAGTTGAGGGGGCGGGTGCCGGGCCGCCGACGGGGTGCCCTGGAGAACGTCCATCAGCGGCTGCGGCAGTTGCGGGTCAGCGGGTGAAGGTGAAGTACTTCCAGCCGCCGTACGTCGTCATGTTGACGTTGTCGCCCGACGTCGTGTCGATGTAGGAGGAGCGGAGCCGGAAGCGGACGCCCGTGGGCGGGGTGTCGTCCAGGAGGACGGAGTCCTTGCCGTAGCTGTCCAGCCCGAAGTACTCGGTGGTCGTCGTGTGCCAGGCTCCGCTGTAGAACTGCTGGATCTGGAACTGGTACCTGCGGCCCGGGTACATCGTCATCGTGGTGTTGTAGACGGGGTCCTTGGACTGGCGGAAGTAGTAGTACTTCGCGTTCCAGGCGGTGGCCGTCTTGTAGGCGCCGATCAGCGAGGTCGAGATCGCCACCTTGGTGTAGACGGTGTTGGTCGTCGTCTTCGCCGCGTACCGCGTGTCCCCCGTGAACTTGGCGCTGACCTTGGTGTCCCGGGTGAGGTGGACGGTCGCCGTCAGGTTGCCGCTCGAGTCGACCGTGCCCTTCTTGACCAGCGTGTTGGGCTTGTCGGAGCCGTAGGGGTCGGCCCAGATCTCCACGGTGCGGTTCTTGTACGTGGTGCCGAGGTGCGCGGTGAAGGTGACGTTGCTGCCGTAGCCGTACACCTTGAGGTTGTTGTTCAGCGTCAGCGTGGTCGCCGATTTGGCGACGGTGACCGAGTCGGCGGCCGTGGCGCCCGCGTGGTCGGCGTCGCCCGCGTAGGTCACGGTGTAGGTCACCTTGCCGCCGGCCGGCGGGGTGTCGGTGAAGGAGTACGAGCCGTCCGCGGTGACGGTTGCCGTGCCGAGCGCCTTGCCGGCCGGCGACTCGTCGTCGGTGCGGGTGACCGAGACCGTCGTGCCCGCCGGCAGCGCCACCGGGGAACTCAGCGTGCCGGTCACGGTGAGGGGCTTGGCGCGGGTCGCCGTGGCGGGGGCGTCGGCCGTGAGGGTGGTGGACGCCTTCGTCGGGGCGTCGAAGACGCGCAGCGAGTAGGCGTCGCTGTCGTTCTTCGACACCGCGAACAGCTTGCTCTCGTCCGGCGCCCAGGCCAGACCGCGCGCGGCGAGGGTGTCGGAGCCGCTGCTGGTGCCGGTGTTGGGGAAGTCGTACTGCTTCAGCGGGGTGGACACGCCCTGCTTGAAGACGTGCACGTCCGGGTCGTACCAGGAGAAGGTGCCCGCCGCGACGTCGCCGTTCGGGGCGATGTCCACCGCGTTCGGGTAGGTGTTGGTGACGTACTTGCCGTCCGCCGAGAGGTCGGAGAGCTTGTAGGCCGCCTGGTAGTACGGGGCCCCGCTGGCCGTGATGACGTCCTTGCCGTCCGGCGTGACCGCGAGGTCGGCGAGGTTGCCGCCGCCGGTGTTGCCCGGGTCGAAGGCGTACGCCGTCCGGCTCGCGGTGCCCGAGGAGACGTCGTACACGGCGAGGACGACCGGGCTCTGGCTCGGCGCGCCCGTGACCAGCGTGCCCGGAGCGCCCGCGGAGGCGTCCAGGATCGGCGCGTCGTAGAAGGTGCGGCTCGTGTCCTGGCCGAGGGTGACGACCGGGTCGGTGCCGCTCAGGTCGAGCGAGCCGATGTTGCCGTCGCCCCCGGCGCCGTAGCTGAACCAGAGCTTGCCGCCGGTGAGGGCCACGTATTCGGGGCCGGCCGTGCCGGTGGCGTAGCGGTGGGCCTCCGTCGCGGTGGCCGTGTCGATCGCGACGACCGCGTCGGCGTCCGCGACGGCCGCGTACAGCGTGCCCGAGTCGGGCGACAGCTCCAGGCCGTGGACGCCGGGCAGGGAGCCGACGGTGCCGACGAGCTTGCCCGCGTAGTCGGTGACGACGACCTGTCCTGCGGTCGGGTCGCTGATGAAGACCCGCTGGTGGACCCCGTCGACGACGACGTCACCGGTCGACTTCAGGGACAGGGGTGTGCTGGAGTCGGCGGCCGCCGACCCGGCGCCGGTCGCGACCAGGGCGACCGAGCTGAAGAGGACCGCGAGCGCTGTCGCGGTGGGGAGAGTGCGTCTGCGCACGATGGTTTCGAACCCCCCGGAACGAAAGAAGTGATGAGGGCGGACGCGGCAGAAAAGGGCGCGCGTACCGCAGCGAGTAAGCGATCGCAGGCTAAGTCATCGCACTGACAGCCGGGTTAAGCCATGTGTAAGAGCCGGGTGTGAACGAGCCGGGGTGAGCAGGGGGAAGCCCCCGGCGGGACAGGGGGGAGTGTCCCCGCCGGGGGTGGTGCGGTGGCGGGCCGTGCGTCAGAACGCGGGGACCGCGGCAGGCCGGGCCTTGTTGATGTTGCTCTGCAGGTTGCCGGTCAGCGGGAAGTTGGCCTTGCCCCACGTGGAGTTCCACAGGGCGTTGCGCGGCGCGTCGGCCATCTGCGGTACGTCGACCAGGGACATGCGGTCCCACTGGCCGTACGCCTCCGGGCGCTCGCCCCACTTGGCGAAGCGGAAGGCGTGGGTGCTGGCGCCGTCCTTGTGGTAGACGATCTGGACGTGGTTGCCGTTCATCGGCACCTCGTTGATCGGGTGGGTGCTGTAGCCGCCGTGGCGGGACGCGGCCAGGTAGCGGGGCCGCTCCTCGCCCTGCTTCTGGAAGACCACGACGGACTCCCAGTCGTGGCGGTGGCCGAAGGCGTCGGCGCCGTTGAGCGTCTGGTCCTTCTCGAAGTAGAGCGCGTAGACGTAGGCGCACCAGCCGTTCTTGCACATGGACTGCGTGTACAGGTTGGCCACGTGGGGGTGCCGGCAGGCGCCGGTGATCGACCCGCTGTTCTTGAGGCCGCCGTTGAGGTGCCCGCTCGGGTCGACGGCCGCCACGGGGAAGCAGCTGTTCGAGTCGTAGTCGAACTCCGGCATGTACTTGAGCTGGAAGGCGCTGGCCTTCTGCGGCAGCAGGGTCAGGACGGCGGCGTTGGCGCTGCCGGTGATGCCGACGGTCAGTGTGGCGACGCCGCCCGCGACGAGCGCGAGCTTGCCCAGGCGGGACAACTTCTTGGTCTTGCGCTTGGTCTTGGCTGCCTGCGACATACGTCTCTCCTCCAGTTGCTCGGTCTGCCGGGTCTGCCGGGAATCCGGCGTGGCGAGATCGAGACTGGGAGAGCGGAGAGTTGTTCGGCAGGCCCCCTGACCAGTGCAATCAATGACTCGTGGCGTTTCGGGGGGCTGTTCGCCCGCGCGTCATGCCCCGTCCCGGACGCGTTGTCCGCCGTTCACTTCGCGTTTTCACGGCCGCGGGGCAGCAGTCGACCTCCGCGACCTATTCCTGGAACCGGAGCGTTGATTGCCGCATCTCCTTTGTCAGGACAATCAAAATTTCATGATCAGTGGTGATTTGCTTCATCAGCCGTTTCGTCAGCTGCTCCGTCAGGGCTGTCAGCTGTATGGAGGTACGTGCGCATGGGTCGTCCCGAAAGACCCCTGGACCCGCAGTCCGGTCCCATAGCCCGGCTCGCCCATGAGCTCCGCGAGGTGCGCAAGGCCGCGGGCACGCCCTCGTACCGGCGTATGGCCGAGGCGGCCGGGTTCTCCGCGACAACGCTGTCGCAGGCCGCGGCCGGCGACCGGCTGCCGTCCCTCGCCGTCGTCCAGGGGTACGTCAGGGCCTGCGGCGGCGACCCCGCGGAGTGGGAGCCCCGCTGGAAGGAGGCGGAGGCGGAGGTCGCCGAGGCGGTGCGCGAGGAGTCGGCGGACGCCGCGCCGCCGTACCGGGGCCTGGCCCGTTTCGAGCCCGGCGACCGGCACCTCTTCTTCGGCCGGGACCGGATGGTCGAGGAGTTGCGCCGGCTGGTGTGCGACCACCGGTTCGCGGTGCTGTTCGGGGCGTCCGGCAGCGGCAAGTCCTCGCTTCTGCGGGCCGGGCTGATCCCCGCCCTGCGCGAGGAGATCGCCCGCCGCAGCAGCCCGGCGGTGCTGCGGGTGCTCACCCCGGGCCCGCGGCCGGCGCAGACGTACGGACACCTGCTGGCACCCGCCGAGGGCGAGTTGGAGAGCTGGGTGGTGGTCGATCAGTTCGAGGAGGCCTTCACCCTGTGCCGGGACACGGCGGAACGGGCCCGCTTCATCGACCTGCTGCTCGCCGCCCGGGACCCGGCGAGGCGACTGCGCGTGCTGGTCACCGTACGGGCCGACTTCTACGCCCGCTGCTCCGAGCACCGGGGCCTGGCCGACGCGCTCTCGGGCGCCGGGCTGCTGCTCGGGCCGATGACGGCGGACGAACTGCGCGAGGCGGTGACCAAGCCCGCCCAGGCGGCCGGACTGCTGGTGGAGCGGGAGCTGACCGCACGCGTCGTCGAGGAGGTCGTCGACCAGCCCGGCGGGCTGCCGATGCTCTCGCACGCGCTGCTGGAGACCTGGCGGCGGCGCAAGGGCCGGGTGCTCACCCTGGCCGCGTACCAGGCGGCCGGCGGGGTGCGCGGCGCGATCGCGGCGACCGCGGAGGAGGTGTACGAGCAGCTGACCGAGGACCAGGCGCGCACCGCCCGGCACCTGCTGCTGCGGCTGGTCGAGCCGGGCCGGGGCACCCCGGACACCCGGCGTCCGCTGACCCGCGCCGACCTGGCGGAATGGACCGACCCGGAGGCGGCGGAGGTGGTCGACCGGCTGGCCCGCGCCCGCCTGCTCACCGCCGACGAGGACGGCGTCCAGCTCGCCCACGAGGCCCTGCTCACCTGCTGGCCGCGCCTGGCGGGCTGGCTGGACGAGGACCGCGAACGGCTGCGTCACCACCGCCGCCTGACCGAGGCCGCCCGCGCCTGGCTGGAGCACGACCGCGACCCCGGCGGGCTGTACCGGGGCAGCAGGCTGGCCCGGGCCGAGGAGCTGTTCGGGGACGACGACGGCACGCTCACCGTGTCGGAGCGGTCCTTCCTCGTCGCCGCGCTGGAGGCCCGGGAGGCCGAGCAGCGGACCGCCGCGCGGACCGCCCGAAGATCCCGGGCGCTGGTCACCGCCCTGTCCGCGGTCCTGGCGGTGGCCCTGATGGTGAGCCTGGCCGCCTGGAGCCAGCACCGCGACAACGAGCGCCAGCGCACCGACACCGCCGCCCGCCGCATCGCCGCTGTCGCCGACGCACTGCGCACCACCGACCCGCGCACCGCGATGCTGCTGGGCGTGGCCGCCTGGCGCGTCTCCCCTCTCCCCGAGTCCCGTCAGGCCCTGCTCGGCGCCCTCGCCCAGCCCGAACAGGACACCTTCTCCGACCCCGCCCCCGGCGACAGCCCCCGCCGCTTCCTCACCGCCTCCGGCCGCACCCTGCTGAGCGTCGAGGGCCGCACCTGGAAGACGTACGACGTGACCACGCACCGCCGCACCGGCGCGGGCCGGCTGCCGGTCGACGCGAGCGATGCGGTCGCGTCCTCCGCCGACGCGAAGGTGATCGCGCTGTCCGGCCGGGACGGCATCGGCCTGTGGGACACGGCGAAGGGCCGCTGGACGGGCGGCGGACCGTGGCCGGCGCTCTCCGACGTCGGTTTCGGCGACGGTGCCTACCTCGTGACCGGCAGCGACGACGAGCGGGCCCGCGTCCGCTCCCTCACCGACGGCGGGCCGCTCTTCGAGAGCCCCGCGGCCGGCCGCGTCGACATGGCCCCGGACGCCCGCGCGGTCGCCCTCTGCCCCGCCGACCGCGAGGGCGCCACGCCCCAGGTGTGGGACACCGTCCGCCACCGCGCCCTGCCCGGCGAGTGGACGCAGGACAAGGAGGTCTGCGCCGACAACGACGCCACACTCGTCATGGGCGACGGGCAGCGGATGGCCGCCGTCTCCCCGTCCGGCATCCGCGTCTGGGACACCGGCTCCGGGCGGCTGCTGGCCGACCTCACCGCCCCGAACGTCGAGTACACCGCCTTCAGCAGGGACGGGAAGTTCCTCGCGGCGGCCGACAGCACCGAGATCAAAGTGTGGCGGCTGTCGTCCGCCGACGCCCCGGTCTTCCGGCACTCCCTCAACAACCAGTACGTGTACGGCGGTCTCGCCTGGGACCCGAAGCGCCCCGTCCTGCGCTACCTGGAGGCCGGTACGGTCCACTCCCTCGACGTGTCGGCGGCGACGACGCCGGCCTGGCACGGCGACGACCTGTTCGGCGTCCGGCTGGCCCCCGACGGCCGCACCCTCGCCACCGCCGAGCGCACGGACACCGGCACCGGCTACCGCTTCCAGCTGCGCGCCACCGGCGACGCCGACGCCGTACGAACCCTGCCGTCACCGCCGGCCCCCGTCGCCGTCAAGGGCACGGACCCGGTCGTACCCGGCGACACCCTGGCCCTGACGGCGTTCAGCCCGGACGGCGCACTGTTCGCGTACGGCGTCTCGGCGCCCGGCCGGGAGGCGGCCCCGCAACGGATCACCATCTGGGACGTACGCCACCACAGGGTCCGCGACACCCTGGACCTGTCCACCGCCGACTCGGCCGGAGCGGTGATCAACCTCGCCCTGGGCTCCGGCGGCCGCACCCTGTACGCCGTGCGCACGCCCGGCATCGGCGAACTGCGCGACGAGGTGTGGGACACGGCGACCCGCCGCCGCACCTCCGTGGTGAACGGCCTGGCCAGCAGCCACCTCGCCGTCCGCCCCGACGGCGGCCTGCTGGTCGGCGACAACCGCGTCGCCCGCCTCCCGAAGGAGCCGGTCTCCGGGAAGGCGACCGGGAAAGCGACCGGCAAGGACCTCGTCCAGGGCGACCAGATCGGTGCCATCGCCTTCGGCGCGGACGGCTCACGGCTGGCGGTGGGCGACGGAACGGGACGGGTCGCCCTGTGGGACGGGGACCTGCGGCACAAGGCCGGGGTCCTGCGCAACGTCTTCCCGGCCCGGCTCGGCGACACCCCCGAGGGCGTCAGCGCGCTGGCGCTCAGCCCCGACGGCCGCACGCTCGCCGTGGGCGGGACCTCGGGCACGCTCCAGCTGTGGGACGTGGCCACGCAGCAGCCGCTCGGCGGCCCCCTGCCGACGCCGGGCGAGGAGATCGTCTCGGTGACGTTCAGCGAGGACAGCGGCACGGTGTACGCGGCGGGGGCCCATGTGCCGCTCCAGCGGTACGTCGTCGATCCCGAGCGGGTGGCCGAGCGGGTGTGTGCCCGAGTGAGCGGGCGGCAGCTGACGCGGGCGCAGTGGCGGACGTACGCGCCGGACGCGCCGTACCGGGAGGTGTGCGGGGGCTGACCGGACGGTCGTGCTTCGGCCGTGGTTGTTTGTTTTCCCTGATGGGACGGGGTACCAATCAATTCTCCCGCTTGTCAGCCTCGTTCGAGCCGTGGCGCGGGCAACCTCCTCCGCTCGCGCCGCGGCGTGCTGCCCCGATCAGGGCCGCGAAGGGCAGCGCCCGACACGACCGAACCGGGAGATCCCTCCACATGAAGTCCATCAAGAGCGGTGGCCGGCGCCTCGCCGTGCTCGCCCCCGCCGTCGCGCTCGCCCTGATTCCCTTCTCCACGGGCACGGCCAACGCGGCCACCCCCGGCTGGGGCTCCGACAAGCCCGACGTGATCGGCGACTGCAACGCCGACAAGCCCGACCTGTGCCAGTACCACGAGGTCAACGCCTGGACCGCGCCGGGCAACTGGCACGCGGCGAGCAACGTGTTCAACAACTGCCAGGGCACCGACAACGCCACGTACGCGCGGGCCGCCGCCTACGAGACCAACACCTCCTACACCTACGGCACGAAGGAGACCGTCGAGGTCAGCGCCGGCTTCTCCGACGAGATCCAGTTGGGCATGAAGGCCAGCGTGGAGAGCAACGAGAGCTGGACCGTGGGCGACAAGCGCACCGTCACCGAGACGCTCACCAACACCGTCCGGCCCGGCTACAAGGGCCAGTACTGGTTCCAGCCGCTCATCCGGCACTCGCAGGGCTGGCTGGAGGTCCACTACGGCAGCCGGAAGTTCGGCCACTACTACTGGTACTACCCGGGCCAGGGCTCCACCGGCTTCCGGATCGCCACGCCGGTCGCCTGGGGCGACGGCACGCTGAAGGGCGAGATGAAGTGGACGACGTGGAAGTGCTGACCTAGGCGCTGCGCCTGCCCCACGAGATCGCCCGCACAGGGGAAACGTAACAGCACACTCGTTCGAGTGAACGGCTTCGGATTCCTTGTGCGGGCTCCGCGTCTACCCTGGGAGGGTCGCGTCGAGCGAGGGAGGTCTGTCATGGCGACGGCGGAGCCGATCATCATGCCGGGGTACCAGGGCGAGGCCATTCACGGGCCGTACGACGACCCGGACGGCGACAGCGACGCGGACAACGGCGTGCCCGACTACACGGGCGCGAGTGTGCAGCAGGTCTTCGAGCTCTTCAGTGCGACGGCTCCCCGGGGCTGGCGCGTGGAGTTGATCGAAGGAGAGATCTGCGTAAGGCCACCGGCCAATGGGGAGCACGAGGAGATCGTGTCCGAACTCAGTGGGCAGGTCAGGGACCACGACAAGGGGCTGGGCCGATACACGGGCATCGGGCTGAACGTCCCCGGAGCCTCCGCCACGGGCCACGTCGTCCCCGACCTGGTCATCGCTCCCAGAGGCAGCTTCGCCGACCAGGAAGAGTGGCATGAGCCCGTCGGCGTACTCCTCGTGGCCGAGGTGACGTCCACCAGCACGGCCGACCGCGACCGCGAGAAGAAGATCCACGGCTACGCCCGCGCCGGCATCCCCGTCTACCTCCTGATCGACCGGGAGGAAGGCGAGGTGACCGTCTACTCCGAGCCGTCGGGCGACGACTACGCCAAGGGCCCCAAGCACAAGCTCGGCCTCACCGTGCCGCTGCCCGCACCCCTCGGCTTCGAACTCGACAGCGCGGAGTTCTGAGCGCTCACCTACGGCGCGGCGACGACCTGCTGCGCCGGCTGCTGTGCCGGTCCCGGCTCCGCCGCCCGGGCCGGCCCCGCGTTCGCCGCCAGGATCAGCGTCGCCACGGCGATCACCGCCGCCGCGAAGCCTCGGGTGTAACGCTCGGTGGTGCTGGTGCGTTCCTGCACGGCGACCTCGCAACAGCCATGGGTTAATCGCGTTTGATCCGCCGTTTAACCTAGGGGCTGTCGGACCCGAACGGCAAGGGTCGCAGCGGGAGTTCGGCGAGGTGGGGGGGCGTTGAGGGATGGCCGACCGTGACGATCCGGAGACCATCGGGCGCAGGGTGCAGCGACTGCGGGCCGACCGCGGGCTGACCCAGCGGCAGCTGGCGGAACCGGCGTACACCCCCGCGTACATCTCCACCTTGGAGGCGGGCCGCGTCCGCGCCTCCGACGACGCGTTACGGCACATCGCCGAGCGGCTCGGCGTCGCCTTCGAGGAACTCGCCACCGGGCGCCCCGCCCACCTCGTCACGGACCTGCGGCTGAGGCTGACCGAGGCCCAGCGCGCCCTCGCCGCCGGCGACGCCGGGACGGCGGCCGAGCAGTACGCCGCGCTGCTCGCGGAGGCGGAGACGCACGGGTTCGCCGAGGAGCGGGCGGTCGCGCTGCTGGGGCTCGGCGAGTGCGGCATCGACACCGGCGAACTCGCCGCCGCCCGGCGCTGCTTCGAGCGCGCCGAGCAAGTGCTCACCGAAGCCGACGCCCCGCTGCCCGCCCGGGTGCCCGCGCTGCGCGGGAGGGCCGTGTCCCACTACCTCGCCGGCGAGCTCCGTTACGCCGTCTACCTCCTCGAATCCACCCTCGACGAGCTGAACCGCGGCGGACTGCACGACCCCGACGCCCTCCTCCTGCTCTACGCCAGTGTCATCGGCCCCTACATGGACATGGGCGCCCACGCCCGCGCCGCCCAGGCCGCCGAGTACGCCCTCGCCCTCGCCCCGCAGGCGGCGGACCCGGCCCTGGTCGCCCGTATGCACCGGTCCGTCGCCCGCACCCTCCTCGCCGAAGGGCGGATCGCGGAGGCCGACGCCTCCCTCGCCAAGGCCGCCGAGCTGTACCGGCAACTCCAGATCCGTACCGAACTCGCCAACTGCCACTGGATGCGCGGCTACGTCCACGCCCAGAACGGCGAACTGGAGCGCGCCGAGGCCGAACTGCGCGAGGCCCGCTCCATGCTCACCGCCCAGCGCGCCGCCCTCTACACCAGCCAGGTCGCCGTCGAACTCGCCGACGTGCTGCACCGGCGCGGCAAGTCCGGGGAGGCCGCCGCCCTTCTCCACGAGGTCCTCAGCGACCCAGGAGTCCGCGGACAGCCTCTCGGCCCGGAACGCGGCGCCCTGCACGCCGCCGCCGCCCACCGCCTCCTCGGCATCATCGCCGAGGACGCCCACGACACCGAGACCGCCGAGGAGCACTACGTCCGCGCCCTCAGCCTCCTGGAGCGCGCGGGCGCGGCCGGTGACCTGGCCGACCTGTGCCGCCTCCTGGGCGACCTGCTCCGCCGCACGGGACGGGTGGAGGCGGCCCTGGACGCGTACCGCACGGGCCTCGGCCACCGCACGGCCCCCGGCACCACCACCCTCGGCCCGGCCCCCGCACAGCCTCCTCTGTGAGGAACCCAAGGCCCCCCACAGGTCGCACCGGTTAGCCTGCGCGTGGACATTCGACAGGGTGGGGACAGGCGCGTGCAGAACCAACGGACCGTGGCCGACGGGCTGCGGCTCGGCGTGCGTGCGCTCGTGTACGCGGTGCTCGGCGGCGCCGCGCTCCTCGCCATCGCCACCGTCGTCTCGGTCCTCGGGCCGATGCTCGCCCTCGACCTCTACACGCCGCCCGTCGCCGCCTGGTGGACCGTCTTCACGGCGATCGCGGTGCAGGGCGTGCCCTTCCTGCTGCTCGGCACGGTCGTCTCGGCGGCGATCGGTGCCTTCGTGCCGGAGAAGGTCTTCAGCCGCCTCCTGCCCCGCAACCAGGCGCTCGCCGTCCCCGTCGCCGGGGCGGCCGGTGTCGTCCTGCCGGGCTGCGAGTGCGCGTCCGTGCCGGTGGCCGGGAGCCTGATGCGGCGCGGCGTCGCCCCCGCGGCCGCCCTCGCGTTCCTGCTCTCCGCCCCGGCCATCAACCCGGTCGTCCTGGTCGCCACGTCCGTCGCCTTCCCCGGTCAGCCGAGGATGGTCCTCGCCCGTCTCGTCGCCTCGCTGGCCACAGCCGTGGTGATGGGCTGGCTGTGGGCCCGGTTCGGCCGCGAGGAGTGGCTGCGGCCCCCGAAACGGCACACCGACCCCACCGCCACCGGCCTGCGCGCCTTCACCGCCGGGCTGCAGCACGACTTCCTGCACGCGGGCGGCTTCCTCGTCCTCGGCGCGGCGGCCGCGGCGACCTTCAACATCGCGGTGCCGAGGTCGGTACTGGATCTCTTCACCGGGTCGGTGTGGCTGCCGGTGCTGCTCCTGGCGCTCCTCGCGGTCGTCCTGTGCGTGTGCAGCGAGGCGGACGCGTTCGTCGCCGCCTCCCTGAGCGGCTTCTCGCCGACCGCCCGGCTGGCGTTCATGGTGGTCGGGCCGATGGTGGACCTGAAACTGATCGCCCTCCAGGCGGGCACGTTCGGGCGGTCCTTCGCCGTGCGGTTCTCGTCCGTGACCTGGGTGGTGGCCGTGGCGAGCAGCGCGCTGGTGGGGTGGTGGCTGCTGTGAGGCGCTACGGACCGGCGGTGCTGCTGCTCCTGACGGGCGCGGCGATCCTGCGGATCTCGCTCTTCAGCGAGCTGTACCTGCGGTACGTGCAGGCGGGACTACGGCCATACCTGGTCGTGTCCGGGTGCCTGCTGGTGCTGCTGGCGGTGGCCGCGGCGGTCGTCGGGCGACCGGAACAGGAACCGCACGCCGAGCAGCGCCAGCACGCAGAGCACGGCGAACACGCCGGCCGCGATCAGCAACGCGAGTACGGCGAGCACGGCGAATCCGGCGACTATTCCCACGCCCACGATCAGCACGGCGGCCACCATAGCCCCCGCGTCGCCTGGCTCCTCACCCTCCCCGCCCTCGCCCTCCTCCTCTTCCCGCCCCCCGCGCTCGGCTCCTACAGCGCCGAACGCGAGGCGGCGCAGCGAGCGGCGCAAGGGGTCGGGGCCTTCCCGGCGCTGGCCGCCGGGGACCCGGTGGAGCTGACGGTGGCGGAGTTCAGTTCCCGGGCGATCTACGACAGCGGACGGTCGCTGGCCGGCCGCACGGTCCGGCTGACCGGCTTCGTCACCCGCGACGACGACGGCACCTGGTACGTCACCCGCCTCTTCGTCGCCTGCTGCGCCGCCGACGCCACCACCGGCAAGGTCGAGATCCGGGGCGCGGACGCCCCGCCGGTCGACGCCTGGGTCACCGTCACCGGCACCTGGCACCCCAAGGGCGCGCTCGGCACGGACGCGGCATGGCCGCCCGTCCTGGGCGCGACGTCGGTGCGGCGGATCGCGCAGCCCGCGAACCCGTACGAGAAACGGTAGAGGCGGCGCGTCGCGCGGCGGTCGGCGGGGTTTCGCGGGACGCGCCACGGGTAGTCGGGCGGCGTCCGGGCGAGTGGTGGAACGGCCACCCCGAGGACCCTGGACCAAGCAGGCCGCTCTCGTGACGAGGAGGCTGCCGTGCGGCCCAAGGACGGTCATCGTGACGAGCGGGGACGAGAGCGGACCGGTGCCACGGACGCGATCGCCGAGGGCGTGCGCGGCGCGGGCCCCGGCGAGATCCCGGCGCGGCTGTGCCACGTCGCCGTCGAGCTGCTGCCCGTGACCGGCGCGAGCGTGTCGCTGCACAGTGACGGCATGCCCGTCCAGCTGGGCGCGAGCAGTGCGCAGGCCGCGTATGTGACCGAGATCCAGGCCACCTTGGGCGACGGCCCCTGCCAGTCCGCCGCACAGAGCGGTGCGCCGGTGCTGGCCTGCGATCTGACGGCCGGGCGGGACGTCCTGCGCTGGCCGGTCTTCGCCCAGCAGGCCACGGCCGCCGGGGTGCGGGCGGTGTACTCGCTGCCGCTCGGCAACGACACCGTGTGCGTGGGCACGCTCGACCTCTACCGGGACACCCCCGGCGACCTCACCGACCGGGACCTGCGGACGGCACGGCTGGTGGCCGGGATGATGACGGTGGCGCTGATGGCGCTGCCGCGCTCGGAGGACGCGGGCGACCAGGACGCGGAACAGTGGCTGAGCGGCCTCGCCGCCGACCACGACCAGGTCTACCAGGCCACCGGCATGATCATGGCCCAGCTGGGCGTCGGCACGGACGAGGCGCTGGCGCGGCTACGGGCCCACGCGTTCGCGGACGGAAGCACGGCGCTCGACGCGGCACGGGACGTGGTGGAACACCGGTTGCGGTTCGACCGGGAGTAGCCCGCAGGCCCACATAAGATCGTCGACCATGGACATAGTGGGACTCTCCTTCGTGCTGGCGGCGTTCGCGGGCATCATCACCATCCAGAGCCGGATTTCCCGCACGGATCAGAGAGTTGCCCGGGTCGAGCGCAAACTCGACCTGATCCTGGACCACTTGGGGTTGCAGGACGACGAGCCCCGCATGGACGAGGTCCTCGTGCTCCTGCGGAACGGCAAGAAGATCGAGGCGATCAAGGTCTATCGGGAGATCACCGGGGCGGGCCTGAAGGAGGCCAAGGACGCGGTCGATCGCATGGCCTGACCGAGGAGTGAGGGGTCAGACCTCCACCCGACCCCGTTTCCTGACCTCCGTCAGGCGTTGGGCGCCCAGTTCGACGGCGGCCAGGGTGGCGTCGCCCGGTACCTCGCCGAGGCCGCCGTTGGTGACGATGATCGCGTCGTCGCCGACACGGACGACGGCGACGTGGAGGGTGAGCGTGGGCGCCTCCTGGTCCTCGGAGACGCCGCTGAGGACGATGTGCAGACCCCGCCGGGCGTCGCCGACCTCCGGCATCTGCGCCTCGCCGACCTCCACGGTCATCAGCCCGCCCCGCGCGGTCCTCGCCGTGAACTGCCCGCACGTGTCCGGCAGGCTGCCGAGCCACTCCAGCGCCCGGTCCACCTCGTCCGGCCGGTGGGCCACGACCTGGTAGCGCAGTTGGGCCCCGTCGTACTCGTCGTCCAGCCCGACCGAGGCGCGCGTACGGGCGTCCGGCCCGAACAGTTCCTCCGCGTACAGGGCGTCCAGCAGCCGCCGGCACTCGGCCGACTCGGCGCTCGCCTTGAGCATGGCGTCCCGCCAGGTGGCGACGCCCTGGGTGGGGACCCAGGGCTCCCCGAGATCGGCCTCGCTGATGAGCGCGGCCCGCGCCTGCGCCTCGGTGAGGGTCGGGGCGGCCGCCGGGGTCGGGGACCCGGTGGCGGTGTCCGCGGGCGAGACCGCGGCGGGGACGCCCGAGACCGTTCTCTCCGGCTGGACGAGGGAGCAGCCGGAGGCGGTGGTCAGCAGGCTGGCCGCCGAGAGCGTCGAGGCGATGACGGCGCGGGCCGGGGGACGGGGCATCGCGGGCCTCCTGGGCTGGGTCGGGCGTCCGCCCAAGATCGGGGCGTGCTTCTTAAGGCACCACCCCGCGAGTACGACCACCAGCGCGCCGGGCCGTCCGGGTGACGTGGGGGTACAGCGGAGGGTTCTCGCCCCCGCCGCCCCTACCCGTCCCATCCCCAGGGGCTCCGCCCCTTCGACCCCGCCGCGGGCTGCGCCCTCAGCTGGGGTCCGGGCCCAGCATCATGTCCTTACGGGTGTAGAGCGGCAGCCCGCTCGTGTCGAGTTTCCAGGTGCCCAGCTCGGTACTGATGGCGAGCGGGGTCCCGTACGGCTGCTTGTGGAGCCGGTTGCCGTAGCCGGGCCTGCCACCGCAGGTGTCGATGTCCCACTGGTAGGTCCAGGTGCCGTCGCGAGGATCGAGGATCAGGTAGTGCGGGATGCCCATCGCGGGGTAGTCGCGGCTCTTGGTCTCGTAGTCGTTGCTCGGGTTGGACGGCGAGACGATCTCGATGGCCAGGAGGATCTCGTGCGGGTCCAGTGGATCATCGGTCAGCATCGCCTCGCGGGCGGTGACGATGATGTCCGGGACCCGCAGCTTGCCGAGGGAGTCGTCGTCGGTGTCGGTGGCTTCGAAGGCGAAAATCCCTTCGGGAAGCTGCGGATCGAGCTGCCGCGTGACGTCCTTGGCCGTGACCTGGTGACGCGGGCGCGGGCTCATCATCATGACGAGCGTGCCGTCGCTGATCTCCGGGTGCGTGAAGCCGGGCGGCGGGGTGAAGTGCTCGCGCAACTCGCGCAAGTGCCGGTAGATGGCCTGCTCGGTCATGCCCGCCGTCCCCCTTCGGAGCGATCACCAGACCCTGGTCCGCGCAACGCGAACCCCGCGATCTGCTGGTGAAATCCATGCTAGCCGCGCCGCTGACCCGGGAGTGGGAGGCCAAGGCACTGCGGACTGCTGGATCGTCCCGGACGACGTGCAGTTCACCGACCGCGACTACCACCACCGAGCCCGCCTCGGCCGTCTCGACGATTGGCCCCGTTCTATTCTGCGCCGGGCAGGGCGGGAGAGATACGGGAAGCCGCACTTCAGGCCAGGACATGGGTCAGGTTCCTCCGAGAGGTGCGCACGGCGCCCCGCAGTTGCTCCGCGAGGGCGCGCACGGTGTCGGGGGTCGCTGCGGGACGGGTGGGCGGCGCCAGGGGTGACACGGCGCTCCCCTCGCGCCCTCGGGCTCCTTGGATCCCCTCGTCCCGGCACCCCCGGCAGAGGCCCCCTGGAAGGGCTTCAGGGCGGCCCGGTACTCCGCAGTCGGTGCACTCCATGAGGCGGCGGGGCCCGGGCGACACGGGCTCTGTGGGCGCTGCGAGCCGCTCTGGCGGCATCTTGTCGCGGAGGCGGCGCTGGACGAAGGCGCGGGGCGAGTGGACCTGGTCGGGGAGCCCGGCGACGAGGCTCCGCGCCAGGTGAGCCGGGGTCGCGCCCCGGGCGAACCACTCCTCGGCGAGGGCTTGCAGGGCCTCGCAGTCGGCGGCGGAGAGGGCGAGGCGGGGGTCGTGGAGGCCGAGTCGGGCGAGCGTGGTGTAGGCGGGGGTGGGGTGCGGGCGGGCAGGAGGGTTCGGCGGCTCGGCCTCGGCCTGCGGGGGTACGTCGTCGGGCGCGGTCTGCGGCCGTACGTCATCTACCTCGTCTACGTCGACGGAGGCGCCCTCGGGTGCGGAGTCCGCCCGCGTGTCGGCCGGCACGTCACCGGCGAGGAACCGGGCCCACCACTCGCTGGAACGTGCGGTACGGGACCAGTAGGTGTGGAAAACCCAGCGGGTGGCGTTGTCGGCGCCGGTCTCACCGGGCTGGGCGCGTCGGCGTACTCGGCGCAGGTGGCCGTGCCTGCTGAGTTCGTTGAGTGCGCTGCGAACGGCTTGCTGGCCGTAGAGGGGCTGCGCCTTGGCGATGGTCTTGGCGTCCATGGCCGCGTTGTCGCTGAGCCGGTCGAGGAATCCGGCGAGGTACGCCTCACGGGGCGGGAGGTGCGAGAAGTCGTCGGCCCGGGGCGGCACTTGGTCCGGGGCGGAGCGTTTTCCGTAGCCGGGCTTGGCCATGGGATGCACTGCGGGCGCGGGCAGGGGGACGTTAGAGTTTTCGTAAGCCACGAGATCGGTCCTTGCTTTCACGATCTTGGGGTGAGACCCCGGCGGGTGTTGGTAGCACCCGACCGGGGTTGTTTGTTGTCGCGAACCTAGAGGGTCGTGACGTCGTGTCGCAAGCCGATCACGAAAAGTCATCTGTGCTGGCACACGCGAGAGTTGGCGCCCGTGGCGGCACGGGGAGGGCGGGAGGGTGGGTTCTGTTCTTCCCGCCCATTCCTTGCAAAAGGGGCTCGGATGTCGGGGTCCGACGCCCGGGGCTCAGGCTGCGGCGTCGTGCGCGTACGTGACGAAGGCGGTCCATGTGTCGGCGGTGACACTGAACTTGGGGCTGCGAGCGCCGAGCTTCGAGTCGCGGACGTGGATGGCGTGGGGGCAGGCGGCGACTTCGAGGCAGGCGCCGCCTTGCGAGTCGCTGTGGCTGGACTTGCGCCAGGTGTAGGCGACTTCGAGGCATTCGCCGCCCTGGGAGTCGCTGTAGCTGGACTTGAACCACGCCAGCGATTCGCTCATAGCTCCTCTGCCACCTTCCTGATGAACGCTGCCGACTCCTCAACTCCGAGAGCCTGCATGCGGATCATGCCATGCACCTGCGCGAGGTCGCTGACCTTGTCCGCGTCGGCGTGCAGCACGCTCGTCTCCGGGCCCTCGACATAAGCAAAGCGCTCGTGGTCAGCAGTCTCAAGCAAGACGAAGGAGCCGTTGAGCGCAAGCCCGCCGCACTTCCCGAAAGGCAGCACCTGGATGGACACGTTGCGCGATGCTCCCGCTGTCGTCAGAAGGAGCAGTTGCTGTCGCATGACCCCTCGTCCGCCAACCTCCGTACGCAACGCGGCCTCATGGATAACGAAGCCGTAGACCGTGCTGGCGCGGCGCACCAACGCTTCCTGCCTCGCCAGTCGGGCCCGTACCCGCTCCTCCACCGTCTCGTCATCCAGTGGCGGGCAGCTCTCACTGATCAGCGCTCTCGCGTACTCGCCCGTCTGCAACAGACCAGGGATCAGCCCGAGTGCGTAGTGATGTACGGCGATCGCTTCCGTCTCAATCGCCATGTACTCCTGGGACCTCGCGGGAAACGGCTCGGGCTTCAGAAACTCATGCCCGGCCAACAACTTCCCCCGCGCCCCGCACATCTGATCCGCCACCTGCAAGAGCCGCAGCGTCGGCCGACGCCTCCCGCACTCCATCGACTTGACGTACTCGTAGTCGTAACCGGCCTCATCCGCGAGCGCCTGTCGACTGACCGAGGCCTCTTCCCGCCACAGCTTGATCTGCCCGCCGCAGTACCGCCAGTTCTGTTGCGCCTGCTGAGATTCTCCGGAAGCCGCCACGCCCCACCTCCCGCCAACACACCGTGTACAAGCACGCTGTGTACCCACGCCGCTACTCGCGAGGTTACGCGCCGCCCACCAGCCTGAGCTGAGCAAACGACGAAGAATCACACGCACGAAAGCCAGGCCGTGTATGCCCATGCCCGGAGGCCCCACACCTCAACCGGCCCCCAACGCCGTCCCGCAGGACATCGAGTGGCGCCTGCCCCGTCACGCCCGAAGCGTCGGCCGGGCCCGAACCCTCTTCCGCGAACAGGCCACGTCGTGGAAGCTCCCTGACGACGTGACGGAGACGGCGGTACTGCTCCTCAGCGAGCTGATGACAAACGCGTACCGCCACGCGAAGGTCTCCCCGGGCCGCGAGATCTGGGCCCGCTGCATCCTGGAGGCGAACCGCCTCCGCATCTCGGTCATGGACGCGAACGACACTCTCCCCGAACCCCGTACCGCCGCTTGGGGCGAGGAGTCGGGCCGGGGCCTGACTCTGGTGGCTGCGCTGGCGGACGAGTGGGGAGCGGCACCCCGCGAGGGCGGCATCGGTAAGGCGGTTTGGTACGAGCTCGAATGCGAACCCTGCGGTGACCTTCGGACTTGACCGGGCCCAAGTCCTACCGGCTACCGGCTGGGCTGGCGGCAGACGAGTATGCCTCCCAGACAGGTGACGCGGAACGCGCCCTCGGTGTGAATGGCCTCGTCGACCCGTTCCCGGGCGCGCTCGATCGTCTCCTCGAACGGTACGCCCATCTGGTCCGCCCAGGCTTCGTACGAGGCCAGGTGGGCGATGACGGGTTCGGCGTCGGTCACCTCGATGACGCCGGGCAGGGGGATCGTACGGATGTCGCCGAAGACCTCGCCGAGGACCGCCGGGGCGTCCTCCAAGGTGAAGCGGGCGGACAACTGCACACGGGCCGGACCTTCCTTGATGCCCAGCACGTCACCCGCGGCGCTGCGCCAGAGATCTTCCAGTTCCCGCTTGTCGTTCCGGCTGTTGGTCGAGACGACCGCGATGCCGTCGGGCGCCAGCACCCGGCCCAGTTCCCGCACGGCCTGGGCCTGGTCTCCGACGTGGTAGAGCATGTGCAGCGCGAGAACCGCGCCGAGGGTTCCGCCCGCGATGGGCAGTTGCTGGACGTCCGCGACGACAGCTCCGGGGATGGGGCCGAGGATGCCGGCGGAGATGTCCAGGGGGAGGACGGTCAGGTCGGAACGCTCCTCCCGCACTCGGGCGACGAACTGCCCGTTCCCGCAGCCCACGTCCGCGACCGCACCGCGTATGCCGACCAGCTCGTTCACAACGATGCCCGGAAGATCGTGGCGCGGAGTCTGCCACTGGTAGAGGGACTGGCGAGCGGCCAGGTACCGGCCCGTGCCGTAGGCCTTGGTGGAGAGAAGGCTGCGGTCGGTAACCAAATGATCATGCGTGGGCTGGGCGGTCATCGTGGCTCCGTGGGGTTGCTGGCGAGAGTTGGCCGGCGGGTCACCTCGCGGATGTGGGCACGGAGATCGACTGCCGACTGTGCGTCACGGTACGGCTCACTACCAAGGCGTGCGCCCAGACCGCGAAGCCTGATGGTGATGCTTGCGGTGTGCGTCTTGGCGGCAAGTACCGCTGAGAGCTTCGCACCGGCCTCGTCGCCATCACCGTTCGCGAGTCGCCGCACGTGCGCAACGGGAACCGGAAAAATCACCGCGCGATCCACCCACCCCCCCTGTTACGGTCGCCCCATGCAGCGCGCCGCCAACCCGTCTCCCACGACGACGCCGGACCCCGTCCCGGCGCGCTGACAGCTGAGCGAATCTTCAAGCCCCGGGGCGAGTGCCCCGGGGCTTCGTCGTGGGTGCTCGTCCGTATCCCCTGGAGGAGCAGCCATGCACCACGACCACCGCCGACTGGGCCGCGAACTCGACCTCTTCGACACCGACCCGCTGATGGGCGCAGGACTCCCGTACTGGCTGCCCGACGGCGCCGTCGTACGGCACACCCTGGAGGAGTACGTCAGGGAGGCCGAGCGGGCGGCCGGGTACCGGCACGTGTACTCGCCGGTCCTCGGCAAGCGGGAGCTGTACGAGATCTCCGGGCACTGGTCCCACTACAGCGACGACATGTTCCCGCCGATGAGCCTCGGCGCGGAGGAGGTGGTGCTGCGCCCCAGCCTCTGCCCCCACCACGCCCTGATCTACCGCTCCCGCTCCCACAGCTACCGCGAACTCCCCCTCCGAATGGCTGAGTTGGGAGGTATGTACCGCTCGGAGCTGTCGGGGGTCCTGGGCGGCCTGACCCGCGTACGGTCGATCCAGCTCAACGACGCCCACATCTTCTGCACCCTGGAGCAGGCGGTGGAGGAGGCCCGCGCGGCCCTGGAACTCATCGCCCGCGCTTACGCCGATCTGGGGATCCGGGCCGCCCGTCACCGCCTCTCCCTCCCGGGCGGGGGCCAGGGCGAGGGCCGGCACGAGGGTGGAGGCGGCGGCAAATACGTCGCCGACCCCGAGCTGTGGCGGCGAGCCACCGCACTGCTCCGCGAGGTCCTCGACGGCTCCGGCATCCCGTACGAGGCGGCCGAGGGCGAGGCGGCCTTCTACGGCCCCAAGATCGACGTCCAGATCACCGACCCGGCCGGCCGCGAGGCGACCCTGTCCACCGTGCAGATCGACTTCCACCAGCCCGAACGCTTCGACCTGCGCTACATCGGCCCCGACGGCGCCAAGCACCGCCCGGTCATGGTCCACCGCAGCATCATCGGCAGCGTCGAACGCGTCGTAGCCCACCTCATCGAACAGCACGGCGGCGCCTTCCCGGCCTGGCTCGCCCCGGTGCAGCTGCTGATCCTTCCCGTGTCGGAGGCACAGAGCCAGAAGGGGGAGAAGCTGCTGCGCCAGGCCCGCCACCAGGGCCTGCGCGCGGAACTCGCCGGTCCCGAGCACGGCACCCTGGGCGCCCGGATCCGCGGGGCACGCCTCGTGCCGTACCAGGCGGTCATCGGGGAGCGGGAGGCCGCGGCGGACGGCGATCTGGCGGCCGTACGACTGCGGGACGGGCGCAGGCCGGGCGCCGTACCCACCGCGGAGCTGCTCGGCCGGATCGCCGCTCGGGTGGCGGCGCGCGGTCCCGAGCTGTGGGACGACGAGGGGGATGCCGGGGGAGACGCCGTATGACGCCGCACGCACGAGACCGTACGACGACGCCATACGGCGACGCACTCCACCTGAATCACACCGTAAGGTCGCTTTCGTGGACCCCGCCACCGCAGAGCCGCCGCACGTGAGAGGAACCCCGTCGTGACGAACGCCGAAGGGCAGCGCATTCCGGTGATCATCGACTGCGACACCGGTGTCGACGACGCTCTCGCGCTGCTGTTCGCCGTACGCCATCCGGGGCTCGACCTGCGCGCCGTCACCTGTGTGGCGGGCAACACGGACGTGGACGGCGTCGTACGCAACACCCTCACCGTCCTGGAGCAGGCCGGCGCCCCCGACATCCCCGTCGCGCGGGGCGCCGGTGTCCCGCTGATCGAGCTCGCGCGCTCGGCCCGGCACGTCCACGGCGACGACGGCATGGGCGACCTCGGCCTGCCCGCCCCGACCCGCGCCCCGGCCGACGTGGACGCGGTGACGCTGCTGCGCCGCGAGATCCTGGCGTCCCCGCGCCCGGTCACCCTCATCCCCACCGCGCCCCTCACCAACATCGCCCTGCTGCTGCGCACACACCCGGAGGTGACCGACAACATCGAGCGGATCGTCTTCATGGGCGGCGCGGTGGCCTGCGGGAATGCCACGCCGGTCGCGGAGTTCAACGTGTGGCACGACCCGGAGGCGGCCGCGATCCTGCTCACGGCCGGGGTGCCGATCACCATGTACGGCCTGGACGTCTTCCAGCGGGTCGTGGTCCCCGGGGCGGACGTACGGCGCCTGCGGGCGAGCACGGAACCCGGCGCCCGGCTCGCCGGCGACCTGCTGGCCCACCGCCCGGCCACGCCGGACGTCGACGCCGACTCCGAGGCCGGCGGCATCGGTGACGCGGGCGCGGTCTGCACGGTCGTGGACCCTGCGGGCATCACCACCCGCCTCCTTCCCGTCGAGGTCTCCCTCGCCCCGGGCCCGACGCGCGGCCAGACGCTCGTCGACCGCCGCCCCCGCCCCGGTGAGTCCGAGATCCACGCCGGCATGCGCGAACAGGCCTTGGTGGACGTGGCGTTGGACGTGGACGTGGACCGGTTCGTGAAGCTGTACCTGGAGACGGTGGAGCGCGTCTGACGAGCTGTCACACCCGTCACCTCCGATGCGGACACCGGATGCCGGACGCGTGACGCCGGGGTCGGGTGTCCGAATGCCGCCTTGTCCGCACAAGAGCGGCTCGGTCACTGTCATGGGGCACACGAGGCACCGCGCACGAAGCGCTGCCCTCGCGCACCACCACACCCCCCACCCGATGACCGACCACCATCGGAGACCCCATGCTGCGGGTGCATTTCACCGCCGACGACCTCGCGCGCGTGCGCGTCGCCGCCGCCCCCGATCCCCTCTGGGAGATCGCCACCAGTTTCCAGGCACTGATCAGCGCGGACGCCCCGCTGCTCTTCGAGGAGTGGCGCAGACTCGTGCGGCCGCGCATGGGCCCGTTGCACGGGCTGCTCGCCGCGCTGCTGCCGCTCCGGGGCTACTTCCCGGACTTCCTCACCCCCGACCTGCGCGGCTCCTTCGACCTGGCGCACGCGGTCGACACCGTGCTCGGCACGCCCCGCGCCCGGCTCCGCGGCGACCTCGCCCGGCTCGCCGCCTCCCCCGTATGGCCGCATCCGCTGCCGCCCGGCACCCGAGCCCTGGCCGACGGCGAGCCCGAGGCCCTGCGCGGGCTGGGTGCCGTCCTGCACGCCTACCACCGGCATGCGCTCGCGCCCTTCTGGCGCCGGATCCGGGCCCAGGTCGACGCCGACCGGGCCGTACGCGCGCGTGCGGTGCTGGAGGGCGGGACCGACGGTCTGCTGGCGGGCTTCCGGCCCGTGCTGCGCTGGCAGCCGCCGGTCCTGGAGGCCGACTATCCCGTCCACCGCGAACTGCGGCTCGGCGGGCGCGGGTTGCTGCTGCAGCCGTCCTTCTTCTGCCTGCGAAGACCCCTGACACTCGCCCTCGCCGACCTGACGCCGGTCCTGGTCTACCCGATCCAGCACACCCTCGGCTGGGCCCGGGAGAGCGGCGGCACGGGCAGGGCGGGCGGCGTGGAGCTGGGCGCCCTCATCGGCCGTACCCGCGCCGCCATCCTGGAGGACGTCGTCACCGGCCGCACGACCGGTGAACTCGCCGTGCGCTTCGGCATCTCCGGCGCCGCGGTCAGCCAGCACACGGCCGTACTGCGCCGGGCGGGCCTGCTGCTGAGCGTGCGCCGCAGCAAGAACGTCGTGCACACCATCACCCCCGTGGGCCTTGCCCTCCTCGACGGTGCACAGGCCTCCGTTTAAGGCACGGCTTCAACGTGTGGCGGTGGCACGGAGGGCACCGACAGTCTGGGCGCACCAACGCCGCATTCCACCAGGGGGTTTTCGAGTATGCGCGACAGACAGCGTTCCCTCACCGGCAGTCGTCGGCGCCAGGTCCGCAACGGCCTGGTCACGGCAGCGGTCCTGGCCGGCGCCCTCGCCATGACCCACCCGGCATCCGCCCAGCCTCTCGCGACCGCCAGCTGGCATGCCTACTCCTCGACGGGCTTCTCGGGTCCGGATGCGTGGTTCACGGGAAACACAGGGCAGTGCAAGTACGTCGGCGCCGGCTGGAACGACCGGGTCCGATCCGCCCGCACCGAGAGCAGCGCCAGGGTGGAGCTGTGGGAACACGCCAACTGCACCGGGTATGCGATCACCATCGACAGCAGCGGCTACGGCAGCATCGGCCCATGGGTCAGCGCCTACCGGGTCACCTACCCGTGACCGTTGCCTGAGTGACAGGCCAGGGCCCCGCTCCTCGAACAGGAGCGGGGCCCACGCACGTAAGGGGCGTCAGGAACGCGCCGTACGACGCCGCTTCGACGCCACGACGAACGCCGCGCCGCCCGCCACCAGCACCACCGCGCCGATGGCGATCGGGCCGGTCGCGCTGCTGCCGCCGGTCTCGGCGAGGTCACCGCCGCCGCCGTCGGGGGAGGGCGCCGGGGCGGACGTCGACTCGGAGGGCTCCGGGGTCGGGGTCTCGGTCGACGGGGTCTCCGAGGCCGGCGGTGTCGTCTCCTCCGCCGGGGTCGACGGCTCCTCGGACGGCGGCTCCGACGGCTCGGCGGGCGGCGTGGTCGGCGGCTCCTCGGTCGCCGGCGGCTCCGTCGTGCAGTCCTTCGTACCGCCGTTCCAGGCCGCGATCAGCTTGTCCTTGATGACCGGGCGGTCCGGGCCCTTGGGCAGGTCCCCGTGGACGAAGCCGTCGTTCGCGTCGAGCTTGCCGTCGAACTTCACTGCGCCCCGGTACAGGTCGATCTGCGCGAAGCAGCCCGCGTCCGGGACGGCGATGTCGAGGGTGTCGGTGCCGCCGGGCTTGACCGTGACCGTGTCGAAGTCGACGAAGACCTGCTCGCCGGAGGTGGCGAAGGTCGGGCCGTGGGCGAGGTAGGAGGCGAGCGAGGCGGTGCAGGTCGTGGCGTCGGCGGCGGCGCGGACCGTGATGTGGACCTTGCCGTCGTCGGTGACCTTCAGGTTCTGGTCGTCGACCTTGACCGAGTCGTAGAAGTTCGTGCCGTCGAGCGAGAACTGGCAGCGGTCGGTGGCCGTCTCCGTGCCGGCGCCGGTGCCGGGCTGGTAGGTGCCGCCGGACTTCCAGCCGTCGCCGCCGTGCGAACCGGTGGCCCAGGCGCCGGAGGCGGAGGCGACGCCGACAGCGCACAGGACGAACGACGCGGCGCCCGTCCCCAGCAGGCGTCGCGCCATGACACGTCTCGCTATGGACATGCGTATCCCATCGTGGGGTGAGTGGTCGAAGAAGAATCACTGGGCTCATTGGTCACATGCGCCACAGCGTCAGCACATCGTCGGGCGACGGGGGAACGCTGTCAACCTGCGGGAACGCAAGGGAACTTCAAAGGGCAATCACAATTCCATCACACCGGGAATGATCTACTCCGGACTTCGTGGTGTTCGCTTTTCCGGCCAAGTGGACAGAGTTCTCACTGTCGCCCGTACGCACCCGTCCGTACGCACCACGAGGAGTCCGCGTGACCGTCCGCACCACCACGCCCGACACCCCCGACCTCTCGTCCCGCAACCCCGACTGGTGGCGCCAGGCCGTCATCTACCAGGTCTACCCCCGCAGTTTCGCCGACGGCGACGGCGACGGGCTCGGTGACCTCAAGGGCGTCACCCAGCGCCTGAACCACCTCGCCGCCCTCGGCGTCGACGCCCTGTGGCTGAGCCCCTTCTACCCCTCCGAGCTGGCCGACGGCGGCTACGACGTCGCCGACTACCGCGACGTGGACCCGCGCCTGGGCACCCTCGACGACTTCGACGCCATGACCGCCGAGGCCCACCGCCTCGGCCTGAAGGTGATCGTCGACCTGGTCCCCAACCACACCTCGCACCAGCACGTCTGGTTCCAGGAGGCGCTGCGGGCCGGCCCCGGCTCCCCCGCCCGCGACCGCTACGTCTTCCGCGACGGCCGCGGCCCGCACGGCGAACTCCCGCCCACCGACTGGCAGTCCGTCTTCGGCGGCAGCGCCTGGCGCCGCGTCCCCGACGGCCAGTGGTACCTGCACCTCTTCACACCCCAACAGCCCGACCTGAACTGGGAGAACGACGACGTCCGCGCCGACTTCCGCACCACCCTGCGCTTCTGGTCCGACCGCGGCGTCGACGGCTTCCGCGTCGACGTGGCCCACGCGCTCGCCAAGGACCTGAGCGAGCCGCTGCGCGACCTCGGCGCCCCGGAACTCAGCCACGAGGACGCGCTCCCGCGCTTCGAACCCGGCACCCACCCCTTCTACGACCGCGACGAGGTCCACGAGATCTACCGCGACTGGCGCAAGATCCTCGACGCCTACCGCCCGCCCCGCATGGCGGTCGCCGAGGCCTGGGTGAACCCGGCCGCCCGCCGCGCCCTGTACGCCCGCCCGGACGAACTGGGCCAAGCCTTCAACTTCGAGTACCTGCAAGCCGGTTGGGACGCGGAGGAGCTGAAGCGGGTCATCACCGACTCCCTGGCCACGGCCCGCGCGGCGGGCGCCTCGGCCACCTGGGTCCTGTCCAACCACGACGTCGTACGCCACACCTCCCGCCTGATGCTCCCGCCCGGCACCGACGACAACGCCTGGCTCCTCTCCGGTGGCAGCGCACCCGCCGTCGACGAGTCCGCCGGCCTGCGCCGCGCCCGCGCCGCGACCCTCCTCATGCTGGCGCTGCCCGGTTCGTCGTACGTCTACCAGGGCGAGGAGCTCGGCCTGCCCGAGGTCGCCGACCTTCCCCTCGAGGTCCTCCAGGACCCGATCTGGGAACAGACGGGCCGCGTCCGCAAGGGCCGCGACGGCTGCCGGGTGCCGCTGCCGTGGACGACGACGGGACCGTCGTACGGCTTCGGCGCGGGCGGGTCCTGGCTGCCTCAGCCGTCGGGCTTCGCGGCGTACGCCGTCGAGGCGCAGGACGGCGTCGAGGGCTCCACCCTGGAGCTCTACCGCAGGGCCCTGCGCCTGCGCCGCAAGCTCCTGGACGGGGAGGAGCTGGAGTGGGCGGCGGACAGCCCGCCCGGCGTCCTGCACTTCGCCCGCTCGGACGGCTGGCGGTGCGTGACCAACCTCTCCGGTACGGCGGTCGAGCTGCCGCCCGGGGAGGTGCTGATCGGCAGCGGGCCGCTTCAGGGGCGGCTGCTGGGGCCGGACACGACGGTCTGGCTGGCGTAAGCCGGACCGGCGCAACTCTGCCTGCCGGCAGGTCATTGCGGATCGCGGAACGTGGGGGAGCCTTTTGGGTTGGCGTCGGCTTCGTGGCGCGTCGGGCGCGTGCAGGCCCGGCCGGCGGCACGTGCCGACGCCGTCCGAGTGAGAGGCGCGGGTCGCTCGCGTGGCGAACCGGGCAGGGACCGCCCGCTGCCCAAGGATCCGGACGCGTGGCACGCACCTTCGACGAACTGGTCGCCATGCAGCGGGCGGCGGACCAGGCACACAGCAGGGTCGAGGAGCTACGGGACAACTACGGGCCGCCCGCCCACACCCCGTGGACCGAGCTCCAGACCGACACGTACGAGACCGCCTGGCGCGCCTGGCGCGACCTCGCCCGTGACGTCCAGGGCGCGGTGACCGAATACGCGAAGGAACAGGGCGCCGCGCGCAACCAGGTGGAGGAGGACGTGCGCAGGGCGGTACGGCACCCGGCGCCGGAGACGGACGAGTGACACGGAGGCCCTTTCGGACGGGGCGGCGCCCGGACGGGTGGTGCGCGGCGCGTACGGCCGAACAGCGCGGGTCACCTGCGGAGCGGACCGCGAGAATCGCTGGGCAGGGGTGCCGCCGATGTACGTGTGAGGAGCTCCGCCGACGATGAGCAGGTCCTGGAGGACGACGATCTTTGGGTTGCTCGCCGTCGCGAGCGTGTTGGCCATGACAGGGATGGCCGCTGCGGCCGGGATGGCGGACGCGGCCCACGGCGGTGACGGCCCGACCCGATCGGTCGGCCGCGACCTATGGGCGCACGCGACCATCGAGCCCGGGCGGGAGGGCATCGTCGAGGTCGGCGGTTACGAGGGGGCGCCGCTGGGCGAGGGCTCGGTACTGACCCTGACGGCACCGGCGCAGACGAAGGTGACGGGCACGCCGTTCGCTGCGGGCGGGTACCGGGGGGCGGTGGCTCTGGGCGGGAACAGCGGGACGTACACCTTTGTGGGGTCGCCTGCTGCGGCTGAGGGGTCGGCAGCCGATGGGGCGACGGCGGATGAGTCGGCGACGGAAGAATCGGCGACGGAAGAATCGGCGGGAGACGACTTGGTGGCTGACGAGTCGGGGGCTGACCCGTCGGCATCGGCCACCTGGAAGGGCCGTAGGTTCCCCTTCGTCCTGTCGGTCCCCGCGGACGCCGAGCCCGGGACCCGGCTCCCCGACTGCGCCCTGGTCCTGCGGGACGCGGACGGCACGGTGCGGCAGCGGGGCACCTGCACGGTGACGGTCGGGCTGCCCGCGCCGGTCCTGTCCCGCCCCCAGTCGGGCGTGCCGCTGGGCGCGCTGCCGAAGATGTCCGGGGCGGCCTACCCGGGAGCCCAGGTCACGGTGCGCGACGCGCAGGAGGAGGAGGTCTGCTCGACCACTGCCGCGCCGGCTGGCACCTGGTTCTGCGTACCGTCCCACCGCCTCCCGCCCGGCCCGGGCCGCCTCCAGGCGACGGCCACGCTCAACGGGGTCAGCGCGGCGAGCGAGCAGATCGACATCATCGTGACGGGCTCGGCGGACGCCCAGCCGGACACGGTGTCGGACGGCGGGGGCGGACCGCTTTAGCGCTGTCGGCGGCTCATGACCGGGTCCACCCGGATGGTGGCCTTACCGGCGTCATGGCGAAGGGAATGGTGAGGAGGCCCACTAGGAAAGGCGCAATCGCATGACGAAGAACACCGTCGTCCGCCACAGCGGCGAGGGGAAGGCATTCTGGATGCTGGACAGCCTCTACGAGGTCAAGGCCTCCGGCGAGGAGACCGACGGCGCGATGACCATCATGGAGATGACCATCCCGGAGGGGATGGGCCCCCCGCCCCACACCCATCCCGGCACCGAGACCATCTACGTGCTGGAAGGGACGCTGCGCCTCCACATCGACGATGAGGTGTTCGACGGAGGCCCCGGATCCCTCTTCCACATCCCCGAGGGGACGTGGGAGCGATTCGAGCCCACGAGCACGGTGCGCCTCGTGGTCACCTACACGCCGGGCGGCCTGGACAAGTTCTTCGCAGAGGCCGGCGAACCGGCCCAGAGCCATGAGCTCCCCCCGAAGTCGGACTCCCCACCGGACATCGACCGCTTCATCGAGATCGCCAAGCGGCACGGCGTCGACATGAGGCCCATGCCCGGCAGCGCCTAGGGCTGCTCGCCGATCCGGGCGTGACCGCCGGGCGCCGGTCAGTAGCGCAGGGCCCTGGCCACGTCCGTCCTCACCTCGCCGTCCAGGTCACGTGTGCTGCGTGCGGTGGCCTTTCCGGTCGCGCTCGCCGGCACGTCCGACACGGTCACCACCGTCGCGTCCAGCAGATTGCCGTCCATGCCGCGGAAGTCGATCTGCACGGCGAAGGATTTCGTCGAGTCGGTCGTGTTCCGCGCCGTGACCTCCACGGTCGTACGGCCGTCCGCGTCGGTCTTCGGATCGCCCAGGCTCACCGCGTCCTTGGCGTCGATACCGCCCTTGATGTCGTCCAGTCGGCGGCCCGCCTCCGCCGTCGCCGAGGCGAAGGCCGATGCCGCCTTGCTGGCCACCGAGGAGGGCGTGTCATCGTCGGTGCAGGAGGTCGTCAGGGTGAGGATGGCGGCCACGGTGGCGGTCGTCGTGAGGAGCGCGGTCGTGTTCCACCGCGTTCGGTGACCGGGCATGGCGCCTCCAGCGGGTCGGTTCCGGTCCGGTCCCCCCAGTGAAGAACCGTGCGCCGCTGTCCGCACTCCAGGGGCACTCCAGGGCCCGGACGTCACCCGATCGGCCCGTCCCCCGTGGTGGCCGCCCCGGAGCCCGCCCATCGTCGTACCGACCGCAGAACCCGACCGCGGAACACGCGAGAAGTGGGGTACGGCAGCCATGAGCCAGCAGCAACAGCCGCAGTCGCCGTCGCACGCGACCGATGCGGCGCACAGCCCCGCTGGGTCGCCGGGACCCCCGGGGGCCGCTGGAACGCCTGCGTCTCAGGCGACCTGGCCTTCGGCCGGTCCCCGGCCCGGCGCCGGCGGATATCAGCCCGCCCCCGGCTGGGCCACCGGCGGGCTCGTCTTCGCCGGTGTGCTGATGCTGGTGAACGGTCTGCTGGCCATCCTCCAGGGCATCTCCGCGATCGCCGAGGACGACGTCTACGGCCGTATCGGCGACTACGTCTTCAAGATCAACCTCATGGCCTGGGGCTGGGTCCTGCTCGCCCTCGGTGTCGTGGTCGCCTGCGTCGGCTACGGCATCCTCAAGGGGGCCTGGTGGGCTCGGATCACCGGCATCTTCGTGGCGTCCCTGAGCATGGTGCTCCACTTCCTGTTCCTGCCGTACACGCCGGTGTGGTCGGTGATCATGGTGGGGGTCGACTTCTTCGTGATCCTGGCGCTCGCCACGGCCCCGGACGTCCCCAGACCCGGCGCTAGCGTTTCAACGCGCGGTAACGCCTCAGCAGCGCGCTGATCCTGGTCGGGTCCTTGCCGCCGTTGAGCTCGGTCAGCAGGTCGTCGGGGCAGAGTTCGTAGAGGTCGCCCCAGAAACGGCGGCCGTGGTTGTCCCAGATGCGGTAGCCGCCGGGGACGCCCCTGGCCACGTAGCGTCGTCTGCTCAATCCACTCCCCTGCCCGGACCCCTGCACATGCACGGGTCCGGGCAGGATGACATCGGGCAGCCGCTCCCGTCGCCTGGGTTTCCGGGCTCAGCCGTGCCCCAGACCGCCCCCGCCGAAGGCCCCGCTCTTCCCGGGCAGCCAGCGCTTGCGGTGCTGGTCCTCGCTGCGCCTGCTGCCCGCGTGGTGCAGCTCGTGCGGCAGGAGCCGTTCCCTGCCCTCCGCGTGCGGCACTTCGTCCGGTTCCCTGATCTCGCGTTCCTCATGGACCGGACCGGTTTCGGGGAGGTGCGGCTGCTCGTCGGGCGTAGGCCGGGGCAGCTCTCGATCACGGACCCGCATGCCGAGCTGCACGGCCCAGATCAGGGCGCCCGCGATGAACAGGCCACCCGCAAAGGCGGCAACCACGTTGAGTACTTCGCTCGACGTGGCCGCTAGTACAAACGTCGTCGTACTCATGCCCCAATTATCACCGAAACGGGTGAATAAGCTCCTCCGGAAGCGTCAAGCCAGCATCTGCTTTCGCCGTCTACGCGTGTTCCGCCGCGTCGCCCGGCCCTTCCGGTCCTTCCGGTCCTTCCGGCCCTTCCGACCCGTCCAGCTCACCCAGCTCCGTGAAGAGCGTCAGCTGGAGGGCGCCGGGTCCTTCGAGGCGTGAGTTGAGGGAGTTCCAGGGGGTGCGGGTGGGTTCCGCGAGGACCTCCGCTCCGGCTGCCGCCAGCCTGACCGTGGTGGCCGTGGAGTCGTCCACCTGGAAGGCGACCCGGACATGGCCCGCCACCCGTCGCCCCACCTCCACCTCGTCGATGAACTCGGCGTGGTTCGGGTCGGTCAGCTCCAGCGTCGCCCGGCCGGCGTCGAGGATCGTGACCCGCCCGTCGGGGGAGGCGAACGCGGCACGCTCGGGGAGGCCGAGCACGTCCCGGTAGAAGTGCAGCGCCTCGTCGTAGTCGGCCGCCGTGACCACCAGGCGGAGCTCGCGTACGGGGGGATCGGCCGGTGCGTCGGCGGCGGGTGCGTCGGACATGGTCGGCTCCTCTTCGATTCTTCGGCTTCTCGACGGCCGTGAAGTCGTGAACCCGCCCGCCCGGCCCCGTGATTCCCACGGCACCGCCCGCCGCCGTCCCCTGCCGGCTGAGGGAGCGCGGGACGCTGTACTTCACGGCGTCCCGCGCCCATGCCCCGGAGATCTACGACTCCCTGAGGGAGGTCAGCTCCCGCTCTTGCCGAGCAGCTTGTTCATCTCCTCGATCTCGGCGGTCTGGGCGCTGACGACGGCGTCGGCCAGCTTCGTCGCGGGGCCGTACCGGCCCTGCGCCTTCTCGGTCCGGGCCATCTCCACCGCGCCCTCGTGGTGCTCGACCATCAGGGTCAGGAACAGGGTGTCGAAGGCCTTGCCGGAGGCCTTCATCAGCTCGTCCATGTCCTTCTGGTCCATCATCCCGGCCGTCCCTTCCGTTCCGGAGCTGCCGGAGTGACCGCCCGAGTGACCACTGGAGTGGTCCATGCCGGGTGCGGCAGAGGGCACGTCCTCACCCCAGGCCTTCAGCCATCCCGACATGGTCCGGATCTCGGGGTCCTGCGCCTCGCGGATGCGCGAGGCCAGGTCCTTCACCGCGGCGGAGGAGGCCCGCCCGGCGGCCATGTCCGCCATCTCCACGGCCTGCCGGTGATGCGGGATCATGCCCTGCGCGAAGGAGACGTCTTGGTCGTTGTGCGCGCCGGCGTCGGCGCTCGCCGAGGGCGACGTCCGCGCGCCGGAGGCGGTGCCCGGGCCGTCGTCGCCGCCGCACGCGGCAAGGACGAGGGCGGCGGTGACGGCCGTCGCCGCCAGGCAGGCGCGGCGGGTCAGGGTACGCGTGCGTGTACGTGTGCTGGTCATGCTGAGAACTCCTGCGAGGTACGTGACTTGCCGCGGCCTCGGGCGTACGGCCTCGGGGCGCGGCACGGGCATGGCTGACTGCCGTACCGGTGAACCGGCGACGGGTCGGGTACGGCTCGGCCTTGTCCTAGGTCCGCAGGATCTGCAGTTCGGCCAGTGAGGGAGGCGCTCGCCCGCCCTCGGGAGCGGCGGCCACGGAACGGCCGTCCAGGTCGCCCGCGACAGCGGTTCCGGACGGGTCGGGCATCGGGGCCGGCAGCACGGGGCCCGCACCGACGGCACCGGAGGCGCAGGTCGGGTCGGCGTGCTGGACGTGCCCGCCACCGGAATCGGCGCCGTGGCAGACGTATTCGTCGGGCATGGCCGCCGTCATGGGGGCGCTCATGGCCCGCGCGTGCGGATGGTGAGGCGATGAAGGAGAGGGATGAGAGGAGACGGCGATCGCTGGGCCTGGGCCGAGCGCATGCATCCCGAACAGCCCGGCCAGCAGCCCGAGCACCAGAAGCGTGCGCCACGGTCCCGGTATCGGGAGCCGCGGCGCACGGTGCTGCTGTGTGCGGGCTGTCACGCCCTCATGGTACGGATGCCGCCCGCGGGCGACTCAGCCGCGGGTCAGGGTGTGGCCCGGGTGCCGCCGAAGGTCACCACGAGACGCCCGTCCGAGGCGATGGACCAGCCCAGGGCGCCGCTGTACGACGAGCACCGGGAGCCGTTCGTGCCGGACCAGAACTGGTTGGAGCTGTCGGAGTCGCCGATGATCCGGTCGTTGGTGCCGCTGCCGCTGCGGCACGAGGTGTTGTTGCGGAACACCGACGTGCCCGCGTCGAAGTTGAAGTTGCGTTCGGTGTTGTCGATGCTCACGTTGTTCGAGATGGTCATCGAGCCCGGGTTGCTGTTGTACGTGAACCCGTGCTTGCCGTTGTCGACCGCGAAACTGCGCCGCACGACGTGGTTGATCGGAACGTCCTCGCCGCCGAGCTTGTAGCCGTTGCGGTCGCCGTTGCCGGCCTGCGAGCCGTCGCTGAGGGTGCCGTTCTCGTAGGAGAGGGAGTCCTCGATGGTCACCGTGCCGATGGGGTCGTAGTCGGAGTAGGTGTAGAGGTCCCAGCCGTCGTCGATGTTGTTGTGCGCGACCGCGTAGCGGAAGACGTTGCCGCTGCCGACGGTCAGCTTCGCGGCGAAGCCGTCGGCGTCCTCGCCGTCGGAGTCGGCGTTGTCGTGCGACTCGGCGCTGAGGACGAGGTTGTTGGAGGGCCACTGGCTGGTCGGCGTGGAGGAGGCGATCCGGCCGAGCTGGAGCCCGGTGTCGCGGTTGAAGCGGGTCACCGTGCGCTCGATGACGTTGTTGCTGCCGCCGACGAAGATGCCGTTGTCCCCGGCCCGCTCGACGACGATGCCGTGGACGTGCCAGTACGACCCCATCACCTGCAGCCCGCGGTTCGACGAACTCTCGCTCTGCGCCGAGAAGTTCAGCACCGGAGTCTCGCCCGGGTAGGCGGACAGCTTCGTACGGGCGCTGGACGTGCCGTTGTTGCCCACCGGGATGGTGACGGTGGAGGACTGGTTGTACGTCCCCCCGCGCAGGTAGATCGTGCCGCCCGCGGAGATACGGCTGATCGCCGAGGTGAGCGTGGTGGGCGCCGACTGCGTGCCGGCCGCGCCGTCGGTGCCGTTCGGCGCCACGTACAGGACGGGGCCGGTCGGCGCGGGGGTCGTGTCGCTCGTGACCACGTCGGTGTAGTCGATGTTGGGGAGGCCGCCGGAGGTGGTCGGGTTGAGCCGGATGGTGTTGCTGCCCGCGTTGACGGGGACGGTGAGCGTCTTCGTGGTCCAGGTCGTCCAGGCGCCCGTGCCCTCGAAGGACGGTGTCTGGACGGTGGTCCCGTTGACGATCAGGGAGGCGGGGCGGGCGGTGGTGGTGCCGTTGGCGAAGCGGATGTTCAGGGTCGCGGTGCCGGCCGCGGGGGCGTTCACCGTGAACTGGGCGTAGGCGCCCGTGGCGTTGGTGCCGTTGCAGAATCCGGTGCCGGAGAAGCCGGCCCAGTCGGAGTCGATGGTGCCGGTGCAGACCGCCGGGGAGCTCTCGGCCTCGTAGCGGGTGGTCGCGGCCTCGGCGGTGGTGCCGGTGAGGGCGACGAGTGCGGTGGCGAGGAGGGCGGCGGAGGCCAGGGCGGGGGCGATGCGTCTGACGGGGCTCGGGTGCGGGTGCATGGGCTGACCCCTTTCTGTTACACGTCGTGGCAGATAGGGAAAGCGCTTTCTCAAGGTGCGATGTTCGGGACCGTAGGGGCCTGTCGCATACGCGTCAATAGTTGTGTACGTGATTCAGATTCACGACCATGAACACTGGGCTTGACGGGGCCTGGCGGATGGCCTGGCGGGTGGGCCGTTGAGCGAGCCGACCCTCCGCATGACTTTGCCTTCTCTTTACAACCCGCCCCGCTGCCGCGTCGTCTCTCCGCTCGACCGTCAACCAGCCCGCCCCGTACGCCAGTGCCGGCCGGGCCGACGAAAGAGAGCGACTCAATGCGCCGAACCGTCCTCAGCGCCATGGCCCTGACCTTCACGGCCCTGCTGGCGGGCAGCACGCCCGCGTTCGCCGACGGCACTTCCCCGACCGCGATCCCCAGCCCGACGGTCGCCGCCCCCTCGGAGACGGCCGTCCCGACGCCCAGCGCCACCGAGCCGCCCCGGGAAGCGACCCCCGTCCCCTCGGACCCGTCGGCCGAGCCGACCCGGGCGCCGGACGGCGGTCAGGTCTCCGTCGTACCGTCGGGGGCGCCCGACACCGGAGTCACGGCGCCGGCTTCGGGTTCCGGGACCGAACAGGCCGGGCTGATCGGCGGGGGAGCCGCCGCGGTGCTCCTCGTCGGAGGCGCGACGGCTTTCGTCGTACGGCGTCGGCGGACGAACGGCGCATGATGCCGCTGTCCAGGCGTGCGTTCGCCACGGCGGCGATGGCCTCGCTGCTGGTGGGGTGCGGCGGCAACGAGGCGGGGCAGGCCGCGAGCGCGCACTCCCGGCGGACCAGGGGTGCGGACGGGAGCGCGGCCGGCACGGCGACGACTCCGCGGCCTTCCGCCGCCGCGAACCAGGCGCGTCCCCTTGGCCGTTCGGCGCCGGTCAGGCTGCAGATCCCGGCGATCGAGGTCGACACCCCGGTCATGCGGCTGGGGCTGGCGTCGGACGGCACCGTGCAGGTGCCGCCGATCACGTCCGACGACCGGGCGGGCTGGTACCGGCACTCACCGACGCCGGGCCAGGTCGGCCCGTCGGTCATCCTCGGCCATGTCACGGTGGGCTCCTACGGGGACGGGGTGTTCCGCCACCTCGCCCGGCTGCGGCGGGGCGACCGGATCGTGGCGCGCAGGCAGGACGGCACGTCGGCGGAGTTCGCGGTCAGTGCCGTACGGACGGTCGCCAAGGCGGACTTTCCGGCGGACGACGTGTACGGGGACGTCGACCGCCCGGAGCTGCGGCTGATCACCTGCGGAGGGCCGCGGGCCGGGGACGAGTACCGCGACAACGTGATCGTGTTCGCACAGTTGAGGACCACGAAGAGTTGAGGGCCACGACGAGTTGAGCGCCACGGCCTCCGGACAGGCCCGTGGAACGCGGTCCGGCGGTCCGGCATCCCCCAAGTGACAGTGCAGGCTTGCGCACGACCATGGAGAGCGTTGTAGAGCGTTGAAACGGTCCCGAGACAAGGCGGCGTCCGAGCTGTTCGCCGCCCTCTATCCGCGCCTCGCCGGCTGGTGCCGCCGTCTCGTCGACGACGACGAGACGGCCCACGAGATCGCCTCCGAGGCCTTCACCCGGCTCTGGGCCCGTTGGAGCCGGGTGGAGGAGCCGCGCGGTTTCCTCTACGTCACGGCGGCGAACCTGGTCCGGGACCACTGGCGCAAGCTGGAGCGGGAGCGCAGGGCGATGCACCGGGTCACGGCCGAAGCGGCGGTCAACTCCCATACGGAGCAAGCGGATCCGTCCGTACGCCTGCTGGTCCAGTCCCTCCCCGAACGCCTGCGCACCCCGATCCTCCTCCACTACTACGCTGACATGCCGATCCGGGAGGTGTCCGTGCTGACCGGACGCAAGGAAGGGACCGTCAAGGCCGACCTCCACGCGGCCCGCGAACTGCTCCGCGTCCATCTGAGGAGAAGCCTTGACCACACGCTTTGACGACGAGGCGGACGGCCCGGAGTTGTCCCCCGACGACCCTCTCGCGGTGATCCTCCGCCCGTCCTCGGACCACCTCGCCCCACCCCCCGGCAGCTACGCGGCGATCCGCCGCAGGGCGTCCCGCCGACGGCTGGTGCGTACGGCGATCGGGGCGGGCGTGACCTGCGCCGTCGCGGTGCTCGTCGCGCTGCCGCTCCACCTGGGGGCCTCGCAGGGACCGGCCTCCCCCGCGCCCCCTCTCGCCCCTCCGCCCGCGAGCGGCCGTACGACGCCTCCCGCCCCGTCGGCGATTCCGACCCCGTCGGCGTCGTCGCCGCGCTCGCCGTCGCCGACTCCGACGGTGCCGTCCGAGTCCGCCACGTCCGAGCCCGCCGCGGATTCCCGGACCGGCGAGTCCCGTACGCCGACCAGTCCGGCGGTCCCGACCGCCGCGCCGTCGGCGACACCGACACCGACGTCGCAGGAGGCGGGACCGTCGCCGGATCCGGCCGGGGGCGTCAGGGCGACGGAGACGGGCACGCCTCGGTCGTAGGCGGGCGAGGTCGCGCCGAGCGGAGGGCCGGAAAGTGGCGCGATCCGGCGTTGCGGAGGGGCGTGCGGGGGAGCAGCCTGGGGTGTGATGGGAGCGCTCCCACGCGCGCTTCCGCCCCTTCGTGTCACCGGCGTCTCTGCATCACCAGAGCGCCCCCGCATCACCTACACCCCCCATCCCCCCACCTTGAAAGAGGGAGACCGTGCTGCAACGTCGAGCCTTTTGTCATGATCACATCACGCACCACCCTCTCGCGCCTGCCCCCACGCAGCCGCCCGTGACCCGTCCGGCGCTCCTCCTCACCGTGCTCGCCGCCCTGCTCCTCTGCCTGATCCCGGGGAGCGGGACGGCGGCCGCCCACGGTTCGGTCGTCGACCCGGCGTCGCGCAACTACGGCTGCTGGCTGCGCTGGGGCAGCGACTTCCAGAACCCGGCCATGGCGCAGGAGGACCCCATGTGCTGGCAGGCCTGGCAGGACAACCCGAACGCCATGTGGAACTGGAACGGCCTGTACCGCAACGGCTCGGCGGGCGACTTCCAGGCGGTCATCCCCGACGGCCAGTTGTGCAGCGGGGGCCGTACCGAAGGCGGTCGCTACAACTCGCTCGACGCCGTGGGTGCCTGGAAGACGACGGACGTCGCGAGCGACTTCACCGTGCGGCTCTACGACCAGGCCAGCCACGGCGCGGACTACTTCCTGGTGTACGTCACCCGCCAGGGCTTCGACCCCACCACCCAGCCGCTGCGCTGGAGCGACCTCCAACTGGTCGCCCGCACCGGGGAGTACGCCCCGAGCCAGAACTACTCGATCGACGTGAGCACGTCCGGCCTCAGCGGCCGCCACGTCGTCTACACCATCTGGCAGGCGTCACACATGGACCAGACGTACTTCCTGTGCAGCGATGTGAACTTCGGCTGAGCCGGGGGCGTCCGGAGCCGGCGGTTCCCATCGGGTGTGGTGCGTCCGGTGGGAACCGCGCCGTGCGGTGTTGCGGCCCGCTCGTTCAGGGTTGCCGAGGCGTGATGCTCACGGCGCGGTAGTCGTACCCGTCCTGGGCGAAGCCGGGGGCTTCCCACGTGAGTTCCACCTTCTGCCCGGGTGACAGCGTGGCGAACCCGTCCGTCCGGACGGCGGAGAAGTGCCCCCAGCAACCGCCGGGCGTCTCCGGGGAGTCGAGTACGCCCCACCCTTCCTCTTCGTGCCACTCACGGACCGTCGCAGTCACCATGAACCAGACCCTACGTCGCCGTCCGCGCCGGCGTGCCCGGCGCCGAGTCGGAGCCGTACGCCCGATCCGCGACGAGATCGAGCAGCGCATCCGGGGTCTGACCGAGGAGACCGCCCCCGCGCGGTAGGGTTCGGCCGGCCCGGCGGTGACACTTCGCAGCCTCGGCACCTGAGAGGTCAGCGCGCCGCGAACTGGAGCCGGGTCGGCTGCAGGACGTCCGGCCGGATCGCCAGGCCCTCGACCGTCAGCGCCTCTCCGTAGATGTCGGTGACCCTGATCGCGCCGCCGCAGCCGCTGCCCTGCTCGGAGAGGAAGTAGTTGTACTCGGTGCGCGGCAGTTGGCGCCATCCGCCGCCGTCGCGGACCTCCAGCCGGGCCAGGGGGTTGCGGTGCCCCACCGCCTGGATGCCGCACCAGTGGCTGCTGGACCCCGTCTTGTAGCGGATCGAGATCGTGTCGGACGTGCTGGGGCTCAGCAGGCTCCAGGTGATCGGGATCCGGCCGGCCGAGGGCGCGGCGAGCTCGGCGAACGCCTGGGCGCTCAGGTCGAGTTGGCCGGGGGCGCAGGGCAGGGGGCACTCGTTGGTGACGCGGACCGTGACGGAGGCGCCGTTCGCCGCGCGGACGCGTATGTACGCGCCGCACGCCTTGGACGTCTCGTAGTCCGTGTGGTTCATCGCCGCGGTCATGACGTCGTCGGTCGGGCCGTAGAGGCAGGCGCCGTCGCCGTTGCCGGTGTCGTAGAAGGTGGCGACCCCTTCGTAGGTGACCCCGGGGCGGATTCGTCCTGCCAACGGGGCGGAGCCCGAGGCGGGTTGAGGGGTCACCGCCCTGGCCGAGGGGCGCGGTGAAGTGGCCGTGGCGGCCGGCGGAGTGGGGGACTTCTTTGACGGCTTCGGTTTCGCCTCGGGCTTCGGCTTCGGGCTCGTGCTGCTCGTGGTGTTCGTGCGGGGCGTCGGCTCCGGAGACGTCGACCGGCTGCCGGCTATGGGCGCGTTCGCGGCGTCGTCGGCCGTGGACTCCCCGTCGGGGTGGAGGACCATGAGCAGGGACGCGACGAGAGCGACGGCCGCCACCACGAGGGCGGGGACGAGGACCGTGTGCCGCTTGCCCGGGGACCGGCGGTGAGAAGGGGATGCCACGGATGATTCCTTACGTGGTTCGGCGGAAGCAGAGCACGTGAGTCGGACGTGAGTCGGATGTGGGGGTCCCGTGCGGGGCCCTCACGTGTGTCAGTGGTCGCCGGGGGCGGAAAGGTTGCCGTACGGAAAATGCGTGGCGGCTCGAAGCGGGCGGCGTTACGCTCGCCCGCGATGACGACTCACTCTGTTGCCAGATTGGGGGTCCCGTCCGCGCAAGGTGAGTGCTGATGGGCACTCAGAACGCGTACGGGGATGCCCCGCTTTCCGAGCTTTCCTTCTGGCCGCGCGTGCGCGAGTTTGCCGTGCCGGCCTCCATGATCGAGACCGCGACCGCCCGCCGGCTCGCCGGGGACTGGGCGGGGGCGTGTGCCGCCGCGGGGATCGATGTCGATCTCAGCCTGCGTTCCGTGGCGCGTGACCACGGCCGGGAGACGGCCGCGCGAGTCCGGGCCGACCTTCGGCATCTCGCCCCCGACCTGCTGCGCTGGCACATGCCGAGGATCGCTCCCGATGGGCTGCTGCGCCCCGGGCTGACCCTCGCTCTGGCCCGGTACGACGGGGTGGGGCGGGACGGCGAACGGCCGCCGCAGCTCGTGGTGCGGACTCCGCCCGCCTGGGCGGATGCCGGTCAGCGGATCAGCCTCGCGTGGTGGGGCGGCTCGCGGGCCGGGGTGGCGGGAGGAGGGGATGACGGTGCCCGTCGGCACCCGCATCCCCGCCCGAACCGGCGGTTCCGCCTTGATCTGCACCGGCACCTTTGGGATGCCAGTAGGGCCGGTGAGCTGCGGATACGGTCCGGGGCGTCCAGAGGTGGCCGCCCCGGCAGTGACTCACCCGGGCCGGATCAGGAGCTGCTCGGGAGGACGCTGCGGTACGGGCGCAGCTGTGCCGTCGACCGGTGGGTGGACGAGGCGCGGATACTGCTTCGCGCCGAAGGGCGGTCCGAGGGTGCCCTGCTCGTGCGGTTGGGGGGACGGCATCGGCTGGTCCTGGAGCTGCTCGGGGACGGGGAGGGTCAGGGCGATGCGGGCGGCGGTCGTGGCGGTGGACCGCCCGTACTGCGGATCCCGGCGGCCGGCAAGGGCCGTGCCTCCGCGCTGCCCGTGCTGCCCGACGCGGCCACCTGGGTGCTGCCCGACCTGGAGTTGCTCCGGGCCGGTGCGATCGAGGCCGGCCGGCTGCATCCGCTCGTCGCCTCCGCCCTCGTACCGGATCGTCCGCCGCCGTCCCGGCCCTTGCCGACCCCTGGTCGGGCAGGGCAGCCACGCCTCGTCGAGTGCCGGGGTGCCCGGCACCGGATCGGTCTGGTCGACGGCGTACTGGCACCGCTGGACCACGACCCGGCCGAGATCCGGCGGGAGGAACTGCTGGCCGCCCTCACCGGCACGCCGCTGCCCTGCCTCCAGGCCATCGACGAGGCGCACCGGCAGCCGGCCTGTCTGCCCGACGTCCGTGAACGCCTCTGCCACGGCGACACCGCCGGTGCCCTGGCCGTCGTCGAGGGGCTGCTGGGTCCGGACGCGGTGCTGCGCGACGGTGCGCTGCGGGACGAACTGGCGGCGGCCGCGCGGCAGCGGATCACGTACGGGCTGTTCAGGGCCGGGTTGGCCGGTCCGGGACCGGGCCGCAGGGGCTTCGACGCCGGCGAGCGCGGCCGTCCCCGCGACCACCGCGCGCGCCCTCGCCACGCGACGTTTCCCTGACCCGAGTGACCTGAACCCGATCGATCTTTTACCGCCGTCCTCCTCTGCATCCCGTACGCCCGTACGCCCGCATCTCCGTACGCCCCGCCCTGCCCTCACGAAACCCACAGGTGACCCCACATGCCCACATGCACCCAGACCCAGCCGTCCCCCTCCCAACTCGACGTAGCCGCCGACCTGTTGGCCCTCCTCAACGACACCACCACCGAGCCCCGCCCCGACACCCAGCTGGAGGCGCTCACCCTGGCCGTCGCCGCCGATCTGCCCGTTCTCCTCTGGGGCGAGCCGGGCATCGGCAAGACCGCCGCCCTGACGCAGCTCGCCGCCGCTCTCGACCTCCCGTTGACCACGGTGATCGCGAGCGTCCACGAGCCGTCCGACTTCTCCGGGCTGCCCGTCGTCGGCGACGACCCCGCCGAACAGGGCGTCCCGATGGCCCCGCCGGACTGGGCGGTACGGCTGGTGAAGGCCGGGCGGGGGCTGCTGTTCCTGGACGAGCTGTCCACCGCGCCGCCCGCCGTGCAGGCCGCGCTGCTGCGGCTCGTGCTGGAGCGGAGGGTCGGGGCGTTGCGGCTGCCTCCGGGTGTGCGGATCGTGGCCGCCGCCAACCCGCGGTCCTCGGCGGCCGACGGCTGGGAGCTGAGCGCGCCGCTGGCCAACCGGTTCGTCCATCTGCAGTGGGCCCACGATCACGAGGTCGTCGTACGCGGACTCGGCGGGACCTGGCCCCGGGCGACCCTGCCGCGGCTCGACCACCGGAAGCTGCCGGAGGCGGTGGACTTCGCCCGGCGCGCGGTGTGCGGGTTGCTCTCCGGGCGGCCGGGTCTCGTGCACCGGCTGCCCAGCAGTGAGGCGCGTCGCGGTGGGGCGTGGCCCTCCCCGCGCAGCTGGGAGATGACGCAGCGTCTGATCGCCTTCGCGACCGCCGCCGGTTCCTCGCGGGACGTGCTCTCGCTGCTGGTCAGGGGCACGGTGGGGGACGGGCCCGGGCTGGAGCTGCTGGCGTGCGTGGACCGGATGGACCTGCCGGACCCCGAGGTGCTGCTCGCCGACCCGGCCGGTGCCGAACTGCCCGAGCGGGGGGACCTGCGGCAGGCCGCGCTCGACGGAGTGGTGGAGGCGGTGCGGGCGCGCCCCGAGAGGTCCCGTTGGGACGCGGCGTGGGCGCTGCTGGTGCGGGCGGTGGAGACCGGGGCACCGGACCTGGTCGTCGTCCCCGCGTCCACGCTCGCCTCGCTGCGGCAGGAGGACTGGGACGTGCCGCCGTCGATCGAGCAACTCGCCGGAGTGGTGTCCCTGTCCCGGCGAGCCGATCGCGCGGCGGGACGGACGGCGGCGGTCGCCGCGGAGGTGGGGCGATGAGTGGGGATGAGGTGGGGACGCCCCCAGGCATGCCCGGGACCGCCGGGGCGACGGTGGTCCCCGGACCTCGCCCCCTGGACCGCGACAAGCTCTTCGCCGCCCGGCTGCACGCCGCCCGCGTCCGCCCCTACCTGGCCACGGCGCTCTTCGCGCTGCACGTCGTGGAGTCGCGGCGGGTGCCGACGATGGCGGTGGACCGGCACTGGCGGTGCTATGTCTCGCCGGTGTTCGTGGAGCGGACGCCGGTGGAGGAGTTGGCCGGGGTGTGGGTGCACGAGGTGTCCCATCTGCTGCGTGACCATCACGGGCGCGGCGACCGGGTGGCGCGTGAGCGCGGGCTGACCGGGCCGGGGGAGCGGCTGCGGATGAACATCGCCGCGGACTGCGAGATCAACGACGACGTGTACGGCGACGGGCTGGCCCGGCCCGAAGGCGCCGTCGAGCCGGCGGACTTGATGCTGCCCGAGGGCGAGCTGATGGAGGACTATCTGCGCCAGTTCCGGCTGGGCCCGCGGACGCAGGATCTGGCCTGGCTGGACTGCGGCAGCGGCGCCGACGGGCTGGAGCGGGAGTGGGACCTCGGGGCCGACGGCGGGCACGGGCTCAGTGCGCGGGAACGGGACGCGGTCCGGTTCCGGGTGGCGCAGGGGATCACCGGGCGCCCGGGGCACGCCCCGCAGGGGTGGCAGCGGTGGGCGGAGGAGGCGTTCCATCCGCCGCAGCCGTGGCGGGAGTTGCTGGGCGCGGCGGTCCGCTCGGCGGCCTCCGGCCCGGGTGCCGGCGAGGACTACACGTACGGCCGCCCGTCGCGCCGGTCGGCCTCCGTGCCCGGCGCCGTCCTGCCCAGCCTGCGCCGCAGGCCGCCCCGCGTCAGCGTCGTCATCGACACCTCCGGCTCGGTCAGTGACGCCGAACTGGGCAGTGCGCTGCTGGAGGTCGCCGCCATCTCCCGTGCCGTGGGCGGCCGGCGCGACCTGGTCAGTGTGGTGCCGTGCGATGCGGCGGACCAGGGCGTGCACCGGCTGTGCCGGGCCGAGGGGATTCCGCTGGTCGGGGGCGGGGGGACGGATCTGCGTGCCGGGTTCGACAGGGCGCTGAGGGCGCGGCCCCGGCCCGATGTGATCGTGGCCCTGACGGACGGTCAGACTCCATGGCCGAGCACACGGCCGCCGTGCCGGACGGTGGTGGGCCTGTTCCCTCGACAGCATGGTTTCCGGCGGTACAACGAGGACGATCCCGACTACGTGCCGGACTCACCGCCCGCGTGGGCACGGGTGGTCGACATCGGATAGGCCCGCAACCCGGCCCGCTCCGCCTCTCTTTCCACTCCACCCGCCCACCGGCCTGCCGAGCCGGGTCCGAACCGGCTTGCGTAGTCTTGGTGATGTCTCTGGCGGCAGCCATGGACGGGGGGAAGACCGGTCAACACCCGAGCCAATCCGAAGGATCAGCGAACGTGTCGTTGAAGAACAGCCGCCCCCGTGTCGCCGCCCTGGCCCTCATGGTGGCGCTCGCCGGCCTGGCCGCGGCAGGACCAGCCGCAGCAGCCGCACCCCGGACGTCGACCGCCACCGCGGCGTCCACGGCCATACCCACCGAGTTCGTGGACCTGCCGACGAGCACCCTCGTCGCCGACGACACCGCTCATGAGGTCACACTCACCTACCGCAACGCATCGTCGGCGGACCGCACGGTCGCCCCGCAGCTCCTGGTGGAGTCCCCGGACGCCGGGCCGTTCCTGGACCCGTCGGACATCCGGGTCGAGCGGCGGACGGCGACGGGCTGCTGGGAGACCGAGTCCCTCGGCACCCAGACGGGCACCCTGTTCACCGACCTCACCACCGCCCAGCGCACGCTGCACGCGGGGGACACCCTCACCGAGGTCTACCGGATCACCGTCCTCGATCCGCAGGCCGAGGGGACGGTGCATCCGAGGGTGGCACTCTTCGGCTGAGCCTGGGCCGGCGGCGGATGGCCTTGGGTCGGCGACCGGTCCTGGGCGCGGATGTCGCTCCTCCGCACGGGCGGCCACCACGGTTGGTTGCCGCCCGTGGGCCGTCCAAGGCGTGAAGAGGGGGCCTCCAGCCCGATGGCGGGCCTAAGGGCAGCGCGCCGCCGTTCACTTGCCGTACTGGAAACTTTCCACTTTCCGTACTGGAAACTAGTCGCTACTCTTTCCGTCATGGAAACTAACGGGGTACGACTGACGCCGGAGCAGGCCCGTTCCGCGCTGGCTGACACCGAGCACATCCGGGCCTCCGCCGCAGCGCTGTCGGCCACACCGTGGCCGAACTGGTTCTTCATCACGCTCACGCTCTACGTGGCCGCGCTCCCCATCACCTACGGAGGCGCCATGGCCGACCCGGACTGGCTACTGCCGGGCCCCGTCTGGATGGGCATCATGCTGGCGACCACCGCGGTGTACGGGGCGCTCTTCGCCGTCGCGGCCAAGGCGTGGCGTGACAAGACCGGGGTGGCGCTGCGGTTCGACGTGCTGCCGAAGCGGGCGACCGTGCCACTCGCGGTCGGCCTGCCCGTGCTGCTGGTGGGGGCGGCGTTCGCGTTCCGAGTCACCGGATGGCCGGTGTGGCTGATCGCGGCCTCGCTGATCGGTGCCGCCGTGTCCGTCGGCTTCCACCTTGCCTTCGTCCGCCTGCACCGGAAGACCGCGTGAGCGCCGAGAACCACGACCCTCTGGGGGGTTTCGACACCACCATCCACGCCCCGCACCGGTTGCGCATCTGCGCCCTCCTGGACACCGTGGGCGAGGCGGAGTTCGGCCTGGTCCAAAAGCAACTCGACCTCTCCGCCTCCGCGCTGAGCAAGCACGTCACCGTGCTGATGGACGCCGGTTACGTCGAGCAGCGCAAGGCCGTCCGCGACACCCGGCAGCGCGTGTGGCTCCACCTGACCAGGCGAGGCCGGGACGCCTACCAGGGGCACCTCGCGGCGCTGCGGGCGATCGTGGGGCCGTCGGATCCGGCTCTCTGATCACGACCGGAGCCGGACGAGGAGCGCGGCAGCGGTGACCGCCCAGATCAGCGGACCGGGCTGAACGCAGTTCGAGCCGTTCATGGACAAGACCCGAAAGAAGGAGTCAGCCCGGCGCGGCGGTGCGTGGCGGTCGTGGTTGGGTCCGCCGTCCCACGGCCTGCGGCGAGGTCATCTCCTACCCGCCGCCCAGCGCCGCCCCCGTCGTACCCATGGCGGACGTATCGCCCGGTCCGTACTGCATTCTCAGTAGCCGCGATTGTCGGCAGCCGCACGACGACAGGACACCCCCGCTCCGGACAGCCTGGGCACACGTTCGAGTCCCAGATGTGGAGACCCCCTGCCGTGGCTACTTTCCTGTATCGAGTGGGCCGTCTGGCCTTCCGGCGGCGCTGGTACGTCGCCCTGGTCTGGGCGGCCGTCCTGGCCGCCGTCGGACTGGGTGCCCTGAAGGCGCCGGGAGCCTCCGACGAGGAGTTCTCGATGCCGGGCATCGAGTCGCAGAAGGCGTTCGACCTGATGGAGGAGCGCTTCCCGGGCGCGACGGCCGACGGCGCCACCGCGCGGGTCGTCTTCGTCGCGCCGGGCGGCGAGAAGGTGACCGCCACCGAGAACAAGCAGGCCGTCGAGGAGGCCGTGGCCGAGTTGGGCGACGGCACGCAGGTCGCGGGCGTCGCCGACCCGTTCCAGGCGAAGGCGGTCAGCAAGGACGGGACGACGGCGTACGCGACCGTCACCTACAAGGTCGCGGCCAACGACCTCACCGACGCCAGCCGGACCCACCTGGAGCGGACGATCGACGAGGCCCGGGACGCGGGGCTGACCGTCGAGGCCGGTGGCAGCGCGATGGACGACGGGGGCGGTGCGGGCGGCGCCGCCGAGGTCATCGGCATCGCGATCGCCGCCGTCGTACTCCTCGTCACCTTCGGGTCCCTCGCCGCCGCCGGACTGCCCCTGCTGACCGCCGTCATCGGCGTCGGCGTCAGCATGGCCACCATCCTCGCCCTGTCCGACGCCCTCGGCCTGTCCACCACGACCGGCACCCTCGCCATGATGCTGGGCCTCGCGGTCGGCATCGACTACGCCCTGTTCGTCGTCTCGCGGTACCGGGAGGAGCGCGCCAAGGGCCGTACGCCGCAGGAGGCGGCCGGGATGGCCGTCGGTACGGCCGGGTCGGCGGTCGTGTTCGCGGGGCTCACCGTCGTCATCGCGCTCGCGGGGCTCTCGGTCGTCGGGATTCCGATGCTCACCAAGATGGGGCTGGCCGCGGCGGGCGCGGTCGTCGTGGCCGTGTTCATCGCGCTGACGCTGGTCCCCGCCTTCCTCGGCTTCTGGCCGAACGCAGTGCTGCCGAGGAAGGCCCGCAAGAGCGGCCGTACGGCGGAAACCCGGGACGACAACGGCGGTACCCGCTGGGCGCGGTTCGTGCTGCGCCGGCCACTGCCGGTGCTGCTCCTCGGCGTCCTGGGCCTAGGCGCGCTCGCGGTGCCGATGACCGAGCTTCAGCTGGGCATGCCCGGCGACGAGGCCAAGTCGACCTCCACCACCGAGCGCCGGGCCTACGACGCGCTCGCCGAGGCTTTCGGGCCGGGCTTCAACGGGCCGTTGACCGTCGTCGTGGACGTCAAGGGCGACGCCGATCCGAAGGGCGCGGTCACGACCGTCTCCGAGGAGATCGGCGGCACGGAGGGGGTCGTATCCGTCTCCCCGGCGCGCTTCAACGACGCCGGTGACACCGCCGTCTTCTCGGTCGTGCCCTCCACCGCGCCGACCGACGAGAAGACCAAGGACCTGGTGACCACCATCCGGGACGAGCGGAGCGGGATCGAGGCCGAGACCGGGGCGACCTTCGAGGTCACCGGCACCACCGCGCTGAACATCGACATCTCGGACAAGGTGCAGGCCGCGCTGGTGCCGTATCTGATCGTCGTGGTGGGGCTCGCGATCGTCCTGCTGCTGGTGGTCTTCCGGTCGCTGCTCGTCCCGTTGAAGGCGGCGCTCGGGTTCCTGCTGTCGGTGCTGGCCTCTCTGGGCGCGGTCGTCGTCGTCTTCCAGCAGGGGCACGGCGCCGAGCTGCTGGGCGTGGAGCAGACCGGGCCGATCATGAGCCTGATGCCGATCTTCCTGGTGGGCATCGTCTTCGGGCTCGCCATGGACTACGAGGTCTTCCTCGTCTCCCGGATGCGGGAGGCGTACGTCCACGGCGAGTCGGCCCGGCAGGCGGTCACGTCGGGCTTCCGGCACAGCGCCCGCGTGGTCGTGGCCGCGGCCCTGATCATGATCGCGGTGTTCGCCGGGTTCATCGGGGAGAGCGACTCCATGATCAAGATGATCGGGTTCGGGCTCGCCTCCGCCGTGCTCCTCGACGCCTTCGTCGTACGGATGGCGATCGTGCCTGCCGTCCTCGCCCTGCTCGGCGACAAGGCCTGGTGGCTGCCGAAGTGGCTGGACCGGATCCTGCCCCGGGTGGATGTGGAGGGCGAGGCGCTCAGCCGCCGGCCGGAGGCGGAGCCCGCGGCGGACGCCCCGGCCGACCTGGAACCGGCGCGCACCTGATCCGACCGCCCCACCTCCACCAGGGCCGCCCGTGGCGAAGGACACGGGCGGCCCCTCGGGCATTCCCACCCCAAGTCGACCACCATGGACCCAGCCCCACCGACCGGAGAGCCCGATGTCCGAGAGCCGGATGAACCGGATGAGCATCAGCCAGGAGCGGCGCTACGCCGATCGCCTCGAGGAGTTCGCGGCACGCCACCACCTCCTCGTCGACCTGGCGCTGGCCCTCGCGGTGATGGGGTGCGCGACCCTCGGCAGCGCACTCACTTTGCCCAACGCCGACCCACCGGACAACGACAAGACCGCCGTCGTCCTCATGGCCGTGGCCTGTCTCGCCCTGCTCAAGCACCGCACCCACCCGCGCACGACGGTCACGGTCACCGCGGTCTGCACGGTGATCGCGGTCGCGCAGGGCTACCTGCTCACTCCGCTGCTGCTGGCACCGATCATGGCGGCGCTCTACTGGCTGGCCTCGCTCACCGACCGCACGACCACCCGCGCCTACGGCATCGCCACCATGCTGGCCGTGATGCTCGCGGCCGTGTTCGCCGACTCCATGGACCATCTGTCGCTGCTGCTCAGGACGATCGGCCCGTTCTTCTGGCTGCTGCTGCCGCTGGCCGCCGGCAAGATGACGCAGCTGCGGCGCGCCTATCTGAACTCGGTCCAGGCCCGTGCCGAGCACGCCGAGCGCACCCGGGAGGAGGAGGCCCGGCTGCGCGTCACCGAGGAGCGCATGCGTATCGCCCGTGAGCTGCACGACGTCGTCGCCCACCATCTGGCCCTGGCCAACGCCCAGGCCGGTACGGCCGCGCACCTCGCGCTCGACAACCCGGCGCAGACCAAGAAGATCCTCACGGATCTCACCGGCACCACCTCCTCCGCGCTGCGCGAGCTGAAGGCCACGCTGGGGCTGCTGCGGCAGAACGACGACCCGGCCGCCGCCCCGCTGGAGCCGTCGCCGGGCCTCGCCCGCCTGCCCGAACTGGTATCGGCGTGCGAGTCCGCCGGACTGAGGATCACGGTCACCACCGAGGGGGAGCCGCAGCCCCTGTCACCGGGGGTCGACCTGACCGCGTTCCGGATCGTGCAGGAGGCGCTCACCAACGTCACCAAGCACGCCGCCGCGGAAGCCGCGCACGTACGGCTCGAGTACTCCGGCTCCCGCCTGATGATCACGGTCAGCAACGACGGCCCCGCGGCCCTCGCCGCCTCCGAGGCCGCGCAGAGCCGGGGCTTCGGCGTCATGGGCATGCGCGAACGCGCCCGCTCCATCGGCGGTGAACTCTGCGCCGGTCACCGCCCCGAAGGCGGCTTCGAAGTCTCCACGGCGCTCCCGCTGCACCCGCACGCCGCTGAAGAGGAGAGAGCCCCTCAAGGCGGAGGGGAACGACCGTTCCACTGAGGAGGGGGCGATCTGCCCGAACGCGTGCCCGTCCGTGTACAACCCTTGGCTTCCCTTGTGCGTCATGTACACGGCCCCCCACGCCTACCTCTGTCCTCCGGACCTGGAGCAGTCTTGCGCCTACGCACCATCTCCGTCGCCGTGGCCGTCGCCGCGGCGGCCGCGGGCCTCACCCTCACCCTCGTCCCCACGGCGAGCGCGGTCACCCCCAAGGCCGACGACTTCAACGGCGACGGTGTCGCCGACCTCGTCGTGGCCACCCCCGCAGCCCCCGTCGGCAGCTACCCGGCCGCCGGTTCGGTCACCGTCCTCTACGGCTCCGCCGGCGGCGTGTCCCCCGCCCGTTCGGCGACCCTCACCCAGAACTCCGCCGGGGTTCCGGGTGACGCCTCGTCCAACGAGCTCTTCGGCAGCGCCTACGCCACCGGTGACCTCGACGGCGACGGCTACACCGACCTCGTCGTCGGCGCGCCCGGCGAGCGGGCGCCCAACAGCAGTTCCTACGGCACCCTCACCGTCCTGTGGGGCGGTGCGAACGGCCTGAGCGGCGACGGCATCACGATCGCCAGCCCGCTCGCCACCAGCCAGTGGGACGCCGAGAAGGACTTCGGCAAGAAGGTCGTGGTCGCCGACCTCGACGGCGACGGCACCCCGCAGCTCGCCGCCCTCAGCCGCAACAGGCTGTGGGCGTACGACGACCTGTCCGGCCGTACGGCGCCGACCGGCGCCCAGTACTCCAAGTACTTCTCCTCCTACATCGAGCCCCGCACCCTCACCGCCGGAGACTTCACGGGTGCCGGGCGTGCCCAGCTCGTCGTCACCGGTCCCGAGAACTGCGACGGCACCACGGGCGGCTGCCAGCACACCGGCGTCTACACCTGGGGCGCCGCCACCCTCGACGAGGTCTGGGTGACCGACCCGGCCTCCGGCACCGCCGACGCGACGGAGGCCCCGACCGTCGCGGCCGCCGCGGGCGACGTCGACCACGACGGCTACGCCGACCTCGTCACCGGCCACATCCCCGCGTCGGCGACCACCACGGGCGAGTACTCGGACGCCGCGGGCTTCGTCCACGTCCGCTACGGCAGCCCGGAGGGCCTAGGCGCCCACCGCACCGCCACCCTCGACCAGAACACCGCCGGCGTCCCCGGCTCGAACGAGCCCGGCGACAACTTCGGCGCGTCCCTCGCCGTCGGCGACGTCACGGGCGACGGCTACGCGGACGTGGCGGTCGGCGTGCCCGGCGAGGCGGTCGGCACCGTGGCGCAGACCGGCGGTGCGGCCCTGCTCAAGGGCTCGGCGACCGGCCTGACCGGCACCGGAGCGCAGGCGTTCTACCAGACCACCAGCGGGGTGCCCGGCGCCGCCGAGGCGGACGACTGGTTCGGTTCCGCCGTGCGGATCGCCGACGTCGACGGCAGCGGCGCGGCCGACCTGGCGATCGCGGGGAAGGGCGAGGACGTCTTCGCCGGGTCGACGCGGGACGGCGGTGACTGGGTGCTGCGCGGCTCGGCCACCGGCCTGACGACGACCGGCGCGGTCTCCTTCAGCGAGCGGGCCTTCGGCTTCACCTACCCGAACGCCGAGTTCGGCTCGGTCCTGGGCAGCTGAGTCCCGGCTCACGCCGAAAGGCGCGTGGGGGCGTCCGGCACGGTGCCGGACGCCCCCACGCTGCCGTGTGGCCCTCTTCGGGCCGTACGGGCTACTTCGTGGCCGTCACCCGCAGGGAGCCGAGGTCCGGGCTCGGCGCCGACCGGGCCCCGGCGGACAGCGACTGAGCGGTCGGCGTCTGCGGCGCCACGCCCTTGTAGTACGGCGTGTAGGCGTAGTGGGTCCCCACGCCGATGGCCGCACCGATCTTGGGAAGGAGGGACGCGTCGACCGATCCGTTGCCGCCGAAGACGGCCACGTGGTGCAGGCTCGACGACATCCCCATCAGGTACCGCTTGGTGTCGTACGGCAGCGAGGTCACGTCCGTCCACAGCAGCGGACCGTAGGTGGTCATCGCCGACGCCGCGGAGACGCCGCCGCGCCAGCTGCCCACGGAGGCCACCGAGGCGTTGGACGGCAGCGACCACCAGAACCGGGCGAGGCGCGTGGCGTTCGACTGCGGTGTGCCGCCGGCGATCCGGTAGTAGGTGTACGAGCTGGGCCAGTTCGGCATCTTGCCGGCCTTGTACGCCTTGGTCAGCGCCGACTCCGCGTCGGTCCCCACCGTGATGATCTTGGTCGTGCTCGGGCTGTACTTGTTGAGGTAGCCGTAGACCGACGCGGTCATGGTCGACCCCTCGGTCAGCAGGACGACGGCGGCCCCCGAACCGCCCATCGCACCGGCGGCGGAGCTCGCCGCCAGGGCGTTGTGGTAGGTGGTGCCCGTCGCCAGGAACACGTACTTCGGCGTGCTGGTGACGGCCTTGGCCACGGCCACCGAGGTGGAGTAGCGCGAGACGTCGGACAGCCGCTTGGCCACGTACCCGAGCGAGGTCACCTTGGACGCCACCGCGCTGCTGAGGACCTTGGTGCCGCCGACCAGATAGACGGTCTTCCCCTTCGGCAGCATGCGCTTGAGCTCCGTCTGCACCGCGGAGTCGACCGCCGTGCCGGAGGTCATCAGCACCGGCCCGCGCTTCTTGCCGGCCAGCGAGGTGGCGGTGGTGGCGTAGGCGGCGTCGGACTTGCTGATGAGCACGGCCGCGCCCGCATTGCTCAGGCCGGGCGTGGTGGTGCCCACCGTGTTCCAGGTCCACTTGGACGCGGCGATGTTGGTGTCGTACGTGTCGGAGCCCCAGACGCGGGAGATCGCGTTGTCACGGAGCGGCTGCCAGGCCACGTCGGTGCCGTCGCCCTGGGGGACCCGCGTGGCCGTGCCCGTGCCGAGGTCGTGGATCCACACCTGCGGGCCGCTGGGGCCGGTGTCCGGGCTGCCGGTGAAGTAGATGTCGTACGCGATCCGGTCGCCCCGCGGCGACCAGGCGGGCCGGTGGTGGTCGACGGCGTCCGTGGTGAGCTGGGTCAGCCCGGTGCCGTCCGTCCTGACAGTGAAGAGCTGCTTGTGTCCGTCGACGGACCGGGTGAAGGCCACCGACTGGCCGTCCGGGGAGATGCTCGGGTCGTTCGCGTCGTCGGCCAGCTTGGTGAAGGCGCCGGTACGGCCGTTGTGGACCCACACGGCGGGAGTGCCGGTGGTGGCGCAGCTCGTGCCGGTGCGCACGAAGGCCAGCATGCCGTTGACGGCGCCGCTGGGCTTGGAGTCGCAGCCGTCGACGTCGGTGCCGAACAGCGCTTTGGGCGCGCGGGTTCCGTCGGCCGCGGTCAGCCGCAGTCGGCCGCCCGCCGTGAAGACGATCTCGCCGCCGCCGTACCGGAAGGTCGGGTCGGTCGGATGCCATCCGCTGCCCGTCGGCATGGCGATGTCGACGCCGGTGCTCTCCGAGTCGGCCCACGCCGTGCGGATGTGGTCGTCGTACGGGTTCACGAACGCGACCTGGCTGCCGTCCGCGGACCAGGCGCCCTGGTCGCCGGTCGGGCTGAACGAGCGCCATGAGGTGCCGTCGGGGTTGACGAACGCCATATCTCCGCGGAACTGGGTGTACAGCAGCTTCCCGTCGGTCGCCGCCCAACTGCCCGAGGCGGCCGCCGCCGACCCCGGAACCGCCGTGACGAGGCCCGCCGCGAGCGCGGCGACCCCGGTGAGCGCCGCGAGTATGCGGCGCGTACGCGTGTTCAATGTGCCCCCACAGTGAATGAGTGGCCGCCGGACCTCTCCCCCGAGGTGAACGGACGGCGTCATCACTCATCCGCACGGCAGCGGCGAAACATTAATGGGCGGCCGGTCGGCTGTGAAGATCAGGGTGGGCACTCCGGCCGGGGACCGCTGTCACCCGAGTCGCTGCTCCGCTTCGGAGTGAACAGATCATGGACGGTCGACCGCAGATCTCATCGAGTTCTCTCCCGTTCGCGCCTCGATCGCCACCCTGTCCGACGCTGTCACCTGCGTTGACTGTCTCGCGAGCCTGATGTACCCCATCGAGCCGCCAAAACCAATGCGTGACAGATTATTGACGTCCGTTTTTTGATTGACACATACTCCGATGGCGCCGGTGGCGTACCACACAGGAACCGCTCGGGAGTGGTGAGGGCAATGAAGCCAGAAGACGTCCGTTCCAGAAGTGCCGCAAGCCGCAGCGAACTCACGGTCCTGGGGCTGTGCTTCGCGGTGATCTTGTTCGACGGTTACGACCTCATCGTCTACGGGGCCGTCGTTCCGGCCCTGCTGCAGTACCAGCCCTGGGGGCTGACCCCCACCGAGGCCGGCATGATCGGCAGCTACGCCCTCATCGGGATGCTGGTCGGAGCGCTGGTCGCGGGCGCGGTGACCGATCTCGTCGGCAGGCGGAAGGTGCTGCTGATCTGCGTCAGCTGGTTCTCGCTGGCCATGGCGGCCTGCGCGCTGGCCCCGAGCGCCGAACTGTTCGGCCTGTTCCGGCTGCTCGGCGGGCTCGGCCTCGGCGGCGTGATGCCCACCGCGATCGCCCTGACCGCCGAGTACTCGGCCGCGCACCGACGCAGCCTCAACAACGCGCTGATGTTCTCCGGCTACCCCGTCGGCGGGATCCTGTCCGCCGTACTTGCCCTGGCGCTGATGCCGGAGTTCGGCTTCCGGATCATGTTCTGGATCGGTGCGCTCCCGCTCGTGACCGTCGTCCCCCTGCTCTGGCGGTACCTGCCGGAGTCCACGAGCTACCTCGCCGCCAAGGCGACACCCGCCGGTCCGGGCGCGAAGCGAGGGGTCGCGGCCCTGTTCACCCGGCGCCACCTCGGGCCCGCCGCGCTGTTCGCGGTCACCAGCTTCTTCGGTCTGCTGCTCGTGTACGGACTCAACACCTGGCTTCCGCAGATCATGAAGGCGGCCGGCTATCCGCTGTCCAGCTCGCTGCTCTTCCTGGTGATGATGAACGTGGGTGCGGCGGCCGGTTCCGTCCTGGTGGCGCCGATCGGCGACAGGATGGGCATGAGGCCGGTGACCGCGGTCACCTTCACCGCGGCGGCCCTGTCCATCTACCTGCTGAGCTCACCCACGGCCGCGTGGGTGATGTACGTGCTGGTGGCGGTCGCCGGATTCGGCACCATCGGCACCCAGATCATGGTCAACGCCTACGTCGCCATGCACTTCCCGCCCGAGGTCCGCGCGACCGCGCTGGGCTGGACGCTGGGCATCGGACGGCTCGGCGCGGTCGTCGGACCCACCTTCGGCGGCTTCCTGCTCGCCTCCGACCTGGCCACGGAGTGGAACTTCTACGCCTTCGCCATCCCGGCGGCCGTCGGCGCGCTGATGGTGTTCCTGCTCCCCAAGGGCGCCCGAGCCGCTTCCCCCGCGCCGGACGCGGCGGCGGTGGGGACGGCCTGAGGGTCGCACCGCCACCCCGCGCACGGCAACCGCCCCGGCCGCGTGACAGCGGCCGGGGCGGATTCGTCGTCCGAGCGGAGCCACTACGCCTTGAGCAGGGCGGCCGTCAGTTCGTCGGGCCGGGTGAACTGGGCCTCGTGGGTGCCGGCGTACTCGACGACCGGGGTGTCGGGGCCGAGGCGCTGCGGGAAGCGGGGGGTCCAGCCGTACTCGCCCGGGGGCAGGGCCAGGTCCTCGCTGCCCACCACGTAGGAGGCGGGCACGCCGAGTGCGGCCGGGTCGACGGGGGTGACGGTCTCGGTGAAGTAGCGCAGGGGCTGCGGCACCAGCAGGCCGTGGACCAGGCGCTGGGCGCTCTCGTCGCCGTCCTGCATGAAGGCCGAGGTGAACACCTCGTACGGGAAGAGGATGCCGTCGTTCCCGGACGCGGCCGCCAGCTGCCGGAACATCTCCGCGTAGTGCGGCGGGACCTCGTCCATCAGGGACCGCCCCTCGGCCGGGACGAACGCGCTCCAGTAGACGAGTTTGCGCAGGCGGAGCGCCAGGCGGGGCGCGGCCGCGGTGAGCGGGTAGCCGCCCCAGCTGTGGCCGACCAGGGTGACGTCCCGCAGGTCGTGCCGCTCGACGAGGTCGACGATGAAGTCCCCGACGTCCGCCAGGCTGTGCGCGCGCGGGTCGTCCCCGTCGGCGAGGCCGGGCAGGTCAGGGGCGAGCACACGGTGACCGGCGGCGCGCAGCCGCTCGGCGACCAGGCGCCAGGTCCAGCCGCTGTGACAGGCGCCGGAGATGAGGACGAAGGTCTCTGCCATGCCGTCTCCTTCGACGGAGGGGGCCCGGGGCCCCAGAAAAGGTGCCGTCCTGAAGACGGCCGTCGCATGGGTGAAATATCGATCGTCTGTGAGACGATCGTCAAGTGGTTGACGCGTATAGGGGTGGGGCCCTGCGGGCCTCATGGAGGTGCTTGTGAAACCGCGTTCGCTGGTCTTCGACCTGTTCGGCGACTATCTGCGCTACCGGGGAGGCGAGGTTCGGCTGCGCGGTCTGGTCGCCCTCATGGACTGCTTCGACATCCCCGAGAGCACGGTCCGGGTGGTGGCCGCCCGGATGCGCAAGGAGGGCTGGCTGGACAGCAGCCGGGAGGGGCGCGAGACCGTCTACGCCCTCACCGACGCCTCCTGGCGGCTGCTCGACGAGGGCCGGGAGCGGATCTTCGGGCGGGCCCGGGGTCCGTGGGACGGCCAGTGGCACATGGTCATCTACTCGGTGCCCGAGGCTGACAGGGCTCTGCGCGAACAACTGCGCAAGGAACTGTCCTGGCTCGGCTTCGGCCTGCTGTCGGCGTCGGTGTGGATCAGCCCGCACGACCGGATCGCCCAGGTCAGGGAGAGCTTCGCCGACCATCCCTCGGTACGCATCGATGCCCTGCACGCCCGCTCCGAAGGCACCGCGGCCGACCGGGACATGGCCACCCGCTCGTGGGACCTGACGGCCCTGAACAAGGAGTACGGCGAACTCCTCGACCGCTACCGCCCCCGCCTCGCCGGCTACCGCGCCGGCGAGATGCGCGGCCGGGACGCGCTGGTCGAGCGCATGCGCCTGGTCCACGACTACCGCATGTTCCCCTTCCGGGACCCCGACCTGCCGCCCGAGCTGCTGCCCGAGGGCTGGGTCGGCCGCCAGGCCCACGAGCTGTTCCTGGAGGCCCACGGGCTGCTGCGGGTGGAGGCGGAGGCCTATGTCGACGAGGTGGTGGGCGGCGGCACCGGGGCGTAGGTCGGGGCGTGGGCCCGGGCGCCGGACCGGGGTGCAGGGCCGGGTGCAGGGGTGGCACAGAAAGGCGTTTCAGAATCTAGACGGCCGTCTCGTTAGTGTCGTACGTTAGGGGCAGGTCACCCCGAAGGAGTGAGTCCGCCGTGACGATCACTGACGAACGTGCCGCGCTGGAGAGGCTCTACGCCGACTTCGAGGCCGCGCATCTGACACCCCTGTGGACCCAGCGCGAGGGTCTGATGACGCAGGTCCCGCAGCCGGACGCCGTGCCCGCCCTGTGGCGCTGGTCGGTGCTGCACCCGCTCGCCGAACGCAGCGGCACCCTCGTCCCGGTCGGCCGGGGCGGCGAGCGCCGCGCCATCGCACTGGCCAACCCGGGCCTGCCCGGCACCGCCTACGCCACCCCCACACTGTGGGCCGCGATCCAGTACCTCGGCCCCGGCGAGGAGGCGCCCGCGCACCGCCACACGCAGACCGCGTTCCGCTTCGTCGTCGAGGGCGAGGGCGTGTGGACGAACGTGGAGGGCGACCCGGTGGCGATGCGCCGGGGCGACCTGCTGCTGACGCCCGGCATGCACTTCCACGAGCACCACAACACCACCGACGAGCCCATGGCCTGGATCGACGGCCTGGACATCCCGCTGGTGCGCCAACTGGACGCCGGATTCTTCGAGTTCGGACCCGACCGGCTCGCCACCCGCGCGACCCCGGCCGCCTCCCGCAACGAACGCCTGTGGGGCCACCCGGGCCTGCGCCCGGTCGGCGCCCCCGCCACCCCGTCCTCCCCGCTGATGGCGTACCGCTGGGAGCACACCGACGCCGCGCTCACCGCCCAGCTGGAGCTGGAGGACGAGGGCTTCCCCGGCGTGCTGGAGCCCGGTCACGCGGTCGTACGGTTCACCGACCCGGCCACCGCCCGGGACGCCCTGTCCACCATCCGCACCGAGATGCACCGGCTGCGCGCCGGGGCGCGTACCGCGACCACCCGCGTGGTCGGCTCCGCCGTCTGGCAGGTCTTCGACGGCACCGGCACGGTCGAGGTCGGCGGCGAGCGGTACGAGGTGACGAAGGGCGATCTGTTCGCCGTCCCGTCCTGGGCCCCGCTCACCCTCACCACCGACAGTGGCCTCGACGCCTTCCGCTTCTCCGACGATCCCGTGTACGAGGCGATCGGCCTGGCCCGCACGCACCGAGAGGAGCCTTCCGCATGAGGCTCGCCACCATCCGCACCACCGACGGCACCCGCGCCGTCCGCGTGGACGACGCCGCCGCCGTCGAACTCGGCCACCCCGACCTGGGCGCGCTGCTGCGCCGCCCCGACTGGCGCGCCGAGGCCGCCGCCGCGGACGGACCCCGCCGAGACCTGGCCGGCCTGGACTACGCGCCACCGGTGCCGTCCCCCGAGAAGATCGTGTGCGTCGGGCTCAACTACCGCAACCACATCCTGGAGATGGGCCGCGAGCTGCCCGAACACCCCGCGCTCTTCGCGAAGTTCGCCCGTGCCCAGGTCGGCGCGTACGACGCGGTCGTGCTGCCCGCCGGATCGGACGCGGTGGACTGGGAGGCCGAACTCGGCGTGATCGTGGGCGCCGAGGTCCGGCACGCGTCGCTGGAGGAGGCGCGGGCCGCGATCGCCGGGTACACGGTGGTCAACGACGTCACGGCGCGCGACTTCCAGTACCGCTCGCCGCAGTGGCTGCAGGGCAAGACCTTCGAGGCGAGTACACCGGTCGGGCCGTGGCTGGTCACCGCCGAGCCCGGCGACGCCCCGCTGTCGGCCGAGCTGAGCTGCACCGTCGACGGCGAGCTGATGCAGAAGGCCGACACCGGTGACCTGGTCTTCGACCCGGCGGCCCTGGTGGCGTACATCTCGCGGATCGTCACCCTCGTCCCCGGCGACCTCATCGCCACCGGCACCCCCGGCGGCGTCGGCCACGCCCGCAAGCCCCCGCGTTATCTCGCCGAGGGCAGCGATCTGGTGACGCGGATCGAGGGCGTCGGCGAGTGCCGCAACACCCTGGTGAGCGGCGACACTCCGGTGAGTGGCGACACTCCGGTGAGGAGCTGACATGCGCATCGCTGTCGTCGGCGGCGGCCCCGGAGGGCTGTTCTTCGCCGCGCTGATCCGGCAGGCCGACCCGTCCGTCGAGGTCACGGTCTTCGAACGCAACCGGGCCGACGACGCGTTCGGCTTCGGCGTGGTGTTCTCCGACCGTACGCTCGCCGGGATCCACGCGGCCGACCCCGTGCTCCGTGAGGCGCTGGACGCGCACGGCCGGCACTGGGACGACATCGAGGTCCGGCTGAAGGGCGAGCGGATCAGCTGCGGCGGCAACGGCATGGCCGCGATCGTCCGCCGCACCCTGCTGGCGCTGCTCCAGGAGCGGGCGCGCGGCCTGGGCGCGGACCTGCGCTTCGAGACCGAGGTCGGCCTCGACGACCTGGACGGCTACGACCTCGTGGTCGCCGCCGACGGCACGTCCTCGCGGATCCGCGACTTGCTGGCGGAGCGGCTGGCGCCGTCCGTCGAGACGGCGACGGCGAAGTTCATCTGGTTCGGCACGGACTACATGTTCGACGGGCTCACCTTCGTCCACGAACGCGGCCCGCACGGCGTGTTCGCCGTGCACGGCTACCCCATCAGCGCGGACGTGAGCACCTTCATCGTCGAGACCGACGAGGAGTCCTGGCGGGCCGCCGGGCTGGACGCGTTCGACGTCACCCAGCCACCGGGAGCGAGCGACCTCACCAGCAAGGCGTACCTGGAGGAGCTGTTCGCCGAGCAGATCGAGGGACACCGCCTGCTCGTGAACAACTCCCGCTGGGGCAACTTCCGCACCCGGCGCACCCGTCACTGGTACGTCACCGAGCCGCGCCCGGTGGTCCTGCTCGGCGACGCCGTGCACACCGCGCACTTCTCCGTGGGCTCCGGCACCAAGATGGCCATGGAGGACGCGATCGCGCTCGCGGCGGCCCTCACCAAGCAGGGCGACGACCTCCCGGCCGCGCTGGCCGCCTACGAGGCGGCGGCCCGCCCCTCGGTCGAGGCGATCCAGGGCGCGGCCCGGCCCAGTCTGGGCTGGTGGGAGCAGTTCGGCGCCTACCACGACGCCTTCGAGCCCTGGCAGTTCGCCTACCACTTCCTCTCCCGCAGCATCACCGACGCCCGGCTGGCCCGGCGGGCCCCGGACTTCGTCCACGACAGTCACGACCGCTGGCAGCAACGCAACGGCGGTTCCGAGCCCCTGGACACCCCGTTCGACCTCGGCACATGCCGACTGCCCAGCCGGGTCATGCTGGTCGGGCCGGACGGCACCACCGCGGTGGGCGGCACCGGAGAACCGCTGCCCCTGCGGGCGTCCGCCCCGGCGTCGCCGGAGCCGTGGGGCGCGCGGATCACGGCCCCCGACGACGAAACCGGCCTCGCCGCCGCCTACGAGCTCCTCGCCGACCTCACCGGTGCCGGTCCGCTGCTGGTCGCCGTACAGGGCGGGACGGCCCACACCCGCGCCCTGCTCACCGAGCGGACCCGCCTGCGGCACGGCCTGCCCGCGCTCCTGGTGGACGACGCGCTGGACCGCGACCGCGCGGTGACGGCGGTGCTGTCCGGCCGGACCGACCTGGTCGGCGCCACCGCCGACACCGTCGCGGCCTGGGAGGTGACCGCATGACGAGCACCGAGATCACGATCACCACCGATACAGCGGGCACGAGCACCGCCCTGGACGGGCTCTTCACTCCCCGCGGCATCGCCGTCATCGGTGCTTCCCGCGACCCGTCGAAGCTGGGTGCCGCGCTCGCCCGCTCGGTCGCCGGGTTCTCCGGCCACGTGGCCCTGGTCAACGCGCGCGACCCGGAACCGGCCGCCGGGGTGTACGCCTCGGTCGCCGAGGCCGCCGAGCACGGCCCCGTCGACCTCGCCCTCGTCTGCCTCCCGGCCCGGGCCTGCGCGGACGCCGTCGCCGAGGCAGCCAAGGCCGGGGCGCGGGCCGCCGTGGTGTACGGCGGCGGGTTCGCCGAGGCCGGTCCGGACGGCGAGCGGTACCAGCGTGAGCTGGCCGATGTCGTCGCGCGCACCGGTATCCGGCTGCTCGGCCCGAACACCTCCGGCTTCCTCGCACCGGGCCTCACGGCGAGTTTCGTACCGGGCGCGGCCGAGGTGCCCGCCGGCCGGATCGCGGTCGTGGCGGCCAGCGGCGGCGTCAACCACGCCCTGGCGTTCCTGCTCACCGAGGCCGGACACGGAGTGAGTCTCGCGGTGGGGCTCGGCAACGGCGTGGACGTCACGGCCGCCGACGTCCTGGAGCACCTGACCACCGACCCGCACACCACCGCCGTCGCCCTGCACCTCGAGTCCGTCGCCGACGGACGCCGGCTGACCGACGCGGTGGCCCGGCTCGCCGCGACCCGCCCGGTCGTCGCGCTCGTCGTCGGCCGCCATGACGTCGGCGCCTTCGCCGCCTCCCACACCGGCGCCCTGGCCACCTCCTGGCGCACCACCCGCGCCGCCCTCGCCCAGGCGGGCGCCGTGCTGGTCGACGACGAACGCGAACTGGTCGACGCGGTCGGCGCCCTGTCCCTCGTACGACTGCCCGCCTGCGCCGACCCGGGCGTGGGCGTGGTCACCGCGCAGGCCGGGCCGGGGCTGCTGCTCCTGGACCAACTGCGGGGCCGCCGCGCCGCCGTGCCCGAGCTGGCCGAGGAGACCCGGCGCGCCCTCGCGGCCGTCCTGCCCCCGCTGACCTACCAGGCCAACCCGGTGGACACCGGCCGTCCCGGCCCCGGCTTCGCCGCCGTGCTGCGGGCCGTGGCCGCCGACGGGGCCGTGGACCTGATCGCCGGGTACGCGCTGCACGAACCGGGCGCGTTCGACCTGGTCGAGGCCGTGGCGGCGGCCGGCGACGACGTGCCGCTGCTGCTCGGAGTCGGCGGCACGGGCGACGGCGTACGGCGCGTGCGCCGGGCCCTGCTCGACCGGGGCGTCCCGGTCACCGGCGACCCGCACGGCCTCGCCGCCATGACCGGCGCCCTGCTGGCCGACGCCCGCGCCCGAAGCCGGACGACGGCCGAGACCGCCACCCCCGTCCCCCCGACGCGCCTGGACGTGGGCCCCGGCCCCTGGGACGAGGACCAGGCCAAGACACTCCTGGACCGCCTGGGCGTACCGACCATGCCCCGCCGGGACTGCGCCGACCGCACCGAGGCCCACCGGGCGCTCGCCGAACTGCCCGGCCCGGTCGCGGTCAAGCTGCTGGACGCGTCCGTCCTGCACAAGACGGAGCTCGGCGGGGTTCGGCTGGGCGTGGGTACACCGGCGGAACTGGACGAGGCACTGGACGCGATGGAGGAGGCGGCCGCGCGCGTCCCCCGTACGGCCGGAGCGGCCGGGGCCGACCACCGAGCCATGGCGGGCGAGCCTGACCATGGACCCGAAGTCGCCGATGGTGCGTCCGCCCCACCGGGGCCACCCGCACTCGACCACGAAAGCTGTACGGGTGGTGCGGGTGGGACCGAGTCCGGCGCCGAAGGCGCCGAGGCGATGGAAGCGCCGCAGGCACCCCGCTTCCTGGTCGAGTCGATGGCCCCACCCGGCGTCGACCTGGTCGTAGGCGCCCGCCGCGACCCCGTGTTCGGCCCCGTCGTCCTGGTCGGCCTGGGCGGTACGACCGCCGAGGCGTTGGCCGACGTGGCACTGCGGCTCGCCCCGCTCAGCCGGGAGGAAGCCGCCGGCATGCCCGCCGAGCTGGCCGGACGTGCCCTCCTCGACGGCTGGCGCGGTGGTCCCGTCCTCGACCCCTTCGCGCTCGGCGAGGTGGCGGCGGCCCTGGGGGACCTGCTCGTCGCCCACCCCGAACTCGCCGAGATCGAAATCAATCCACTGCGGCTGACCGCCCAGGGCCTCGTGGCGCTGGATGCTGTATGTATCGCCGCTTCGAGCCCCTGCACCGGAGGTGGTGACTGATGGCCGCACCCATCAGTGAAGGCACGGTTCCCTGGCCCGACGCCGACGCCGCCCGCTATGCGGCCGCCGGGTACTGGGCCGGCCGCCCGCTGGGCGACCTGCTGCGCGAGAGCGCCGAGCGCTCGCCCGACGTGACCGCGCTCGTCGACGGCGAACTGCGGCTGACCTACGCCGAGTTGGCCGACCGCGCCGACGCGGCCGCCGTCCGTCTGCTGGACCTCGGCCTCACCGCCGGGGACCGCATCCTGGTCCAGCTGCCCAACGGCTGGGAGTTCACCGTCCTGACCTGGGCCTGCCTGCGCGCCGGGATCGTCCCCGTCATGGCGCTGCCCGCCCACCGCCGCCTGGAACTGTCCTACCTCGCCGCCCACTCCGAGGCCGCCGCCATCGCCGTACCCGACCGGCTGCGCGACTTCGACCACCAGGCGCTCGCGCACGAGCTGGGCAAAGAGGCGCCCGGGCCCTGGCACGTCCTGGTGGCGGGGGAGGAGATCGAGCCCGGCAGCCTGGACCTGCGCGCCCTGTGCGCGCCCGGCGAGGATCCGGCGGCCGACCGGGCGCGGCTGGACGCCGTCGCCCCCGGCAGCCGTGACGTCGCGGTGTTCCTGCTGTCCGGCGGCACCACCGGCCTGCCCAAGCTGATCGCCCGCACCCATGACGACTACGCCTGCAACGCCCGCGTGAGCGCCGAGGTCAGCGGCGTCGACGCCGACACCGTCTACCTGGTGGGCCTGCCCGCCGGACACAACTTCCCCCTCGCATGCCCCGGCATCCTCGGCACCCTGCTGGCCGGCGGCCGGGTGGTCATGCTGCCCAGCCCGGAACCGGGCCGCGCCTTCGCCACCGTCGCGGCGGAGGGGGTCACCCACACCGCCGTCGTCCCCGCCGTCGCCGGACGCTGGCTCGAACACGCCGAACGGCACGGCGCGCAGCAGATGCGCAGCCTGCGGGTGCTCCAGGTCGGCGGCTCCCGGCTCGCGGACGAACTCGCCCGCCGTGTCCGCCCGGTCCTCGGCGCGACCCTCCAGCAGGTGTTCGGCATGGCCGAGGGCCTGCTCAACTACACCCGCCTCGACGACCCCGAGGACGTCATCTGCACCACCCAGGGCCGCCCCATGTGCCCGGACGACGAGGTACGTCTCGTCGACGAACTCGACCGGGACGTCCCCGACGGCGAGCCCGGCTCCCTGCTCACCCGCGGCCCCTACACCCCCCGCGGCTACTACCGGGCCCCCGAGCACAACAAGCGGGCCTTCACCGCCGACGGCTGGTACCGCAGCGGCGACATCTGCCGGCTCACCCCGGACGGCAACCTCGTCGTCGAGGGCCGCGACAAGGACATGATCAACCGGGGTGGGGAGAAGGTCTCCGCGGAGGAGATCGAGAACCTCGTCTACCGGCTCACCGACGTCAGCCAGGTCGCCGCCGTGGCCATGCCCGACCCGGAACTGGGCGAACGAGTCTGCCTGTACGTCGTCACCGGGCCGGGCCGGCGGGACCTGACGCTCGGTGAGATCCGCGCCGCCCTGGAGGAGGCCGGGGTCGCCCGCTTCAAGCTGCCCGAGCACCTCGTGGTCGTCGAGGAGCTGGCGTCCACCAAGGTCGGCAAGATCGACAAGAAGGCGCTGCGGGCGGACATCGCGTCCCGGATCGCGGGGAGCGCGGGATGACGAGCCGGGAACAGAACGTCCGCCAGGCGGGTCGGGACGGCCATGACCGCTGTGACGTCCGTGACCGCCACGACCTGACCGTCACCCTGCCCTGGATGCGCGAAGGCACGGCCCGGCTGCTCGCCGCCGCCGACCGGCTCGCCGACGACGACCTGGGCGCGCCGACCGCCCTTCCCGGCTGGACCCGGGCCCATGTCGTCGGCCACCTGGCCCGCAACGCCGAGGCCCTCGGCCGCCTCGTGGCCTGGGCCCGAACCGGCGTGGTCACTCCCATGTACGCCGACCGTGAGCAGCGCGCCGCCGAGATCGAGTCCTCGGCGGCGCTCGGGCCCGACGTGCTGCGGATGCAACTGAAGTCCACGGCCGCCGACCTGGACGTGGCCCTGGCGGCCCTGGACGCCACCGCGTGGCGGGCCGAGGTCAAGAGCGCACTGGGCCGGACCATTCCCGCGGCCGAGATCCCCTGGATGCGGGTGCGCGAGGTGTGGCTGCACGCCGTCGACCTCGCGGCCGGGGTGACCTTCGCCGATCTGCCCGCCGACCTGGTCGACACCCTGCTGGACGACGTGACGACCGCCCTCTCCACCCGCCCCGGCTGCCCCGCGGTCCGCCTCACCCCGACCGACCGCGCCACCACCTGGCACCTGGGCCCGGCCACCCCCGAACCGCCCGCACGCGCCGAGGGCCCGGCCGCGGAACTGCTGGCGTGGGCGACCGGGCGTACGACCCGTCCCGGCCTGGTCGCCCTGCCCTCGTGGCTGTGACAGGACGACCCTGCCGCCGCGTCGGCGGCGGGGGGTGGGAGGCCGGGCGTTCCGGACCTACGTCTGGACGTGCACCTTCCTCCTGACAGCACCAGGACGGTGCCGGGCGTCCCCTCCCGGCACCGTCCTGGGCCGTGCGCCGCTCAAGGCACGGCCCGCTTCGGGGTGGCGGCCGCTCAGGCGACGCCCGCGCGCTCCTCCTGGGGCCGCTGCTCCGTCTCCCGCGTGTCCTCCCGGCGGTGCTGGTCGGTCTTGCGACGGCCCGGCAGGACGGCGAGGACGATCAGCGTTCCGGCGGCCATGATGATCCCGCCGACCAGGCTGGTGTGGGCGATGCTCTGGGCGAACGCCTCGTGGACGGCGTCGACCAGGGCCTGCGCCTGCTGCGCCCCGCCGGCCGGGTTCTTCGCGACCTCCTCGGCGACCGCGAGCCCGCCGCCCACCGAGTCCTTGGCCGTCTCCAGCGCCGCGGCCGGGAGCCGGCCGCCGATCAGGTCGGTGAGTTCGTCCCGGTACGCCGTGCCGAGCAGGGAGCCCAGCAGCGCGATGCCCAGGGAGCCGCCCAGCTCCATCGAGGTGTCGTTGGCGCCGCCGCCTACGCCCAGCTCGGACTCGGGGAAGGAGCCCATGACGGTGTCGGTGGCCGGGGAGACGCTCAGGCCGATCGCGAAGCCCAGCATCATCATCGGGGCCAGGAAGTCGGTGTACGTCGAGCCCTTGTCGATCTGCGTGAGCAGGAAGACACCGGCGGTACCGATGGCCATGCCGGCCACCACCATCGCCTTCACCCCGAGCTTCGGGGTCAGCCTGCCGGTGACCGCGGCGCCGAGGAAGACCGCTGCGGCCAGCGGCAGCAGCCGTATGCCGGTCTCCAGGGCGTCGTAGCCGAGGACGAACTGCAGGAACTGGGTGGAGTAGTAGATCGCGCCGAAGGTGCCGAAGAAGAAGAACAGCACCGCGATCATCGAGCCGGTGAAGGGGCGCAGCCGGAACTTGCGCACGTCCAGCATCGGGTGCGGGTGGCGCAGTTCCCAGGCCACGAAGGCGACGAGACCGACGCCCGCGACGACGGCCGCGGTGACCGGGCCGGTGCCCCAGCCGAAGTGCGGGCCCTCGATGGTCGCGTAGACCAGGGAGCCGATGGAGACGATCGACAGCAGCCCGCCGACGTAGTCGATCCGGCCCATGCCCTCCGCCTTGGACGGCGGTACGAGGACGAGCGCGCCGACCACGGCCATGGCCGCGATGGGCACGTTGATCAGGAACGTCGAGCCCCAGGCGTGGGCCTCAAGGAGCCAACCCGCGAGCAGCGGGCCGACGGCGATGGCGAGGCCGGAAGTAGCGCTCCAGGCGGTGATGGCCTTGGCGCGCTCGGCCTTGGGGAAGGTCGCGACCAGCAGGGACAGGGTGGCCGGCATCACGACGGCGGCACCGACGCCCATGATCGCGCGGGCCGCGATGACGAGTTCCGTCTGATCGACGAGGCTCCCCATCACCGAACCGCCCGCGAAGATCAGCAGGCCGGTGACGAGGGCGCCGCGGCGGCTGTACTTGTCGCCGATCGCGCCCAGGACGAGCATCAGCGCGGCGTACGGGACGGTGTAGCCGTCGATGACCCACTGCAGGTCGCTGCTGCTGAGGTCCAGGTCCCGGCTCATGTCCGGCGCGGCCACGATCAGTGACGTGTTCGCCATGACGACGATCAGCAGACTCAGGCAGAGCACGAGCAGCGCCCACCAACGCCGTGCGTACGGCCCGGTCATCTTCTCCACGGGTGTGTTGGCAAGGAAGGGCAAGAGGGGCTCCCAAGGGCAGGGTCGCTTGTTATTTGCACATCGATGAGCAGACTAGTTTCTTGCCCTCCGATGTGCAAATATCGAGCGACTCCCTTCCGGGACCCGCCCGCGCCCCGTCTTTCACCCCCTCCTACGCCCCGAGGTGCCGACGTGAGCAGCCAGACAGCCCCACCGCCCGGACGGCAGCGCCGTGCGACGCGTGCCACCCGCGCCCGCATCCTGGAAGCGGCCCGACGCGAACTGGGCCGCAACCCCGACAGCAGCCTCGGTGACATCGCCGAGGCCGCCGGCGTGGCGCGGCGCACCGTCTACACGCACTTCGCCGGCCGTGCGGCGCTGGTGGAGGGGCTCGCCGACGAGGTCGCGGAGGCGGTGCGCCTCGCCATGGCCGCCACGGGTGCGCCCCGCACCGACCCCGCGAGTGCCCTGGCTCGCTTCGTTCTCACCCTCTGGCCGGTCGGTGAGTGCTACCGCACCCTGATCGGCCTGGCCGGCCAGGACCTCAGCCCCGACCAGGTGCGCGAAGTCCTCGCCCCGGCCCGCGAGACGGCCGCCGGCATCCTCGCCGAGGGCCGGCGCCGGGGCGTCTTCCATACCGTCGTCCCGCCCTGCGCCCTCAGCAGCGCCATCGAGGCCCACCTGCTGAGCCTCCTCGCCGCCGTCAACTCCGGGATCTGGGCCGACGACGGCACTCGCGCCGCCATCGCCGCCCTGATCGCCGCCGGAGTCGACGGCGACACCGCCACCGCCACGGTCCGCCGTCTGCGTGACACCGAGCGGCCCCACTCGCCCGACCGGGCCCGACGAGCCGACTGACCGAGCCCACTGAAGGAGGGCCCCGCCCATGCACCGGTCCCAGCACGAGTTCCCGCACGAGTTCCCGCGACAGCCCGGCCATCAGGCCCGGTACGGGTACGACGACGACCCGCAGTACGAGCCGTACTACCCCCCTTACGACGCCCCTTATGACGGCAACGAGTCCCGTCGGCCCCGCCGTCGCCGTACGGCCGTCGCCGCCGTCCTGGTCGCGCTGGCTCTCCTGCCCGTCGCGGTCGACCGGGCCGTCGCGGCACGTATCGAGTCCCGCACGGCCAAGGCGTTCCAGGAGGGCATGGGCACACCCCTGCCGCCGGAGGTCCACGTCCGTGGCATCCCCGTCGTGACCCAGGCGGCCTCCGGCACGCTGAGCCAGGTGGACATCACCGCGCACGGCATACCGGCCCGCGACGCCACCCGACCGCTGCCGGTGAGCGAACTCTCCCTGCGGCTGAACGGGTTGACGAAGTCCGACGACGACGGCGAGGCACGGGCCCGCAGCGCGCAGGCGACCGCCTTCCTGTCGTACGAGGACGTGTCGAAGGTCCTCGGCCTGGAGATCTCCCAGGGCGGTCGCCCGGGTCAGGTCAGCGCGGCCATCCTGCTGCCCCTCGGCAAAGAGGTCACCGTGACGACGACCGTCTCGGCGGCCTCGGGCAACCGCATCGCGTTCCAGGACTTCCAGGTCGCGGGCGGTGTGCTGCCCGGCGGGGGCAACGCGCTGCTCGACAAGGTCTTCGAGCGGCCGATCCAGTTGCGCAACATTCCCGACGGGCTGCGCCTGCGCTCGGTCACCACCACGGCCGACGGCCTCACCGCCCGCTTCTCGGGCCGGTCGGTCACCTTCCGGCCCGAGGACGCGTCCGGGGGCACGTCCGGGAACGCGTGAAGCCTGGCGTCCCGCCGGTCAGCCCAGGTCGGGCAACGGCCGGCGGGCCACCTCGTGGGCGTCATCCGGCGGGACGCCCAGCATGCGCAGGACCATCTCGGCCAGGTTCGTGGCGGCCTCGTCGCCGTCCAGCTCGGGGCGGGCGAAGCGCAGCTCCACCAGGGACAGCAGGGTGCCGCCCAGGGCCGACAGGGCGACCACCGGCTCCACGGCGGTGAAGCGGCCGGAGGCGATACCGGCCTGGAGGTCGCGCAGGGCCCGGACGGCCAGGCCGTTGTCCGAGTGGAGATGGCCGAGGCCACGGCGGCGCAGCACCTGCATGAGCTCCGGGTGGGACTCGGCCATCCGGGCGCTGAGCCGGAAGCCGGCCGCGACGAGCTCCGCGGGGTCGTCGATCCCGGCCAGGTGTTGGTCGAAGGTCTGGCCGAACTCCTCCAGCGCGTCCACCACGGCAGCCTCGAACAACTCGGTCTTCGACTCGAAGTGGTTGTAGAAGGAGCCGAAGCCGACGTCCGCGCGCTCGGCGATCGCCTGGATGCTGGCGCTGGTGTCACCGGTCTCGGCGAGTATCCGCCGGGCCGCGCGGACGAGCGCCCGCCGGGTCTCGGCGCGGCGCCGCTCGAACCGGTTGCCGGGCGGGGCTGACGTAGGCATGGGCCCGAGTCTACCCGCGCAGACGACGGCCATCGCAGTTCTGATGAATCCATCAATTCATGCTCGTCGAGCCATTGACGACTCTTCCATCAAAGCTGATGATTTCCTCATTAAGGCATCGTCGCTCGGAGGACACCATGTCTGGAACACCCGTGGCACCACCCGCCGTCGCGACGCCCCACCAGGACCTGCACAGCGAGCAGGGCGCCCTGCGCGGCGAGCATCCCGGCCGCTCCCGCAACCCCGTGATCAAGGTGGCGGACCTGGCCTGGCTGGAGTTCGAGAAGCCGGACCTGGACCGCGCCGAGGTCTTCGCCCTGGACTTCGGCTTCCAGGTCGCCGCCCGTACCGAGGGCGAGCTGTGGCTGCGGGGCACCTTCGCCGGCTCCCCCTGCATGGTGATCCGGCGCGGTCGTACGTCCCGTTTCGTCGGTCCGGCGTTCCGCGCGGCCGAGCGGGCCGACCTGGACCGGCTGGCGCGGGCGACCGGGGCGGCCGTACGGGACGCCGACGTGCCCGGCGGCGGCGAGGCGGTCGGCCTGCTCGACCCGTCCGGCTTCCCGGTGCGGGTCGTGCACTGTGCCGAGACCCTGCCCGAGCTGCCGGGACAGCGGCCGCTGCTCCTCAACTCCGGCGCGGGGCACCGCCGTACGAACGCCACTCAGCGTCCGCCGCGCGAGCCGTCCCGCATCCAGCGCCTGGGCCATGTCGTCCTGGAGACACGGGTGTTCGCCCGCGCCCTGGACTGGTACCTGGACACCCTCGGGATGATCGTCTCCGACTTCCTGTTCCTGGACGGGCAGCGCGGCCGGGGCCCGACGATGGCCTTCCTCCGCTGTGACCTGGGCAGCGTGCCGGCCGACCACCACACGCTGGCCATGCACTTGGGACCGGGCACGGGGTACGTCCACTCCGCCTACCAGGTCACCGACCTGGACTCGATCGCCGCGGGCGGCGAGTACCTGAACGAGCGCGGCTACCGGCGCAGTTGGGGCATCGGCCGGCACATCCAGGGCAGCCAGCTCTTCGACTACTGGCGCGACCCCGACCACTTCATGCTGGAGCACTACGCCGACGGCGACCTGTTCTCCTGCGACGTCGAGCCCGGCTGGGCGCCCATGTCGGCGAGCGGGCTGGCCCAGTGGGGGCCGCCGGCCACCCGGGACTTCCTGGGCGCGAGCCCGTCCCCCGCCAAGGTGCGCGAGGTCCTGACGGCCCTGCGCGGCGACAACGAACTCGATCCCGCACGTCTGCTGGGCCTGATGAAAGCGATGAACTCATGAGCACCAACGTCCTGCGCACCGCCGACGGCTGGTGGGCCGTCCTCGGCGACCGCGCCGTCCGCGTCGACACCGAGGCCGTCACCACCGCCGACCTGATCGCCGACCGGGCCGCCGTCCGGGAGGCCGTCGCGAGCGGCGAGCCCGGTACCCCCGTCGCCGACCTGGTCGCCCTCTCGCCGGTCACCACCCCCTGCCGGGTGGTCGCCCAGATGGTCAACTACCGCAGCCACGCCCGCGATTCGGGCTTCACCGGCGACATCCCGCCCGCCTTCTTCCGCAAGGCGTCCGGCTCGGTCAGCGGCCCCGGCGAGGCCATCGTCCGGCCCGCCCACGTGAAGTTCCTCGACTACGAGGTCGAACTCGGCCTCGTCCTGGGAGCACCCATGCCCATCGGCGCCGTCGTCGAGGAGAAGGACCTTCCCTCGTACGTCGCCGGGCTCGTCGTCACCAACGACGTCAGCGCCCGTGACGTCCAGCTGACCAAGACGCAGTTCTACGAGAGCAAGTCGTACCCGACCTTCACCCCGACCGGGCCGTACCTGGCGCTGCTGGACGAGGAGGACTTCGCCCATCTCCTCGATCTGCGGCTGAAGTTGAGCGTCAACGGCGAGTTGCGTCAGGACCGCACCCTCGCCGACATGATCGTCCGCCCGGCGCAGGCGCTGACCCTGCTGGCCCGCTTCCAGACCCTCGGCCCCGGCGACCTGCTGCTCACCGGCACCCCCGGCGGCACGGCCCTGAAGGCGCCGCCCAAGCCGGTGGAGAAGATCGGCGCGCTGCTGCCGCCCGCGGTGAAGTGGAAGGCGTTCTTCAGAACGCAGGCCAAGAACCCCCACTACCTGCACCACGGTGACGTCGTCACCGCCACCATCGCCACCCCGGACGGCCGGATCGACCTGGGCGGGCAGCGCACGCCCGTGACCGACGCGCGCTGAGACGACGGAAGTGAGCCGCACATGACCGTCGAGCACAGCCCGGCCGACGTACCCGTGGTGATCGTCGGAGCCGGGCCCGTGGGCGTCACCGCCGCCCTCCTCCTGGCCCGGCGCGGGGTACGCACCGTCGTCCTCGAACGCCACCGCGACGTGTACCCGCTGCCCCGCGCCGTCGCCACCGACGACGAGGGCCGCAGGATTCTTCAAGCCGCCGGAGTCGCCGACGAGTTCACCGCCGTCGCCCGTCCCGCGCGCGGCCTCAGGCTGCTGGACGCCCGGCACCGCGTGATCGCCGAGTTCCAGCGATCTCCACACGGCCACCACGGCTACCCGCAGACCAGCATGTTCGACCAACCCGAGCTGGAGCGGATCCTGCGTGAGGCGCTGGCCCGCCGCCCGGAGTGCGAGCTGCGGGGCGGGGTCGAGGTGACTGCGGTCGAGGACGGCGCGGACGGGCCGGCCCGTGTCACGTATCGCAACGACGAGGGCGAGCATGTGCTGCTCGCGGACGCGGTCCTCGGCTGTGACGGCGCGGGCAGCCTCACCCGGGCCGCCATCGGCGCCGAGTGGGAGGACCTGTGTTTCGAGGAGCGCTGGACCGTCATCGACGTGACGACGAAGGCCGCCGTGCGCTGTTGGGGAGGCGTCGAACAGGTCTGTGACCCGAACCGTCCGGCGACCTTCATGCGCATCGGCGAGGAACGCTACCGCTGGGAGTTCCGGCTGCGCGAGACGGAGCAGCTCGACGAGGAGCTGCTGCGTGAACTGGTCGCCCGCTGGGTGGACCCGTCCCGCCTCGGCTCCGGTGACGACTTCCACGTCATCCGGCAGGCCCAGTACACCTTCCGTGCCCGCATCGCCGACCGCTGGCGCCGCGGCCGGGTCTTCCTGCTCGGTGACGCCGCCCACCTCACCCCGCCGTTCGTCGGACAGGGCCTGTGCTCGGGGCTGCGGGACGCCTACAACCTGACCTGGAAGCTCGCCCGCGTGCTCCGACAGGGCGGTGACGAACGTCTGTTGGACACCTACGAGCGCGAGCGCAAGCCGCACGCCCGCCATGTCATCCGGCTGGCCGTCGCCACCGGCTGGGCCATGACCGGCGGCCAGGACCGCGCCGCCGCACTGCGCCGCACCGCCGTCGCCGCTGCCTGCCGTGTCCCCGGGGTGACCGGCAGGGCCGGCCGGGATCTCGGCCGCCCGCTCCCCACGGGACCGCTGACCCGGCGCGGCCGGCTCGGCGGCACCTTCTGCCCACAGCCCCGGGCGACGGGCGACGACGGTCAGGCCGTACGCCTCGACGACCTCCTCGGGGACTCCTTCGCCGTGCTGACCGCGGTGCCCCTGCCGCCCTCGCTGCGGGCCGTCACCGAGGGGCTCGGCGCCCGGGTCGTCGACGTGCACGACACCGGCGACGACGGCACCCTGGCCGCCTGGCTGCGCTCCGGCCGCGCGGACGCCGTCCTGCTGCGGCCCGACCGGGTCGTCATGGACGTCCTCCCCGCGGGCGGCGGCGACTTCACCGGCACCGCCGCCTGGGCGCCCCTGCTGTGCACCACCCGCCGGCCCGCCGATGAGCCCGTGGCCGCACCCCTGTCGAGGAGTTCCGCGCGATGACCACTCCCAGCTCATCCTCGGCTACAGCCCGTTTAAGGCCGCCACCGCCCTCGTCCCGGTCGCCCTGGCCGTACTGCCCACCTCCATGGTCACCCCGCACCTGGTGCGCAAGGCCGGCATGAAGGCCGTCATGTCCGTCGGCCTGTTCCTGCTCGCCGCCGGCCTGTTCCTGATCTCCTTGCTCGACGTCGACTCCGGCTACCTGCCCTTCCTCGGCGGCCTGGTCCTGGCTGGTCTCGGCATCGGCCTGAGCGCAGCGGACGGCACCTCGGCCATCACGGGCTCCCTGGGCCGGGGACAGCAGGGCGTCGCCTCCGCGATGAACGACACCACCCGCGAGGTCGGTTCAGCGGTCGGCATCGCCCTCATGGGCTCGATCTACGGCAGCCACTACCGCGACTCCCTCCCCGCCTCCGTCGACCAACTCCCCGCGGAGGCCGCCGGGTCCGTACGCCACTCCGCGGCCGCCGGCCTCCACGTCGCCGACGAACTCGGCGCCCGGGGCGCGGCCCTCGCCGACAGCGTCAAGTCCGCCTTCATGGACGGCCTTTCGGCGTCCCTGATCGCGGTGTGCGTCGTCGTCCTCGCCGCGGCGATCGGCGCCCTCCTGCGCGCACCGAAGACACCGCCTACGGCGGACTGATCCCGCCGGGCGGCCCCGGTTCCGGCGGGGCCGCCTCGGTGCGTGACGGTCAGAGGCCGAACTCCTGGGGAGACAGGTTGAGCACCGAGCACGCCTCGCGCAGGACCTGCTCCTCCGCCGGTGCGATGTACCCGTCCGCACCCGCGACGACGAACCCGGTCTGTACGACCGCCCTGGCCTCGGTCGGCTTCTTCGCGGCCTTGGCGATCTCCTGCAGGGCCTCGGCCTTGCCCTGCTGGAAGTTGAACCCCATCTGGTCGACGTGCTTGTTGAAGCGCTGCCGCAGCTGTTCGGACGGGAAGTTCTGCAGGACGTCGTTGTTCAGGATCAGCGACTCCACATGCTGGCGCTCAGCCGGGTCGACCTGCCCGTCGGCCGCGGCGACCAGGGCGCACATGGCCATGCTGGCGTCCCGGTAGGCGCCGCTCTTCAGCTCCGTCTTCAGCGAGGTGAGCTGGGACTTGAGCGCGCTCACCAGCTGAGCCTTCGATCCCCCGGAGGACCCCGAACCCGGCCGGCCGTGTCCACCGGCGGACGCGCCCCGCGCCCCCTGTGCCTGCTGCTGCAGACCCTTCGCCTGGTCCTTGATCCGATCCCACATCGCCATTCCGTGCCACCTCGGCTTCAGCCCGTGTCGTTCCGGTCGTCCGCGTGAGTTCCGCGCGTCCTCCTGCCAACTCCCACGAGCCCGCCGAAGTTCCAGCCACCGATCACAATCACCGATCTCACCGATCACCGATCTCACCGATCACCGATCCCCGAGCAGACGATCCCCGATCGACGAGCGCCGGGCGGTGCGGTTGCGGTGATCGTGCCCCGAGCCAAGCATGGGGAGAGGACAGGTGAACGCGACAGAGCCATCGGGCGGGGCACGTCCCGGGGAGCAACGAGGCATGACCGACGACGACCGGCCGCTGCGTTGTCTGGTCACCGGCGCCACCGGCTACCTGGGCGGCAGACTGGTGCCGGAGCTGCTGGCCGCCGGGCATGCCGTGCGCTGTCTGGCCCGCTCGCCCGGCAGGCTGCGCGACCATCCGTGGGCCGGGCAGGCGCAGGCCGTACGCGGGGACGTCACGGACGAGGGGTCCGTGCGCGCGGCGATGGAGGGCATGGACGTCGCCTACTACCTGGTGCACGCGCTGGGCACGGGGCGGGACTTCGAGGAGACCGACCGGCGCGCGGCCAGGATCTTCGGTGAACAGGCGCGCGCCGCCGGGGTACGCCGGATCGTCTACCTCGGCGGGCTGACCCCGTACGGCGTACCCGAGCACGCGCTCTCGCCCCACCTGCGCTCCCGCGCCGAAGTGGGCCGCATCCTGCTGGCCTCGGGCGTGCCGACCGCCGTCCTGCGCGCGGCGGTGATCATCGGTTCGGGTTCGGCGTCCTTCGAGATGCTGCGGTACCTGACCGAGCGGCTGCCCGTGATGGTGACGCCCAGCTGGGTGCGCACCCGCATCCAGCCGATCGCCGTCCGCGACGTGCTCCGCCTGCTCGTCGGGTGCGCGCGGCTGCCGTACGACGTGAACCGCGCCTTCGACATCGGCGGGCCGGACATCCTCACGTACGAGGACATGATGCGGCGGTACGCCGCCGTCGCCGGGCTGCCCCGGCGTGTGATCCTCCCCGTGCCGCTGCTCACGCCCCGGCTGTCCAGCCTCTGGGTCGGCCTGATCACCCCGGTGCCGGGTGCCCTCGCTCGCCCGCTGGTCGAGTCGCTGAAGCACGAGGTGGTCTGCGCCGAGCGGGACATCGTCCACCACGTGCCGGACCCGCCGGAGGGCCCGGTCGGCCTGGACCGGGCGATCCGGCTGGCCCTGCGGCGCGTGCAGGACGCGGACGTCGCCACCAGGTGGTCCTCGGCCTCGACACCCCGCGCCCCCAGCGATCCGCTGCCGACCGACCCCGACTGGGCCGGCGGAAGCCTCTACACCGATCACCGCGAGCGCACGGTCGCCGCGTCGCCGCAGGAGCTGTGGCGGGTGGTCGAGGCGATCGGCGGCGAGAACGGCTGGTACTCCTCGCCCCTGGCCTGGTCCCTGCGGGGCTGGCTGGACACCCTGGTGGGCGGGGTCGGCCTGCGCCGGGGCCGCCGGGACGCGACCCGGCTCCGGGTCGGCGACAGCCTGGACTTCTGGCGGGTGGAGGAGATCGAGCCGGGCCGGCTGCTGCGGCTGCGCGCGGAGATGCGGCTGCCGGGCCTGGCCTGGCTGGAGATGACCGTGGACCGGGATCAGCGGGGACGGACGGTGTACCGGCAGCGGGCCCTGTTCCATCCGCACGGACTGGCCGGACACGCCTACTGGTGGGGCGTGGCCCCCTTCCACGCCGCGGTCTTCGGCGGCATGACCCGCAACATCGCCGCCGCGGCCGAGTCGGCCGCCCGGGAACCCGCCCGTACACACTGAGGGGAGGTCGAGGAACCGTGCGCGTCTCGGTCGCCCTGTTCACGGCGGACCTGCGGGTGCACGACAACCCGGTCCTGATTCGTCCGCCAGCTCGCCTGGCGGGAGTTCCACCACCAGGTCCTGGCGGCCCGCCCCGACGCCGCCGCTCACGACTACCGCCCCCGGCACGACCGCTGGCGCCGCGCCCCGAAGGAGACCGAGGCCTGGAAGCAGGGCCGCACGGGCTACCCCGTCGTCGACGCGGCCCTGCGGCAACTGGGCCACGAGGGCTGGATGCCGGGCCGCGCCCGCATGCTCGCGGCGAGCTTCCTCACCAAGACGCTGTACGTGGATTGGCGGGTGGGGGCCCGGCACTTCCTGGACCTCCTCGTGGACGGCGACCTCGCCAACAACCAGCTCAACTGGCAGTGGGTGGCCGGTACCGGCACGGACACCCGCCCGAACCGGGTCCTCAACCCCCTCGTCCAGGCCCGCCGCTTCGACCCCCGGGGGGAGTACGTACGGCGCTGGCTCCCCGAACTCCGAGGCCTCGACGCCGCGACGATCCACCGCCTCCCGGCCCTCGACGACGCCACCCGCGCCGACCTGGACTACCCCGCCCCGATCGTGGACCTCACGGAGGGCGCCGCCCGCTTCAGGCAGGGGCGGGCGGGACTGTGACGACAGGACCTAAGGGCCTGTCCGGCGCGGTGCCGTGCTCCGGCGTGGCACGAGGCGGGTCGGGACGAGGGTGGTGCCGTGTGCGGTGCCGGTGTGCCGCATCTTGGCGATGACGCCCTCGACGCAGAGCCGGCCCACTTCCGCGAAGTCCTGGTGGATGGTGGTGAGCGGGGGCAGGAAGGACGCGGACTCGGGGATGTCGTCGAAGCCGATGACGCTGACGTCGTCGGGCACCCTCAGGCCGCGTTCGTGCAGGGCACGCAGCAGGCCCAGCGCCATCTGGTCGTTGGCGGCGAACACGGCCGTGCAGTCCGGCTGTTCGGCCAGTCGCAGACCGGCCCGGTAACCGGATTCGGCCGACCAGTCGCCGCGCACCAGGGGCGGCGGGACCGCGCCCGCCTCCGTGAGGGTGGTGCGCCAGGCGTTGGCACGGCGCTGGGCGGCGAAGGAGCCCTCCGGCCCTGCCAGGTGCCACACCGTGTCGTGGCCGAGGTCCAGCAGATGCCGTACGGCGTCGCGGGCGCCGCCCGCCTGGTCGGTGTCGACGACGGTGTAGCGGTCGCCGGCGTCCGAGTCGGCCACCACGACCTGCACGCCGGGCGGCAGGGAGACCGTCGCCGCGTCGAGCAGGTGGATCTCCATGATGACGATGACCGCGTCCACGGCGAGTTCCCCGAGCCGGGAGAAGGCGCCGTTCACCTCGTCCTGGGTGGGGACGGCCACGGGCAGCAGCGTGACGGCGTAACCGTGCTGGGCGGCGGAGGTCGCGATCGCCTCCAGCGTGCGGATGTTGCCCATGGTGGACAGGGAGAAGGTGATCACGCCGAGGGTGCGGAACTCGCCGCGCTTGAGCGCCCGCGCGGCGCTGTTGGGCCGGTAGCCCAGCTCCCGCATCGCGGCCATGACCTGCTGCCGGGTCTCCTCGGTCACGCCCGGGAAACCGTTGGAGACACGGGAGACGGTCTGCGAGGAGACGCCGGCGAGGCGGGCGACGTCGGCCATGGAGGCGCCCTGGCGGGGGCGGGTGGCGCGCTTTCGCGTACGTCCTCCCGCGGTGCGTGCGTCCATCGACTACTCCTTGACCGCTGAGATTCGCACAGTGTAGACATCCCGCCAGCGGATGTTTACGTAAACATTACGAGCCGAAACCACACGAGAACGCACCGAACCGCACCGAACCGCACCCTGCGGTCCCGATCTCTGTGTCCCGCCGGGACGCGCGGCGCACGGAAGAGCTGGAGTACTCGAGATGGCACACCGCACCCGTAAGAGAAGCCTCCTGGGGATCGGCGTCACGGCCCTCGCGACCGGGACCGTTCTGGCCGCCACCTCCCTGCCGGCCGCGCCCGCGGACACGACCGCCACCGCCGCGGTCACCGTCCGGCCCGACCCCTCGTACAAGCACGAGAAGTTCGAGGGCTGGGGCACCAGCCTGGTCTGGTTCGCCAATGCCACCGGCGACTACCCGCCCGCGATACGCGAGAAGCTCGCCCAGCTCCTCTTCGGGGACGACGGCCTCGCGCTGAACATCGCCCGCTACAACATCGGCGGCGGCAACGCCCCCGACGTCAAGGACTACCTGCGCGCCGGCGGCGCGGTCGAGGGCTGGTGGAAGGCCCCGGCGGGCACCACCCGCGAGGACGTCGACTGGTGGGACGCCGAGGACCCCGCCGACTGGAACAACAAGGCCGACAAGACGCAGCGCTGGTGGGTCGACCGCATCAAGAAGGACATCACCCACTGGGAGACCTTCAGCAACTCCCCGCCCTGGTTCATGACCGAGAGCGGCTACGTCTCCGGCAACTTCGACGCGGGCAAGGACCAGCTCAAGACCGAGTCCGTCGACGACTTCGCCAAGTACCTGGTGGGCGCCACCGAACGCCTGGAGAAGGCGCACGGCATCAAGGTCGACACCCTGGACCCGTTCAACGAGCCGAACACCAACTACTGGGGCACCAAGCTCGGTGCGGACGGCGAGCCCGTCGGCGGCCGCCAGGAGGGCGCCCACATGGGCCCGGAACTCCAGCAGAAGGTGCTGCGCGCGCTGGCCCCGACCCTGGAGCAGTCGAAGACCGGCGCGGAGATCTCCGCCATGGACGAGACGAACCCCGGCACGTTCGCCACCAACTGGAACTCCTACCCGCAGGAGGTCCGCGACCTCGTCGGCCAGATGAACGTCCACACCTACGGTACCGGCCAGCGCACCACCGTGCGCGACCTGGCCAAGGCCGCCGACAAGCCGCTGTGGATGAGCGAGGTCGAGGGCGACTGGGGCGACGGCCAGAGCTTCACCGACATGCGGCCCGGCCTCGGCCTGGCCCAGCGCATCGTCGACGACCTGCGTGAACTGGAGCCCAAGGCCTGGGTGTTCTGGCAGCCCGTCGAGGACTACGACAACATGAAGCCGGGCGGCGAGTCCGCGAAGGGCGGCAACTGGGGCGAGATCCAGCTGTCGTTCAGCTGCACGTCGAAGGACACCCTGGAGTCCTGCCCGATCTACACCAACACGAAGTTCGACACGGCCCGCAACTTCACCCACTACATCAAGCCCGGCGACCGGCTGATCAAGACGAACGACACCTCCAGCACCGCGGCGGTCGCCAAGAAGGGCGACGCGGCGACCGTCGTCCACGTCAACAGCACCACCGAGGCGCGCGAGGTCACCCTCGACCTGTCGAAGTTCGGCCGGATCTCCCCCCGCGCCACCGTCACCCCGGTGGTGACCAGCGCCGACGGCAAGCTGGAGCGGCAGCAGGCGGTCCGGGTCACCGGCAAGCAGGCCACGCTCACCGTGCCCGCCCAGTCCGTGACGTCGTTCCTCGTCAAGGGCGTGTCCGGCGTCGCCGCGGACGCGGCCGAGCTGCAGCAGGGCCACACCTACCGGCTGACCGGCGCCCAGAGCGGCAAGGACCTCACCATCGCCGACAACGGCACCGGCCTGGTCATCAAGAGCGCGAACGCCGCCGACCCCAGCGGTCAGCAGTGGCGCCTGGAGCAGATCAGCGGCACCGACAACCGCAAGCGGTACGTCTTCACCGAGGCGACCGCGGGCAAGCGCCTGGCCGTGCGCGACGGCGCCCTGGTGGCCGAGCCCGACGAGGGCACCCGCGACAGCGCCGCCCAGTGGATCATGTCGACGACCGGCGACGGCACCTGGACCCTCGTCAACGCCGCCACCGGCCGCCTCGCGGACGTCTCCGGCCAGTCCACGAGCGACGGCGCCTCCGTCGGCGTATGGCTCGCGAACTCCGGTGCCAACCAGCGCTGGACGGTGACCGACGTGACGTGAGGGGTGACGACGCCGTACGAACCGAGCGGCGCGTCAGCCCCCGGCCCCTCCCCGCACACGGAAGGAGGAGCCGCGGGCTTCCTCACGGGCTCTCACTGGTCCGAATAGCCGATGTCCCCGATGGTCCAGGCGCTCACGTCCTCCAGCGCGACGCGGTACATGCCACCCGTGTCGGGGATGCCGAAGCTGCCCTGGAGAATCCGGGCGACGTGGAAGTGCAGATGGGTGGGCCGCCTGCCGTGCTCCGGCGGGTGGTCGCCGCCGGCCAGGGCCGAGGTGAACGCCGCGGCGAACTGCCCCAGGTGCGCGGAGTCCCGCAGGACTTCGGCCACCCGCTCCTTCCACAGGGCTTCCGGGGCCAGCCGTCCCGTGATGACGGCTCCCGGGATCACCACGGTCAGGGACATCTGGCTGCTGTGCCGCGACTCCACCATCGCGGCGATCGCGACGAGCAGGTCGTCAGGGTGCGTCATGCCTCAGGAGCCTAGCCCGACGACGGGTCACGCGGCGGGTCGGGACCCGGGACGTCACCAGCCGAGCGCACCTTCGTCAGCCTGAGCGGCCTGGGCCGGCCTGGTGGGAGCCGCCTCGTGGCAGGTGAAGCCGAGGCGGGTCAGCGCGCGGCGCATCTCGCCCGTGGTGAAGTCGCGGCGGTTCTGCCGGGTGATCACTTCCCCGACCTGCATCACGGGGTAGACGCGCTGCTCGATGGTCACGGCCACGCCGGTGACGGGTTCGGGCGTGACGCCGCTCATCGAGTGCTCGACCTCGCGCTTGGTCAGGTCGAAGGGGAAACGGGCGATGACACAACGCATGGATGCCTCCACAGAGTTGGGCGAGAAACGCCGTAGGGGTCGACCGCGCGAGGGCGGTCAGCAGATCCGAGCGAGGACGCCCAGGGCGTAGCCGTGCTCGTCGATCACGGGTGACACATCCAGGGTCCGCACCCGCATGGCGGCTTCCGCCTCGCTGAGCACGGCCACGGACGAGGTGAACGGTCCGCGGTCGAGCGGGATGTCCCGCAGCCGCGTCCGGTCGCCGTACCACGAACCACTGCGGTGCGCGGCGAGCTGGGCCCGGGTGACCAGGCCCGCGCACCGCCCGTCCTCGTCCTGGAGGAGCAGGTGCGGGACCCGGGCGCTGATCAGCACGGACAGGGCCACGTCGACGGTCATGTGGTCGTCCACCTGGGGCCCGGGCGCGTGCATGGCGTCAACGGCGGTCAGGCCGGTGCCGTCGGCGGGGCGGGCCTGCCGTGTGCGCGCAGTGGTCGGCGTCAAGGGCTTCTCCTCTTCTTCGGGGCGGGCAGGACGGGCGAAGGCCCGCCCCGGCCGCCGGGAGTTGAGTCCCGGCGCCTGGGCTACGGGTTGTTCCTCGGCGTGGAGCGACGGGGCCGGCCGGAACCCCGCCCGCCACCGCCACGCCCGGCGCTCCGCCCGCCTTCACCGCGGCCGGCGGCCTGACCCCTGCGCGAGCGGCCGGCGGACTTGGTGCGCTCGCTCTGCTCCGGGACCTGTGCGGGCAGGGTGACGGGCACACCGGAGGGGGTACGGGCGCCGGTGATGCGCTGCAGTTCGGCCTCGCCCGGGCGGACCCGGGCGGACCGCGGGGTGATGCCGGCGTCGGCCATCAGACGGTCCATCGCGCGCCGCTGGTGCGGCAGGACGAGGGTGACGACGGTGCCGGACTCACCGGCGCGGGCGGTACGGCCGCCGCGGTGGAGGTAGTCCTTGTGGTCGCCGGGCGGGTCGACGTTCACGACGAGGTCGAGGTCGTCGACGTGGATCCCGCGGGCGGCGACGTTGGTGGCCACCAGGACCGTGACGTGGCCGTCCTTGAACCGGGCGAGCGTCCGGTTGCGCTGCGGCTGGGACTTGCCGCCGTGCAGGGCCGAGGCGCGCACACCGACGGACAGCAGGTGCTTGGCCAGCCGGTCGGCCGCGTGCTTGGTGTCCAGGAACATGATCACCCGCCCGTCGCGGGCGGCGATCTCGGTCGCGGTGGCGTGCTTGTCGTCGTCGTGCACGTGCAGCAGATGGTGCTCCATGGTGCTGACCGCGCCGGCGGACGGGTCGACCGAGTGGACCACGGGGTCGTGGAGGTAGCGGCGTACCAGGAGGTCGATGTTGCGGTCCAGGGTGGCCGAGAACAGCAACCGCTGGCCGTCGGGACCGACTTGGTCGAGCAGCGCGGTGACCTGCGGCATGAAGCCCATGTCGGCCATCTGGTCGGCTTCGTCCAGGACGGTGACGGCGACCTGGTCCAGCCGGCAGTCGCCCCGTTCGATGAGGTCCTTGAGGCGGCCGGGCGTCGCCACGACGACCTCGGCGCCGCCGCGCAGCGCACTCGCCTGGCGGCCGATCGCCATGCCGCCCACCACGGTGGCGAGGCGCAGGCGCAGGGCGCGGGCGTAGGGGGTGAGCGCGTCGGTGACCTGCTGGGCCAGTTCCCGGGTGGGCACGAGGACCAGGGCGAGCGGCTGCCGGGGCTGGGCCCGCTGCCCCTGGAGCCGGGCCAGCACGGGCAGGCCGAAGGCGAGCGTCTTGCCCGAACCGGTGCGCCCTCGGCCGAGCACGTCCCGTCCGGCGAGCGCGTTCGGCAGCGTGGCCGCCTGGATCGGGAAGGGCACGGTCACGCCCTCGCCGTCGAGCGCGGCCAGCAGACGGGCGGGCAGTTCCAGTTCGGCGAACGTCTCGACCGCCGGGAGTGGCTCGGTGAGAGTGACCGGCAGGGTGAACTCCTGCGGCCGTGCGGCGGAGCGCGCGCGAGGGCTCTGCCGGCCGGTCTCCTGCGCGCGCGAGCGGCTGCCGCGGGCGCCGCCGGCCGAGCGGGTGGAGTTTCTGCCGCTACGGAAGCGACCTGCGCTGCCGCCGGTGCTACGGGTGCGGTTCATGAAGGAACCTTCCTCGATACGGCGTATCGAGGAAGTCCGACCGAGCGATGACGAGCCGCGCGCGGATTCACAAGAATGAGCCGAGGGAATGCGAAAGGCCGCTCGGCGCTGAAGCCGGGGCCGTCAATAATCCGGGAACTCCGGGTGCTCCGGGAGCCCACCCAGGAAGTTCGGATACTCCGGGGACTCCGGGATAGCAATGAGCTGGGGCCCGCACCCCAAGAGCGCGGGCCCCAGCCACAAGTCGCGTCAGCGTCAGGCGGGAACGATGTTCTCGGCCTGCGGGCCCTTCTGGCCCTGCGTGACGTCGAAGGTAACCTTCTGGCCTTCCTGAAGCTCGCGGAAGCCGGAGGTGGCGATGTTCGAGTAGTGGGCGAACACGTCAGCGCCGCCGCCGTCCTGCTCGATGAAGCCGAAGCCCTTTTCCGCGTTGAACCACTTCACGGTGCCAGATGCCATATTGAATCTCCCTTGGGGGGCAGTGCCGGATTCCGCACTTTACGGATCCGAGTCGCCGCGATGATCACCCCTCCGGAAAGATCCGGAAAGCTCTGCAAAGAAACAAGTCTCTGGCAACCAAAACTGCAACTGCTATCACGCTAACACAGGTCGGGTGGCAGCCGCCCGTGCGTTTTCGGACCGGGTCGGGAATTCTCCTCCGGCCGGGTCCCCTAATTCTGTACCGGCGGGACTAGATATCCGTGCCGCGCTCGTCCAGCCTCCGGCGCATTTCCCGGTTGCGGTGCAGGGCGTCGTCGAGCTGGTCCTCCAGGGAGACGATGCGGCACGCGGCCTCGACGGGGGTGCCCTGGTCGACGAGCTCTCGGGCGCGGGCGGCGATCCGCAACTGGCGGCGGGAGTACCGGCGGTGGCCGCCCTCCGAACGCAGGGGGGTGATCAGCTCGGCTTCCCCGAGGGCCCGGAGGAAGGCGGGGGTGGCGCCGAGGACGTCGGCGGCCCGTCCCATGGTGTAGGCGGGGTAGTCGTCGTCGTCGAGGTTCCCGGCGACGGAGGCGTTCTCAGCGGGCATGGCACCTTCGTTTCGCGGACGCGGCACAACCCTAACTCCGGCGGGCGGAGAATATGGTCCAGCCGCGACAGACTTTCTCCCGCCGCGCGGGCCGGGCCGCTCAAGGGTCAGCGCACCGGGCGCCGGCGGGCGCGCCGGGATCCCACCACTGCGAAGAACGCCACATCGGCCACGAAGATCACGACCCCGATGGCCAGCAGATAGCCCAGTCCGTCCGCCGCCGCACCGATGATGCCCAGGATCACGGCCACCAGCAGGAGCAGCAGAAACGACGTCACCATCGCCCGGTCACCTCCTGGCGGTCAGCGGCGCGCGAGTTGACGTTCGCCGTGGACCCCCGGCCGGTAGGCGATGTCGTAGTAGCGGAAGATCGTCTCCTCCTGCTCGGCGGGCAGCACGTCGTCCGTCCCGATCGAAGGCGCCTTCCGTACCGTCCCCTTGGTATGCGGGACCTTGATGTAGCCGGGCCCCAGGACCGCCTCGTCGAGCGGGACGAACACCAGACGCTGACGGGTGGGCAGCCCCGTACGGACCGTCGCCATGGACGGTTCGTCCGTGGCCGTGTCGACGTAGACGGCTTCGAGGGTGCCGATCTTGTGCCCCTTGGGGTCGACCACGTCGTGTTCGCGCCATTCCCGGACATCTGCCGCGTGGATCATGGCTGCTCCGTGTCCGTGCCGCCGGAGTGGGCCGAGAGGGGCTCGGCACCGGTGTCGACGAGGATCTGCCCGGCCCCTTTGAGGTTGTCGGCGCGCACCGCCTGGGCCATCGCCGCCCGCGCCGCGCCGGGCGGGCTGTCCGGCGGCACGACGAGCAGGGAGAAGAGATCCTGATCGCCACGGGTGACCAGGACGGTGTCGTCGCCCACGGACGAGGCGTCGAGGTGCACGACCCGGCCGTCGACGACCATGCGCGTCGGCAGTCCGTCCCAGGCGGCGGAGTCCAGGCCGATCCGGGTGATCGGCCCGAGGTGTTCGGTCAGCGCGCCGACCAGACCGGGCAGTTCGACCGCGATGTCACGGGAGCGCGGCCACCACGCGCCGTCGAGGACGCCTTGGCGGTCGCGTGTCGTCTCCAACCGGAGAAGCGCCGTCCCGGGACGTACGGACTCGTGGACGCCGTCCGCGAGCAGTCCCGTGGCGGGCGGGGGATCGGTACCGGGCACTGTGCTCACCTTGTCCTGGTCTTCTCGTCCCACGCTACTCCTGCGCCCGGCACCCGGCCCGGTGCGCGGGAGTACGGTGAAAGTGCCGAGGGCTCTTCGTGCGCCCGCTGCCGGGCGGTGCCGTTCTCGGTGAGCCACGACGCCGGGCCGGCACCTGTCCGGGCCCGGGGCAGGATCCGCCTCATGGCCGTCAACGTGCCTGACCGCGGGGGCCGGCAAGCTCCGTCGCCCCTGGAAGGGGAACGGATCCGCCCGCTGTCCCGGGGGCAGATCGAGGACCGGCGCAAGGAACTCGGCGACCTGTACGCGCAGACCTCCGGGGGCGATCCGCGGGCGTGGAACCTGGAGCGCGAGCTGTTCCTGCGGCGGCTCGCCGCCGAGGTGCAGCGACCGGGTTTCGCCCTGCTGGTCGCGGAGCGGGAAGGCGTCGTACTGACGGGGTGCGCGTACGGCTTTCCGGTGTCCGCGCACGGGCCCTGGTGGCGAGGCCTGGACGGATATCTCCCCAAGGATCTGCTCGGACTCGCCGCCTGCGGGAGGCTCTTCGCCGTCTCCGGGCTCCTGGTCGACTCACGGGTGCGCACCCAGCATCCGGGCCGTGACTGGAACCTCGCCCGGCGCCTGCAGCGGCGGTTGCTCGCCGACCGCGCCGCCGGGCTCGCCGGCCATCCCGCCGTGCTCGGCGTCACGCTGGTCGACCGCGGCGACACCGCGACCCTGCGGGCCCTGCGGTCCTGGGGCTGGCGCTCGGTGCGGGCCGACGCCCGGGACACGCCCCTGACGGCGCCGTGCCGCGCCCTGGTCGTCGGCCCGTGACGGCGTTCGCAGGCGACGCCCCCGTCGAAGGCCTGCGCTGCCGGACCGGCCTTCGGTCTCCCAACCAGGTCGGTTACTGTGCAGGGCGAAGTGACATGAAGGGGGCAGAGCAAGGCGGAGGGCAGGGCTGTGGCGGACGAGGGGCGGCTGGTCGCCGGGCGTTACCGGCTCGTCGAGCCCGTCGGCAGTGGCGGTATGGGCACCGTGTGGCTGGCCGAGGACGAGGTGCTCGCACGCCGGGTCGCGCTCAAGCGACTGCACACGCAGCCGCATCTGTCCGACGCCGAGGTCGACACGCTCTACGAGCGCACCCGCCGCGAGGCACGCAGCGCCGCCCGGGTGGTCCACCCCAACGTGGTCGTCGTGCACGACGTCGTCGAGGACGACGGCCGGCCCTGCATCGTCATGGAGTACGTCCCCGCGCCCACCCTCGGCGACGTCCTCAAGGGCGGACACACCCTGCCGCCCGAGGAGGCCGCCCGCATCGGCCTCGGCATGATCGCCGCCGTGCGGGCCGCGCACGCCGCCGGCGTCCTGCACCGCGACATCAAGCCCGGCAACGTCCTGCTCGGCGCCGGCGGCCGGGTCGTCCTGACCGACTTCGGTATCGCGCAGACCGCCGGCACCTCGACGCTCACGCAGACCGGGGAGATGGTCGGCTCCATCGACTTCATGGCCCCGGAGCGGATCCGCGGCCACAAGCCCGGCCCCTCCTCCGACCTTTGGTCGCTGGGCGCGACGCTGTACCAGGCGGTCGAGGGGAGGCCGCCGTACCGCCGGGACACCGCCATGGAGACGGCGTACGCCATCGCCGTGGACCCGCTGCAGCCGATGCGGCAGGCCGGCCCGCTGGAACCGCTCATCGAGGTCCTGCTGTCGAAGGAACCCGAGGACCGGCCCACGGCGGAGCAGACGGAACGGGCCCTGCGGGCCACCTGGTCCGGCGGCCCGACGACCACGCTGTCGGCCGGGGCCGCCCACGACGGAACCGAAGACCCCGACGGCACCCAGGACACAGCCCCGGCGCCCGCGCCGCAGCCGACCCCGCCCGCGCCGCCGCACAAGGGCGGTCGCAAGCGAGGGCGGCGCGCCCTCGTGGCCGTCGTCGTCGCGCTGGCCGCGCTCGCCGCCGGCGGCACGCTCTACGTGTCCTCGCAGGGCGGCGGCGGTGACGCGGCCGACACGCGCAGGACCAGCAGCGCCCCCACCCCGTCGACCTCCCCCTCGCCCGTCCCCGACGGCTACCACCTGGTCCGCGAGAAACAGCTCGGCGTCTCCTTCCCCGTGCCGGACGGCTGGACGCGGAAGAAGGGCGCGGCCGACGAGGTCACCTACACCGATCCGACCGGCCTGGCCGGCATCACCATCGGCATGGTGGACCCGGCCGGCTCGCACCCCATCGAGCACTTCAAGGACATCGAGGCGAACACCAAGGTCAACTACCCCACCTCGTACCGCAGGCTGCGCATGCAGAAGACCACCTTCAAGGACAAGCCGGCCGCGGTGTGGGAGTTCACCTTCCACGGCCGCGCCCGCGCCTTCCGCGCCATCGACCTCGGATACGGCGAGGCGGGCGGCCGGGAGTACGACATCTACCTGTCGGCCCCGAACGCCGAATGGGACACCTACCGGCCCGTCTTCGACAAGGTGCGCGACGGGTTCGCCGACTAGGCCCTGTCGTGACGACAGGGATCAGGAGAACAGCAGGCGCCAGGTCAGCGGTCCGGGGCTGCCGTCGGCGTCGCCGCGCAGTTCCTTGCGGGACTTCTGGAAGTCGCGCACGTTGAGGCGGTCCGCCTCGCCCCAGGTCCTGCTCGGCCCGACCTTGTAGTGGTCGCCGAAGCCGCGCTCGACCAGCTGCTTGCCGAGCTGGAGGACGTACGCGTTCGAGGCCCCGGTCACGAAGTACTTGCGGCCGGGGAAGGCCGGGACCTTCGGCTTGGCGGGTGTGGTCGGCGTCGTGGTGTCGTCGTCGTCCACGTCCAGGTCGGCCTTCGCGTACTTGACGATCCTGGCGAAGTCGATCGCGCCGGGGTCGCCGTGCACGTTCTCGGGCACGTGCATGTGCCCGCAGACGCCCTTGAAGTCCGTCCACTGCGCGCCGGTCATCCGCCGGCCGCCGCTGCCGTACGAAGTGGGGTACGCGGGCCACGACTTCGGGCCGGACAGCGGTACGCCGTGTTCCTCGTGCATCCAGGCCAGGAAGCGGGCGACGCCCTGCAGCGCCCAGTCGGGCGCGTCCGGCCAGTAGACGTGCGCCCGGTCCGCGGCCTTCCACTTGGCGTGGGTCTTCGGATCGCAGGTGCCGACCAGCTCGACCTGGCACACGTTCATGGTGTTCGTCTCGACGCCGCCGCGCAGATTGACCAGCGCCCGGGAGGAGGTCTCGATGTCGAAGTGCTGGTACCACTTCAGCTTCTTGGCGGCGAGGTCGGGGACCGCGGTCAGGTTGGGTGCGGAGGAGCCGCCGCCGTAGCCGGGCAGGGTGGGGCCCTCGGTGGTGTGCAGGACGACGACGTTCACCTGCATCGGGTCGCCGCCGAAGTCGTCCTGGTACCAGTTGGCCCGGCTCGCGCCGGGGTATCTCTGGGGACCCGTCTTGGTGCTCATCACAGACTCCTGAGGTGAGTGGGGTTCGAGGTGGGGCCCGCCGCCGGGGCCATGGGGCCCGCCTCCCGCAGATGCCGGGCCAGGCGGGCAGGGTCGGTGTCATCACCGTCACGAGCCGCCAACTCGCGGGCGAGCGCGGCGTGCCGCAACTGGCGGGAGGACGGCGTCTGGGTGCTCAGCACCACGTCGCGGGGCAGCTCGGGCAGCCGGTAGCGGCAGGTGCCGGCCGCCTGGCCCCGGCCGTCCGGGTCGGCGTCCCAGACCAGGATCCGGGCGGTCACGGCGGCGTCGATCAGCGGCAGCAGCTCGTCCGGCGCCAGGCCCTGGGCGGCGGCGAGGAGAGAGACGTCCAGCCATGCGCCGTCGGCCGCGGCGTACGTGAGCATGGTCCGGGCCGCGTCGGACAGCTCGACCAGCCGTGCGTGGAGGATGTTGCGTACGGCGGCCGGTACTTGAGCCTGTGGCCCGGTGCGCCGGCCGGGCGGGAGTCCGAGCAGCTCGGCGAGGGCGAACGGCTGCCCCTCGGCACGCCGGTGCAGCGCCGCCGCCTCCTCGCCCGCGCCCTCCTCGCCGTGCGCCGCGAGCAGGTCGGCCACGTCGTCGACGGTCAGCGGCTCCAGGGTCAGCCAGGTCGCGCCGAGCAGGGCCAGATCCGCGAGCAGGACGCTGGAGACGGGCGCGTCGGGGTTGCGCAGGGTGCACACGAACACGACCGGGGCCTCCCGCAGTACCTTCGCGAGCCGCCGCAGCAGCCGGTGGAAGCCCTGCGGCGCCTGGTCGAGGTCGTCGACGACGCACAGCGTGGGTCCCTGGGTGAGCTCGTGGACGACCGTGCCGAGCGGGTCCTTCTGCGCCACCTCGTCCTCGGCGGAGTCCTCGCCGTCCTGCCGCAGCGCGTCCAGGAGCTGGACGGTCGGGCAGGTCTGGGAGATCCCGCGGTTCCCGCTGAGCGCCTGGCCGGCCCGGGTGCGGGCGACGGTGAACCCGGCCGCCGCGGCCCGGGCGGTCAGCTCCTCCACCAGCCGGGTCTTTCCGGACCCCTGCTCCCCGGCCACCACGGCCCACTGCGGGCGGCCCGCCGCCGCGGCCGACAGCAGCCCGGTCAGCCGCGCGCTCTCCTCGCTCCGCCCCACGAAGGGCACGACGGGGGCGGCGGCGGGTTCCGGGTACGGGCACGTACCCGCGGCGGTGAAGTCGGGGCCCGGGGTGAGCGAGGTGCTGCCGGGCGGGTACGGGGCGGTGCCGAGCACGGCGGCGTCGTGCCGCAGGATCGCGGTGTGCAGGTCCCTCAGCTGCGGACTGGGGTCCAGGCCGAGTTCCGTGGCCAGCATGTCGCGGAACCGCTCGTACTGCCGCAGCGCCTCGACCGGCCGCCCCGCCGAGTACAGCGCGCGCATCAGCAGCGCCCAGGACGTCTCACGCAGCGGGTCCTTGAGTACGAGGGTCTCGGCGACGTCGATCGCCGGTTCCGTCTCGCCCTGCTGGACGAGGATCGCGGCCCGCAGCTCCTTGGCGTCCTGGAAGGCGCCGTCCAGCCGGGTGCGCTCGCGTATCGCGAAGGCGTGCTCGGCGGCCTCGGCCAGCGCCTCGCCGCGCCACAGCCCGAGCGCCGCGTCGATCTCCTGCCGGGCGACGGGGAGCTGACGGTTCCTGAGGGCCTCGCGGGCCCTGCTCACCGACTCCTCGAAGAGCGTCGTGTCCCGTGCCTCGCGGGGCACCTTCAGGGCGTACCCGGCGGGCCCGCTGACCAGCATGGTGGACCGGCCCTGCCGTACCGGGTCGAGGACCGCGCGCAGCCGGCTGATGTGGGCGCGCACGGAGGAGGCGGCACCCGTCGGCCGGTCCGTCGGCCACAGGTCGCGGCACAGGGTGTGCTGGGAGACGGGGCGGCCGTCCTCGATGAGCAGCCGGACGAGCAGCAACCGGCGCTGCCGGGGGCCCAGATCGAGGCCGGCGCCGTCCTTCAGTACCTCGACGGGGCCGAGCACACCGAACCGCATGTCGTGTCCATGGGCTGAGTTCACCGGGTGGGCCCTCCTGGGCGGCGCTGGGTAGTACGAAGGGCCAGGTCGAACGCGGCATCGGGGCACGGCGGGGCACGCGATGGACCCTTGTGACGGTTCGTTCAAGCAGTCAACCAATTCTGCATTGCTCGGCTGTTGTCCGGATGTTGTTCGCGACGCTGCCGGTGTGCGATGTGTCATTCGGCGCCGCCCAGCGCCGTCATGGGCGTGATGCGGGTGGCCCGGCGGGCGGGCAGGAGACCCGCGAGTGCGGTCAGCGCGGCCAGCCCGGCGAAGACCAGCAGCAGTTGGGGCGCGGGAAGCCGTAGCGGGGCGTCCGTCACGACGGTGCGGACGACGAGCCAGGCGTAGGGGACACCGAGGGCCAGACCGAGTACACCGCCGAGGACGCCGTACAGCCCGGCTTCGAGGGCGATCGTCCGGCGCAGTGCGCCCCCGTCCAGGCCCAGGGCGCGCAGCAGCCCGAACTCACGGGTGCGTTCGATCGCGGTCAGGCTGGTGGTGGCGGTGACCCCGACGACGGCGATGAGGACGGTCAGGGCGACGAGCCCGAGCGCGATGGTGCCCATCGTCCGGACCGCGTCCTGGTTGCCGTCCCGGTCCTGAGCCAGGACGCTGACGCTCACGTCGTCGGGATCGGGGACGTGTTCACGGACCAGACTCTCCAGTGCGCGCTGTGCCTCGCCCCGGGCGCCGAGAGAGTCGTCGGCGGCGTCGGCGAGGACGCCGCTCGCGTTCTTCGAGGCGCCCATCCGGTCCAGGTCGGAGGGGACGACGAGGACGTCCGCCAGGCCCGGCCCCTCACCGGGCAGCGTGGCGGCCACGGTCAGCCGGATGTCGCCGTGCCGGGACGGGAGGGTGAGTGGGTCGCCCGCCCGCACGCCGAGGAGGTCGGCCATGTCGGCCGAGACGACCGCGCTGCCCGGCCCGAGCCCGGCCGTGTCGAGGTGCCTGCCGGTGGGCAGGGCGTCCGCGTCCAGGTCCGACACCTCGATCTCCCTCCCGTCGAGGGGGGTGGTGAGGGTGCGGTAGCCGGTGACATGGGCGAGCTGCGGCGCCGCGGCGATCTGCCGTACGACGGTGGCGTCCAGGCCCTTCTCGCCGGCCGCGACCCGGAAGTCGGCGGGGGCCTCGGCGGCGCCGGTGCGCTCCAGGTGGCCGGTGAGGCAGGCGACGGCGACCAGGGCGCCGGAGACCAGGGCGACGCCGAGGGCGACGACGACGGAGACGGCCGCGGCACGGCGGGGGGTGCCTCCGACGCCGCTGACGGCCAGTCGGCCGGTGGTGCCGAGCCGACGCAGCGGCCATCCGGCCACCGTCAGGACGGGCCGGACCAGGAGAGGGCCCAGGGCGATCAGCGCCAGGAAGGCGAAGCCGGCCGAGGCGACGGTCAGCGGCAGCCCAAGGTCCTGGTCCGGCCATGGCCCGGCGGCGAGGCCGACGGCCACGGCGGCGAGGACGAATCCGGCGATGCGGCGGCCGCGGCGGACACGGCGTTCGCCCGCGACGGTGTCGGCGGTGCGCAGTGCGTGCAGCGGGGACACCCGGGCCGCCGACAGGGCGGGGGCGAGGACCGCCGCGACCGTCACCAGCATGGTTCCCACGACGACCAGCACGGCGTACGTCACGGGGTAGCCCGGCGCGGAGAGTTCCTGCCCCGCCAGGCGGCGGGCGGCCGTCGGCGCGAGGTGCCCGGCGCCCAGCGCGAGCAGCACCCCGAGCGTGCCCGCGGCCGTGCCCACCAGGGCGCCCTCGACGGCGAGCGCGGTCACCAGCCGGCGCTGTGGGGCGCCGATGGCGCGCAGCAGCGCCAACTGCCGCAGCCGTTGCGCGAAGACGATTCGGAAGGCCGAGGTGGCGACCAGGGCCGCGGCGCCCACCGCGACGCCCAGGAACACGGCGAGGAGCAGGAAGACCTCCCGGAGGTCACCTCCCACGGCCTCGCGTGCCTCCCGGTCCCGTACGGCGCTGCCGGTATGGAGCGACGCGTCCGCGCCGAGCACGGCACGCACCCGACCGGCCAACTCCCCCTGCGGGGCACCGGCCTCGGCGCGGATGTCCACGCGGTCGAAGCCCGGCAGGTCGGCGAACGGCGCGATGAGGGCGTCGGTGGTGTAACCGCCGGCCTGCTGCCCCTCGGTCGCGGTGCTCTCGACGACGCCGGTGACGGTGACGGCCACCTTGACGGTCCTGTCCGCGTTCTCGGGGTCGGGGACCAGCAGGGTCGTACGCGTGCCGGGGGCGAGCCCGAATTCCTCGGCGGCCCGGCGGTTGACCGCGAGCCGTCCGGCGCGGTCGGGGTAGCCGCCCTCGACGAGGCGGACCTGGGACAGCGGCCCGGTGCCGGGGTCGGCGTGGAGCTCCAGCCAGCGCTCGGACAGACCGGCGAGCGAGGCACCGGAATCCACCCGGCCGACGGCCTCCGCCACCCCGGGCAGCGCGCGGATCCGCCGCACAGCGGCCGCGCTCACCCGGGAGCCGTCGGCGGTGGCGACCAGGCTCACCGCCTCGGGCGTGCCGCGGAAGCGGTCGACCGCGGTGTGCGTGGCGATCTGCTGGGCCAGGACCGAGGCGAAGACCACGAAGGCGGCCACCAGGACCGACATCCCGGTCGTCACCGACCGGCGGGGCCGCCTGAGGAGTTCGGCCAGCTGGGATCCCAGGACACTCGCGCGCCAAGGGGCGTTCACCGGGCGTGCCTCCCCACGGTCCGCAGGGCCCGCGTGACATCCGCGCCGGCCGCCGTGTCGACGTCGTCGACGACGCGTCCGTCGGCGAGGACGAGCACGCGGTCGGCGTAGGCCGCGGCGCGCGGGTCGTGCGTCACCATGACCACGGTCTGGTCGAGGTCGCGCACGGAGCGGCGCAGCAGGTCGAGGACCTCCGTGCCCGACCGTGAGTCCAGGTTGCCGGTGGGCTCGTCGGCGAAGACCACGACAGGCCGCGCCACCAGGGCCCGGGCCAGCGCCACGCGCTGCTGCTGGCCGCCGGAGAGTTCGGCGGGCCGGTGGGACAGCCGGTCGCCGATGCCGAGCACGCCGACGAGATGGTCGAGCAGGTCGTGATGCAGGTGCCGGCCGGACATGGTGACGGGCAGCACGATGTTCTCCAGAGCCGTCAGCTGGGGCAGCAGGTTGAACGACTGGAAGACGAAGCCGACCTTGTCCCGCCGGACCCGGGTCAGCGCCCGGTCGGACAGGCCGGTCAACTCCGTGTCGCCCAGGAGTACTTGGCCCGAGGTGGCCGAGTCCAGGCCGGCCAGGCAGTGCAGCAGTGTCGACTTGCCCGAACCCGACGGGCCCGCGACTGCCGTGAACCGCCCACGGGCGAAACCGACGGTCACCGCGTCCAGGGCCCGGATCCGCGCCTGCCCCTGCTGATGGACCTTGACCAGATCGACGGCGGCGGCGATGTGCGCACCGCCGTCCGCGTACAGGTCGGGTGCTGGAGACATGGTCATGACCACCAGCGGATGACGACGAGCGCGACCGCCGTGAAAAGCAGCAGTGCGATGGCGCCGAACAGAATCGCCCTGTTGTGACGCGGGGGATCGGAAACAGGCACGACGACCTCCGAGGAATTCCGTCCGACGCTTCTCGTCGTTCGGTACGGGTGAATTCTTGGAGGCCGGGCGTCGCGGCACATCGGCTCGGAACCAGATATCCGTGCCGGGGGTCTGCGACCGTGGTCGCAGACCGGGACTACGACCGCGGGCTGACGAGGCCCGTGTCGTAGGCGAGGATGACGGCCTGCACGCGGTCGCGCAGGTCCAGCTTGGTCAGGATCTTGCCGAAATGGGTCTTCACGGTCCCCTCCGCGATGAACAGCCGGGCGGCGATCTCACTGTTGGACAGGCCTTCGGCGACCAGACCGAGCACCTCGCGCTCGCGCACCGTGAGCAGGGCCAGCCGTTCGTCCAGGCGGTCCGAGGGTGCCAGCTTCCCCGCGAACCGGTCCAGGAGCCGGCGGGTGACGCGCGGGGCGACGACGGACTCGCCGGCCGACACGACACGGATCGCCGTCACGACCTCCTCGGGCGGGGTGTTCTTCAGCAGGAAGCCGCTCGCTCCGGCCTGCAGGGCGGCGAAGGCGTCCTCGTCGGTGTCGAAGGTGGTCAGCACCAGCACCCGCGGACCGTCGGGGAGCCGGGTCAGCCGCTCGGTCGCCTCGACCCCGTCCATGATGGGCATACGGATGTCCATGATGACGACATCCGCCTCGGTCCGGGCCAGCAACGCCAGGGCGTCCACGCCGTTCTCCGCCTCGCCCACGACCTCGATGTCGCTCTGCGCGGCCAGCACCATCGCGAACCCCGCCCGGATCAAAGGCTGGTCGTCCACCACTACCACTCGTATCGGCCCGCTCATCGCACTCATCCCGCCGTCCTCACCGGAAGTTCCCTCAGCGGCAGCCCCTTGAGGGGAATCTCCGCCTCGACCTGCCATCCCGCGCCCAGGCGCGGCCCGGCGGCGAACCTGCCGCCGGACACCTCCACACGCTCGCGCATGCCCACGAGGCCATTCCCGCCGCTGAGCCTCTGCGCCGCGGCCGTGGGCCCGGCCAGCTTGCCGGCCCCGTCGTCGAGCACACTGATCAGCACCGCGTCCCGGCCGAACCGCAAGGTGATCGCGACGTGCGCACCGGGGCCGGCGTGCCGCAGCACGTTGGTCAGGCTCTCCTGGACGATCCGCAGCACGGTCAGTTCGTCCGCCGTCGCGAGCCCGCCCCGCTCACCCTCGATGTCCAGGTCCACCTTCAGTCCCGCGGCACGGGCCCGCTCGGCCACGGTCTCCAGGTCGGCCGGCGAGATCCGGCGGCGCGCGTCCTCGACCTGCTCGGGGGAGCGCCCACCCCGCAGGACGCGCACGATCCGGTGCATGTCCTCCAGCGCGTCACGCCCCGTGTCGCCGATCGCCTTCATCGCCGAACCGGCCTTGTCCGGATCCGACTTGAGGGCGTACCCGGCGCCGTCGGCCTGCAGGATCATCACGGCCAGGCTGTGGGCCACCACGTCGTGCAGCTCCCGGGCGATCTCCGCGCGTTCCTCGGCGGCGGCCAGCTGCACCAGATGCTCCCGCTCCCGTTCGGCCGTGGCGGCCCGTTCCTCCAGGCTCGCCACGTACAGCCGCCGCGTCCTGAGCACCATGGAGGTCAGCCACAGGGCCGTGCACAGACCACCGACGGCCACGAACTCGACGAGGTCTCCGCCCACTTCGCGCCCGCCGACACGTGTGACGAGCCCGCCGAAAACCGCCGCCACGCCCGACAGTACGGCCGCCCCCGCCACGTAGGCGTGCCACATCGGCCGGGCATGGGCGACGACGGAGACCATCGCGATCAGCAAGGCGGCGTCGTAGGCGCCCGGGAAGCTGGCCAGCATCGGATCCGGAACCACCGACAGCAGGTACTGCACCAGCGCGAGCCCCGAGACCAGGCCCATCACCGTCAGCGGCCACCGCCGCCGCCACACCAGCGCCAGGGCCATCGCCCAGCCGATGAGCTGGTCGTACTCCTCGACGTAGCGCGCGGTCATGCAGACCACCAGCACCGCGAGCGCGACGTCGTACGCCGTGTGGATCCACGGCAGGGCCTGTATCCGGCGCAACATGCCCGACAGGCTACCGCCGGCTCGCCGCCCGCCATTCCTGAAATGAAGTCAATTCCCGGCAACGCGTTCTCGACAACACGCAGGCAATTCCCGCGCAACAAGCCTCAGTAGGGTTCAACCTCCGCTGTCCAGAAGGAAATCAAAGGAACTCATGCGTAAATTGACGTCGGTGGTCGTCAGTGCCGTGATGGCATTCGCCGGTATGGCAACCGTGGCCGGCACGCCCGCTCAGGCGGCGACGGGAGGAGCGGAATACGTAGCCCTGGGGGACTCCTACGCGTCCGGAGTCGGCGCCGGCGCTTACGACCCCGCCGGCGGTGACTGCAAGCACAGCCCGCTCAACTACCCCCACCAGTGGGCGGCCGCGAACCCCGAGTACACGCTGAAGGACGTCACCTGCAGCGGCGCGACCATCGCGGACGTGCGCGACAGGCAGCTCTCCGCGCTGTCGTCCACGACCAGCTTCGTCACCCTCACCGTGGGCGGCAACGACGCCCAGTTCGCGTCGGTGGTCGAGGCGTGCCTCACCCAGAGCGACGACTACTGCAAGACGGCCACGGGCTGGATGTCGCACTACGCGAGGAACCAGCTGGTGACGGAGCTGGCCGCGCTCTACAAGGACATCAAGGCCCGTTCCCCGAGGGCCCTGATCCTCGTCCTCGGCTACCCGAGGACGCTCGCCGCCACCGGTTCGTGCGGCGCGATCGACCTCAGCTCCGCCAAGCGCACCGCCATGAACGGCCTCGCCGACGCCCTGGCCGAGGGCACCAAGGCCGCCTCGCTCAAGGAGTCCGTCCACTTCCTCGACATGCGCGGCCAGTTCACCGGTCACGAGGCCTGCGGCTCCGACCCGTGGATCAACGGTGTCGACCTGACCGACCCGTCGGCGATCTTCCACCCCAACGCGTCCGGCCACACGAAGGGTTACGCCGCGAAGCTCAAGGCCACCTGGAGCTGACCTCGCCGCGGGCCGGCGCCGGCCGTGCGTCTGCTCAGTAGAGGATCGAGGGCAGATACACCCCGTCGGGCTCGTTGTAGAGCCCGACGGTCATCAGGCTCAGCAGCTGCACCACCCTGAGGCCGTTGGCGAGGCACCAGCGCAGGAGCAGGCTGTTGCTCGCGGGGACGAGGATGCCGGGGCCGCCGAAGGCGGGAGCCGCGCCGATCAGGGCCTCCAGGTCGCTGTTGGTCTCGCCCACGGCGTGCGCGAAGAACGCCAGATCCGTGGCGTAACCGGTGACGCGGCCCTGGTGCTCGACGACCCGGGCCGTACCTTGTTCGAGCGCGTCGACGACCTCGCCGCCCCGGTCGACGCCGTGGACCTGCCTGCACAGTTCGTTGCATGCCGCGAGGTCGGCGTCCGTGGCCTCCCGGACCGTGTGCCCGGGCACCGCACGCGAGAACGCGGGCCCCTGCACGCACGCCACCGTCTCCCGGAACGCGAACCCGAGGCTCGCGTACAGCGAGAACGATCTGTTGTGGTACCCGCTCTGCAACAGCCGGATCCCCGGCGCTCTGCGCTCGGCGGCCCGGCCCATCACGTCCAGCATCAGCCGGCGGCCCACACCCCGGTTCTGCACGGCGGGATCGATGGTGATGGGCCCCACCCCGACGACGGCCGAGCGCTCGTCGAGGAAGTTGCTGCCCACGATCCGCCCGTCGAGTTCGGCGACGACGCTGTAGAACCCCGGGTGGCTCAGGCCCGTCTCGGTCAGGGCGACACCTACCTCGAGGTTGGGAATATCGGGCGGGAAGGCATGCTCACGGGCGATGCCGGCGAAAGCCTCGAAGCAGATCCTGCCGCACTCCGCGGCGTCGTCCGTGGTGCCTGGGCGCAGTACGAGATCCACGACCGCCATCCCCTTCCTCGCCTCACCTCGACCGTCCATTCATCCGCTTCATCCAGTTTCCTCCCTCGGCTGCCCGCTGTCCGCCTCAGAAGGCGACCTCCTTCGCCGTGAGGATGCGGGCGCCCATGTTGCGCTCCATCATCTCCAGGGCGGCGGACGCCAGATGGGGGTGGATGGAGGCGACGGCGTCCCTGGGCACCGTGACCTCCAGGTGGCGGATGTGCGCGTCCAGCGCGGAGTACAGGACGCACTGCTCGGTGACCTGACCGGTCAGCACCACTCGTCCGACCCCCAGTCGCCACAGGAGGTAGGCCAGCGGCGTCTCGTAGAAGACGGAATGGCGGGCCTTCACCACGAACAGCGACGCGTCGTCGGGCCGTATCGGCTCGATCAGGTCGGCGTGCGGCCGGGCCAGCGCGGTCTCCACGAGTTCCCCGTGGTGGGAGCGCCACGAGCCGAAGTTGTCGTTCGCGTAGATCACCGGTACGTCCGCCTCGCGGGCCCGGTCGATCAGCTCCGCCAGGACGGGCACGACCCGCCGGACGGACGGCACGAGCAGCTCGGCGTCCTCGTGGTCGTAGGTGTTGATCATGTCGACCACGATGAGAGCGAGCCCCGTCGGGTCCGTCCGCCGCTCCATGACCTGAGCCGTCCGTCCGGTGCCGTCAGCCACGCAGCCGCGGGAGGATCTTCGTGCGGTAGAAGTCGAAGAAGCCGCGCTGCTCCTTGCCGATCTGGCTGACGTACACCGTGTCGAACCCCGCGTCGATGAACGCGCTCAGGGCCTCGATGTGCGCGTCCGGATCGTCACCGCACGCAACGGCCGACGCCACCTGCTCCTCCGTGACCAGCTCCGATGCCTGCTCGAAGTGGCGCGGGGTGGGGAGGACCTGGCCGAGTTCGCCGGGGAGCTGCTCGTTCGCCCACAGGCGGTGGGCGGTGCGCAGCGCCTCCTGCCGGTCCGTCCCCCAGCACACCTTGAGGCCGCCGTACACCGGCTTGGTGCCGCCGCCGGCGCGGCGGAAGCGCTCGATCAGGGCGGTGTCGGGCGTGGTCGTGATCAGCCCGTCGCCGATCCGTGCCGCCGTCTCGGCGGCCAGGGGACCGAAGGCGGAGACGTCGATGGGCACCGGCTCGTCGGGGAGGGTGTACAGGCGGGCGTTCTCCACGGTGTAGTGCTTGCCGTAGTGGCTCGTCTCCTCGCCGGTGAACAGCTGCCGCATGATCTGTACGGCCTCCGCCAGCATCTCCAGGCGTACCGGCGCCTCGGGCCAGTGGGTGCCCAGGATGTGCTCGTTGAGGGCCTCGCCGGTGCCGACCCCCAGCCGGAACCGGCCGCCCAGCTGTGCGGCGCTCGTGGCGGCCGCCTGGGCGATCACCGCGGGGTGGGTGCGCACGATGGGGCAGGTCACGGCCGTCTCCACGGGCAGCGAGACGGCCTGTGACAGCGCGCCGATCACCGTCCACACGAACGGACTCTGGCCCTGTTCGTCGTTCCACGGGTGGAAGTGGTCCGAGATCCACAGGGAGTCGAAGCCCGCCTGCTCGGCCATCCGCGCCTGATCGACGAGCTCTGCCGGGGTGTGTTCCTCGCACGACAGGAAGTATCCGAAGTCGGGCATCGCCTCTCCCGGGTGGAACGTGTGGTGCGGTACCGCAAACGCGCTGGCGAGTACCCGGCGGCCCGACGGGCGTAACAACGGCGTGCGGGTGTTCCGGGCGTGCGGGAGGGTACTGGGAGGCGGGCCCGGCGGGGCCGGGGATCCGGACCGTTCACAGGAACCGTTCACAGGAGGTGTCATGGGAGCAGCGCGGCTACTGCCCCGGAAGGTGTGGCGACAGATGCGGCGAGCCGCCGACGCGGGGCGGACCCGGCCGCACTCCCCCGAGGTGGAGGACGCCGCCCGCCGGTTCTTGTTCCTCGGGATTCTTCCCCTGTGGGTGGTGCCCGGCCTCGCGGACTGGTGGATGCACCGACGGACGGGCATCGAGCGCACCAGCGGGGCCAAGGAGTCCGCGGTCCACGCGCTGATGATGACCGAGGCGGGCGTACCGGTCGTCATGGGGTTGCTCGCCCGCGTCAATCCCCTGGTGCTCACCACGATGGGCGCGTCCGCCGTGGCGCACGGTGCCACCGCGCTGTACGACGTGTCGCTGGCCACCGGCGAGCGCGAGGTCCGCCCCGTCGAGCAGCACATTCACAGCTTCCTCGAAGTGCTGCCGCTCACCGCGCTGGCGTTCACCGCCTGCCTCCACCCCGAGCAGGTCCGCTCGACTCTGCGCGGCGGACCGCATCCGCAGGACTGGCGCCTGCTGCCCAAGGAACGTCCGCCGTCGGCCGCGTATCTCGCCGGGCTCGCCGCCGTGATCGGGCTGGGCGTCGTCGTGCCGTACGCCGAGGAGCTGCGCCGGTGCCTGCGGGCGCGGGCCCGGGCGTAGGGGTGGTGGCGTCCGGGGCGTCGGTGGCGTCGGGCCGGTGCTGCTCGCGAGGCGTCAGTGCTCCGCGACAACCCGTACGGTGTCCAGGCGGCGGTCGGCCGCGTCCGGGAGGAACATCCCCGCCGCCACCCCGGTGACCAGGTAGTCCAGTACCGGCTCGGTGAGGCGTTCGCCCGGCAGGACCACGGGGATGCCGGGCGGGTAGGGCGTGATCATCTCCGCGGCGATCCGGTCGACGGCTTCGGCCGCGGGGACCTTCGCGTGCGGCGAGAAATAGGCGTCCCGGGGCAGCAGGATCTGGTCCATCCGCAGACCGGCCGGAGAGGGGACGGTGACCTGCGGGGCGTGCCGCAGGTCGCCGGCGTGGTCGGCCAGCTCGCGCAGGGCGGTGAGCAGCCGCGCCGTGGTCTTCTCGTCGTCGGCGTGGGTGAGCTGCGCGCTGATGCGCCGGTGGTCGAAGAGGTGGGCGTCGAGGTGATGGTGGGTCCGCAGCCAGTCGGCCGCCCGGTAGCCGCTGGTGCCGAGGTCGCCGATGTCCATGACGACCGGCAGCGGGTCGAAGCCGACGGCCAGGCCCGGGCCGCAGAAGTCCTTCGCGTCGTTGACGTGGAAGCCGTCGATCGCCTCGATGGCCGTGCGCGTGCGTGCGGCCAGTTCCAGGGCCCCGCCGATGAGTCGGTGACCGTGCTGGACCATCTGCCGGCGCCAGGCGTCGATACCGGCGTAGATCAGGACGTTCGGGCTGGTCGTGCCGAGGAGGTCGGCCCGCGAGGCCAGTTCGGCGGGGTCGATGAGGTCGCCCTGGAGGTGGAAGACCGAGCCCTGCTCCAGTCCGCTGCCCATCTTGTGGATGCTGGTCACGCAGATGTCGGCGCCCGCGTCCATGGCCCACGCCGGCAGGTCGTCGTGGAAGGGAAGGTGCGCTCCCCACGCCTCGTCCACGATGAGCGGCCTTCCCCGCCGGTGACAGACCTCGGCCATGCCCTCGAGGTCGGCGGCGGCGCCGTACGGCGTGGGGCTGGTGACCAGGGCCCCGTCCGCGTCCGGATGCTCCGCGAACGCCTTGTCGTAGGCGGCCGTGGACGGGGGGTGGGCGAGGTGCCGGGCGGCGTCCCACTGCGGCTCCACCCACACCGGCTCGACGCCGGACAGGATGAGCCCGGCCACCACCGACTTGTGCGCGTCGCGCCCGACGAGGAGCCGGTGGCCGGGGCGGGTCACCGCCAGCATGGCGGCCTTCACGGACAGGGAACTGCCGCAGGTCGAGAAGAACGTGTGGTCCGCGTGCACCGCGTCGGCCATGAGGTGCTCGGCCCGCTCCAGCACCCCGCCCCGGGTGAGCCGGTCGTCCAGGCCGCCGTTGGCCAGGACGTCGCCGAGGAACACGGCATCGCCCAGCACGGCGCGGGCGCGTGGATCCGCGCCGCGTGCGTGCTTGTGGCCGGGGGGAGTGAACCCCAACTCGTCGACGTTCTGGTACCGGGCGAGTGTTTCGAGGATCGGGGCCTCGGCGTGGTTCGCACCCATGAGGGGCCGGGTGCCCCGCGGGCCGGTCGGTATGCCGGTGCTTCGGACGGACCCTCCGGGGAACCCGGGCGGTCCGAACGACGCCTACGACGCGAGCGAGGTGCCCGCACATGTCCAATCCACAGCAGCCGGAACAGCGGCGCAGCGCCAAGGGCGGCGCCACGCCCCAGGACAGCGCCGAACTCAAGGCCCGCCAGACTCGGGCCGAGGGCGGCCAGGCCCATGGCACGGACAAGGGCGACAAGGGCGGCGGCGAAGGCGGGGGCGTACCCCCGGATCAGCGGTCCGAGCACCCGGGATGACGGCTGACCGCCGGTCGCCTCGCGGTTTCGTGGTGAGGTCCGCCGACGGCGCCTCACCACGGTCCGTTCAGGTGAAGCGTCGGGTTTCCCGGGTACCCGGCGCTTCGCACACGCACAGGGAGGTCGGCCCGCCCGCCGCAGGTCGGCCTCGGTGAAGAGCGGACAAGGAGGCATCAATGAGCACGGTCAAGGAAACAGTCGACGTGGACGTCTCGCTCCGCAGGGCATACGACCAGTGGACGCAGTTCGAGGACTTCCCGAACTTCATGGAAGGCGTCGACGAGGTCACGCAGCTCGACGACCGGCACAACCACTGGACCACCAGCATCGGTGGCATCCGGCGAGAGTTCGACACGGAGATCGTCGACCAGATGGCGGACGACCGGATCACCTGGCGGTCCATCGGCGGTGACACCGAGCAGCGCGGCTCGGTCCGCTTCGAGCGCCTCGACGACACGCACACCCGGGTGGAGCTCACGATGGACGTCGAGCCCACCGGCGTCGCCGAGAAGGGCGCCGACGCCCTGGGCGTGATCGACCGGCGGGTCAAGGGCGACCTGCGTCGTTTCAAGGACTACGTCGAGAGCGGCGGCGGCCCGAGCGGCGGCTGGCGCGGCCGCATCCGCCCGGGGGACCCGGGCTCCACCCTCTGACCCACTCGTTCGGAGGACGTGGACACATCAGCCTCCGACCCACCGGGCCGGCCCCGCGCTCCAGCGGGGCCGCCCTTGTTCGCTCACTCGATGAGCCCGGCCCTCTCGCAAGCGGCCGCGAACCGCGGGGTGCAGATCTGCTCGGTCGTGTACACGCCGTCCTTGAGCACGGAGTCCTCGATGTCGTCGACGGTCACGGGGATGGGGTCGAGCAGGACGGCGGGGATGTCCTTGGTGGTGGCCGTGTCGACCGTGGTCTCGGCGATGTCGTCGAGGTTTTCGCCGCGCGCGAGGGCGACGGCCATCTCGGCGGCCGCGTCGGCCTCGGCCTTGAAGGGCTTGTAGACGCTCATGTACTGCTCGCCGCTGATGATGTGCTGCACGGCAGGGAGGTCGGCGTCCTGGCCGGTGACCGGGGGCAGCGGATCGATATTGGAAGCCTTGAGGGCGGAGATCACGCCGGAGGCGAGACCGTCGTTGGCGGCGTAGACGCCGTCGATGCCGTCGGCGCCCAGGGCGGCGACGGCCCGGACCATGTTGGCGTGGGCGCTCTCCTGCTTCCAGCCCTGGATGTCGTACGTCTTGCCGATCTCGACCTTGCCCTCCAGGGCGGACAGCGCGCCCCGCTTGAAGGCGATGTTGGTCGGGCTGGTCTGGGGGCCGTTCATCATGACGATCCGGCCGCCGTCCGCCTTGTCGCCCATGGCTTTCAGGAGCGCCTCGCCCTGGAGCTTGCCGACCCGTTCGTTGTCGAAGGAGACGTAGGCCGAGATCGGGCCCTCGACGAGGCCGTCGTAGGCGACGACCGGGATGCCCGCGTCGTGTGCCCGCTCGACCGCGGAACGCAGGGATCTGAAGTTCACGGCGCTGAGGATCAGGACCTCGACGTCCTTGTTGATCAGGGTGTCCACCAGCTGCTGCTGGGTGGCCACGTCGCCCTCGGCGTTGCCGTACTCCACCCGGCAGTCCGCGCACAGCTCCTTGAGCTTCTGCTCGATCAGGGGCTTGTCGAACTTCTCCCAGCGGGCCTGGACGATCTGGCTGAACAACAGCCCGACCGTGAAGCCGTCCTCGCCGGAGGCGGCCCCGCCCGAGCCGGCGGACTCCGCGCCCGTGCCGCAGGCAGCCAGGGACACGGCCAGCGACACCGCGGCCGCGGCGATGGCGGTACGACCCCGATACGCACTCACACGGGGACCTCCTGACGCGTCCGACCGGCACGTACGGGAAACCCCCTGACCGTCCACGCCGGCCACTCACTGCCAGGATAGGCCGGGCGCCGGAGCGGGGACCCGGGCGCGGCACATGAGCGACACCGTGGCCCTTGTCCCGGTAGGGGGAGCGGCTGACGTCCTCATCCGGAGGGATACGCGCCGAGCGCGCTCCGGCCCCCGCGGCGCTGCCGCGGCACGCCCCGCTCAGCCGACGAGGTCGTCGACCAGGTCGAGATCCGGCAGTTCCAGCGAGCAGATCCGCTCGGCCTCGTCGGCGGGGATGCCGAACTGCCGTAGCAGGCCGCGGGTGACCACGTCCGAGGAGTTCGCGTCGTCGCGGTCGGGCTGCGCGTGCAGCAGAGCGGCCAGTGCCGGCGCGGAGCCCGCCGTCACCGCCGGCGCCAGGTCCGGGTCCTCCACCTCGAACCGCCCCGCGTCCATCGCGGCGCGGATGTCGTGGAGCGCCCGGGGCACGAGTCCCCGGTCGGAGTGGGCCAGTTCGGTGCCGTGGTTCAGGAGGATCCGGCTCAGCTCGGGGTGGCGGCGGTGCAGGCGGCCGGTCATGCGGAAGCTCTGCGCGTAACGCGGGCCGATGGTGCGGTGACGAACGACTCCGCCGCCGCGGCACGGACGGCCAAGGGCTCTACGGCTCGGATCTTCACCGGAGCGATACCCCACCGGCCCGGCTCGTGTCTGCGTGGTCAGCTCGAACCGGGACCGGAACTGTCGGACGCCGCCTTCGCGGCCCGGCGGTACTCCGCGTTGATGCGCTGAGCTTCCTCGAGCTGGTCCTCGAGGATGACGATGCGGCAGGCCGCCTCGATGGGGGTTCCCCTGTCGACGAGCTCGCGGGCGCGAGCGGCGATCCGCAACTGGTAGCGGGAGTACCGGCGGTGTCCGCCCTCCGAACGCAGCGGAGTGATCAGACGAGCCTCACCGATGGCGCGGAGGAAGGCGGGGGTGGTGCCGAGCATTTCGGCGGCCCGGCCCATGGTGTACGCGGGGTAGTCGTCGTCGTCCAGACGATCGCTGAGTGGGTTATCTGCTGCCATGTCACCTCGTTGTGCAACGCGTCGAGGGGCCCTGATGCCGTACGGCACCAGGGCCCCGAAGGGAATTCAACACCATCTGTCGGCCCTCATGCTGTGCCGACCTTCTGTTTCCGCTACCCGGCCCGACGAGGGGAGGGGTGCGGGGATCGCGGCTGCGTGACCGGGGACCACCATCCATTCCGGGGTCTTGCGGTACCCGGACCGAGCGCTTGCCGGGCCGGGCGATCCTGATGGCGTCTGCTCCTCCGTTTCTTCCTCTGAACCAACCACTTCGGTGAAGGGGTACTGCGGTACTGCTGTCGGCAGCCCCTCGACCTGCGGGCTGCCCAGTGCGGCTCCCAGCCCCGTCGCCGTTCTGCGTACACCGTGGCTTCGGAACTCCAGAGCCGCACTGACCTGCGAACTTCAGGTACTGCTACCCGCCAGTTCGTCTCTGCCGGGTCTCACTTGACCGTGTCAACGACAAAAAGCGTAACCGTGCCAGGGGGCAATGTCTACTCTGGCAAGAGCAGATTTTGGCATTCGGGTGGCACAGGCATCCTGGAGCCTGCGGCAGCGGGTGGAAGAAGTCCTGGTGGGCGGCGGGAACGCGGCGGCGAGCGCGGGCATACGACGGTGAGGGCCCTGCCGACGCGCGTCGGCAGGGCCCTCACCGGGTCTCTGGTGGCGGTTCTCCGCCGGTCCTCACCTCTCCGCGGTGACGGTGCCCCCGAGCAGTGCGGATGCGGTCCGGAGCGGAGTGGAGACGCCCGCCGGCGCGGTCCCGGGCTGCTCGTGGCAGGTGAAGCCTAGGCGGGTCATGGCCCGGACGATCTCGCCGCTGGTGAAGTCGCGGCGGTCCTGTCGGGTGATGACCTGGCCCACTTGCTTGACCGGGTAGCGGCGGCGGCCGACGGTCACGGACTCACCCGTGACGAGCTCGGGCGTGACGCCCTTCATCGAGGCCAGCACCCCGTTCTTGGTCAGCTCGAACGGGTACCGGGCGATGACACAGCGCATGATGCCTCACAGGGGAGAGGGAGGACGGGCTGACCGGGCGGGGCGGGATCGGTGAGCGAGGGGGATCAGCGAACGACGGGGATCAGCGGGCCAGGGTGAGGGCGTCCGGTGTCCGGGGACGCTCGCCGGCGGTGCCGGACCGGGCGCCGGGCGAGGTGAACGGACCGTCGAGGACGTCCCGTAGGCGGAGTCGGTCCGTGTAGGTGGGGCTGCCGCGGAGTACGGCGAGCCCGGCCAGGGTGATCAGGCCCGTGCTCTGCTCGTCCCCGTCGCAGAGGACGAGGTGATCGACCCGGGCGCCGGCCATGAGGGACAGAGCCACCTCGACCGTCATGTCGTCACAGACCCGAGGTCCGGAGGCGTCCCTGTCGTCGGCCACGGCCTGTGCGGAGGAATCCACTCGGTGGTGCTGCATCTGAGCCGGCGTCATAGGTGCCTCCTACTGGAAAGCGATGGGCCTGTGATGGGCGGGAAGGTCGGGGAGGGGCCGGCTGGTGAGCACGGCGGCTCTACGCGGCCGACCCGGAGCCGGTCCGCCGCGGTGCCCTGCGGCGCGCCGCTTCCCCGACGGGCCGGCCCTGGCCGGCCTGGCCCCGGCGCCCCCGACGGCCCCGGGACGGGGACGAGGAAGACGCGCCGCGGGGACGTTCGACCACCGGCGCGGTGATGACGACCGGTACGCCGGAAGGGGCCTGCGCACCTGTGATGCGGCTCAACTCCGCCTCGCCCGACCGCACCTGGGCGATCCGGGGGGTGATACCCGCCGACGCCATCAGCCGGCTCACCTCGCGACGCTGGTCACGGGTCACCAGGGTGACGACGCTGCCGGACTCGCCGGCGCGGGCCGTACGGCCGCCGCGGTGCAGGTAGTCCTTGTGGTCCGTGGGCGGATCCACATTGACGACCAGGTCGAGATTGTCGACGTGGATGCCGCGCGCCGCGACGTTGGTCGCCACCAGTACCGTCACATGCCCGCTCTTGAACTGGGCCAGCGTCCGCGTGCGCTGCGGCTGGGACTTGCCACCGTGCAGGGCCGCGGCGCGGACACCGCTGCTCAGCAGGTGCTTGGTCAGCCGGTCCACGGCGTGCTTGGTGTCGAGGAACATGATCACTCGGCCGTCCCGTGCCGCGATCTCGGTGGTCGTCCGGTGCTTGTCCGCGTCGTGCACATGGAGCACGTGGTGCTCCATCGTGGTGACCGCGCCGGCGGAGGGGTCGACCGAGTGGACGACGGGGTCGTGCAGGTAGGTGCGCACCAGCCGGTCGACGTTGCGGTCCAGGGTGGCCGAGAAGAGCATCCGCTGCCCGTCGGGACGCACCTGGTCGAGCAGGGCGGTGACCTGGGGCATGAAGCCCATGTCGGCCATCTGGTCGGCCTCGTCGAGGACCGTGATGCCGACATCGTCCAGCCGGCAGTCACCCCGGTCGATGAGGTCCTTGAGCCGCCCGGGCGTCGCGACGACCACTTCGGCCCCGGCGCGCAGCGCACCGGCCTGCCTGCCGATGGACATGCCTCCGACGACGGTGGCCAGCCGCAGGCTCACGGAGCGGGCGTACGGAGTGAGCGCGTCGGTGACCTGCTGGGCGAGCTCGCGGGTGGGAACGAGGACGAGGGCGAGCGGCCGCCGTGGCTCGGCACGCCGCCCCGCCGTACGGGCCAGTGCGGCGAGTCCGAAGGCGAGGGTCTTGCCCGAGCCGGTGCGGCCACGGCCGAGTACGTCACGGCCGGCCAGGGAGTTCGGCAGGGTCGCCGCCTGGATCGGGAACGGCACGGTCACGCCTTCATGGCCGAGGGCGGCCAACAGCGGTGCGGGCATGGCGAGTTCGGCGAACGACTCGACGGCGGGCAGCGCGGGCGTGACTGTCTTCGGCGGTGCGAACTCGCCCTGTACGGACGGTCGGTTGCCGTGGCTCTTGGAACGGCGCGGCGCGCCGGAGCGGTTGGCGGCAGCTCCTCCGCCGGAGCGGCCACGGGTGGTGCGGGTTGTGTCGGTGGTACGGGGTGTGCGCGTGCGATTCATGCGGAACCTTCCTTGATGCGGCGCGTATCAAGGAATTCCCGCAGCAGGTGAGCGGCGCAGAGAATTGCGAGAACGAGCCAAATGCGATGTGTGATGCGCCCTGAAATGCGGCGAGCTGGGGCCCGCACCCCAAGGTGCGGGCCCCAGCTGCGAAGTATGCGCGTCGGCGTTCAGGCCGACGTCGGCGTCAGGCGGGAACGATGTTCTCGGCCGTCGGGCCCTTCTGGCCCTGCGCGATGTCGAACGACACCTTCTGGCCTTCCAGCAGCTCGCGGAAGCCCTGGGTGGCGATGTTCGAGTAGTGGGCGAAGACGTCGGGGCCGCCGCCGTCCTGCTCGATGAAGCCGAAGCCCTTTTCCGCGTTGAACCACTTCACGGTGCCAGTAGCCATGTCATTTCTCCTTCGGAGGCGGTTTCAGGAATTCACCGTGTGCGAATTCCGTGTCGCCGTGCTGATTAACCCGTCGGAAATGAACCTTCTGGCAACCACACCTGCAACTGAGATCGACAGTAGCACGGTGCGATCGGCCCTGCACGGTCCATAATTTCGGCCTGGCCGACGGTCGAGGAATACTCGCCGTGCCCCGCGTCAATTTCTCATTTCACGGGAACAGATATTGCTCTGCGCGGGCGCGCCCTTCCTGCCACGCCCGTCCGTCCACAGCCCTGTGACCTCAGGCGATGGGAGACGAGCCGCTGCCACCGCCGTCAGCGGATGAGACGGCGGCGAACACCCGGAAGCTCCCCTTCCGCGATGAAGGTCACATCTCCCGCGAAGGGCGCGCCGGGGCTCAGCGCACCGGGAAGCCGAAGGAGTGGCCCTGCTCCTTCAGCCGGGGGAGGAGCAGACGCAGGGCCTCGACGGTCTGGGAGCGGTCGCCTCCGGCGTCGTGGAAGAGGAGCGTCGGCCCGTTGGGCAGTTCCCGCTCGACGGTGGTGACGATGGCGTCCGTGCCCGGTCGCTCGAAGTCCTTGGTGTCCACGTTCCAGCCGAGCGGGCGCATGCCCCGGGAGGCGGCGAGCTTGCGGCTGTAGGGGGTGAAGGCGCCGCCCGGGGCCCGGTAGTACATCGGCCGTACGCCCCCGGACGCCTCGGTGATCATGCGTTCGGCGTCGAGGATCTGCTGCGACTGGTAGGCCTGGGACTGCTTGTCCATGGTGGTGTCGTGCGACACCGAGTGGTCGCACAGCCGGTGCCCGGCCGCGACCACCTTCTTCACGAGGTCCGGGTGGGCCTGCGCCTGCGTCCCCACCATGCAGAACGTGGCCTTCACCCCGTACTCCCGCAGCACGTCGAGGACTTGAGGCGTCCACACGGGGTCGGGGCCGTCGTCGATGGTGATGTTGAGGCCGCGTGCCCCCTTGTCCGAGGCGTGCACGATGGTCACCGCGACCGGCTTGACGGCACTGCCCGGCCTGGGCGACGCGGTCGCCTTCGGCGACGTTCCGCCCACGGCACCGGCCTGCGCGGTCCACACCGCGGCACCGGCGGCGAGCACCGTCACACCGAGCGCCGCCCCGATCACCTTGCCGTACCAGCCCCGCCCGCCGCCGTGCCGTGCCATGTCCGCCCCGCTCTCGCGCAGTCCCTCGCCGAATCCCCGGTCGCCTCGCGACCACCTGGCAGGACGAGGGGCGGCGGCCACGGGATGCGTCCGTTACCGATCACGGACAATTCCGGGGGAGATCGCGGACAACTGTGCGCAGCGGACCTCTGAAACGGCCCGACCTCAGGCGGAGCGAAGAGAGACGTACCCCTTGGTGCCGGCCTGTTTCGCCTTCGCGATGCGGTCCGCCGGGGCGTTTGCCCGCTGTGCGGATGTCAGTGGCCAGTCGTGGGGCTGCATGAACAGCAGTTCGCCGGTGACCGGGACGAGGGCGGCGCCGCCGAAGAGATCGTCGCCGGCGAACCAGACGCCTGCGGAGCCGCTCGCCGGCCATCCCCTGCCCGACAGGTTCGCGCCCGCCATCGTGGGAGAGTCCGAGCCTTCCGTTCCGATCCTGACGGTGAAGCAGTTGTTCCTCTCCACGCTCGTCTGCCGGACCGGGCCGCGGAAGACAACCGGGTAGGTGCGGAAGAGGCGGGAGCACCGCCGGGCCCAGGTGAGGGAGCTCGACAGGCGGATCACCGAGACGAGGAGACCGAGGAACCCCACTATGGCGATGGGGAGCAGATACTCGGTGCGTGTCAGGAAGATCTGCAACCACATGACCCCGAAGATCGCCGCCCGTTTCGCGAAACGCTTCAGTGCCGTGGTGCGGTGATGCTGCAAAGCGCCCTGGAAATCGGTTCCGTCGGTCGCGTAGGGCGCGCGCGTCTCCTCCTGCACGGCGATCCTTCCCGCCTTCCCTTTGATCATCCGAAGTCGGACTGCATGGCCTGCGCCGCGGAACCGGGAGCCACCGGCCCGGGCTCCTGGTCCGCCGCGGCCGTCGGATTCGTGAAGGTCAGCGTGCGGGCAGTGCCGAGCAGCACCGAGCGGTAGTCGTCGGCGAGTTCGACCGCCGAGGTCACCAGTTGCACGGTGATGATCGACGACGTACGGGGCTCCGGTACCGCCACGGTTCCCTGCCAGACCGAACCCTCCAAGGGCCCCTCCTGACCTTCGGGCGGGACGCCGGGGGCCACCGTCTTACGCACCTGCTCGGTCAGGAACCCGACACCCACGGGCAGTTCGATGGGCTGCAATCCGTTGTTCGCGTTCCCTCCCGCGTTGCCGCCCACCATGCCGGCGAGGACGCGGATGGGGTTCGCTCCTCCGGAGGGGAAGGCCGAAATCGTGAGGACCGACAGCGAAGCCTCCCCGTTGTCGTCGGGGTGCATGCCGAGCGCGCAGACAGCCACCGGCTGCTTCTGCAGGAGCATCGAGGTCATGGCGTACAGCCGGAATGCCTGATCGGCCCGGTCGCGGGCCTCCTCGGGAAGTCCGTTGATCTGCCGGGCCAGTTCCGCGACTCCCTCCTCCGTCGGATGGAAGTCCAGTTCCAGATACCCGTGGGGGAGCCCGTACCAGAAATTCGGCTTCGGCGTGGTGTCCGTCGCCGCCGTGCCGCCGAGTCGGTTGTTCACAGCCGGATGCTCCCCGCGAGTTCAACGATGTCCGTGCCGAAGGTCCCGAGCGTGCCCGCCGCGCCGGACAGGGCCACGCCCGCCTTGGTGGCCTCGGTGGAGTCATGGCCGATGCCGTCTTCCGGCAGCAGTCCGGCGGTCTCCGCCGAGGAGACCACGTTCGCGGTCGCGTTGACGCCGTTGAGGGCCCAGTCGCGCAGCTTGCTGGGGGCGGTGGCGACATCCACGGCCCTGTCCCAGTTGACGGCCTTCACTTCACTGGCGAAGGAAGTGACCTTCGAACCCAGCGACATGGCTTCACCGCTCTCCCTGGCGACCGCCGCCGCCAAGCCCACCTCGCTTCCCGCCCGGGCCAGGATGCCGACGCCAGGTACGACGCCCAGCGTGTCGCCGACGACGGAACCCCATGCGGTCAGGCCCGCTTTCCACCCGTGCTCACCCATGAGCGAGTCCCTGAAGTCCTCGCTCGCGAGGTTCTTGCTCAGCGCAGCCGCGCTGGCCACGATGGCGATGGCGGCGAAGGCGGGCGCGAGGGGGGTGGGGAAGAGGGCGAGGAGGCCGGCGATGGCGCCGATGGTTCCGGCGTGGTCCAGCAGGAACTTTCCCACCGCCTTGAGGCCCTCGCCGATGGCCTCAAGAGTCTTGCCGAACCACCCCGGTTCCTTGGGCGCCAGCTTGTCGTCCGCCTCGTCGAGCTTCTTGGCGACGGCTTCGGCCTTCTCCTTGTTCTCGCTCTCAAGGGTGCGGGCCTTGGACAGGACGTCCTCGTACGCCTGGTTGGCGTTGTTGAGCTGGGTGGTCGCCTCGTTCAGCGAGCGCTCGGCCGCACGCAGGCGCGCTGTCGCGGCGTCGGCCTCCTGCTGGCTGGGGTACTGCTTCCCGGCGAGTTGGAGGTCGGGGTGCTTGGCGGCCTCGTCGTGGTGCTGTTTGGCCTTCGCGGCGGCGGACTTCTTCTCGCCCGCCTCCTCGTCGTACTTCTTCGCCAGGTCGCGGTGGGAGGAGAGGTCGCCGCTCCAGCCGTCCAGCGATGCCGCGGCCTTGTTGAGTGAATGCGCCGCGTTCTTCATGTACTTCGGCAGTTCGCCGTCGAGGGCGTCACGGAAGGCGTCCGCCGCGTCACCTTCCCAGTGCGCGCTCTCCCCCAGCAGTTTTTCGATCTGGCGGTGGGAGCTGTCCAGCGCGTTCGCCGCGGCCTTCACCTTCTGCTGCAGCGCGGTGACCTCCGCGGGGATGCCCGGGACCGGGTTCCAGCCGAGATTCGGATACGGGTTCGTGGTCATCAGTTCTTCCCTCCGCCACCCGAAGTAGCCGAATCCGCCATCTGCTTCAGGGTTTTCTCGAGGTTCTCCTCGAATTCCTGATAGCTCAGCTTGTTGGACTTCACGCCCTCGCTGATGCTGCCGATGAGTTCGCTCAACTGCTCGGACCCGTACTTCCATCTCTCCTGGAACGTGTCGCAGGCCTCGTCCAGCCGGGCAGTGCCGATCTCGGCGCTGCGGACGTGTGAAAGCGCCTTACGAGCCTCGTCGAGGTCCTTCGTAGCCTGCTGGAGCGATTTGACGAATTGGTCCAACTGATCGATGTCGACCTTGAAGTGGTCCCCCACCTGGTACCCCCATAGCGGCGGAAGAAGGGAATTACGGGCAATGTGGACAGCCGGGCTTCCCTTGCGCTGCCCGACCGGGCGGCAGCTTATATACCAGTAGAGTGGTGTGTCGATCGCGGTCTCCTGGGCTTTCGAATCCACATACGAGGAGAAATTGTGAAAGACAGCGGTGCGGGTCTTCCCTTCGACAAGCCCGGCGCGCAGGCCGATCGAGGCCCTGCCGATGCGCACGCCCCTCTGCATAAATGTGCTTTCGATCACCCTGAGACCCGGGCGGCATGGGAGCAGGCTCGAAGCAAAGCGAAGAGAGGGGGCTGGATCTGGCACTCCTTGTATGCCCTCTCCTGGGTGGCGTACTTCGTGCTCTTCGGGAATCTCTCCGGCGAAAATGCCAAGGAGCGGGCTGCCGGCGGAATTGTCCTGGTGAGCTTTGGCTATCTGATTGTTCTCTATCTGCGCCGCGACGTAATGGGTTCCCTGAAGCGCATCCGGCGGGTGCTCGAACAGCACCCGTGGCAGCTCATCCCCGCGGCGCACCGGCCCGACGGCGTCAAGGACGTCATGGGCGTGCCCGTCCAACTGCGGTACCGCGAAGGCGAGGAACTGACCGGCCTCATGTCCGCGCGGAATCCGCTTCGCCGACGTCACTGGCCCGAGGCGCTGGAGCACGGCGCCTGGTACGCCGGTCAGGCCTGGCAGGAGGGAGGCGCCAGGACGCGTGGCTTCGGTGTCCTCACCGTCCCGGGTGGCGGCGAGCTCCTGGAGGTGTCGCGCGAGACCGCGGTGCGGCGGTGACTCACGCGTTGCCCACCATGGGCGCGTTGAACCGGGTGTGACGGAGCACTCGATGATGTGGGACGAGAGGGGCCTTTCCGGTCTGCAGGCGCAGTTGGCACACGAGATGCTGAGTCGTGTCACGGCGTTCGTGCCAGGGCAGGAGGTCCGGCTCGTCCGTGGGGTGATGGCTTCCCCGGATCGACGCGGCGTCGGTCGCGTCGTGGTGTGGGACGGGCAACGACTGGACAGCTCGGTCGCGTTCGACATGCCGCTCACGGACCAGTACGGCGGAAACATCCCGTCAGGGGACCTCGCGGCAGCCCTGCGCGGCGCATTGGCCGACTGCTCCGGACGCGACATCGAGGAGGCGCCACGCGACGTCTTCGGAATCCCGGTGATCGACGCTTCCGCCGCTGTCCACGCCTTCATCGCCCAGCCGCGGTTCCAGGTGTCGGATGCATTGCACGCGGCTGCGGCAGCGTTCTCGGTCGCCCCCGAGCCGGACGAGCCCGCGGAACCGCGCCTGCGTGGGTTCTTCCTTCTCGACCGGGCGACATACCGCCTCTACCTGGACACCCCCACCTCGGAGGACGCCCCGCCATTCGGCATCGACCTTCCCCTCCGAGACGAAGAAGGCTCGGTCGTCGTCGGCGTGACGGGAGTGCACGCCGCCCTTCCGGCCCTCGTGCCGGGAGAGTTGGAACGCGTGCGGAAGGACATCGACGACCCGTACTGCCGTGCCGTCTACGACTTGGCGGACTGGCTCACGGGCCGCTGACCGGGCACGCCGGTGAGGTGAGTCCGGCCGAGGTCGGCTCAGGCACGGTCCGAGCTGTGCGCCGCGAAGGCATCGGCGATCAGCCCCCGCTCCGTGCGGCCGGTGGCGAGCAAGTGGCGCAGGAGCAGACGGGCCTTGTACGGGTCGAGGTCGCCCGCGGGGATCAGGCCGGCGGCGAGCAGGTCCTGTTCGGAGCCGGGGTAGCCGTAGGTGCGGGTGAGAACGGGGCCGCAGCCGGTGCGGGAGGCGAGGACCACCGGGATGCGCTCGGCCAGACGGCGCAGGCGGGGGACCGTCCACTCGGGGACGTGACCGCCGCCGAGGGCCGCGAGGACCAGGCCGTCGCAGGCTCCGTCGAGGAGGTCGAGCAGGGTGGCGTCGTCGTCGAGCGTGACGGTGTGCAACGCGATACGCGGGGACCGCCGAGGTGCAGCCGTCGCCGCTGTGTGCGCCCGGTCGGGTCCGGCGGGCAGCGCGGTCCGGCGGGGCTGTCCGTGCAGCATCCTGACCCGCCCCTCGGCCACCAGGGCGATCGGCCCTGAGCCGGGGGAGACGAATGCCGCGGTGCTGGTGGTGTGGCTCTTACGGACGGTGCGTGCGGCGTGTACCTCGTCGTTGAGGGCGACGACGCAGCCCGCGCCCCGCAGCCATGGCCCGGCCGCGGCGAGGACGGCCGCGTACAGATTGGCGGGACCGTCCGCGCCGGGCAGGGTCGGGTTGCGCATCGCTCCGGTGAACACGATCGGAGCGTCGCCGTGGTGCAGCAGGTCGAAGTGGAACGAGGTCTCCTCGATCGTGTCGGTTCCTTGGACGACCACCACGCCGTCCACGTCCCCGCCGTCGAGTTCCTGGGCGATCCGCCGGTAGAGCTCGTCGAGGTCGGCGAAGCGGAGAGAGGCGCTCGGCAGCCGGCGTACGTCGTGGACACGGAGTTCGACGCCGAGTGCCGTCAACCCCGGTACGGCGTCCAGGAGTTCCGCGGCGGTCAGCGCCGGGACGACAGCGCCGGTGGCCGGGTCGGTGGTGGTGGCGATGGTGCCGCCCAGGGCGAAGACGGCTACGGTGCGGCCGTTCAGGGCCATGGTGTTTCCTTCCTTGTTCCGTGAGCCGCCGCGCTCACCTCAGTAATGGCCGTCCTCGGTGCCGGACTTTGCGGCGATTGTCCGTGGTTCCCTCATGCTGCGCCTCTCCCGGTCCTCCAATATACTGCATTCGATGTATCGGTAAGAGGCTGGCGGTCAGGGGCATGGGCGTGCGACGCAAGCCCGTATCAAGAGTCCGGAATTCGCCCATGAACAAGGGAGGGACGCGCCCTGTGAACGGCTCCACCGACGCCCCGCAGATCATCGGCATCCTCGGCGGCATGGGACCGGCGGCGACCGCCGACTTCTACGCCAAGCTGGTGTCGCTGACGCCTGGCCGCAGCGACCAGGAGCACCTGAAGGCGGTCATCTGGTCCGACCCCACGGTCCCCGACCGCACCGAGGCCCTGCTCGGCGACGGCCCCGACCCCACCCCCTGGCTCCTCAACGGCAGCCGAGTGCTGCGCGAGGCCGGCGCCACGCTGATCGCCATCCCGTGCAATACCGCGCACGCCTTCGTCCCCCGGATCGCCGGCCACGTCGGCCTGCCGATCGTCCACATGATCGGTGAGGTCGCCGAGCACCTGACCGCGCTGCGACCGGCCGTCCGCGCGGCGGGGCTCCTCGCCACCACCGGCACGGTCCGCGCGGGCCTGTATCAGGAGTGGCTCGACCGGGCCGGCGTCGATCTCGTCCTGCCCGACCGGTCCAGCCAGGACAGTGAAGTCATGGCCGCGATCAGAGCCGTCAAGGCCGGGGCGAGGGACACCACCGCGACCGCGCCACTGGCCCACGCCGCACAGCGGCTGGTCGAGCGCGGCGCACAGGCGATCATCGCGGGCTGCACCGAAATCCCCCTCGGCCTGCCGCCGGAAGCGGTGTCGGTCCCCCTCGTCGATCCGGCGGTGGTCCTCGCCCGGGCGCTGGTCCGCCGCGGATTTCGGCGCGTCCCCTGACCTTGCGTCCCTGTCCTCGGACGGAACGTACGAGGCCGCCCGAGGGGTCGAAGTGCCGAAGTGCCGGGGTGCCCACGTGCCCGATGTACCGTACGCAGTATGTCGCTCGACACCCCCGTCTCCCGCCGTCTCCTCAGTGACGAGGTGTTCCACCGCCTGCGCGACTCCATCGTGCGCGGCGAGTTGGCACCCGGGGAGAAGGTCAAGGACAGTGAGCTCGCCGAGCGTCTGGGACTCAGCCGCACCCCCGTGCGCGAGGCGCTCGCCCGGCTCGCCGACATCGGTCTGGTCGAGGCCAAGCCCGGCGTCTACACCCGTATCACCCCCCTCGACCGCCGCCACGTCGCAAAGACCCTCGCCGTCCTGCGCTCCCTGGACCAACTGGCCGTCGAAACCGCCGTACCCCTCATGACCGAGCAGGACCTGCGGCACATGCGCGAAGCCAACCGGGACTTCGAACGGGCCGTCGCCGCCAACGACACCACCGCCGCCCTCGCGGCCGACGACCGCTTCCACGCGATCCCCATCGCGGCCGCGGACAACCCCGTACTGACCCGCATCGTCGAACAGCTGCACCCCCAGATCCACCGGATCCTCTACCGCAAGTTCTCCACCCTGCTCGGCGGCCGCAACACCATCGAGCACCACGACCGACTCATCGAGGTCTGCGGCAGCGGCGACGCGGAGGCCGCGTCCCAGCTCTCGGCACAGCACTGGTCGGAACTCGGCGGGCACATCAACGAGCTCTTCGACACCGATCAGTTCGCCGACGAGTGATCGGATCAACCCCAGCCTGAGGTGACTCAGTACGAGCCGGCCCGACTGGCTGCTCTTCCCCACCCGCTTCGGTGTCCCCGGTGTTCTCGGGGGCGTGCGGTGCTGCGCCGTTACCCGCCCGGAGAGACGATGTTCCGAGGGAGGTCGCGGCCCACGCGCCGAGCAGGTGAATCGGCGCGTGAGAGAGGACGTACCGATGCCTGAGCTGCCGGACGTCGAGGGATTCCGGAGGGTGCTGGAGTCCTGCGCGAAGGGCAGGATCATCCAGCGCGTCGACGTGCGCGACACCGGCGTACTGCACGGAGTGAGCACGAGGCAGCTGCGTGACGCCGTGGAAGGCCGGCGTTTCACCGAGCCGGAGCGGCACGGGAAGTGGCTGCTCGCCCGCACCGGCGGCCCCACCCTCATGCTGCACTTCGGCATGACCGGCGAACTGCTCTGCGGTCATCCCGACGACACGGTCGAGCCGCACGACCGCGTCCTCTTCACCCTGGCCCGGGACCGTCAGCTCCGCTACCGCGACCAGCGCAAGCTGCAGGGCCTCTGGCTGGCCCACGACGAGTCCGAGGTCGCACAGCTCCTGGAGCGCCAGGGTCCCGACGCGATGGCGGTGAGCCGTAAGGAGTTCGAGGACGCGCTCTCCACGCGTCGCGGCAGCCTCAAAACGACCCTCACCGACCAGTCCGTCCTCGCCGGACTCGGCAACCTACTGGCCGACGAGATCCTGTGGCGGGCGGGACTGCACCCCACGAGCCGGGCGAACGACCTCACCGAGGCCGACTCCCGCCGCCTGTACACACACATGCGCCGCACCCTGCGCTCCGCGGTCGCCGCCGGCCGCGTCCCCCCACGCGACTCCTGGCTCACCGGCCACCGCGACGACCCCGACCCGGCCTGCCCCCGCTGTGGCCACGCCCTACGCCGGTCCCGTATGGCGGGGCGCGGCACGGTGTGGTGTCCGCACTGCCAGTAGCGCGGGGCTGCGAGGAGGCCCCTGCCCGCCGATGTCGCGGTCAGGGGACGGGGCACCTCACGGTCACTTCACCGGTCCGGGCTCACTTGACATCGACGAAGTCGGCCCGGCCGGACCTGGCTTGAGTAAGGGACGTGCCCGCGAAATCGAAGCGGTACTCGCCGTCCACCGTCGCGTTCACGGTGGCCGTGGCCCAGCCGTTCCGGTCGGTCTTGACCTTCTTCAGCGTGGTGAAGGCGCCGCTCGTGCCCTTGCGGAACTGGAGCAGCACCTGATGCCCGATGAGCGGCACGTCCTTGTGCTTCTCCCAGCTGGCGACGATCATCCGGGCCTTGACCGTGAGGGCCTCGCCCTTCTTCACCGGCTCCGGGGTGGCGTCGGCCTGGGACAGGTGGGTCTGGCGCTTGATGCGTGCCAGCCATGGGTTGTCGTACTCGCGGGTGACGTTGCCCGCGCCGTCGACGGCCACGGCGCCCACGGTCCAGACACCGGCGAGGGCATTGCTGCGGAGGTTGTCGTACGGGTCGGCGACCACGACGGCCTCGCACTTGGACTCGATGTCGTTGATCTTCACGCAGCGGTCGAACCCGACCTGCTCCATCCACCCGTCGGCGTCCGCCCGGCTCGCTCCGTGCCACAGCTCGAACGAGACGCTCTGGACGCCGGACGGGTCACTGACGATCGCGGAGACCAGGAACGCGACCTTCCGTGCGGCCGGGACGACAACGGTGTAGTCGCGGTTCTGGTTGACCTGGATGTCCCTGAACGTCGTGGGTGTGTCGTCCTGTTCGGCCGCGGCGGCCGGGACGGTGAGAGAGGTGACGGCCAGGGCGGCGCTGAGGGTGGCGGCGGTGGCGGCGGTGGCGGCGGCGACAGTGGCGCGTATGCGCATGGTGTGGTTTCCCCCCACGTCTGATGCATCGGGTGGTGACTTCACCTGCAACAGACAGAGGGGGCGGGTGGGGGGTTGTGCATTGTCGCCGACCCGGTCCATTACTTCACCCCGGCTTCTCCGCGGGTTGGTGGAATCATCGGCTGCCGGCCAACTTCCGGGCCGGGCCGCGGTGTCTACTCCGCGACAGCTCGTTCCACCTTCAAGCCGTGATGGGTGAGATGGGTCGTAAGGAGCTCGACCAGGACGCAGGACACGTCGTTGACTTCCAGGAGACGGTCGGCCTCCGTATCCCCTGAGGGGAAGGCGAAGTGCCCGGGGTGAACGACGGCCCGGGTGAAGAAGTCGCTCAGGACGTCGAGGAACTCTTGATCCGGGCGATCGGGGGCGGTCTTGCCCAGCGCCGCCAGGCCTTCTTCCACGATGGTGTTGATGTATCGCCGGCGCGCGTTCCTCTGGTGCCGGGCTTCGCTGGAGGCGCTCTCCTCGGTGGCCTCCACGACTCGGAATCCGCTGGGGTCGCTGCCGGGTCCGCTACTCGGCCAATGGTCGGTCTCGCGGACCTTTACCAGCGCCTCCTCCATCGAGCCCGCGTGGACGTGTTCCACCCGCCGGATTCCCTCATCGGGGCTCTCCAGTTCGACCCGGTAGCGCGGCAAGTCGCTTTCCGGCGCCGCGAGCGATTCCTCCGGTGTCTGCTGTGGTGCAAGCCCGTTGGCGTGCTGGTTCGATGCCGCCTTACTCATTCACTCTCCTTGGATGACCACTCAGGCGGACGACTCTACACGGGGTGTATACGTGGAGTGTATAGAGGTGATGTGCAGATGAGGTGCGTTTGGACGATCACGGCTTCGGGCCGTTCCCTCACAGCTCCCGCATCCCATTCGCCCGTTCCAGGGTGCCTGCGTTCCCCCTGGTCAGAGCCCGTTTCGACGTTCCAGCGTCCCCAAAACCCCGCTGGGCGTGGCGGTTGGGACGGATCGCCTCACAAGCTTCGGTCATCCGATCAGCACCACCACCCGAACGCCGAAGGGGCACCGCGACATGTCCGATCTCCGTACCTCCCGCACCCGTCTCGCAGCCGCCGCCGCGACCGCCGTCCTCGCCGCGCTCTCCCTGACCGCATGCGACGACGGAATGGGCGCCCACGACGAGGGCGCAGCGGCGACCACCTCCGCGAGCACTTCGACGGGGGCGGCCTCGTCGGGCGCGGACTCCACCTCCACGGGTTCGACAGGATCCACGGGTTCGACGGACTCCACGGGTTCGACGGGCTCCACCGGCGGCACGTCCGCCAGCGGGTCCGCCACCGGTTCGAAGCCCGCCGCCGGCGCCTCCGCGTCGAAGGCGCCCGCCTCGGCAGGCAAGCCGGTCACCTGTGAGGGGTCCAACACCAAGACGGTCGCGGCCCCGCTGAACCGCCCCGTGAACCACATGCTGCTCACGGTGACCAACACCGGCAGCAAGGCCTGCTTCCTCTACGGCTACCCGAGCGTCCAGTTCACCGACGCCCAGTCCGAGCCGCCGGTCATCGAGGAATCGCAGCCGCAGGCAGTCGTCACGCTCGAGCCGGGCCAGTCCGGATACGCGGCCGTCAGCCTGTCCGCCACCGACGGCAGCAGCGACAGCGGCTACACCGCGAAGTCCCTGACCGTCTACTTCTACGGTCGCTCCATGAGCGGGAACGTCGGCGCCGCCGCCCACCCGTCGCTGCCCGCGAAGGGCGTCTACATCGACGACTCGATCAAGGTCACGTACTGGCAGCAGTCGATGGACGACGCCATCAACTGGTGACACCTGAGCGCCCGTTCGACGAACTGCACCTCACGGACCCGGAAGGCAGGTAGCCCACCATGCGCAGCAGCACTCGCAGGATCTTCCGCTTCGTCACCGCCTACATCGGCGCGGCCTTCCAGGTCGTCGTCCTGGGCACCACGGGCCACGCGGCGGCGGAGGCGGGGGTCCTCCGCCGTCGCCACGCTTCGGTCTGAACTCGCCAAGGCCAACGGTGAGTTGCGCACGCGTGGGACGTCGAAGCGGGCGTCCACCAGCCCTCCGGATGTCCTGGTCCTGTCACGCGACAGCCATGACGTGGTCTCACCAGTAACCACATCGCGGCACTGCGGCTCTCCTCCCACAGCACCGGAGCGGACCACATCCATGAATCACGAACAGGAGCAACTCGTGGCAGCTGACACCCGACGAAACGCCCTGATGGCCTGTGCGGCCCTGGTGGTCGGTGCCCTCACCCTCACGGCGTGCGGCGGCAGCCCCGCGGCGGACGCCGCCGGCCGGACATCGAACGCACAACTGGCCCTGGCCGCCGACTCGGCCGACTCCACCTCCGCCTCGACCACGGCGGCCGGACTCGACTACGTCGCGATGGGCAGTTCGTTCGCAGCGGGCCCGAGCATCCCGCCGGTGCAGTCGAGCAACGGGGCGGAGGCGTGCGCGCGGTCGGACAACAACTACGCCAGTCTCGTGGCCCGTGACATCGGAGCGAACCTGACGGACGTCACCTGCAGCGGCGCCACGACGGCCAACATCCTCACCACCAACCAGGGTTCGCACCCGCCGCAGATCAACGCGGTGACCAGCGGGACCGACCTGGTCACGGTCACCATCGGCGGCAACGACGTCAACTACCTGGGCAGCATGGTCACGTACTCCTGCCAGAACAGCGGCGGCACGAACTGCGGCACCGTGGACCGGGCCGCGATCGACACCGCCCTCGGCGCGATGAGCGGGCGGATCGCGAACGTCGTGAACGCCGTCCACGCCAGGGCCCCGCAGGCACGCGTCCTCCTGGTGAGCTACTCCACCCTCCTGCCCGATACCGGTGGGTGCACCGGTGTACCGCTCACCGCCGACCAGCGGACGTTCGAGCGCACCGTCGCCCAGCGTCTGGCGCAGGCGACCATCACCGCGGCGAACGACACGGGGGCGACCCTGGTCCGCCTCGCCACCGCCAGCCATGGCCACGACGCCTGTGCGGCCGACCCGTGGGTGGAGAAGTACAAGCCGGCCTCGGGACGGACCTCGTACCACCCGAACGAGGCCGGCATGAGGGCCGCGGCCTCCTTGGTGAAGTCCGCGCTGGGGTGAGTCCGCGCTGGGGCGCTCCGTCGCTACTGTTCCGGCGTCTCGATCCATTCGCTGCCGCCCAGCGGGTAGATGTAGGCCGTGCCGCCGACCTTGGCGCTGGTGTGGAACGGGGTGCCATCGTTGTCGATGCGGACGGTGCCGCTGCGGCTGCCGCTGGACCAGTCGAGACTGAGGTCCCAGCGGACGTCGTACGCCTTGGTGTGGACGGTGACGTAGTAGACCTCGGGGTCGGACTCGCTGACCTTGTACGGGAAGTCGCGCTGGCCGTTCGCGACGGTCAGCGTGGGGCTGCCCTTGTCCAGGTCGGCGTCGAACGACCTGGTCTGGACGCCACCGCCGCAGCCGGAGCCCATCGCGTACTCGTTCCAGCCGGGCGGCGCGCCCTTCGAGATCACGCGTAGGTGCAACGCCTCCAGGACGACGGTCTCCTTACCGGTGCCCTGGACGGTGAGGGCGATCCGCTGCTCGTTCGAGGAGATCGCCCCGTACGCCTCGGACCAGCGCTGGGCGTCCTGCTCGCCCGCCGGCGGACCGACGTGCTCGGGTTCGCTGTCGACGAGGAAGTGCTGACTGCACGGGCTGTCGTAGACATAGGGACGGACGCCGACCGTCAGCGGGACGGCGGCGCTGTCGCCGGTGGGCTCGGCCGAGTTCTGCCCGCCGCCGGCCGAGGTGCCGGCTCCGGCGCTCGCGGAGACAGTGGGGGAAGCGGAGGCCGGTGAGGACGGCTTCTTCGTCTTTTCGCTCGCGGACGGGTCGGCGGAGGGCTTCCCGGTGCCGGACGCGTCGGCCGTCACCTCCGTCGCGGTGCCCTCCTGCCCCACCAGCCGGTCGTCCCCGTCGTCGCCGAACGGCACCTGCACGGCGAGCACCACGGCTCCCAGTACGGCGGCGGCCGCGACAGAGGCGATCAGTGCGGTACGGCGACGAAGGGGGCGGCGCGGCTGCGTGCCCGTGCCCGTGCCCGTGCCCGGCAGGCCGACGACGACCGGATCGCCGTTGTCGTCCTCGCCCTCGCCCTCGCCCTTGTCCGCGTCCGCGTTCTCGTCCTTGTTCTTGTCCTGGACCTCGCCCTGTCCATGGGGCACGGCCGACGAGGCGGGGGCCGCCGCTGCCTGATCCGTCCCGCGCCTGCGTGCCGCGTCCGCCAGGATCCAGCGCCGGTGCAGCTCCACCAGCTCCTCCGGTGTCGCCCGGCAGACCCTCGCGAGGCGCTCCACCGGTGCGTACTCGGTCGGCACGGCGGTGCCGTTGCAGTAACGGTGCAGCGTCGACGTACTCATGTGCAGACGCTTGGCGAGCGCCCCGTAGCTCAGTCCCGAGCGGTCCTTGAGGTCCCGCAACAGCCGCGCGAACGCCTCCGATTCCTCCGTGTCCCTTGCCCCTGGCACCCGTTCCCCTTATCCCCGCATTTCCATTCACGCGTTCCAGAGCGCTTGCATTGCCCCTGGTCAGAGTGCGTTACGGCGTTCCTGCGCCCCCAACTCCCCGCCATCGGTGGCGGTTGGGAGGGATCACCTCACAAGCTTCGGTCATCCAACCATCACCGCAACCCGAACACCGAAGGGGCGCAGCAAACATGTCCGGCATTCGTACGCCGCGTCACGGCGGCGCCAAGCGCGCGTATGTCGTGCGCCGAGCCCGGGCCGATCACGTCGAGGGTGAGTCGTCGACGTCCGGGGTGACGTTTGAGCATGCAGGTGCGCTGGATACTGCGGGCCGGTATGTGTGACGGCTGTGCCTGAGCCATGTCAATGTGAACTGGGGGATCAGAGTGGCAGCGCGTGCAGCACGTCATCGGCGTTCGTTGAAGCGTCGTCTCCTTGCCGGGGCCTCTGTCGCTGCGGCGGCCGGGCTCGCCGTCACCGCGACGTTGGCGATCAACGCCGAGGCGGCGTGGACGTCGGCATGGAACGTGTCGGCGTCCGGCTGGTTCGCCGCCGACTCGCCCCAGGTCTCCGTCGACCGCCAGGGCGACGCCCTGCTGGCCTGGACGGCCGGCGACCTGTCGACGACGTACTCCTACCAGCGGGTCCAGACCAGGGTGAAGTTCGCGAGCGGCACCACGGGAGGGATCCGCACCCTGTCGCCGGACGGCGCCGCCGTGTCCTGGCCGGAGATCGCCTCCGACGACACCGGGGACTCCGCGGTGGTCTGGCAACAGGACAGCCAGGTCGTGGGCCGGCGCGTCGCAGCCTCCGGCAGCCTCGTCGGACCACTCCAGAAGCTCTCCACGTCGGCGCCCGCCACCACCCCGGTCGTCGCCGTGACGCCGGGCGGCACCGCGATGGCGGCGTGGACGGAGATCCGCGACGGAAGCTGGTACGCGGTCGCCCGCCGCCTGGGACTCGACGGCACGCTCGGCGCGGCCATCACCCTCGGCTCCGGATCGGCCGAGAAGCCGGCCATCGGCGTCGACCGGGGTGGCCGGTTCGTCGTCGCCTGGGCGCGCGCCTCGGACGTCGTGGCCAAGCGGATCACCTCGACGTCCGTCTCCTCGACGAAGGTGCTCACCTCGCCGATCGCGTCGTACGGCGGTTTCGGCATGGTCCGTGTCGGTGTCGACCGGGACGGCGACGCGGTCATCAGCTACCACTCCGGCGGCGGCTCCGTCGCCCAGGTATGGGCCTCGCGCTGGAGCCGCACCGACACCCTGGCGGCCCCGCTGCGCATCTCGGCCGCCACGGACAACGTGGGCTTCCACCACGCCCTCGCGACGGACCTCGACGGCGACTCGATGATCGTGTGGACCCGCTACACCAACGGCAAGCTGGAGTTGCTCGGCCGCCGGCTGTCCGCGGGCGGCACCCGCGGCAGCGTCACCGCCCTCGGCCTCGGCGACCGGCCCGACCTGGCCCTCGACGACGACGGCGACGGCATGCTGGTCTTCCACACGGTCGTCCCCAAGTCGACGCCGCCGTACAGCTACACGAAGACCAGCGCCCGCCTGATCAGCCGCTCAGGTGCGTTCGGCACCACGAAGACGCTCACGTCGGACGGCAGGGTGCCCCAGGTCGACGCCCGCCCGAGCGCCGTCTTCACGGTGATCTGGCAGCAGGAGACCTTCCCGTACACGATCAAGTCCGTCACGGGCCCCTGACCGACCGGCATCAACCGCCCCGCCGTGCCTCGCCCGGCGGTTTCCACTCACAGCTCAGCTCCGTGAAGGAGATACATGCGCAAGCGCGCTGCCTTTGCCGTACTCACCGCCGTCACCGCAGTGGCAGGCTTCGCCGCCCCCGGTGCCTACGCGGACGACAACGTGGGCGACATCCAGGTCGACAGCGTCGTCGTCAACGCCGGTAAGAACATCGTGGTCGACACGGCCGACAAGACGGTCACCGTCTCGGTGACGGCCACCGACCCGTCGGGCATCTGGGACGCGGACTTCAACCTGTGGCGCGGCCCGGACGGCACCGACCCCTACTACAGCGCCGACGGCCTCATCGATCCCGACGAGAACACCACCCCGGCGGACTGCGTCGCCTCCAGCGGTACGACGTCGACCTGCTCGAAGACCTTCACCTTCGAACCGGACTGGTGGCTCACGAACGCCGACGCCGGCACCTGGAAGGTCCAAGTCCAGGTGTCGGCCAACGACGGCAGCTACACCGACCGTTGGGCCTACACCACCACCCGCCTCCAGCGGCACTCGAAGCTGACCGTCAACGCGGGTCCCGAGCCGATCGCCAAGGGCAAAACCCTCACCGTCACCGGCAAGCTCACCCGGGCCAACTGGGACACGCTCGATCACCGAGGCTACGCCAACCAGCCGGCCAAGCTCCAGTTCCGCAAGGCCGGCACCACGACCTACACCACCGTCAAGACCGTGTACACCTCCAGCACCGGCACCCTGACGACCACGGCCCCCGCGTCCGAAGACGGCTACTGGCGCTGGAACTTCGCAGGCACCTCCACCACCCCGGCCGTCAACGCGACCGGCGACTTCGTCGACGTGCAATAACCGGGCGCCGCTCCCGGCCGTTCACGCCCGCCCAGCGACCCGGCGCCGCTGGGCCGGCTCACCAGGTCTTAGCGGCGGCCAGCAGGTGCTCGCGGACGAGTGTCACGTGCGGGTTGGTGGAGCTGCCCGGGCGTTGGACGAGGTAGGAGGTGTTGATCGGCGGGTCCTCCGGCTGGTGCAGCAGACGGAGGACGCCGGAGGAGAGTTCGGTGCGGCACAGATAGCTGGGCAGGACGCTCCAGCCGGCGCCGACGGTGACGGCGGTGAGGACGCTACGCAGGTCGGGGACGGTGATCGCGGCCTCGGCATGCAGACGGCGGTCGAAGACGTGGCGCCAGTAGCGGCGGGCGATGGGCAGATCCTCGGCGTAGGCGATCAGCGGGAGGCTCTCCAGGGCAGTGGGCAGCTCCTGCCCGTCGAGCCGCTCTGCCCATACCGGTGCGGCGACCAGGACGAACTCCTCGTCGCCGAGGAGTTCGGCGTGCAGCGTCCGGCCACGGGGCCGCCGGGTGGCGACGACGAGGTCGTGGCGCCCGGCCCGCAGTTCTTCGAGCAGTGACTCGGTCAGCCCGGTGGCCACCCGCAGCCGGACGCCCTGCGCGACCAGCTGGGCCAGCACCGTGAGGCCGAGCGTGCCCAGGAACTCCGCGGGTCCCGCCAGATGGACCGGCGCCACGGTGCTGCTCGGTTCCTCGCCGCTGATGACGGCCAACTGGTCGAGGGGCGCCGACAGCCGGGCGGCGAGTTCGTCCGCGTGGGGCAGCGCAGTGACGCCTTGCGCCCGGCGTTCGAACAGCTCGCGGCCCAGGCGTCTCTCCAGTGCCCGGATGTGCGTGGTGACGGTGGACTGCGACAGGCTCAGCCGGCGCGCCGCGGCGGTGAAGGAGCCCAGGCGGTGCACCGCGAGGAAGGTGCGCAGCAGGTTCAGGTCCAGCGGACCGGACCCGTGCATGTCGTGATCGCTCACGGCTTCGAGCCTACGAGGTGGGCAGGCCGACCGGGTGCCGTATGCCCCCGGGCCAGGCATCGGTTCTTCGATACCCGCCATCGGTCTCTTCATTGGCGCCGATACATCAACGGCTTTAGCTTCGAAAGCACGGGCCGCCCCGGGAGGCGAGGGAAAAGTGAGACAGAAGAAGATTCTTGCGGTCGTGACCAATCAAGCCACCTACGGGGCGAGCGAGCACCGGACCGGACTGTGGCTGGGCGAGCTCGTCCATTTCTACGACAAGGCCGTGAAGGCCGGTCACACGGTGGACGTGGTGAGCCCGGCGGGCGGCGAGGTGCCGCTCGACCCCCGTAGCCTCGGTCGCCTGTTCGTCGACCGGACGGTTCGCGGCTATCTCGACGACCCGGCCTTCATGGACGCCCTGAAAGCCACCCGTTCCGTCGCCGAGACAGATCCGGACGACTACTCCACGATCTTCTTCACGGGTGGTCACGGCACCATGTGGGACTTCCCCGACAGTGCCGGTCTGCAGCGGACGGCCCAGGCCATCTACGCCGACGGCGGCATCGTCTCCTCGGTGTGCCACGGCGCCTGCGCCCTCATCAACCTCAGCGACACCGACGGAAACCCCCTGGTAAGGAACCGCACCGTCACCGGCTTCGCGACGGTCGAGGAACGACTGGCCGGCGTGAAGAGCAGGGTGCCGTTCCTCCTGGAGGACGAACTGCGCGCGAAGGGCGCCAAGTACGTGCGCGCCACTGTCCCGATGACGCCGCACGCCGTGCGCGACGGCCGCCTGATCACAGGACAGAACCCGGTGTCCACCAAGGCCGTCAGCGACTTGATCCTCGCTGCCCTGGCCGGCACCGAACAACGACCCAGCTGACCCCGTTTTCTAGGAGACCGCACCATGTCGAAGATCCTTTTCGTGATGACCGGCGCCGACCACTGGACGCTCGCCGACGGCACCAAGCACCCGACCGGCTTCTGGGCCGAGGAGGCCGTGGCCCCGTACCAGGCGTTCACCGCCGCCGGACACGAGATCGTCGTCGCCACGCCGGGCGGCGTCGTGCCGCCCCTGGACCAGGGAAGCCTGGCGCCGCAGTTCAACGGCGGCGAGGAGGGCGCGCAGAAGATGGCGGACGCCCTGGCCTCGATCAGCGAGATCCAGCACCCCGTCAAGCTGGAGGACGTCGACCTGAACGACTACGCCGCCGTCTTCTACCCCGGCGGCCACGGCCCGATGGAGGACCTGGCCGTCGACGCCACCTCCGGCAAGCTCCTCGTCGACGCCCTCACCTCGGGCAAGCCGCTCGGCGTGGTCTGCCACGCCCCGGCCGCGCTGCTGGCCGCCACCGAGGCGGGCGGCGGCAACGCCTTCGCCGGCTACCGGCTCACCGGCTTCAGCAACACCGAGGAGATCCAGGGGGGCCTGGCGGCAGGCGCCAAGTGGCTGCTCCAGGACCGCCTGGTCGAGATCGGTGCGGACTACCAGGAGGGCGAGCCGTGGGCCCCGAACGTGGTCGTCGACCGCAACCTGGTCACCGGTCAGAACCCCGCCTCCGCCGGACCCGCCGCAGCCGAACTGCTCAAGAAGCTGGCCTGACCAGGGCTCACTGCCATGCGCGGTCGTCGACGGGCACCCGGCCGAGGAGCGCGCATGTCCTCGATGCCCTGCGCGCGGTCGGCGGCGGAACGCGCGCTGTGGGGCAGGTGGCGGCCCGGGCGCCCTGCGGGGCCCGGGCCGCGGCACGGTTCGTCCCGTGGACGACGGAAGCCTCCGGCGTACGGCCGGGCCCTCCCCTGGCCGCCGGAGCGGGCGTCGTAGCACTCACCCCGAAGCGCCTTGACGCACCTGCCCCGCGCTCTCAGCCCACCCGTTCCTCGACCAGCCGCTCTTCGATCAGATCCGCGGCCCGACGGGTGCCACCCTCGGCGCGCGCCTCGGACCACAGCCATGCCGAGCGCGTGGCGACCTGCGGATCACCGATGAGCTCCATCAGGGCGGTCCGCAACGCCTCCGCCGTGACGTCCGCGGTGTCGATCCGGCGGGCGACGCCCAGTTCGACGAGCCGGTCGGCGTGGAGGCACTGGTCGGGCCCGGTCGGTACCGCGATCATCGGCACACCGGCGTACAGGCCCCCAGCGCTGCTGCCCACACCGGTGTGCGTCACCCATACGTCCGCCTGCTCGAGGATCGTCAACGGCGTCCCCCACGGCCGCACTTCGAAGTTGCGAGGAACCCGCTCGGACACATCGCCGCCACCGCCCGTCTGCAGCACCACATGCCACCCCGGGAGATCCGCGAACGCCGCCACACACTGGCGGTAGACCTCTCGCGACCCGGGATACGCCGAGTCGGCCAGCGATACCAGCAGCACCTTCTGTGCACCGGCCGGCCGCTTCCAGCCGTCCTGCTCCTGGCCGCCGCCGAGGCACGGGCCGACAAACGTCACCGCCTCGGTGTCGACGCGGTCCGCGTGGGGCTGCATGGCGCGCGGGATCATGGCCAGCACGCGCGGCGGTCGGCCGGTGAACTCCTCCACGTCCGTGGTCATCGCACCGCACCGGACCAGCCAGTCGGCGAACCGCGCCCGGTATGCGAGTCCTCCGGGCAGTCGGGCGAATGCCGCGCCCATCTCCTCCTGGGCTCCCTCCCAGGCCACATGCGCCGCCGACAGCTGGACGAGGCCGCGGCCCTGCGCCTCGGCCAGCGCGCGGCCCGCGTACGCGCCGACATCGTAGAGATACAGGTCGGCGGGATCGTCGTCGTACGCGGCGTGCAGCTGTGGCAGTACGGCCATCGCCTCGTCGAGGAAGAGGGAGGCGGAGGCGATGGGATCCTGAGGCCAGTCGCCGTCGGCGACCGGAAGAGTGGACGTGACGCCGACCAGCTCGGCGCCGGTGGGGGCGATCAGCTCGGCGACGGGGGCTGCGGTGGCGTAGGTCACGCGATGACCGCGAGCCACCAGCTCACGGACGATCTCCAGGCTGGGCAGCACATGGCCCACCAGCGGCGTACCGACCATGGCGATATGAGCAGAACGGGGCATAACCGGACTTCCTTGGATAGAGGTCTACGGCAGGGAAACGCGGGGGAGCCCGGCGGGGAAACGCGGTACTCGTGCTGATGCCTGGTGCACCTCTCCGAAGGCGAGGCAAAGCCGCGGGCCCTTCGCCGCGTACCGAGCGAGGGCGACAGCGACGTCACCCACGCTCCCTTCTCCTTCGCGGCCTCGGTGTGACGCGTCGCGGCGTGTGGGGACGGAGACCACCGCGGTATCCGCGGTGGCGGGACGGGACGGGACGCGATGCCGGCCGAGTCAGTCGGCGCGTTCGGGCGTCCAGGTGATGTCGGGGGGCTGGACTCGTGCGCAACGGGGCCCGCCCTGTGCGTCGGTCAGGCCGAGGCGTCCGACCAGCAGCCCGTCGCGCGCGGCGGCGGCGAGTACGTCGGCGGGGATGACGTCCAGCATCAGCTTGGCGCGGCGGAACATCGTGAAGGTGCCCGACTCGTCGACCGTGCCCCAGGACAGGTAGATGAACCGTCGGCCCAGACGGTCCTGCACGTAGGGGCCTTTGACCTCGGTGCCGGCCGGCGAGGCGCTCGTGGTGCACTCCAGGGTCCAGGTCGCCGACGGCGCGTCACCGGGCTGCGGTGCGAGGAGTTCGCCTGGGCGGTCGCGGCGTTGTACGGCGACGTGGATGTTGCCGTACACAGGGACGTTGCCGTCGGCAGGAGCCGGGCAGGTGAGGCCGGGCAGGTCGACGGCGTCGATGCGGATGCGCATGCCGACCATCATCCCGCCATCGTCCGCGCAGAGGTCAGCCGACCTCGAACCGGGGCGGGCCCGGGCAGCGGCCTCCGTGCCGCCGCCCGGGCAAGCTCTGACATCGCCTGCGCGTCGTCGATCCTGCCTGTGCCTGCTGCCGCTGCCCGCCCGCTCACGCCAGGCCCGTGAAGGCCCACTCCCCGTGCCTGACACGGAAGACGGCGAACGCGGGAGTGCTGCGCAGGAACTCCGCGCCTCTGGGCGCGGTCACCCCGGCGCGCGCCCCTCCCGGCACCGGCACATGCACCTCGGCCGTCGAGCCCACCGGCACCCGCACCGACAGCCGCAACTCCCGTTCCAGCCGCGACCAGGACACGGCGGCCTCGCCGCGCACCGTACGGATCGACGTACGGGCCCAGTTCACTCCGGTACGGGCGTCGGGGCGCACCGAGAAGGTGCGGTAGCCGGCGTCGCCGGGGCGCAGCCCGGCCACGTTCTCGTACAGCCACTGGGCGACCGTGCCAAGGAAGTAGTGGTCGCGGGAGCGGGAGTCCAGCGGCCACATCTCCCACATGGTGTCGGCGCCGTTGGCGTGCCAGTACCCCCAGCTCGGATAGGTGCGCTGGGTCGCGACGGCGTGGGCCACGTCCGGGCGGCCGTAGTCGCACAGCACCCGCAGCAGGACGCTCGTGCCCAGGCAGCCGGTGTTGAGATGGTTGCCGCGTGCCTCGATGTCCGCCACCAGGCTGTCCAGCACGGAGGCGCGGGCGCCGGCCGGGACCAGGCCGAAGGCGAGCGGAATCGCGTTGGACGTCTGCCGGTACCCGGGGTCCTTCGCCGTGCGGTAGTGGCCCTCGGGGCTCAGGAACGCCTCGTTGAACGCGGTCCTCAGCTTCTCGGCCGCCTCCCGGTACCGCTTCACGGCCGCGCCCTCACCCAGCAGTTCGCCCAGTTCGGCGGTGTGCAGCAGCGCCCGGTGGAGGTACGCGCTCGCGGTCAGCCGGGTGTCCTCCGGCGGAATCTCGTAGCCGGGCGCCACCCAGTCGCCGAGCGCGGTGACCGCCAGTCCGTCCCGCAGCCGGGCCAACTCCCAGTCCAGATACCGGGTCAGCGTCGCCCAGTGCTCACGGGCGGCGCGCTCGTCCCCGTACACCCGGTACATCTCGCGGACGACGAAGGGGTGGACGGTCGTCCATTCGGGAGAGGGTGCCAGCTCCTGGTAGCCCCAGCCGCCGCTCGGCACGATCACCGGCAGCTGCCCCTCGCCGTTCTGGCTGTCCGCCAGATCGCCCAGCCACTTGGACAGGAAGCGGTGCACCCCGAAGGCGTACGTCATCACCGGCGTGCCGACCTGGGCGTCGCCGGTCCAGCCGTTCTTCTCGTACATGGGGGTGTCGGTCGGGATGCCGTGCAGGTTGTTGCGGACCGTGCGGCGCATGGCACCGTCCAGCCACTCGTAGAACGGCTCCGAGCAGCCGAAGGAACTGACCTCTTCGACCCGCGTGTGCACCAGCCGCCCCAGCACCTCCTCCGCGGACGGCCGCCCGGTCAGGCCGTGGACCTCCACGTAACGGAAGCCCTTGTACGAGAACTTCGGCTCCCAGACCTCGTCCTCGCCACCGCCCGCGCAGATGTACTCGTCGGTCTGGAAGCGGCCGGGGACATGGCCGGTCTCGGCCTGCACACTGCCGTCGGCCTTCAGTTTCTCGCCGTGGATCAGGCGTACGACGGCGCCCGCCTCGGCGCCGCGGACGGTGAGGCGGGTCCAGCCCGCCATGGTGCGGCCCATGTCCACCACGTACACCCCGGGGCGGAGCTCGGAGATCTCCGTCGGCCGTACGGTCTCGATGATCTCGATGGGCTCGTGCGACTGCGCCCTGAGCGTGCCACGGGGTGCCTGCTGCTCGCCCGCCGCCTGCCAGCCGCTGTCGTCGAAGCCGGGGCGGGTCCAGCCGCGCGGAGCCCTGCGTGCGTCGTACGTCTCGCCCGCGTAGAGGGAGTTGGACCGGGTCGGCCCCTCGGCGATCCGCCACTCGCCGTCCGAGGCGACGGTGGTGCGGGAGCCGTCCGGGTGGTCGATCTCCAGCTGGGCCAGCAGCCGGGGCTCGCCGTGCCACGGCGGGCGGTGCCAGTTCCAGACGTTGGGGGTGGTCATGCCGAAGAAGCCGCGGCCCAGGGTGACGCCGAGGGCGTTCTCGCCGCGCCGCAGCAGCGCCGTGACGTCGTGGACGGCGTACAGCACGGTCTTGTCGTAGTCCGTGAAGCCCGGGTCGAGTACCTGCTGGCCGACCCTGCGTCCGTTGATCTCGGCGTCGTAGTAGGCGAGTCCGCTGATGTAGAGGCGGGCCCGGGAGATTCGCCGCCGTACGGTGAAGGCACGGCGCAGGAGTGGCGCGGGCTGCTCCGGTACGGCGACGCTCACACCGTTGCCCCAGGGGCCCTGCCCGTACGGGGCGAGCACGGCGGCCTCGCCCCAGACCGAGTCGTCGAACTCCGGGTGCTGCCAGCCTTCTCGGGGCTCGGCCTCGAAGACGCGCCAGCCGGGGCCGGTGACCAGTTGGTGCGAGCCGCCGTCCTCCGTCACGACGACCAGCCGAATCAGCAGACCGCCGGGGTTCACCGAGGCGCCGGGGCGGTTGGTGGCACGGGCGGCGAGCACCACCGGGCGGCCGGCGGCGCGGGCCTCCTCGGTGACCTCGGTGACATCGAGCGCACGGCCGGTGCGCCAGCCGTCCTGCTGCTCCGGGGCGTGCAGCACCTGCCGGCCGTCCAGATGGAGGGTGAAGTCGTCGTCGGCGGTGGCCACCACAGTGGCCCGCCGCACCCGCGTGCCGTCCGGCAGGCGCAGCGCCGCCCGGAACCAGCGCGGCCCCGCGGGGGCGTCGGAGGACGTGGCGCCCGGCGACCAGATCCACGAGGCAGCGGCGAGGGAGGGCGGCTGCGCGGGAGCGCCCGCGCCGATCCAGCGGGCTCGCCACTCGGTGGCCGACAACGTTGTCTCCCACCAGCGGACCTCGCTCCAGCGGGAGGGCCGTCCGGCGCCGTCCCAGACCCGTACCCGCCAGTGGTAACGGGTACGGGGGCGCAGTGCGGGCCCACCGTAGGGGACGCCCACGCTGTGGTCGGACGCCACCTTCCCCGAGTCCCAGACCAGCTCGGCCGCCGTTCCGGTGCCGTTCGCCGGCCCGTCGGGGGCGAGGGCCACCTGGACCTGGTACGCGCTCTGCCGGGCGCCGCGCCCCGGCGCGGACAACTCCCAGCTGAGGCGGGGGCGTTCGACATCCGTACCGAGGAGCCGCTCGGCGTACTCGACGGTGGTGCGCTCGATCCGCAGTGCCCCGATGCGGGCGCCCTCCGGACCCGGCGCCGGTGTGCCGGCGGCCGCCTCGGGTCCGGCTGTGAACACGGAGAACCCGGCGCCCGCGCCTGCCGTCGTGCTTCTGAGGAAGAGTCTTCGGTTCCAGATCTGGCCCATGCGCGTTCCTCGCTCGCTGTGTCGCTCCCGACAACGGACCGTGCTTGAAACGATTCAGGATCACTCTTGCCGGGAAATGCTACGTACGCCGACTCACTCCAACAAGGTGTGCGGCAGCGGAGGTTCGGGTGGGCGGTGGGCGGTGGGCTGAGCGAGGCGGGAGTCCGGGCGCCGCGGAGGCGCCCGGCCGCGGTCGCGGGGTCAGTGTGTGACGGTGAACGTGGCGGCGCGGGGCACGAACGTCGTGTCCCCGTCCGTGGCCGTCGCCAGAGCCGAGAGGTACCAGGTGCCCTTGGCCAGTTGGGCCGCCTCCCGCTCCGTGACCTTGAGTGTGTAGGTGCAACGGCTGGTCTCGTCCGAGATGCGCCGGCACTTGGCGCCCTCCGCCGAGCCAAGCTCCGCCTCGGTCGGGTCGAGCTTCGAACTCGCGGGCCAGGCAAGGACCTTGAGGCCCCGGATGCCCGAGTCGTCACTCACGTCCACGGTGTAGGTGAGCGAGCCCGCGCTGCCTTCGGACGGAGCCGCGTAGCGGGCCGAGTCCTTCTTCAGGGTCGGTTCCGTGGAGGTGGACGCCAGGGCGAGGCCGCCGGCGGCCACTCCGGCGAGGGCGACGGCACCGATGAGCGAGGAGAGGAGAGTGCGCTTGGACATGGGAGATCCCCCTGAGTTCGTTGGAGATTGGAGAGTCGGATACGCGGAAACGCGTGGAAGAACCGCTGGCGGATGCGGTTTTGGAAGTGGTCGTAGTAGCGGTGGCCGACCGCGTTCTCGATGTGATCGAGCCTATGGCCGAGGATCCGGCACCGTCCTCGCGCTGCGGGACGATTGGCGCGTCGAACCGCAGGTAGAGCGTCTACAACCCAGGTAAGAGACCGGGATCCGCCTCCAGCCGGAGTCGGGCCGCTCACCTGCGGCCATAGCCTTGAGCCGTCATGAAGCCCGCCATGAAGCCCGTCATGAGATCCGTCATGAACCGAACCGACGACCGGCTTCTCCCGGTCCTGCTGATCTGCGCCCAGGCCGTGGTCTGGCCCGGGGCGGCGCTGGTGCGCGGGGCCGTCCCGCCAGGGTCCGCCCTCCTCGTGGCGGCCCTGGTCGCCGGAGTGGTGGCGGCGGCGCTCGCTCTTCGCCGTGTCCGCCCGGTGGCCACGCTCGTCGTGGTCGCCGCCGCCTGTGCGCTGGGCGCGGGGCCGCTGCCCGTCGGGGCGATGGCGGTACTCGGCACTGCGGGTGTCGCGGTGGCCCTGTTCACCGTGGCGACCGAACGCGACGCCTTCACCGCGGTGTTGTGCGTGGTGGCGCTCGCCGCCTGGCAGTTCCTGCAGGGCATCAGCCTGCACGGACTCAGCGACCGCGACGGACTCGACCTCGTCCTGACCGCGGTGCTGTACGCCGCAGTGTGCGGCACCGGCATGCTCGTACGGCGGTCCCGCCGCGCGCGGCGGGCGGCCGAACAGCGGATGAAGCGGGCCGAGGCCGAACGCCACCGACTCCCGGCTTTCGAACGGCGCCGTATGGAGAGGGAGTTGCACGACGTCAGCGCCCACCATCTGACGGCCGTGGTGGTCACGGCGGGAGCGGCCCTCGGGCTGCGCGAACGTCGTCCCGAACTGGCCGAGGAGGCCCTGCGGTTCGCGGTCGAGACCGGCCGCGAGGTCACCGGCGCGCTCGGCGCGGTACGGGCTCCGGCGCCCTCCCGCGAGGACCTGCCGTCACCGGAGCAGCGGCTGCTTGAACTGGTAGAGGCGTTCCGCCGACTGAACCAGCAGGTGGACTGCGAGATCGACCCCTTGCCGGACGGCGCCGTCGCGGACGCGGCGTACGGCATCGTGCGCGAGGCGCTGACCAACGTGGCACGGTACGCCCCCGGTGCGCATACGAGAGTGCGGGTCCGGTACGGCGACACCCGTACGGACGTCGTGGTCACCAGCGCGGCACCACCAGCCGGTGCGGCGGCGCACGGTGCGGGGCTCGGCGGGGGACGCGGTCAGGCCTTCCTGAGGTCGCGGGCACGGGAGGCGGGCGGCACCCTGACCACCGGGCCGACGGAGGAGGGCGGTTGGGAGGTGGCCGCGGTCCTGCCCGGCCGGACCGCGGCCTTGGCGGAGCGGTCCGTTCCGCGGAGCTACCGCCTGGCGCAGCTGACGGCCGCCGTCGGCCTGGTCGTACAGCCGCTGCTCCCGGCGCTGGTCATCCGGGCGCAGGACGCGTCGAGCGGGACGCGGGTATCGGCGGGCGTCTTCTTCGCCCTGCTGGCGGCCGCCCAAGCGGTCGCCCTGCTGTGGCTGCGGAGGGCACCCCGGACGGCATACGGTGCGCTGCTCGGCCTGGCCCTGCTGTGGCCGGTGGCGATGGCGGCGGGGGACTACGACGGCCCGGTCCTCCTCCCACCCGCACTGAGCCTGCTGGCCACCTGCGCGGCGCTGGGCACGGACCAACTCCGGCAGGCAATCGCGCCCCCCGAGGGGCGAGGGGTCGTACTGGGCCTTCGTGGCCGCGACCAGCCCTCACCAACCCGCGCCGGCATCGCCGTTCTCCCAGCGGAGTTCTCCGCCGTACTCGTGCACGCGGCGGCCGCCACCGCCGCGGTCCTGGACCGGGGCACCACGGTTCCCACCTGGGCGGTACCCGCGTCGGCCATACTCGCCGTATCCCTCGTGGTCGCCGTGGCCCGCTGGGCCGGAGCCCTGCGCGACCGGCGTGAACGAGCCGACCGCGGCGCCCGGGACGAGCGCCTCGCCACCTGGACCGAGGAAGCCGTCCGCGACGCCTGGGCCGAGCGTCGCCGCATCGCCACCGGCCTGGAAACCACCGTGCTGGCCCGCACCGCCGACATGGTCACCGAAGCGGAAGCCGGCCGGCTCGACGCGACAGCGGACCGCGCCCGCGAGGCCCTGGCCGCGATGCGCGCCCTGCTCGACACGGTCCGGGAGGGCGAGACAGCGCCCGAGCTGCGGCCGCAGCCCACCCTCCAGGCGCTCGACCTGCTCGCCCACCAACTCCGCGCCACCGGCCGCGACGTCGAGATACGGCTGACCGACCGCGTACCGGAACGACTGCCCACCGCCGTCGACCTGGCCGCCTACCACGCCGCCGAGACCGTGCTCGCGGCCGACGGTGACGAACCGGCGGTGCTCGAACTCGACGCGGACGACGATACGTTGACGCTCACCGCCACCGGGGTGCCCCGCGCCGCCGACCCGGCTGTACGGGAACGGCTGACCACGCGGGTCTCGGCACTCGGCGGCACCCTGACCACCGGCCCGCAGGGCACCGTCCGTCTCCGGCTGCCACTCGCCGTCGCGCCGGGCCACGAGGAGAGAGAACGATGAGCCTCAACGTGCTGGTCGTCGACGACCAGGGCATCGTACGAGCGGGATTCGCGGCCGTGATCGACGCCGAGGAGGACATGACGGTCGTCGGTGAGGCCGCCGACGGCGCCGCCGCGGTACGGCTCGCCGAGGAACTGTCCCCTGATGTGGTCGTCATGGACGTACGCATGCCCGAACTGGACGGCATCGCCGCCACCCGCATCATCACCGGCCGCCAGGACGCGCCCCGCGTTCTCGTCCTGACCACCTTCGACCTCGACGCGTACGTCTTCGACGCGCTGCGCGCCGGCGCCTCGGGCTTCCTCCTCAAGGACGTGCACCCCTCCGAACTGCTGCAGGGCATCCGGGTGGTGGCGGCCGGAGAGAGCGTGCTCGCCCCGTCCGCGACCCGCCGCCTCATCGGCCACTACGCGTCCGGACCGCGCGCCGCGCTCCCGGCCGGTCGCTCTCCGGACCTGGACAGCCTGACCGACAGCCAGCGGGGCGTCCTCACCCTGATCGCGGCCGGCCTCACCAACGCGGAGATCGCCGAGCAGCTCGGCATCACCGTGGGCACCGTGAAGTCGCACGTGAACGCGCTGCTCCGCAAACTCGGCCTGCGCGACCGCGTACAGGCGACGATCCTCGCGTACGACCTCGGCCTCGCCCGCCCGAACCCACCCGGCACCCACCTCTGACCACCGTGCTCTGACCACCGCGACGCAACCAAGGAGTCCATCCCGTGACCAGCGCCGATCATGATTCCGTCAAGTCCGACTTCCGCCGCGTACGCGACCACCTCGGCGTCGTCGGCCTCGTCTATCTCGCGGTCTGTCTCGTCCTGCTCGTGTGGGCGCTCATGACCACCGCGGGCGACAGCTCGGGCGAGTCCATGGCGGGCGTCATACCGCTCCTCGCCACCGCCCCCGCCAGCCTCGTGTACCTCGTGTTGCCGGAGAACACCGTGATGTTCATCAGCGCCGTCGCTTTCGGGGCAGAGGTCAACGCCGAGATCATCGGCTGGTGCACCCGCGCACTGCGCCGCGGCCGCCGCCCGGACCCGGCGTCCTGAACCCCGGCAGGCTACTGACCTGGGGTTTCTCTCTGGGGCGGGTGTATCGCTTGGTTGCCCTGACCAGTCGGCTGATGTCGTCACGGGTCCGTACCCTGGCATCGTCGAGTTCGGTTCTGCTGTCTGTCCTGGACAGCGTCGTTACCTCTGCGAGCACGTCCTCCGCCGCTTGGCTCAGGGTCTCGTCATCGGTGAGCATCTGCGTGCGGAAAAGTGCCTCTTGGGCGCTGGAACGCAGGTCGTAGGCGCGGATCCGCACCGTGTCGGGGTCCTCCGGTGGAGGCTGTTCGTGCTCGCAGAACCAGAGGTGAACCAGGCAGCGGCGGTAGTTGATCAATGCGCCGGCGTAGGCGGAGAAGGCATCGAGCCGTTCCTGCCGCAGCTTCTCCTGGCTGGTGAACCGGTGGCTTCTGTCGGCGGTGCGCTGCTGGAACGCCAGGGTGATCCCCGAACCAAGCAACGTTCCCAGGACGGCTATGCCACTGGCGATGATGGTCTCCACATCCCAAGCTGATCACGCATCGCCGCCCTAGGTAGGCCGTAACCCAATCCGATGCCGACACGCTTTCCAACTGTGTCGGTGGGGCCTTGGAGGGGGTGCCGGGGCCTCACCTGGGTTCGTGGGCGGCTGGCCTCTTGGAGACGGCTGGCGTCCGGTCCTGTCTGAACGGCCGTGAGCGGGGCTGAATGAGACGGAAACTGAGACGGTAGCGCTGGGTCGGCTGCTTCACTCACGGCGCCGGGGCTGTCCCTGGCGTGGCGGAGGATGGTGCTCATGTGCGCTCTTTTCGACCCCCCTGAGCCTCGCCGCGTCTCGCCGGGCGAGTACCCAGTGTGGGACCAGGCTCTCGCCCTTCTGAACCGGGACCTGGCGGTGACGCTTCCCCAGCTGGAACCTCTGCAACTGCTGGCTCTTCCGTCCTACGACGCGGATGAGCCGGAGAACGTCTACGTCGCCATGGCCAACGGCGAGTGGCACGGCAATTACCTGGACCCGAACTCGCAGGACAGCCTTGCCTCTGCGCTGGCGAGCGTTGCCGATGCCGCACAGGAGACTGTCATGGAGCTTTTGTGGCAGGCGTGGCCCCTGTGCCCCGAGCATGGCCTGGGCATGCATCCAATGGAGGATGCACAGGAGCGACTGTTCTGGTGGTGCGCAGGAGAACGGTTGCGTCGCGGTCCGGCTCACATCCACGCGGCCGTGGGTGCACTCGACGCTTTGGGAACGTCGATCCGTCCACGGTCTTGAAAACCGTCGTGGCGCGAGTCACCGTGGGTTCAAATCCCACACCCACCGCGTGGTGAGCAGTGAGAGCGGCCCCTGACCAGGCAGAACGGTCAGGGGCCGTCGTGCTGCGTGCTGTCCGTGAGTGACTGTCGTTCCCCGGTGTTCCCCGCTTGATCGGGCACGGCCGGGGCACGCGTAGGCGTTACTGCGCCGAAGTCAGGTTGTCCCCGGATGACGAGGATCGAACTCGCACTCTCAGCTTGGGAAGCGACGGCGCCTGCGCGGCGGCTCCACACCTCTGACCTGCATGGATATGGCAAGAGCCTGGCCTCGAAGAAGCGCGAGGCGTGGTGTTGAGGTATCCGCAGGAGGTGGCCCCACCCCCAGTCTCCGCCAAGGAGGCGCAGCTCCACGCCCAGCGCGGCGCCGACGCGGACCATGCGCGGGTCCGGCGGCCGCTCAGCTGTGCAGCCCCTGCAGCATCACCTCCAAGCAGCGGCGGCCGGACTCCAGGCGCGTCTGCCGGTCATCGGCAGGATGTTGGCGGCAAAGGCGATCCCGCGCATGGTGGCCACGGACGTCACCGGCCTGGTCATCCCCGGAGCCGGCCACTTCCTGCCCGAAGAGGCGCCGGAGGAACTCGGCAAGGCAGTGCTGGACTTCCTGCGCTGACCCGGCGACCTGGTCCTATACGACGAGAGGCCGCCGGAACTTGGCGGCCACACGCCGAGTGAAGGCGATCCTGCGCTTTGCAGCGGTAGCCGCGGCGGCCCCGTCGTCGGCAGTGGGGTGGAAACCCGGTTTGGTGAGGGTCAGCGCCGCGCTGCCCCCTTGGCAGCGATCTCGAATCCGGAGGATTCATCCCACGGAACCGCCCTCCACAGGGCCACCACAGCAGCCCAAATGCGGTGCACCAGAGCCCAGTCGGGGTTGTCCCCACTGAGCGTGACCGTGGCCAGCAGGTCGCATCCCCAGATGCCCCGCTCGTCATTGGGCGATGCGGCGATCACGGACTCAGCGATCTCGGCTACGCCCACGTGTACTTCCAGTGTCAACAAGTCCGCGACTGGGCTCTCGCTGTCACTGCTACAAGTACCGAGCCTGAACGAGGCCACGGAACCTTCGAACGGCCCCGACCACTCGCCCCACACACCGTCGCCGCTCTCCAGCAGGTGGTCCAGCAGGCGATCAAGCGCCTCGTCGCTTCTCTCTTCTCCAGAGCGGCAGAAGAAGCTGAGTCGGTAGGCCACGATTCCCCCGTCGTCCGCGCGTGATCGGAAGCTGTTCCGCTTCGCCATCATGCACGCCGCGCCCGCGACCGCCCCGGCCACAGCGGTTCCTTCCCCATCTGGGCCGCGGTGACATCGCGGCCCCAAGGGGCCAGGCCCGTCAGCGAGGCGCGGCGCAGCAGGTGCTGCCCTGCTCCTTGGCCAGGGTGTCGGCATCGGCCTTGACGACGTACACCTCCCAGGGTTCCTGGCCGGGGCCGTGTACCCAGACCTTGTCCTGGAGGGCGTAGCAACAGGTGGTGTCGTTCTCCACATCGGTGGCCATGCCGGCCTCGTCGAGGCGGGCGGTGGCGGCGTGGACGGCTTCGGTCGTCTCGACCTCGACGCCGAGATGGTCCATGCGGGTCGCCTCACCCGCGCTGCCTTCGATGAGGACGAGCTTGAGCGGGGGCTCGGCGATGGCGAAGTTGGCGTAGCCGTCACGGAGTTTGGCGGGCTCGGTACCGAAGAGCTTCGTGTAGAACGCGACGGATTCGGCGAGGTCGGGGACGCGGAGAGCGAGCTGGACGCGGGACGTCATGGCGAACCTCCTGGGATGAGTGGGGAGTTCAGCAGCCGCCGGATGCGGTGGCCGGGGCGCCGATGCCGATCTCGAGGGTGGTGGGGGCGGCGCAGCAGCCGCCGGACTGCTCGGCGTTCTCCGGCTCGTCGAACAGGCCCGCGCCGCCGCAGACCCCGGTCTCCGGCAGGGTGAGTTCGACGCGCTCGGCGGCCTCCTGGTCGCCGGCGATCGCCGCCGCGATGGAGCGGACCTGCTCGTAGCCGGTCATCGCGAGGAACGTGGGGGCGCGGCCGTACGACTTCATGCCGACCAGGTAGATGCCCTGTTCCGGGTGCGAGAGCTCGTTCACGCCGTGGGGGTAGACCGTGCCGCAGGAGTGGACGTTCGGGTCGATGAGCGGGGCGAGGGCGGTCGGGGCCTGGAGGCGTTCGTCCAGGCCGAGGCGCAGCTCGGAGAGGAACGACAGGTCGGGGCGGAAGCCGGTCAGGACGATGACCTCGTCGACCGGGTCGAGGCGGCGGCCGTCCTCGGTGACGAGGACGAGCCGGTCGCCGTCGCGCTCCACAGCCTGTGTACGGAATCCCGTGACCGCGCTCGCGTGGCCGGCCTCGACGGCGGCCTTGGCGCGCAGCCCGAGGGCGCCGCGAGCGGGGAGCTGGTCGGCCTCGCCGCCGCCGTAGGTGTTGGCGCTGATGCCTCGGCGCAGGGTCCACACCGCGTGCGTGCCCGTCTCCTCCTCGGCCAGGTCGGCGAGATGGGCGAGCGCGGTGAAGGCGGAGGCGCCGGAGCCGACGACCGCGGTGCGCCTGCCCGCGTAGCGGGCGCGGACGGCCGGGTCGTTGAGGTCGGGGACGCGGTAGGAGATACGGTCGGCGGCTGCCTTCTCGCCGAGGGCGGGCAGGCCGTTGGCACCCGTCGGGCTGGGCGTGGACCAGGTGCCGGAGGCGTCGATGACCGCGCGGGCGGTGATCCGCTCCTCGCGGCCGTCCGCGGTCTCGATGTGCACGGTGAAGGGCTGCTCGTCGCGGCCGGAGTCGACGATGCGGTCCCGGCCGGCGCGGGCCACGCCGGTCACGGTCGCGCCGTAGCGGACCTTGTCGCCGAGTACGTCGGCGAGCGGCTGGAGGTACCGCTCGGCCCAGTCGCCGCCGGTGGGGTAGGCGGCGTCGTCGGGGCGCGTCCAGCCCGTGGGGGCCAGGAGCTTCTCGGCGGCCGGGTCGGTGACCTCGGCCCAGGGGGAGAACAGCCGGACGTGCGCCCAGTCGCGGACCGCGGTGCCGGCGGATGGTCCGGCCTCCAGCACCAGCGGTTCGATGTCCCGCTCGATGAGGTGGGCGGCGGAGGCCAGGCCGATCGGGCCGGCTCCGATGACGACAACGGGCAGCTGGTCGGTGGTGGGCACGCTTTCGATGGACACGGCCACGAGGACTCCCCTTTGATTCGATGTTCATCGATGGCTTGTATGGCCAGCATGGCACTTGATTTGATGAACGTCAACATAGACATGTGTCGAATCTGAACCTCGCCTCCCCTCTCCCTTGCTTGTTCGACATGTGTCAACATAGATGCATGTCGAATATGGGAGCGCTGCCGTTGCTGGAACCCGAAGTCGCCGAGGCCGTGGCGCCGTGCTGCCCTCCGCTCACCGAACGACCGCTGACGGCCGAGGAGGCCGAGCGGACGGCGCGGATGTTCAAGGCGCTGGGTGACCCGGTCCGCCTGCGCCTGTTCTCGCTGGTCGCCTCGCACGAGGGTGGCGAGGCGTGCGTGTGCGACATCTCCGACGTCGGCGTTTCCCAGCCGACCGTCTCCCACCACCTGAAGAAGCTCAAGGAGGCCGGGTTGCTCACCTCCGAGCGGCGCGGCACCTGGGTGTACTACCGGGTGGAGCCGTCGGTTGTGGCCGCGATGGGACAGATGCTGATGGCAGCCGCCCCTACGGCCTGACGGCCACCGAGCGCACGTTCCACAGCTTGCCGAACTCCGTGGCTTCCTCGCCGGCGCGTCCGTCGGCGTGCCGGGCCCGTGGATGCGGATGACGGCGGTGTCCGCGTCCTTGGACGCAACACGCGGCAGCTGACGCCCTGCCCCTTGTCTGCACCGGCTGCCGCCGCGGCGGCTTGCCTCGGCGTTCGCGCAGGTTCGCGAAGTGATGAGCGTCGCCCGTCGCGTCAGCCGTCGACGGCCAGGAGTCGGCCGATCTCCCGGGCGGCGTCGCGGGCCGCACGGCCGACGCCGATCAGCGTCGCGGAGGCCGGGCCGGTCCAGTCGCCGTAGCCCAGCAAGTGCAGGCGCGGTTCGGCCAGAGCGCGGGTGCCGGCCATGGGGATACGGCCGCGCCGGTGCCGCAGCCCGAGCGGTGAGAGGTGGGCCAGGGCCGGACGGAAGCCCGTGCACCAGATGATCACGTCAGCCTCGGCCCGGGTGCCGTCGGCCCATTCGACGCCGTCGGGGACGAGACGCGAGAACATCGGGCTCGCCTTCAGAAGGCCGCGGTCGCGGACCTCGCGTACGGGCGGTACGGCGACGATGTCCCCCAGCGAGGCGACACCGCCCGTGTCCGTGCGTCCTGCGTCCAAGGCGCGGCGGCGTGCGGTAGCCACGTCGAACAGGGCGCGCCCGTCGATGTCATCGGCCAGGAAGCGCGGCGGACGCTGCGTCGCCCAGGTCAGTTCCGTGTCGTACGCCAGGTCGGCGGCGAGCTGAGCGCCGGAGTTGCCTCCGCCCACCACGATCACGCGCCGGCCTGCGAAGTCGCGCGGGCTGCGGTACTGAACCGTGTGCATCTGGCGGCCCCCGAAGGCCCCTTGGCCGGGGACGGCGGGGAGGAAGGGCCGCCACCAGGTGCCGGTCGAGCTGATCACCGAGCGGGCGTGCCAGGTGCCGGAGTCGGTTTCCACGCGCAGGAGTCGGCCGTCCCGGTGGACGCCGAGGACGCGTACGGGGCGCTCGACGGGCAGCTCGTACCGCTTCTCGTAGTCGGCGAGGTACTGCACCACGTGCTGCGCCTCGGGGTAGGTCTCGCCGGCCTGCGGTGGCATGAGGCGGCCGGGCAGTGAGGAGTACGCGGCGGGGGAGAACAGGCGCAGCGACTCCCAGGCGTGCTGCCAGGCGCCGCCCGGTGTGGACTGGGCATCGAGGACGACGAAGTCGAGGCCCAGACGGCGCAGGTGGTAGCCGGCGGCGAGTCCGGACTGGCCGCCGCCGATCACCACCACCTGTGTCGTGTGGCTCATTCGGCCGATCGTCCGGGCATGAAGATGAGGGCCACCAGCGCCAGTCCGACGACGGCGCCGATGAGTTGCATGCCGATGAACCCGGGGAGCGAGCCGGGTGCGATGCCCGCGAAGGTGTCGGTGAAGGCGCGGCCGATGGTCACCGCCGGATTGGCGAAGGACGTGGACGAGGTGAACCAGTAGGCGGCGCCGATGTAGGAGGCGACGGCGACGGGGGCGAACTGCAGCCGGTCGGCACGGGCCAGGCCGAAGATCAGCAGGATCAGGCCCGCGGTGGCGACGACCTCACCGAGCAGCAGGTGACCGGCCGAGCGGTCGTGCGTGGACCACTTCACGAGCGGCTCGCCGAACATCGCGTCGGCCAGGATCGCGCCCGCGATCGCGCCGGTGATCTGGGCCGGGACGTAGACCGCGACCTCGCGGGCCGTGACGCCGGCACCGCCGCGCCGCGCCGTCCACCACTCGGCCAGCGTGACGACCGGGTTGAAGTGCGCGCCGGAGACCGGGCCGAGCAGAAGGATCAGGATGCCGAGACCGAAGACGGTGGCCGTGGAGTTGGCCAGCAGCTGCAGGCCGACGTCCTCGGTCAGTTCGGTGGCCTGGATGCCGGAGCCGACCACGACCGCCACCAGCAGGGCGGTGCCTATGAGTTCGGCGGAGGCCCGGGAGACCAGGGGAGTACGCGGTGGGGTGGCGCCCGGCGCGGGCTCGACGGACTCGGGTGCGGGAGCGGTCGGCGCGGACTCCGTGGCCGGGGCGGCTTCGGCGGGGGTCATGGGCAGGCCCTCTTGTTCTCTGCGGCGGCACGAGCGGCCTCGGCCAGGTCGGCGAACTGACCGGCGAGCTGGGCGATGACGTCCGGGCGCAGCTTGTAGTAGGTGTACCGGCCGCACGGCTCCGTCTCGACGACCCCGGCCTCGCGCAGCACTCTCAGGTGGTTGGAGAGGTTGGTCTGCCGGGCACCGGTCTCCTCGACCAGGTGGCTGGTGCACAGCGTCTCTTTGGCGAGCAGGGTCACGATCCGAAGCCTGAGCGGGTCGGCCAGAACCCGGATCAGATCAGTGTCGACTGACGTCATCATGGACTGATACTGTCACATCAGCGGTGACTGACACCACCGGGTGCTGATGTGTCGTGCCCGTTCTGTTGCGAGACAAGAGAGACCTCTGATGTCCGACAAGCCTTCCGTGCTGTTCGTCTGCGTCCACAACGCCGGCCGTTCACAGATGGCCGCCGCGTGGCTGACCCACCTGGCCGGCGACCGCGTCGAGGTCCGCTCCGCCGGGTCCAACCCGGGCGAGAACGTCAACCCGGCCGCCGTCGAGGCCATGGCCGAGGTCGGCATCGACATCTCCGCCGAGGTCCCGAAGATGCTCACCGTCGACGCGGTCAAGGAGTCGGACGTCTGCATCACCATGGGCTGCGGCGACACCTGCCCGGTCTTCCCGGGCAAGCGCTACCTGGACTGGCAGCTGGAGGACCCGGCGGGCCAGGGTGTCGAGGCCGTCCGCCCGATCCGGGACGAGATCAGGGTGCTGGTCGAGGGCCTGATCAAGGAGATCGCGCCGGAGCCCCAGGCGTGAGCACGAGCACTGGCACGGGTACGGCTACGGGTGCGGGCACGGGGACGGAAATACGCGACGTCATCGTCATCGGCTCCGGCCCCGCCGGTTACACCGCCGCCCTCTACACCGCCCGCGCCTCCCTGAAGCCGCTCGTCTTCGAGGGCGCGGTCACGGCGGGCGGCGCCCTGGTGCAGACGACCGAGGTGGAGAACTTCCCCGGCTTCCGCGACGGCATCATGGGCCCGGAGTTGATGGACAACATGCGGGCCCAGGCCGAGCGTTTCGGCGCCGAACTGGTCCCGGACGATGTCATCGAGGTCGACCTCACCGGAACGGTCAAGACCGTCACCGACAGTGCGGGTACGGTCCACCGGGGCAGGGCCGTCATCGTGGCGACCGGCTCGCAGCACCGCAAGCTCAACCTCCCGGGCGAGGACGCACTCTCCGGCCGGGGCGTGTCGTACTGCGCCACCTGCGACGGCTTCTTCTTCCGCGAGCACGACATCGTGGTGGTCGGCGGCGGCGACACGGCGATGGAGGAGGCCACCTTCCTCTCCCGCTTCGCCAAGTCCGTGACGATCGTCCACCGCCGCGACACCCTGCGGGCCTCCAAGACCATGCAGGACCGCGCCTTCGCCGACCCGAAGATCTCCTTCGCCTGGAACCGCGAGGTCGCGGAGATCCACGAGGAGGGCGGCAAGCTCGCCGGGCTCACCCTGCGCGACACCGTCAACGGCGAGACCTCGCGCATCTCCGCCACCGGACTCTTCGTCGCCATCGGCCACGACCCGCGTACCGACCTGGTCACCGGCCAACTGGAGTTGGACGGCGAGGGCTACCTGAAGGTCGCGGCCCCCTCCACGCGCACGAACATCCCGGGTGTCTTCGGCGCGGGCGACGTGGTCGACCACACCTACCGCCAGGCGATCACCGCGGCCGGCTCCGGCTGTGCGGCGGCCCTGGACGCCGAGCGGTACCTCGCCGCCCTTGGCGACGCCGACCCCGCAGGCGAACCGGCCGTGGTCGCCGTCTGAGGTCCGGAGGAAGCGAACTCGCGCTCCCAGCTTGGGAAGCGGCGGCGCTTGCACGGCCTGCAGCCGGAGTGCCGGCAACCGCCGATTGTCGGACCGGTGTGGCAGGATCCGCTGCCATGTCGTCATTACGCGCACCCGTGTGGTGGTCAAGTGCCGCTCGTCGTCTGCTCGTTGTCCCGCTCGCCTTGCTGGTGGCGGCGGGCGCCACGGGTGCCGGTGCCGTGACGGAACCGGCGCCCAAGGCTGAGGCCGAGGCCGCAACGCCCGATCGGCTTCGCTACGACGTGTCCCTGCGCGGCGACGCCGACGGCTCCCACTGGACCGGCCGGCAGCGGGTGTCGTTCCGCAATGCCTCCGACCGGCCCCTGCGTGAGGTGTACGTACGTCTGTGGGGCAACGGCGTCGACAAGTGCGGCACGCCGGGCAAGCCGCCCCCGGTCAGGATGTCCAAGGTGCGCGGTGGCAGTGCGGGCCGCCTCACCGTGAACTGCACCGCGGTGCGCATCACCCTGCCGAAGCCGCTCGCGCGCGGCGAGCGGACGGCCGTCTCCTTCGACGTGTCCATCACTGTGCCCCAGCGCAACGACCGCTTCGGTCGCGAGGGCGCGTTCCGCTTCCTGGGCAATGCGTTGCCGGTGCTCGCCGTGCACGATGCGAAGGGATGGCACCTCGATCCCTATGTGTCGACCGGCGAGAGCTTCTACGCCTTGGCGAGCGACTTCCGTGTCCGTATCGACCACCCGTCGGCCCTCAAGGTCCCCGCGACGGGCCGCACTTGGACCAGCCACGGCAAGCCCGGGCGCACGGTCACGCACAGCCTCGCGCAGCGGGTGCGGGACTTCGCGTGGGCGGCGGGACCGTTCCGCACGGCGACGGAGACCTCGCCCGGTGGTGTGCGCGTGAAGTCGTACTGGGCGCCGAACACGCCCGCGGCGGGTGTACGCCTCAACCGCAAGGACGGCGTCGCCGCGGTGGACCGGTTCGGCAAGGAGTTCGGCCGCTATCCCTACGGCGAGATCGACTTCGTGATGACCAAGGACTTCGGCGGCGGTATGGAGTACCCCGGCCTGGTCATCCTCGGCACCACCGAAGAGGGCGGCGCCGTCGTCCACGAGGTGGCCCACCAGTGGTGGTACGGCATCGTGGGCAACGACGAATACGGCGCACCCTGGCTGGACGAGAGCTTCGCCCAATACGCCAACGCACGCTTCTACGGCTGGGACACAAGCGACTGCTGGTCCGACGCCGACTGGCCGAGCGAGCAGACCGCGCTCACCAACTCGATGGCCTACTGGAGCAAGCACCCAGGCGAATACCACCTCATCTACACGGCCGGCCCCTGCGCCCTGGCCCGCCTGGAGCGCACCATCGGAGCCGACACGATGGCGCGGCTCCTCAAGCGGTACGTCCGCGACCACTGGTACGGCGTCTCCACCACCGCCGACTTCAAGAAGGCCGCACAGTCCGTGACGGACACCGACCTGGACCCCTTCTGGACGAAGCACCGCATCCGGTGAAGCCACTGGATGCCGTCCAGGCGGCATACGGGGTAGGGCAAGCCCGTATGACCAGGCGGCCGGCGGGGATACGACCAGGCCCTCCACGGCCCTCCACGTCATCCCCGCGAGCCTGCGCGCGTCCTCACACCACAGCGCCTGAATCCCGCGCCCGCCCGCGTCGCTCCAGCGGACCGCGCGCCCCGCTGTCCTCGCTGCGCCCGGGGCGCACCGGCGGCGCCGGATGGCTGCCCTCGAGTTGCACGGCGATCGGCACGGCGGTGAACACCGTCGACGCCATACCGATCACCACGCCGGCGATCAGCGCCACCGAGAAGTCCGTGAGCGAGTCACCGCCGAGCACGGCCAGGGCCGCCAGGATGAACAGCGCGCCCATACCGGTGTTCACCGTGCGTGGCAGCGTCTGGATGACGGCGTTGTTCGCGGTGGTCTCCAGGTCCGCCGACGGATCGCGGCGGCGCGCCTCGCGCACCCGGTCGAAGACGACGACGGTGTCGTTGACGGAGTACCCGATGACCGTGAGCAGGGCCGCCAGGAAGACGCTGTCGACGGGCTTGCCGAGCCAGGCGAACAGGCCCACCACGAGCAGCACGTCGTGCACCATGGCCGTTACCGCCGCGGCGGCGAACGTCCACCGGAACCGCACGCTGAGGTAGATCAGCTGGGCCGCGACGGCGATGCCGAGCGCGATGAGCGCGTGCCGGCGCAGTTCGTCGCCGAGGCTCGGGCCGATCAACTCGTCCCGCTCGACGGTGATTTCGCCGCCCTCCTTCGCCAGCGCCGTTTGGATCGTGTGCTGCTGGTCGTTGCTCAGCTCACCGGTGCGTACCGAGATGTCCCCGTCCCCCGACTCCTGCACCACCGCGTGCGGGAACCCGGCGTCCGCGACCGCCGTGCGCGCCGCGTCCACGTCCACAGGCCTGCTGGTGCTGTAATCCACCAGGCGCCCGCCGGTGAACTCCACCCCGAAGTCCAGGCCGCGCAGGCCGATCCCGGCGACGGCGACCACGATCAGCAGCGCGCTGACGCCGAGCCAGCGGCGCCGGTGATGCACCAGGCGGGGTTTGCGGCGCGCGAGCCACGAACGCACCCGGCCGGTGGAGGTGATCCCGGTCAGGCCGGGCCGGTCGCGCACGAAGCGGCGCCGGATCGCGAAGTCGGCGAGGACCCGGGTGATCACCAGGGCCGAGATCATCGAGACGAGGACACCGATGGAGAGCGTGACGCCGAAGCCCTTGACCGGTCCGGTCGCGAAGAAGAAGAGCAGCCCGGCCGCGAGCAGCGTGGTCACATTCGAGTCGACGACCGCGCTCCAGGCCTTGCCGAAGCCGGTGCGCAGCGGCTTGTCCAGGTGCGCCGAGGCGGCCGGTGCCGACTTCAGGGCGCGGACTCCCAGATACTCCTCGCGGGCACGCTCGAAGACCAGCACGTTCGCGTCCACCGCCATGCCGATCGCCAGGACGAAACCGGCGAGTCCGGGCAGGGTCAGGGTCGCGCCCAGGGCGACCAGTGCGGCGTAGGAGATCAGCCCGTACAGCGCGAGCGCGAAGGTGGCCAGGGCGCCGAGCAGCCGGTAGACGACGAGGATGAACAGCCCGGTCAGGGCGAGCCCGATGATCGCGGCCTGAGTGCTGGCGGCGATGGCGTCGGCACCGAGCGTGGGGCCGACGGTGCGCTGCTCCACGACCTCCACGGGTACCGGCAGCGCACCGCCCTTGACGAGCGCGGCCAGCTCGCGGGCCTCTTCCCGGCCGAAGCCGCCGGTGATCTGCGTGGAGCCGCCGGAGATGCCGACCTCGCACGCCACGTCCGCGTTGACGCCGGGCGCCGAGAGGACCCTGCCGTCCAGGACGATGGCGACGCGCCGCTCGGGGGCGCCCTGCGGGGCACAGGCCGCCGCCCCGGTGACCCGTGCCCAGTCCTCGCCCGCCTGCCCGCGGAAGGTGAGGTTGACCATCCAGCCCGACATCGTCTGCTGGTCGAGTACCGCCTCGGCGTCCTTGACGCCCTCGCCGGTGAGGGCGGTGGGCCCGAGCTCGAGGAACGCCCCCTTCTGGTCGGGGTCGGCCAGGGTGCGCGAGCCGTCCTTGGCGGGCTTCCCCTTGTTCTCGTCCTGCTTGTCCGTCGCGCCCCGCACCGGGTGGACGGTCAACTGCGCGGTACGGCCGATGACTTCGGCGGCCTCGCGCGGATCCTGCACGCCGGGCAGCTCGACGAAGATCCGCTGCTGTCCGGACCGGTACAGGCTCGGCTCGGAGACGCCGAGCGCGTCGACCCGCTGGCGGAGCACCTCCAGGGCCCGCTGGGTCGATTCGGCATCAGCCTTGACGACGGGTGAGTCCTTGGTCTCCAGGACGATCTGGGTGCCGCCACGCAGGTCGAGGCCGAGGCGGGGGGACTGAGTGAGAGCGAAGAAGAGCGAGGCGGCGATCACACCTAGGGCGACGATCGCCCGCCACATGGGCGCGCGAGACATGAGTTCTCCACGATGGGCAGGCAGACGGAACCGACGTCTGCGCCGGGCGCGGAGGCGAACGGTCAGGCGTCGATACGGACTTCAGTGCTCCATCGCGACGGTGGCCCGCGCGGCCGACACACGTGCCCGCCCCGGCTCGCTCCCGCGGACGCGACCACCACGGCCACAGCGGGGCCGCCGACAGCGCGGTGCGGGGCTGCCTCCCCGGAGCCAGGGCCCAGGAAGCCGTGGATCGGGTACGGCACGGCCGGGGCGTGGGCGGGGGCGAGCGCGGGGTGCGCCACGGTGACGGGTCGCTGCGCGTCGGCGGTCGCGGACGCCTGCGCGGTCGCCGTCGCGGCCGTGCCCGTCGAGGACAGGCGGGACGCCGACTTGGCCGACACCGGCAGGAGGAAGGTCAGGACCGCGAGCAGCGCGGAGAGTACGACGGCGGCCGGACGCGTGGGGTGTGCGCGGTGTTGCTGCACGCCTCTTGCCCCCCGGTCAAGTCGTCGTACGCAATCAGCAGTTGGGCACTGCGAGCCGATGCTCGGCTCGTCCGGCCATCAGTGACAGGAACGCCGTCGGGCGCCCGGAGGTTCCCGACTCACCGCAGGAATGTTGCTGTCGGCGGGGTGTGCTGGTGCGCCGGTGCGGCGGCACGGAAGTGCGACCACCCCTGCGCGTCCGTCGAAGCGCCGCCGCGTCATCGCGGCGAGTCCGTCCTCGGCGACACCCGCGCCGACCGGACCGCATCGTCTCTCGGGCCCGGCACGAGCGTCCCCGTCGGACCGCTTGTTACGGCGGTGGCGCGCGGGACTTGCTTCGAGGGAGCCGGGACGGGCGAGGCCCTGCTGTGGGAAACGTGAGGACCGCGGAGAACGATCTTTCCGCGGCCCTCGATACGCGGACCCGCCGGTCAGTGGCTGCCGGTGAGCTCGCCGCTGAGCGTCTCGTGGAGCCGGGCGCTGGGCTCGTTCAGCCCGATGATCTCGACGGTCTTGCCGCGCTGGGCGTACTTGGTCTCGATGGCGTCCAGAGCGGCGACGGAGGAGGCGTCCCAAATGTGGGCGGCGGACAGGTCGATGACGACCTGGTCGGGGTCGGTGGCGTAGTCGAACTGGCCGACGAGGTCGTTTGAGGAGGCGAAGAACAGCTCGCCCGTCACCCGGTAGACGACCGTGCCGCCGTCGGGGTCGGTGACGGCGGTGACCTCGGCGAGGTGGGCGACGCGTTTGGCGAAGACGACCATGGCGGTGACGGAGCCGACCACGACGCCGATGGCGAGGTTGTGGGTGGCGACCACGCACGCGACGGTGACGACCATGACGGTGATCTCCCCGGCCGGCATCCGCTTGAGGGTCTTCGGGGCGATGGAGTGCCAGTCGAAGGTGGCCACCGACACCATGACCATCACCGCGACGAGCGCGGCCATGGGGATGTCGGAGACGATCGGCCCGAAGACGATGCACAGCACCATCAGGAACGCGCCCGCCAGGAACGTCGACAGGCGGGTGCGGGCGCCGGAGACCCTTACGTTGATCATCGTCTGGCCGATCATGGCGCAGCCGCCCATGCCGCCGAAGAAGCCGGTCACGATGTTGGCGACGCCTTGGCCGACGGACTCGCGGGTCTTGGAGGAGTGGGTGTCGGTGATGTCGTCGACCAGCTTGGCCGTCATCAGCGACTCCATCAGGCCGACCATGGCCATGGCGAGCGCGTACGGGGCGACGGTCGTCAGGGTGTCCAGGGTGAACGGCACGTCCGGCAGCCCCGGCACGGGCAGGGAGGACGGCAGTTCGCCCTTGTCGCCGACGGCCGGTACGGCGATCCCGGCCGCGACGGTGATGACGGTCAGGATGACGATGGACACCAGCGGCGCCGGGATGACCGTGGTGACCTTCGGGAAGAACACCATCAGCGCCAGCCCCGCCGCGATCAGCGGATAGACGGCCCAGGGCACATCCGTCATCTCCGGCACCTGCGCCATGAAGATCAGGATCGCGAGGGAGTTGACGAAGCCGACCATCACGCTGCGCGGCACGAACCGCATCAACTTCGCCACGCCGAGCGCGCCGAGGACGATCTGGAAGACGCCGGCCAGGACGACCGCCGCGACGAGGTAGCCAAAGCCGTGCTCGCGGTTGAGCGGGGCGATGACCAGAGCGACGGCACCGGTAGCCGCGGAGATCATGGCCGGTCGGCCGCCGACGATCGCGATGGTCACGGCCATCGTGAACGAGGCGAACAGGCCGATGGCCGGATCGACTCCGGCGATGATCGAGAAGGAGATCGCCTCCGGGATCAGCGCCAGGGCGACCACGAGCCCGGCCAGCACCTCGGTGCGCAGCACCTTCGGATCGGACAGCCAGGTCGGGCGTCGGGAGCCGCGCAGCCAGGCGGCCGGGGACAGTGCGGAGGAGGACAAGAGACGGGGAACCTGTCGTGCTCGGGCGCACCCGGCATCACGGCGGGCGCACAGGAAGACATGGCAGGCCGGGCCGGCCTGCCACGAAGTCAGGGGGCAGCAGTGAAGCGACCCGCAACGGCGTCGGGCGCTGCTTGGGGGCGAAGGGTCACGGCAGGCAGGCAGCGGCGCCAGGCATCATGGGCATGCGCACGCTCTCTCCTGCTTCGCGGACCACGGTCTTCGCCGGGGGCTTCGTCGGCCCCGACATGGCTGATGGTCACGGGACGGCATCCCGCACCATGGAATGGGCGCGGCAGGCAGCCGGCCCAACACCGGGGCAACTCTACCCTAACGTTAGAGTAGAGATCGGCGGCTGCAGTGCGCGGCCGTAGCGAGAGACGAGGAAGGCACCCCGCGTGAGCAGCGAGCACATGCAGATCGGCGAGGTCGCCGCCCGGACCGAGCTGTCGCTGCGCACCATCCGGCACTACGAGGAGACCGGCCTCGTCATCCCCTCCGCTCGTTCCCAGGGCGGCTTCCGCCTCTACACCGAGTCCGACGTCGCGCGCCTGATGGTCATCCGCCGGATGAAGCCCCTCGGCTTCGCCCTCGACGAGATGCGCGCCCTGCTGGAGGCCACCGACCGCCTCGACTCGGGCGAGGAGCTGCGGCCCGAGGAGCGCGAGGAACTGCTGGAGCGGATCCGCGGCTTCGAGCAGGCGGCCCAGCAGCGGGTCGAGGACCTGCGTACCCAGCTCTCCCGTGCCGAGGAGTTCGCGGCCACACTGGCCGAGCGTCTCACTTCGTCTCCCGCGGCCTGACAAGTGGCCACGGGGGCGACGTGCCCTCAATCGGCCTGGACCTGTTTGGCACCCACCACCAGTCCCCGACCCAGAGCTGAGCCTCGTGCGAGCCTGTCCTTCCGCCCCAGCGTCGGCTACGGCCTGGCCCGTGATCCGCTCGCCCCATGGCTCCTGTGCATTACGCGGTACATGCCGACCGAGTCGTGCGCGGCGGTGTCGGCGAAGCCGAACTTCTCGTAGAGGAAGCGGGCGGGGCCGTCGGCGATCAGGGAGACGTAGGCGGTGGCGGGCGCCCGGCGCTCCAGTTCCTCGGTGAGCGCGGCCATGATGCGCTTGCCGAGACCGCGCCCCTGGTGTGCGGGGTGTACGCACACGTCGACGATCTGGAACGCGGTACCGCCGTCACCGATGATGCGCCCCATGCCTATGGGCTCCCCCTGGTGATGGAGGAGCACCCCGTGCCAGGTGTTGGGCAGCGCCAGCGCAACAGCTTCGGGATCCTTGTCCGAGAGGCCGGCATCGGTGCGCAGGCGGCGGAAGACCTCGACGGAGGGCACACCCACCCTTATTTCATACGGGTCGTTCAAGCTGTCCACTTCCGATCGTGCGAGGTGCGCGGTGATGGGCCTGCGCCGGCTCGGCCCGTTGGTCAGTGTCCTGCTTCGGCGTGGTCGCCGTGGTCGCCGAGCTGTGCTTCGAACCAGTCGTGCAGGGCGTCCACCAAGGCGGGTTCCTTGGTGGTGTAGGTGAGAGTGGCCCCGTCGGGCCGCTCCCGATAGCGCACCTCGATGTGTTTGTAGCCGTCTTGAAGTTCCGCCAGGCCCGGCATGCCGGCGCCGTGGATCTGGGCGGGGTCACCGAAATCGCCCTGGCTGAACGCCTTGGCCTCCTGCTGGAGGTGGGTGCGTATGAGGTCGACCTGCTTGGCGTCGTCGGCCTGGTCGGCGACGACGTCCTGGACCCCGCCCGTCTCGGTGGGGGTGAAGTGGTGGGTGGTCTGTTCGAGGTCGAAGGGCATGACGTTCCGACCGCGCTCGGCGACCTCCTCCTGCCGGTCGGTTCGCCTCTCGTCACTGTCCTGCTGGGGGCCGCCGATCAGGAGAGCCGCGGCCAGTGCCGCGCCGACACCTGCCGCGGTGATGCCGGCCGTCAGCAGCCGACGCTTGCCGTTCTTCATCCAGTGCCTCCGTGAGCACTTCGAGGGTGTGCGGTACGCCCGCTCCGTTGTGAATGGCGTCGCCGGGTGCCGTGGCAGGCGGGATGCATGGGGCGGTCCTGGCTTCGGCTGCGCTGCGGCTGTGGAAGTACTGGGCGCGCCGATCCTTGCCGGCCTTTGTGGGCTTACCGGTGCTTGGCGGGAATCAGCCGCAGGGCGATGACGGCGGAGACCGCTGCCATGCCCGTGGCGACGAGGAACGCGTCGTCGAAGCCGGAGGCGGTCCGGGCGCCGGTGTGTGCGGCGATGCTCGTGGCGGCGGCGCTGGAGACGGCCGCGGCGCCGGCCGAGGCGCCGAACTCGTGGAAGGTGCTGACGATGCCCGACATCACACCGGCCTCGTGGGGAGCGATACCGGCGAGTGCGGTGGCCGAGGCGACGACGAACAGGGCCCCCAGTCCCGCCGCGGCCACGCTCACGCCGGTGACCATCGCGGCGGTTCCCGACCAGAGCACCGGCACGAGGAACCCGGCAGCTGCCACCGCGAGGGAGACCACAGCCAACAGCCTTGCCCCCAGGCGGCCGATCACGCGGCCGGCGGCCGCGGCGGCAGCCATGGTCAGCAGCGCCACCGGTAGGAACAGCACACCGGTCATCAGGGCCCCGTGGCCCTGGTGGTTCTGGAGGTAGAAGGAGCCGAGGAAGAAGGCCCCCACCATCAGCGCCGTGGTGACGGCGATCACGAAGGTCCCCGCCACCACCGGGCGCCGGCCGAGCAGACGCAGGTCGATCAGCGGTGTCGCCGCCCGACGTTGCCGGCGGGCGAAAGCCACGTAGACGGCTGCCGCGGCGGCGACCAGGGCCAAGGTGACGATGTCGAGCCAGCCGTGGTCGCCGGCACGGATCAGGGCGTAGATGAGGGCGCCCGTCGCGGCGGCGACCAGGACGGCACCGGGCATGTCCAGGGAGCCGGTGGCCGCGCGGGGCAGGCGGGGCAGGATCCGGGCGAGCGAGACGAGGACGACCAGGCCGACGGGGACGTTGACGAAGAAGACCCAGGCCCAGCCCGGACCTGCTGTGATCAGCCCGCCCAGCAGCACGCCGAGGGCGGCGCCCCCGCCGCCGAGCGCCGACCAAATGCCCAGCGCGCGGTTGCGCTCGTCGCCGTCGAACAGCCGCACCACCACGGACAGGGCGGCGGGCGAGAGCATCGCGGCGCCCGCCCCTTGAGCGATTCGCGCGGCGAGCAGCAGCGGGGCGCCCGTGGCGAGTCCGGCGGCCAGCGACGCGGCGGTGAACAAGGCGAGCCCGGCCAGCACGACCTGCCTCGGACCGAACAGGTCCGCGGCCCGGCCGCCGAGCAGCATCAGGCTCCCGAATGTGAGGGCGTATCCGCTGACCACCCAGGTCAGCGCCGCGCGGCCCAAATCAAGTCCGGAACCCATGTCAGGCAGAGCGATCGCGACCACGGTGATGTCGAGGATCAGCATCAGTTGGGCCAGCCCGAGCAGCCCCAGGGTCGGCCAGCGCAGCGGATGCGGTGCATCCGGCGCGCGTTCGGTGGTGGTTTCCGTGTTGCTCATGACGCTCACCCCTCGTCACTAAGTCATACAACTGTGTTCATAGGCGCATGGGCAGCAAGAACTCCACGGCCGCCAAACGTGCGGACGCTCTGCGCAGCATCGAGGCGATCGTGCAGGCCGCGACGGAATGCCTCGGACGCAACCCGGAGGCGAGCCTGAGTGAGATCGCGCGGGCCGCGGGAGTGGGCCGGGTGACGCTGTATGCGCACTTCACCACCCGGGCGGAGGTCGTCGACGCGGCGATGAGCCGCGCCATCGACCGGGGCAACGAGGTGCTGGACACGGTCGACCTGACCGGTGACCCGTTGCTCGCCCTGGCCCGGTACATCGAGGCCGGCTGGCACCTGGTGGACCAGGCACGGGCACTGCTCGCCGCAGCCCAACGCGAACTTCCCGCCGGACGCATCCGCGAACTGCATGCCGGGCCCGCCGCCCGCGTCGAGGCGCTGGTCGCCCGCGGCCGCGCCGAGGGTGCCTTCCGTACGGACCTGCCGATCACCTGGATGGTCAACGTCCTGCACTCGGTCATGCACAGCGCGGCAGAGGAGATCCGCGCCGGCCGCCTCACCTCCGACCGTGCCGCCGACCACATCACCGCCACGGTGCTCGCCGCCTTCACGCCACCGGGCAAACCGGTACCCGAGACCGGCGGTGGATCGTGACGACGCCACGGTCAACACCTACCTCGCCACCGGCCGCCTCCCGGCCACGGACGTCACTTGCGCCGCGCGCGCCCGGTGAGCGCCGGGCTGGACACGCGAAGTGGCCTGACAGTCGGGGACGTTCGCCTGTACGTAGCTGGGGACGATGGCGCTTGGGGCGCCGGATAGCTTCTGGTCTGGGCGTATGTGATCTGGCACGGCGCCCGAGGGCGCAGGATTGCACCGTTGTTGACTGTGGTTCACCGGTCTTGTGGGCACGCTATGGGTACGCCGTCGACGCGGAGGCGTGGGAGAGCCCCTATGGGTGGCTGGCGAGCGGCCGTGCCCTGAAAGCGAGCGTTGGCCGGAGGCCGCCGTTGCAGAAGCGCATGGGGCAGGGCTTATCGGCGACCGTACAACTCGGGGACCGGTGGCTCGGAGCGGCCCCGCGACGCGGGCCTGCTCGGGGTGGACGCCGCCGAGGCGATAGAGCGGGCCGACTTCGGGGAGAGGGGCTGCGAGGAGGTGTCGGTCTTCCGGGTCGAAGAGCGCGATCGAAGCGTGAGGTCTCGCTGTCCGCGTAGGGGCCCGGCCGGTGACCGGACCCCATGCGTGATCAGGGGTGGACGAGACCGACGTCCGCCCGTGTGGACTCGGCGTTTGTGTCGCTCGCGTACCGCATGGTGTACGGACGCAGGTTCCAGGCCCCGACCGTGTAGCCGAGGACTCCTTCGCCTTCGGTCCGGGCCTCGATCCGCCAGGGTGTGCCGCCGGTGGGGTAGAACCGCAGAGTCAGGGCCTGGCCCGACGGCAGGTAGAGCTCGGCGATGGACCTGTCCACCACCAGGCGCAGTTCGACCGGAGTACCGGCCGCGGCCCGTGCCTCGGGACAGGGGATGCGGAACGTGCCGCCGTGTGCTCGGGGGTCGAGGGAGGCGTGATTGCGGTCGACGACGAGTTCTCCGGCGTCGGGGTCGATCCGGACGTCGAGGTACTCGGCGCCGTCGGCAGAGGTGACCAGCCGTAGTCCGGATGCGGTGCCGGCGGTGCGGGGCTCCAGTCGGGCTGTGAGGTCGAAGCTCGGGCCTACCGTTCCCAGTACGACCGTTCCCGTGGTCTCGTCCGCGACGGTCACCGCGCGCTCGTCGCGCAGCGCGAGGAGTTCCGCGGCCGGTCGCTGTCGTACGGAGCCGTCCTCGGCGAGTGTCACCTCGCGCGGGAAGGTCAGCAGCCCCGCCCAGCCGGCCTCGCGTACCCACTCGGGGTCGCGGGCCTCCCACGCCCAGCCCCACAGCAGCCACCGTCCGTCGGGGGCGGGCAGCAGAGCGGGGGCGTAGAAGTCGGGGCCGTGGTCGAGCAGGGTGGGGGTCTCGGCGAGGAAGCGGCCGTCCTTCTCGCGGCCGGGGTAGACCACGGTGCGGCGGGGTCCGAGTTCCGGGTCCCAGGCGCCGAGGATCAGGGCGCCGCGTCCGTTCGTGTGCAGGTACTGCGGGCACTCCCAGCCCAGCCCGGTGTCGGCGTCCGGTGCCACCAGCTGAGGGGCCCCGGCCAGGAACGGCCCCTGGTATCCCCACTGCTCCAGGTCTTCGGACTCGTAGAGCAGTGCTGCGGCTTGGCCGTCCGCCTGGGCGGAGCCGACGAGCATGCGCCAGCGGCCGGCCTCCCGCCAGACGTACGGGTCGCGGTACATGGTGGCGCCGTCGGGCAGCTCGGGGACGAGCAGAGTTCCCCGGGGTGTCCAGGTGACACCGTTGTCCCGGGATTCGGCTGTGGTGACGGGCTGGGCCCAGCGGTCGATGCGGTAGGCGGAGTAGAAGGCGATCAGGCGGTCGCCGTCGGAGACGGCGTTGCCGGAGAAGCAGCCGTCGGCGTCCTCGCCGCCCGGTGTGGGGGTCAGGGCGACGGGAAGTTCCTCCCAGGTCAGCAGGTCGGGGCTGCGGAAGTGGCCCCAGTGCATGTTCGCGTGCTCGGGTCCGTACGGGTTGTACTGGAAGCACACGTGGTAGTGGCCGTCGTGGAAGGCCAGCCCGTTGGGGTCGTTGATCCAGTTGCGGGGCGGGCGCAGGTGTACGGCGGGCAGGTGGGGGTCTGCGGGCAGGACGGACACGCAGGGGTCCTTTCGGTGTGGGGGTGGGCGGAGCGCGGTCAGCCCTTGACGCCGGTGGAGGCGATGCTGTTGACGAACGAGCGCTGGAAGGCCACGAACAGGGCGAGGATCGGCACGGTGATCATGGAGGAGTACGCCATGATCTGGCCCCAGCCGACGTTGAGTTGGAAGAAGTAGGAGATGCCGACCATCACCGGCCGCAGCTCCTCGCTCTGCACGACCATCAGCGGCCACAGGTAGGAGTTCCAGGCGGGCAGGAAGGTGAGGATGGCGACGGTGGCGACCGCCGGGCCGGACAGCGGCATGACGATGCGCCGGTAGATGGTGAACCAGCCGGCGCCGTCCACGATGGCTGCCTCGTCGAGTTCCTTGGGGATGCTCTGGAAGTACTGGTGGAAGAAGAAGATCGAGAAGGCGTTCGCGACGAACGGCACGATCTGTACCTGGTAGGTGTCCATCCAGCCGGTGGTCCACTCCAGGTGGAAGCCGTTGACGCGGAGCAGCGGCAGTTGGTTGACCCACCACACCAGAGGCAGGGCGAAGGTCTCGAAGGGCACGATGAGCGTGGCGATGATCGCGGTCAGGACGGCCTTGCGGCCGGGCCAGCGCATCCGGGAGAGGGCGAAGGCGGCGAGGCTGTTGACGATGATGCCGAGGACCACGGTGATCGAGGAGATCAGTACGGAGTTCAGCAGGAACCGCGCGGCTGGGACGCGGTCGAAGACGCTGGTGTAGTTGTCCAGGGACAGGGCGCCGACCGGGAGGAAGGCGCGCAGGGAGCCGAGGTCGCTGAAGATCTGGTCGTCCGGCTTGAACGACGAGACCAGCATGAAGAGGAGCGGGAGCGCGAAGACCAGGGCCAGGACGATGCGGCCGGCGTGACCGCCGAGGTGCTTGAGGAAGGAGGTCATGTCAGTCCTTCTCCCGGGTCAGGAAACGCTGGACGAGGGACACGGACAGCACCAGCACGAAGAACACCAGTGAGATCGCCGCCGCGTACGCGGTCTGCTGCTGGTCGTAGCCGGTGTGCACCGCCTGGTAGACCACGGTCGTGGTGGAATCCAGCGGCCCGCCTTGCGTCATCACCCGGATCTGGGTGAAGAGACTGAACGCCGCGATGGTGATGGTGACCAGCACGAACGTGCGGGTCTCGCGCAAGCCGGGCCAGGTGACGTGGCGGAAGCGGTGCCAGCGAGTGGCGCCGTCGAGGTCGGCGGCCTCGTACAGCTCGGCGGGGATCGTCTGGAGCCCCGCCAGCCAGATGATCATGTGGAAGCCGACGCCCTGCCACACCGACATCAGGATGATGGCGGGCATGGCGGTGGCCGGGTCGCCCAGCCAGTCCGGACCGTCGACGTGCCCGAGGGTGAGCGCCGAGATGACGCGGTTCACCAGGCCGTCCTGCCGGTAGAGGAAGGTCCACAGCAGGGACACCACGACCATCGAGGTGACCACGGGCAGGAAGTACACGGTGCGGAAGAAGTTGACACCCCGCACCTTCGCGTTGACCAGCAGCGCCAGCACCAGGGCGAGCCCGGCCTGGAGCGGTACGACGACGGCGGCGAAGTACGCCGTGTTGCGCAGGGACTTGTAGAAGACCGGGTCTTCGAAGAGCTGGGTGAAGTTCCTCAGGCCCACGAAGCGGGCCGGAGTGGGCGAGATGAGCCTCGCGTCGGTGAAGGCCAGGGCGAAGGCGAGGGCGACCGGTACGACGAGGAAGACGATCAGCAGCACGACGGCCGGGGTGGCCATGCCGAGGGCGGTGAGGCTCTCACGGCGGCGGGCGTTGGTCGCTCGGGTTCGCCGGACCGGACGCAGCCGGCCGAGGGCTGCGATCATGGTGGTCACGGTAGCTCCAGGGGAAGCCGGTCCGGTTCGGGCGCGCGGGGAGAGCGCGGTCGGGGCCCGAACCGGACCGGGGCGGGGCGGGTCAGCCGGCGTAGTTGTTGTTCGTCCTGAGGTTGTTGTCGATGTCCTTGGCGGCCTGCCCGAGCGCGGCCTTGGGGTCGGCCCCGGCGAGGATGTCCTTGGCCGCCTTCTCGAACTCGGTGGAGATGTAGGGGTAGGCCGGGGTGACCGGACGCACCACTGCGTACTTGCGCGCGAACTGGACGAGCACGTTGAACTTTCCACCCGGCTGGTAGCCCTCGACCTGCTTCACTGCGGCGTCGGTGGCCGGGAGGGCCCCGGTGGCCTTGGCGTAGTCGACGAAGTACTTGGTCTGGCGGGAGAACTTCAGCCACGCCTCGGCGCCGGCCTTGTTGGAGCAGCTGGAGCTCATCCCCCACTGCCAGGAGGCGCCACCGATCTTGGGGCCGTTGCCGAAGTCGACCGGCGGGATGATCGCCAGGTCGTCGCCGAACTTCTCAGCGGTCTTGGCCGCGCTCCAGCTGCCCTCCCACTGGATGGCGCTCTTGCCGGCCAGGAAATCCTTGTTCGGGTCGGCTCCGCCCTTCCGCGCCATGTATCCCTTGGACACCAGCGAATGGAACCAGGTCGCCCATTCCAGGGAGTTCTTGCCGTCGAGGGTGCCCGAGGCGGTCTTGTAGCCGTCGCGGTTGATCAGGTCGCCGCCGAAGCTCTGCAGTTGCGGGGCGTACGCGTACGACCACCACTCGCCGCTCCAGCCGGTGCCCATTTCCAACGGGTACTGGAACCTGCCGCTCTTCTTCAGTTTGCCCAGCGCGGCGTCGAACTCGTCCTTCGTCCAGGGCTTGTCCATGGTCGGGATGCGGACGTCGTACTTGTTCAGCACCGACTTGCGAGCGAAGAAGGTGAGGGCGACGTCCGTGAAGCCGAACGCGTAGACCTTGTCCTTGTAGCGGCCGACGGTGCTGGGCAGCTGGTCCGACAGCGGGACCTCGGCGCCGGAGACGTCGATCGGGGCGAGGTAGCCGCCCCAAGCCCAGTTCGCCACGTTGGGGCCGTCCACATCCAGCAGACAGGGCAGCTTGCGGGCCGAGGCGGCGGCCACGACTGAGTTGTTGTAGTCGCTCTGCGGGAACGCCTGGAGCTTGACCTTGTACTTGCTCTGGGACCCGTTGAAGTCCTTGATGATCTTCTTGACGACGTCGAGCTCGGCCGAGTTGCCGGCGTTGTGCGTCCACAAGGTGATCGTGTCGCCCTCGGCTCCGGACGAGCCGCTGCCACTTCCGGTCGCACATCCGGCGACCAGCGCGGTCGCCGCCGCGACGGCTACACTCGCACCAGCGAGGCGCCTGGTTCTGAACACCACGAGGTTCCTCCATCTCACTGAGACGGGTCTTGCCGGACCCGCCTTGGCGACCGGTTGCGACGGTCGCTGTTCTTGGTGGTCGTCCCGTCGCCCGGGTCTCGCTCCGGGCGGCGGGACAACCGTCTTCGGGTGTGCCGCGTCAGCCCTCGGCGGGCGCGCCGATGGAGGCACGCTCCTGCAACGGCATGGGCACACGGTGTACGGCGGCTTCGAGCGGCCCCGCACCGAGGATCAGCTCCACGGCAAGGCGGCCGAGCTGGTAATGCGGCAGCTTCAGCGTGGTGAGCGCCGGGCGCAGGACGGCTGCGATGTCCTGATCGTCGAAGGAGACCACCGACACGTCGCCCGGCACGGACAGGCCCGCCTCGCCGAGCGCCTGGTAGGCGCCCATGGACACCCGGTCGGTCAGGCACACCAGTGCCCGGGGTCGGTGCCCCGCGGCGAGCAGCGCGGACACCTCCCGGTAGCCGTCACGCGTGTCCCAGTCACACTCGACGACCCCGTCCAGGCGGGCGCCGCCCTCCCGCAGGACCTCCTCCAGGCCGCGCATGCGCTCGTTGCCGGCGATGATCCCCTCGGGCGTGGCCGGAACGGCCTGGTGACCGCCGATCGCCCAGATGCCGTCGGTGTGACCGGCGGCGAGCAGGGCACGGCCCGCGTCCCGGCCCGCCTGAAGCTCGTCCGGCACGACCGACGGGGCGTCGAAGCCGGGGGCCAGGCAGTTCAGCAGCACCACCCGGCGCCCGAACAGTTCCTTGGGCGGAGTGACGTACCGGGTGAACATGGACGCGTAGATCACCGCGTCGACCTGGCGGTCCAGCAGCGCGTGGACCAGCGAGGACTCGGCATCACGGTCGCCGCCCGCCTCGGTGATGAACAGCAGGTGCTCTCGCTCGCGGGCGGCCTGCATCGCGCCGCGGATCACGTCGCCCGCGAACGGGGTCGTGGTGATCCGGTCGGAGACGAACCCGATGGTCTGGGTCGACTTCGTCCGCAGACTGCGCGCGGTGACGTTGGGGCGGTAGCCCAGCTCCCGGGCAGCTTCCAGCACACGTTCGCGGGAGGCATCGGAGATGCGCATGTCGGTGCGGCCGGACAGGGCGAACGACGCGGTCGTCGGCGAGACGCCCGCCTTGCGGGCGACGTCGGCCATGGTCACGCGGCGTTCAGACATCGGCGGCTCAGCTCCGTTGTTAAATCGGATTAGCAAGTTGCGACGAGACTGAGCCGCGCGTGGCCTGATGTCAACACTCCGGCCGTATCGAATGGGAAACGGTGACCTTATGTGGCGTTTTGGTAGGTCTCTGGGTGACGTCGAAGTAAAACGGTATGCATTAGCTCTTGCGTTAGCAGGAGCGGCGCGCGAACGATGCCGAGCCATCCGGTTAAACCGATTTGGCACCGCGTCAGCACCAGCCGCGCACCACCCAGGAGTCAGCCATGAGGAGAAGAACAGCCCTGACCGTCGTGTCCGCCGCCATCGGCGGCGCCGTCGTACCGCTCTCGTTCGCTGCCACCCCTGCCGCCGCCGAGGGGCGGCGCGGTCCTCAAAGCCCCACCGCCCGCTGGGACTTCGACGAGCGCGCCGGCACGGTCACCCGCGAGGCGGTCTCCGGCTCCGCCGACCCCATCAGCTACGTCTTCACCGACGCCCGCTACAAGCCCGACAGCGATCCCGTACGGCGCCGCGGAGTGCACGGCCGGGCGCTGTACTTCGACGGCTACTCCACGGCCGTCACCGCCGACGGCCCCGGCGAGCTCGACCCCGCCGGCGGCCTCACCGTCGACGCCTGGATCGCCCCGTACGCCTACGAGCACGGCATCGACGGCAAACCCCAGGCCCTGGTCAACCAGCACAACCCGGACGCGAAGACCGGATTCCTGCTCGGCCTGCGCCGCTTCGGTCAGATCGTCTTCCAACTCGGCTTCGGCACCGACCTGATCGAGGTCAAGGGCGCCACCGACCAGCCCGCCGCCAAGGGCCGCTGGACCCACGTCGCCGCCACCTACGACCCCACCGCCCGTCAGCTGCGCCTCTACCGCGACGGCCGGCCGATCGGCACCGCCACCACTCCGGACACGGCGCCTCAACTGGCGGCGGGTGAACCACTGTTGATCGGCCGGCACAACCGGCCCACGCTGCTCAACGGCGAGTTCCACGCCAACATGTACATGGGCTTGATGGACAGCCTCGTGATCCGACCGGGCACCCTGGACGACGCGACCGCGCAGCAGGAGCACGCCGAGCGGCTCGCGGCGCTGCCCGGCCACCGTGCGCCCCGCCCGGACACGACCCTGGACCGGACCCGTTTCGACGGCGACCGGCACCGCCCCCAGTTCCACATGCTGCCGCCCTGGCACTGGATGAACGAGCCGCACGCGCCCGTGTACTTCAAGGGCAAATACCACATCTTCTACCAGCACGACCCGCTCGGCCCCTACTGGGGCCAGATCCACTGGGGCCACGCGGTCAGCACCGACATGGTGCACTGGCGCGACATGCCCATAGCCCTCGCACCCACCGCCGACTCGGTCGGGCCGGACGGCTGCTGGTCGGGCTCGGCGTACGTCGACGGCGACCGCGGCCCGGTGCTCTTCTTCACCGGCGGCGACGACCGCCTCCCCTACCGCCAGCGCACCGGCATGGCCGTGTCCTCCTACCAGACCGACCGGGACACGGACCTGCCCACTTGGACGATGAAGTCCCAGCCCGTCACCGAAGCCCCGGCCAAACTCCCGGCCGGCCCCGGCACGGCATGGGCGGAGAACTTCCGCGACCCCTTCGTCTGGGAGGAGGACGGCGTCTGGTACCAGCTGACCGGCAGCGGCATCGTCGACTACAACGGCACCCAGGTCACCAAGAAGTACGGCGGAACGGCCCTCGTCCACACCGCCCGCAGACCCGAGGGCCCGTGGACGTACCGAGGCCCCCTGCACCACAACGACCTCGCCGCCGTGCCCGAGCCCGGCGAGGTGTGGGAGCTGCCGGTCCTGCTCCCCCTGCCCGGCCCCACGGGCAGGCGCACCGGCAAACACATCCTGCTGGTCAGCCCCTGGTGGGAAGCGTTCAACCCGAACGCCGTCAAGCACACGTACTACTGGATCGGCACCTTCGACAAGGACACCTGCCGCTTCGTACCCGACCACGAAAAGCCCCGCGAGTTCGACTTCGGCGAGCACTTCACCGGCCCGTCCGGCTTCGTCACCCCCGACGGCCGCTCCGTGCTCTTCAGCATCACCCAGGACCGCCGCAGCGAACAGCAGCACGCCCAGTCCGGCTGGGCGCACAACGCCGGCATGCCCGTCAGCGTCTCGCTCCGCCCGGACGGCGCCCTCGGCGTCGAACCGATCGCCGAGGCGGCCCGCCTGCGCGGCAAGCAACTCGCCCGGATCAGGCAGACCACCATCAAGGACGCCAACCGCCGGCTCGCCGACGTATCCGGGGACATGCTCGACATCGAGGCCGTCATCGACCCGCGCGACGCCACCACCATCACCCTGACCGTCCGCGCGAGCGCAGACGGCAGCGAACAGACCCTGCTCTCCTACGACACCACCGAGCACCGCTTCGCCATCGACCGCAGCCGCTCCAGCCTCGACCCGGACGTACGCAAGGGCGTGCACGGCGGGACCGTCGAACGCGACGGCGGACAGCTGAAGTTGAGGGTACTGCTCGACCGCTCGATGCTGGAGGCGTACGTCAACGGCACCAACAGTCTCACCAGCCGCGTCTACCCCACCCGGAAGGACGCCACCGGCCTGCGCCTGACCAGCGAGGGCGGCACCGCCCAGGTCGTCTCCCTGGACGTCTGGCGCATGAACGGTGCCTACGACACCACCGTCGCCCCCGCCGCGTACGACCCGCCGCGCCCGACGGACGTCGATGCCCTCCCGAACCACGACTTCGCTACCGGGGACCTCACCGGCTGGACCGTCGTCTCCGGCACCACCTTCAGCGACGCCAACATCACCACCCGCACCGACTGGGGCTGGGGCGGCCCCTTCTACCAGGCCGAGACCCACGCCGATCCGGCCGGCCACCACCTGTGGGGCTTCAACCCGGATGCAGGCGGCGACGAGGCCACCGGCGTACTCCGCTCGACCACTGTTGTCCTCGGCGGAGACGGCGTGGTCGACCTACTCGTCTCGGGCGGCAACGACCCCGACCGCCTCTACGCGGCCGTCGTGCGCGCCGGCGACGGCAAGGTGCTCGCCAAGGAGACCGGCCGCGGCGCCGAGCAGTACCGCCGCGTCGTCTTCGACCTGGCGGCTCACATCGGCGAACAGATCTACGTCGAGGTCGTCGACAAGGCGGCGGGAGGGTGGGGCCACATCAACATCGACGATGTCAACGTGCCCGTCCGTCGCACGTGACTGTGCAGGTGCCGTGAACTGCGGTTTTGTCACGCCGAACCCAAATTGGCCTAGACGACGAACGACCCCCGGGTCTCCGACCTGGGGGTTCGCAGTGGAGCGGGTGACGAGAATCGAACTCGCGCTCTCAGCTTGGGAAGCGACGGCGCCTGCGGGGGGTCCATGGTGTCTGACCTGCGCCTACGCGGTTTGAATCCCCATGCCTTCAGCCCGGAACGCACCGTGGTTGACCGTGGTTCTCCGTTCTTACGGGCACGCCAAGGGCACGGCATCGGCAGACGTGTTTCCGGGCCGCGGGGAACTCTTCCTGTCCGCTCGCCCGCCGACAACGCCGAGCCGACCGCGTGTGCCTTCGCTCATGCGCATCCGGAGAATCGTCCGGTAGAAGCTGTGGGCGGGGGTGGTCGGGCGAGCGCCGATGACCGGGCCTTGCCGACGTGCGCAGGCAGGACAAGGCCACCTTGACGGTCATGTCGTCGCAGACCCGTGGTCCGGGCGCGTCCATGTCGTCGACCCCGGTCGTGGGGGCGGGCTCCGCCTGATGTCACTACATCTGAGCTGGTGTCAAAGGCCGGTGTCGATCAGGATCTGCTGGGCCTGCTTGGGGTTGCCGGTACGGACCGCTTCGGTCATCGCGGCTCGCGCCGCCTCGGGGGGCGTGTCCGGTGGGACCACGAGCAGGGAGAAGTAGTCCTGGTCCCCTCGGGTCACGAGCGCGGTGTCGTCGCCCACGGAGAAGACGTCGATGTGCACCACACGATCGTCGATGGTCATCCGCGTCGGCATTTCGTCCCAGGCCGCGGAGTCCAGGCCGATCCGTGTGATCGGCCCGAGGCGCTCGGTCAGCGCGCTGATCAGGCCGGGCAGTTCGGCGGTGAGATTCCTGGAACGGGGCCACCACGCACCGTCGAGGATGCCCCCGCGTTCGTGAGTGGTGGTGAGCCGCAGGAGTGCCGTTCCGGGACGTATGGATTCGTGCACACCGTCCGCCAGAAAACCTGCCGGAGGCGGGGAATCGGGATCGGGCATCGTGCTCACCTGCCTGTTCGGAGCCCTCCTCGCGTCCACGCTACTCCTGCCGTCAGGCGCGGTCGCTGAGCGCGGCGGTCATGATCGGCTCGGCCGCCTCCTCGGTGGTGCCGGGCGGCACGACCAGCAGGTCCCAGCGGCCGCGGCCGGGGGCGAGCAGGACGACGGTGTCCGGGGCGTGCGCCGCGACCGTCTTCCGCAGTCGTACGACCTGGTCGGCGACGAGCATCCGGCCATGTGCCGCGGACCAGGCCGCTCCGTTCACCGTGACGCCGGCGATGTGTCCCCAGGCGCGCGGCAGTGCGGCGAGCAGCTGCGGAAGCTCGGCCAGGAGGTCGTAGGAGCGTGGCCACCACACGCCGTCGAGGCGACGTGGCAGTGCGCTGTGGGGCGCGAGGCGCAGGCGGAGGAGAGGGCACGGACCGTAACAGTTGCGGGAGGGGAGAGCGGGGCCGAGTGGCGCCTCGGTGCTCCGCCCTCGTCTTCCCACTGCTCCATCTGCCCCCGCTCGCGTACGGCCTCGTCCTCGGCGTGGAGGCGTCGCTCGGCCGCCAGGAGCTCGCTCGCGGTGAGGTGGAGCGCGGGGTCGGCCGCCGCGGCCATGAGCCGCGCGGCCGTGGCGGTCTCGGTCCGGGGCGGGACGACGAGCAGGTCCCAGCGTCCGACGCCGTACGAGAAGAGTCGGATCATGTGCGGGTCGAAACCGGACGCGAACCACGCGGCCTTCACCGTGTGCCCGGTCACGGGCAGGTCGCAGGGCGCCGCCGGCCAGGTGTCGCGGTGGGACGCCATGCGCGACACGCGTCCTCGCGTCGCGTCGAACGCCTCGGTGAGCGCGGGCAGTTCGGTCATCAGGTCGTCGGTGCGCGGCCACCAGGCGCCGCATACGGGACCGGGCGGGAAGGTCGGCGGGCGCAGCGCGAGCCGGACAGGCCGCGAGGTGCGTTCCGGGCGGGCCGGGGTGCGGTTGCCGGCCCCGGGCGGCGGGTCCGTGCCGGTGGGCGGGTTCATGTCGCGGTTTCCTGTCCTCGGGCGGCCGTCGTACGGCTGCCGGTGCTGCGGTGGGCCGGGGTCAGCCCGGCTCGTCGGTGTGGGTGCGTCCTGCCTGGGTGTGGCTCGTGGTCAGCCAGGGCGACTCGGCGGAGGGTTCTGCGGCGACGTGCTCGGTGTCGACGGTGAGATGGAGCAGGGTGTCGCGCCCCTCGGGGCCCGCGGGGTAGCTGCGTGGCTCGTCGCAGCGGAAGTTCCGGCGCAGCAGCTGCGCCACCCGTTGGGCGATGTCGGGGCTGGCGGCGATGATGCGGACCTCCGCGAGTCCGTCCACGAGGGGATCACCGTCCGCGGTCTCGTACGCCGGGGGCTCTTCGCCCGTGCCGTGTGTGCTGCCGGTGCCGCGGCTGCGGCGGGGCGACGCGTGCATGGATGTGACCTCTGTCCTGTGGGGCATCTTGGCCTCAACGCCCTGCGGCATTCCGCTTGTTGTGCGTGGTCCGGTCCCGGTGGCGGCGCGGGCGGAAGCGTCCCCGGCCGCCGTCGCGATGGTCGCGACGTTCGTGCTCGGCGGCCGGGGCGGAGGGAGGTGAGGGCGGCGCGGTCGTGCCGGCGGCGGCTGGGCGGCCGGGAAGGAAGCGGCTGTAGGAACGCGAGGCGATCCTTTCGGCGTGCGCCGAGTTGAGCCGGTGGATCACGTACGCTCCGACGGCGATGAGCACGAGGAACGCGGCGATGGTGAGGGCGGTGTACATGGCGGTCACGGCCTGACGGTCGGTCGAACGCGAGAAGCGCTGGGGAGAAGCGGGCCCGCCGTCCCACGGACGGGTGGTGCCGGTGGTGCAGTGGTGCCGGTGGTGAAGAGCAGAAGTACGGCCCTGCGCGGGGCGGGCTCTGGCCACGCGCCGGCGGCGGGGAACGTATCGAGGGCCGAGGCCATCGTGCTGACCTGTCTCCGGAAACCGCTGCCCTGCGCGGGTTCCGGCGAAGTGTCTCGCCGAGGACGAGACCGGCGCGGGAGCCGGTGTGCGACATGCCCTCGGTACGTCCACCGTACTCCCGCGCGCCCCGTCGATGGGGAGCGGACGGAACCCGCCGTACCCGCCTCGGCGTTCTCGGCCACCTTCGGTCCACAAGGGCGGCGCGGTCCGGGGAGTACGGTTGAAGACACCGAGGGCATGTCGCGCGCCGGTTCCGAAACCGGTGCCGCTCTCGGCGACCGACGACGCCGGGCCGGATCCGCCCGTGCCCGGGGCAGGGCTTGCCTCATGATCCTGAACGTGCCGGTTCCGCCGACGACCCCAGAGCTCCTCGGGCGGCCCGCCGGCCCGGACCGGCGCGGTACGCGGAAGTCCGGCCCGTCAAGGCCGGAACGAGGCTCCTCGCCCCGGGAGGGGCAACGCGTCCGTCCGTTGACCCGGCGTCAGATCGAGGACCATCTGCAGGAACTGGGCGATCTGTACGCGGAGACGTCCGGCGGCGGCCCCTGGGCATGGAACCAAGCCCGCGGCGCCTTCCTGCGGCGGCTGGCGGCCGACGTACGGCGGCCGGGATTCGAGTTGCTGATTGCGGAGACCACCGCGCTGACCGGATGCGCCTACGGTTTCCCCGTACGCGGCGACGGTCCCTGGTGGGAGGGCTTCGACGGATACCTGCCGGGGAGATTGCTCCGTCTCGCCGCCTCCGGACGCCTCTTCGTGATCTCCGGGATCCACGTTCCGTCCCTCGTACGCAGGCAGAACCAGGACCGTGCCTGGAACCTCGCCCGGCGCCTGCAGAAACGGCTGCTCACCGACCACGGTGCCGCCGTCGCCGTCACGCTGGTGAACCGCTCCGATCACAGGACCGTCGAGGCGCTGCGGTCCTGGGGGTGGCGGTACATCGAAGGCGACACACCTCGGACGGCCCCGCTCGGCCCGTTCCGCGTCCTGGTCCTTGAGAACTGAGCACCTGAGAACTGAGCACCACCTCCCACGTCCCGCGTCACGGCTCTCACGGCAATGGCAGGCGCAGGGCGAGGAGGGCCACGTCGTCGGTGCTGCCGGGCGGCATGCGGGCGGGCAATTGGTCGCACAGCGTGTCCAGCGGTTCGTGGGCGAGAGCGAGGGCGTGGCGGCGCAGACGGGCGAGGCCGGTGTCGAGGTCGCTGCCGGGGATCTCGATCAGGCCGTCGGTGTAGAGCAGCAGGGTGGAACCCGGCGGCAGGGGCTCCGTGGCGTTCGGCCGGCTGCCGCCGCCAGTGCCCGGAGGGGTGCCGAGGAGGAGTCCCTGCCCGGCTTCGAGGTACCGCGCCTGTCCGTCCTGGGTCAGCAGGAGGGGCGGCGGATGCCCCGCGCTGGTCCACCGCAGCGTCCACGGACCGGTGTGCGGGCTGCCTTCGAGCAGGGCGAGGACGAGGGTGGCCATGGGGACGGTGGTGATGGCGGGCATGGCGTCGTCGAGGCGGTCGACGACGGCGCCGGGCGGTCCGGTGTGGTCCCAGGCCAGTGAGCGCAGGATGCCGTGCAGTTGCGCCATGCCGGCCGCCGCGGTCAGGTCGTGGCCCACGACGTCGCCGATGACCAGCGCGAGCGTGCCGTCCTTCCGCTCGAACGCGTCGTACCAGTCGCCGCCGACCTGGGAGCCGGCCGGGGCGGGCTGGTAGCGGGCGGCCAGCCGCAGGCGGCCCGGCTGGGGCAGTGGGGCGAGCAGGTTGCGCTGCATGGCCTCGGCGACGGCGCGCTGGCGGCCGAAGCGGCGGGCGTTGTCGATGACCAGGCCGACCCGGCGGCCGATGTCGCTCACGACTTTCAGGTCACTGGTGTCGAAGGGATGCGCCGGGTCGGTGCGCACCAGCGTCAGGGCGCCGGTGATCTGCCGACGGGGGCCCAGCGGCACCGTGACGGCGGACGTCGCGCCGGCGGCCCGCAGGAAGCCGCTGTGGACGGCGGCCAGGGCAGAGGCGGCCGGTGCGGCCACGTCCGCGTCGCGCTGCAGGACGGGATCGCCGCCGTTCAGCACCTGGACCAGAGGGGAGCGGGCCGCCTCCCCGGCCTCGGGAAGGCGCTCGCGCCAGTCCTCCCGTGCGGCGTCCCGGCCCTCGGGACCCGTCACCGCCACGCGGTGGACCTCTCCGGAACCGACCCGGAGGTCCACCGCCGCCCAGTCGGCGAGGCGGGGAACCAGCAGGCGGCCCAGCCGGGCGAGGGCCTCATCGGTCTCCAGCGTCTGACCGAGCACGTCGGTGATCTCCGCGACCAGCGTCAGCCGCTCGGTGAGGTCCTCCAGAGCACGTGTATAGGCCGCACGCTCCCGACGCGCGCTGCGGTCGCCGGCGGCGTCGGTGAACAGCACGGCCATGCCCATGAAGACGCCGTCGTCCGTCAGGGGAGAAGCGGACCAGGAGATCGCGATCAGGTGACCGTCACCGCGCAGGCAGATGTCGCCCTCCCCCCGCGCCTCGGCCCTCTCGGCCACGGCCCGCAGCAGCGGGCACTGCTCCCGGGTGATCCTGCCGCCGTCCGCATCCCGGTGCAGCAGGTCGTGTGCGTCCTCCCCGCGCATCGCCGCGGCGGCGCGGCCCAGCAGCCGCTCGGCGGCCGGGTTGACCGCGAGAATCCGTCCGGCGGGGTCCACCACGATCAGGGCCGTGCCCAACTGCCCGACGACCTGCCGCCAGAAACCCGGCTCGGCCGCCGACCACCACCGCCCCTCATCTCCCACACCCTCCACCACGCCGCCCCTCCAGTCATGGAAACCCTCCGCGGGCGCACCGGCAGACCGACACACCGGTCGATCGATGGTTCCCCGACTTGGCTCGATCAACTCCGCGACCTTGCCTCCGGCCCATGGTGTACGACGGGTACGAGTAGTGGTCGTCGCCGAGCCGGTCGGCGGCGTACGGCCGCCTTCGGCGTACGACCTGCTCCGGCGTGGGCGGTGCCGGTCCGGACGGCACCCGCGCCAGTGCGGGGCCGGGCGCGGCGGCGCCCGGCCCTGTCCTGTCAGGAAGGCCATGCGGTCCCTCGGGGCGGGGCCCCCACCCCTGCGTTGCAAGCCCTCGGAGGCGCGGTTCCTGGCCGGTCACCAGTAGTGGCGTCGTCCGCCGACGGCGCGTCCCATCGCGCCCAGGACCCACAGGATCGCTCCGACGGCCACCAGGACGATCCCGATGGTCCACAGGATGGATATGCCGGCGATGAAGCCGATGACGAGCAGAATGATGCCCAGGATGATCATGACGCCTCCCCTGGGGAGTAGTTCCGGTTCCACTGTGAACTGCGAGGGGCCCGGAGGGAAGGGGGGACCGTGGTGGTCGGCCCTCCCGAGCCCTGTGCCCAGGGGCAAGTCCGGCAGCGAGCGCTTGCCCCGGCTCTATTGCGCGCGGTGGGGTTTGTGGCGAGCGACGCGCAGCTGGGCCTCGGTGGGCATGTGCGGGGAGCCGGTGGACTGGTGGGCGGCGTGCAGCGGCCCCTCGCAGAGTGCGTTGAGGACAGCGTCCGGCGTTCCCTGAGGGGTGAGGGTGAGGGTGATGTGGGTGCGCGGGTGGGCAGGCCGGCCTGTGATGCGGACGTCCGCCTGCTGGACGTCGGGCAGGGCGCGGGCCTCGGTGGCGATGGCGTCGCTGAGTGCCCGGTCGCGCAGTTCGACGCCTTCCTGCGGGGGTGTGCCGCCGACGGGCATCGCGCCGGGGTAGCGCCGGCGCAGTTGGGCGAGCAGCCACCACAGGGCGAGCAGGGTGATGAGAGCAAGCGTGGCGATGACTGCGGGCCACCACCACCAGCCCTGGCTGCTCCAGCGTGCCCGGTCGGCGGAGCTGAGCAGGATGTCGTCCGGGGTGGTCAGGGGCCAGCCGGCGGGCGGCGCCAGGTCGTGTCGCCGGTAGAGGTCGAACCCGGCGGCCATGATCAGCAGGCCGCCGCCGAGCAGTACCAGTCCGGTGAGGGCCAGCAGAATGCGGTTGAGCACGGGTCGCGGCGTCATGGTCGGGCTCCGTTGCGGGGTGTCGTCAGACGGTGCGTTGCCGTACACGTACGACGATGCGGGGAGGACGGGACAGGGCGAGCCGGTTGCGTTCCTCGTTGAGGACGGCGGAGATGTCGTTCTTGACCTGCTCGGGGTCGCGGAAGCGGATGTCCGCGCGGGCTTTGATGCGGTGGCGACGCACCCGGATGTGAGCCGTGCTGACGCCCGGTACCCGCATGGCGGCGTCGCGCAGCAGGGCGGCGGCGCCGTCGCGGTCCAGTGATGCCCGCAGGTGGGGCGAGGGACAGCCGGGAGGGGATCGCAGAGGCAGCAGGCGCCGTAGGCCGGGGGTGAGTGCCAGGGTGATCAGCCAGACGCCTACGGCAGCGGCCACGGCGGCTCCCGTGAGCATCCACACGTCGTCCACCGGTCGGGTGGCCAGTTCGTCGGCCAGGTGCTTTCGCCAGGCTGCTGCCTGGCGTCCGGCCCGTACGGCGACGACATCGAACAGTGCCGCGCCTGCCGCCACGAGAGTCGCCGAGGCGACCAGGGCGGCCGGAAGGCGGCGCGCCGACCACGGGCGGTGGGTCGTGTGGTGTCCGTTGCGGTCGCCCGCGGCCGCGTCCGGTCGGGGCGTGTCGCGTTCGGGCGGTTCGGACTCGGTCGGCTCGTTCGCCGGTGACACCGTGTCAGGGCGCACCGGCGGTGCGGAACTGCGGCCGGGAGGGCCCGGGTCGAGTGTCATTCCGGTCCTCCTTCGTGTGCGGCATGTCGGGCGACCGGGCGCGGTGGTTCACCGGACCCGTCCCCGATTCGCGTGGGTGACGCTCACCAGTCGCCGGATGGTGAGGGTGACTTCTGCTATGTGCAGGCCGGTCAGTTGGGCCACCCGCTCGGCGACGTCGTGCTGTATCCGCTCACAGACGTGGGGGATGTCGGTGGGATAGGGCAGGTCCAGGGCCAGGTGGAGGCGCACCGATCCGGTGCGGATGGCAGCGGAGGCGCTCGCCGCTGCCGATCCGCTCCGGTCGGGCGGTAGGGCGGCGCGCCGGGACTGAGCCGCCCGTGCGGCCTGGGTGGCGATGCGGGCGACCACCTTGTCGGGGATGACGGTGGCGCCCCGATCGGCCGGGGGTGGCAGGTCGACGGCCCGCGGCGATGGACTGCGCGCGGTGCCGGGGGGTCCGGCGGAGCCGGGTGAGGCGCTCACCGCTGCCTCCGTGCGGGAAGTTCGAGGTCACCCTGGAGGAGGAGGCCGACGATCAAACCCGCCGCGCCCAGGATCAGAACGAGCAGGAACGCCCAGAAGCCGCCGAAGTAACCGGCGAAACCCAGGGCCATGCCGGCCGCGAGGCCCGTAGTCGCTGTGTTCATCACTCACTCACCCGTCTCGCGAGCGCCATCCATGTGATCACCCGCTCACGCCGGGGCACGGCGGTTGACCACGGCCGGGTCACCTCACGCGGCCCTCATCCCGTTCGGACTCTTCTGACTCTTCCTCCTCATCAGGGAGGTGGACGTCATCGACGGCGATGTTCACCTCGACAACCTCCAGGCCCGTCATCCGCTCCACGGCGCCGATCACATTGGTGCGCACGTCACCGGCGACCTCGACGATGGAGACGCCGTACTCGACGACGACGTCCAGATCCACGGCGGCCTGGCGCTCCCCGACCTCGACCTTCACCCCTCGCGTGACGCCGCCGCCTCCGCCCGGGACGCGCTCCCGCACGGCGCCGATGGCGCGGGCCATCCCCGCTCCGAGGTTGTGGATGCCCGGTACCTCGCGGGTGGCCATGCCCGCGATCTTGGCCACCACGCCGTCCGCGATGGTGGTCTTCCCCCGTGTCTCCGCCGGAGCCCCGGCCCCGGTACGGCCCTTCAGCGCGCTCGTGTCTCCGTCGGGCCGGCTGCCCTTGCCGACGCTGGTGCTGTTGTCCGTCATGGCGGTCGCCTCGATCGGTCGGTCGGGCACCGATGTGATGCCCGTCAGAAGGTTGGACATATGGGGCGGTCGGCTTCTCACATGCAATGACTGTGATGTGCATCACAGTCGCAGGAGCGGGGTACACGTTCGTTCGTCCCGAGCCGTGAGCAGGAGCGGCATGATCGAGCGGACCGGTTTCCCACCTCTGGGATGCGACCTGCCGGACGGACTGCTGGCCGTGCGGGCGGCCGAAGGAGACGAGGACTCCTTCGCTGTTCTCGTCCAGCGGCACAGCCGGACCCTCCTGGCCCTGGCCCGTTGCATGCTCGGCAACGCCCAGGACGCCGAGGACGCTGTCCAGGACGCCTTCGTCAGCGCCTGGCGGCGACTGCCGGAATACCGCCACAGTGCGCAATTCCGCACCTGGATGTACCGGATCACCGTCAACCGTTGCCTGACCATGCGACGCCGCCGACTTCCGCCCCTCCCCTTGGACGCCGTCGCCGAACCCGCGACGGGTGACGAGTGGAACTCGCCCGCCCGAGCTGCGGAGCAGAACGCGGCCACGGCCGCCCTGGCCGGCGCGCTCGGCGAACTGGACGCCGGACAGCGTGTCTGCTGGATCCTGCGGGAACTGCAGGGCCTGCCCTACAAGGAGATCGCCCACGTGACACAGACCAGTGAGCAGACCGTGCGCGGCAGACTGTTCAGGGCACGCCGGTCCTTGAAGGAGGCGATGGCCCCATGGCGCTAGACGACCCGCACGCGCGGCCGTCCGAACCGCCCGGAACCGACGGGCCTCGCAACACCCCGGCCGTGGACGACGCGGTCCCTCTCGCAGGCGACGAGGTACTGCCGTGCGGCCGCCTGCTCAGCCGGGTGTGGGAACAGGCGCAGGACGCGGCGCCGGCCGCGGATCCGCACACCATGGCATGTCCCCACTGCCGCGAGGCCGTCGAGGGACTGGCCACGGTGAACGCGGCCACGCGGGCGATGCGCGCCAAGGACCCGCCCGGCCTGCAGGCACTCGCCGACCGGGTCATGAGCGTCGTCAGGGCCGAGGTCCGCCTCGGACGGCTGCTGCCACTGGCCGACACGGATCTGGATCTGCGGATCGCCGAGAGCGCCGCGGCGAAAGTGCTGCGGCAGGCCGCGGACACGGTGCCCGGTGCGCGGGCCGCGACCTGCCGGCTCGTCCCCGCGGGTGAGGGCACCGGCGTGCGGGTGACCATGACCCTGGCCGCCGCCCTCGACCGCCCGCTGCCCGACAGGGCCCATCAGGTACGCCGATCGGTCATCGATGCCGCCGACCAGGTGCTGGGGCTGGCGGTGACGGCCGTCGACATCATCGTGGTCGACGTGCTGGAGCCGTTCCCGCCCCTCAGCCCGGCGGGCTCCGGGCACCTCACAGGTGGTGGTACGTGATGGCTGCCACCGACGCGACCCCTCTCCTGCGCGTCGCGGCCGAGGCGGCCCTCGCGGTTCCCGGCGTGGCCGGCCTGCAGCCACGCCTCGCTCACCGCCTCGCGGCGGCCGCCTCGCCCACGCGGCCGGAGACGACAGCTGAACGCATCCCGTCCGAGGCGAGCGTCCGCGTCGTCCGCATCGACCGGGCGCCGGACGGCCCGGGATGGCGCGTCGAGGTGCGCTGCGTCCTGGCCGAAGGCCCCAGGGCGTTGGACACCGCCCGGAACGTCCACCACCAGGTGCGGGCCGCTGTCATCTCCCACCTCGCCGCACACTCCGCCCCGGAAGCGGTCACCGTCACCGTCACGGTCACCCGTGTGGTGCCCGGGCCCTGCCGTCCGTCTCCCACGCATCCTCAGCGCTTCGGGCGTCGATGACGTAGCCGGTCGCCTCCTCGTCGGACATCAGCCGCGCGGCGGAGGCCGCACGCCGGTGCCGGTGTGCGCCTACGGTCACCGGGTGTGGCCGTCTCCTGCGGCGGGCTGTCGGTCCTCAGCCGTCACCGGCGGCGCCGGGCACGGCTCGGGCCCGTGCCGCGCTGGTAGATGTCGGGGATGCCGTCGGCGTCCTCGTCGACGTGTTCCGCCTCCCACAGCCTGCGGTAGATGCTGTTACGGCGTTTCACCAGCAGCGCGGCCATGCCGGCGGCGAGCAGTGAGCCGACCAGTACGGCGGCCTTGATCCGCTGGGTGTCGGCCGGGTCGGCGAAGGCCACCTCGCCGATGAGCAGGGCGACGGTGAACCCGATTCCGGCGAGAACCGCGAGGGCGAAGACGTCGGCCCAGGCCAGGTCGGGGTTGAGCCGGGCCCGGGTGTACCGGGCGGCGAGGTAGGTTCCCGCGAAGATGGCCACGGCCTTGCCGACGACCAGGCCAAGCACCACGCCCAGCGGCTCGGGGCGGGTGAACACCTGGCCCAGCACGGGAACGGAGATGCTCACCCCGGCGGCGAACAGGGCGAACAGGGGGACGGCGACACCGGCTGATACCGGACGCGTCCCTGAACGGGCCGAATCCCTGGAGGAGCCGGCCGACGCCTGATCCGCACAGTCCGGGACCCGTGGCCCCCTCGGTGTACGGAGATGCCGGTCAGGATGCGTTCAGGCAGCCGGTGGCACGGTCGGGCCCCATGGCATACGAGACATCCGAAACTCCACGAACTCCCGCCGCCCCCGCCGCCCACGCCTCCGCGTCGGCCCCGGCCCGGCACCGTCTGCGCTGGAACAAGGTGCCCGAAGTCACCGTGTACTTCTGGGTGATCAAGGTGCTGTGCACGACGGTCGGCGAGACGGCGGCCGACATGCTGAACGAGAAGCTGGGCCTGGGCCTGACCGGGGTGTCGCTGCTGATGAGCGTGCTGCTCGCGGCGGTGCTCGTCCAGCAGTTCCGTACGACCGCCTACCGAGCCGGCGTGTACTGGTCGGCCGTGGCCCTGATCAGCGTCGTAGGCACCCTGATCAGCGACAACCTCACCGACAACCTGGGGGTCCCGCTGGAGCTGAGCACCACGGTGTTCGCGCTCGTCCTCGCGGTCGTGTTCGTCGTCTGGTACCGCCGTGAGCGGACCTTGTCCATCCACAGCATCGACAGCCTCGGCCGTGAGTCGTTCTACTGGCTCGCGGTGCTGTTCACCTTCGCGCTGGGCACGGCGGCCGGTGACCTGGTGGCCGAGCGCATGTCCCTCGGATACTGGGTGTCGGCGCTTCTGTTCGCCCTCGCGATCGCCGCGGTCGGCGTGGTGCACTTCGCGCTGGGCTTCGACGCCGTGTGGAGCTTCTGGATCGCGTACGTTCTCACCCGGCCGCTCGGTGCCTCGGTGGGCGACTATCTGTCGCAGCCGGCCGCGGACGGCGGACTCGGCCTGGGCACGGTGGTCACCAGCGTGCTGTTCCTCGCGGTCACCCTCATGGAGCGGGTGACGAGAATCGAACTCGCGCTCTCAGCTTGGGAAGCGACGGCGCCCGACGTGCTTCACGTTCCTGACCAGCGCGTATGCCTCCGCCGAGGGTGGAGGTGGCCATCGGCTCGCACCGCTGTTGACCGTGGTTCTCCGCCCTTAAGGGCACGCTATGGGCACGGCCGGTCACCACACAGGCGTCGTACGAGGCAGAGTGCCGGGGAACGGGGAACGGGGAACGGGGAGGCGAAGGGCGCGACGGAAAGCGGAGCGGCGGTAAATGGGTGGCGGAGTGTGGTCTATTTCAACAACCCCTGTCCCGGTAGCCTCACCTGTGGCCAGTAGCGCACCAATCCCCCCACCCCCCAGGTTGCGTGCCGGCGTGGACGACACCCACCTGACTCTGCCCCTGGCAGCCGGGTGACCTCCCCCCGTTCGCCGCCTCTAGGAGGATCACGGTGAAAGTTCGCACCAGAAGCTCGGCGCTCATCGGCACCCTCTGCCTCGTCGCTTCCCTCGCTTTGACCACGGCGTCTGCCGACGAGCTCAGCGCCCCACGTCAGGCAGCGAAGGTCGTGCTCAAGCAAGTGGCCACGGCCCAGAATCCAACCGCCGGCGCCGCCGGTCCGGGTGGCACGGTCTGGATAGCCGAACGCGGAGGCAAGGTAAGGGTCTTGGACGATGAGGGGCTCGGCGAGCCCGTCCTCGACATATCCGGCGAGACCACCACCGACGGCGAACGCGGCCTGCTGGGCGTCGCGTTCGACAAGGAGTTCGCGCACTTCTACGTCTCGTTCACGAACCGCGAAGGCACCAGCACCGTGGACGAGTTCGCGATGCGGGACGGCAAGATCCAGCCGGGCACCCGGCGCACCGTCCTCACCCAGACACAGCCCTACGCGAACCACAACGGCGGCGACATCGCGTTCGGCCCCGACGGCTACCTCTACATCGCGCTCGGCGACGGCGGCTCGGGCGGCGACCCGCACGGCAACGGGCAGAACCTCGACACGCTGCTCGGCAAGCTACTGCGGATCGACCCGAGCGGCGGCAAGCCGTACGCGATCCCGCCGGGCAACCCGTTCGTGGACGACCCGAACGCGAAGGACGAGATCTGGGCGTACGGGTTGCGTAATCCGTGGCGGTTCTCCTTCGACGCAGGCACGGGCGACCTGCTGATCGGGGACGTCGGCCAGAGTGCCTGGGAGGAGATCGACTGGGCCCCGGCAACCAGCAAGGGCGGCGAGAACTACGGCTGGTCCCAGATGGAGGGCAACCATCCCTTCCGGGGCGGCACGGAGCCCGCGAACCACGTGCCGCCGATCCACGAGTACGACCGCAGCGGGCTGGGCTGCTCGGTGACCGGCGGATACGTATACCGAGGCGAGGCGATCCCGGACCTCAAGGGTCAGTACGTGTTCAGCGACTTCTGCGACGGCACGGTACGCGCCCTGCAGATGGAGAACGGCAAGGTGACCGGCGTGAGCGACCTCGGAGTCGACGGCGGCCGGGTCGTCTCGTTCGTGCAGGGAGGCAATGGCGAGCTGTACGTGCTCGATCTGCGTGGCAGCGTCTCCCGCATCGACCCGGCGTAACATGCAAAAAGGCCCGGGTCGCTGACCTGGGCCTTATTCATGGAGCGGGTGACGAGAATCGAACTCGCGCTCTCAGCTTGGGAAGCGACGGCGCTTGGGCGGCCGAATGGCCGCTGACCTGCATGGATTCGCCGCGCCGGTACCGTTGCGCGGGCCGTTCGCACCGCTGTTGACCGTGGCTGTCCGTGCCTACGGGCACGCTCTGGGCACGCGAACCGCCAGCGGCTGAGCCATACGGCGCGCGGCGCTTCGCACCGACCAGCGGGCATCGCCTGCCGGACTGATCCGGAGTGGCCGTTGCGATGGCAGATCCGGCAACAGCGCCCGGAACGGACGCGAGTACGACGAGAGCGCGGGGATGTTCACCGACCTCTGTCCCGATGCGGCGGTGCCGAAGAACGCGGGCGTGGTGAGCCTGCTGACCCGCGGCGTCCCGGCGACCAGGTCGGCGACCACAGTCGTTCGTGTACGGCCGAGACCGACCCCCGCCAATCGGAGGGGGGCAGTTGGCCGACCGGCGGGACACCTTCCGAAGCCCGGCGGATGGTCGACCACCCCCCGCCTCGGCAGGGTTGTCCCGGTGACCGAGATCGAAAGCGCCAACAGGACGCCTCCCCGGCCCTTACCCTCACCCGAGTCCGCCACGGCGACGGAACGTCCCGCGCCGATGGCGCGGCTGGTCGGGGTGGACCTCGCCCGTGCACTGGCCGTGTTCGGAATGTTCGCCGTGCATGTCGGCCCCGCACCCACGCCAGGCGGCGGCGTCGGCGACTGGTTCCTGGAGCTGGCGAGCGGCCGGGCGTCGGCACTGTTCGCCACCCTCGCCGGGTTCTCGCTGATGCTGATCGCGGGCCGCCTCGAGCCGAAGACCGGACTGGCCGGCCGGCAGGCGAAGGCCCGGATCGTGATCCGGGCCGTGATCCTGCTGGTGCTGGGCAGCGCGTTGGCGATGACCAACTTCGGCGGCGCCGGGATCCTCAACTTCTACGCGGTGTACTTCCTGTTGGCGTTGCCCCTGCTGCGGCTGCGGGCCAGGACGCTCGCGGTCATCGCGGTGACGCTCGCGGTCGTCACGCCACAGGTGGCGTATGTGATCCGGGCGCTGCTCACCGAGTCGATCGTGCACAGCATCGACTCGTACGACCCGATCGCGCGCATCTCCGGCGTGGGCGTACTCGATCTCCTGCTCACCGGCCTCTACCCGGCGATCACCTGGATGACGTTCGTGGTCACCGGCATGACGCTCGGCCGACTGGATCTGAGCTCCGGTGCGGTGCGGCGGCAGCTGTCCGTGGTGGGTCCCGCGCTGATCGCGTTCGGATACGGCGTCTCGTGGCTGGTGCTCCGGCTGACCGGCGGCGCTCAGAAGATCATGGCCGGGATGCCTGTCATGAAGGACCCAGGCGCCATGAAGGACCCCGGCATGGCGGCGGGATCCTTCGACTCACCGGTCGGTGGCGGGCTGGGGGGCGCCGACGCATGGGGGCTCCTGGCGGCCGAGCCGCACACCGGTTCCACGTTCGACCTCATCGGCAGCATCGGGATCGCCATCACCACGCTCCTGTGCCTGACGGTGGCGCTGGACCGACTGCCCTGGCTGCGCCGGCCGGCAACTCCGATCATCGCCGTCGGCACCATGTCCCTGACCCTCTACGTCGGCCACATCCTGGTCATCCTCGCCCTGCCCGGCGAAGCGGCCACCCCGCCGCAGTCCGCCTCCGTCGCGCTGCTGCTCTGCTTCATCGTCGGGGCCACCGTGTTCGCGGCGATCTGGTCCCGCTTCTTCCGACGCGGACCGCTGGAGTACCTGCTCAACAGCGCCACCAAACTGGCGAATCGCGTCCGCTGAGCCTCGGGCGGGCACCCCGGGAAGTCCGTACAAAGAAGTGACTGCTGCTCGGGGTCTCGCCCTGAGGGGGGCGGCGAGTGTCAGCCGTCGTCCTTGAGGGCGGCAAGTGGCTCACTCAGTGTTCGAATCACCGGTGTGCTTCAGCACTCCGCGGATGAGCGACAGCGTGAGTCGGCCTCCGGCGTGCGGGAGCCGGAAGCCGGAGCCCCCCTCGACGCGCATCGCCGGTCTGTCGGGCGGCGTACCGCCGGACGGCACGCACGTGCGGTGCCCGCGACTCCCGTGCAGCCTTCCGCCTCTCACCTGCCATTCCGCCTCAACACTGATCCAGGGACCTTCACCGTGGCCGCCATCCCCACCGCCCGGAGCACCGGCTCCCATGGCCTCCGCCAGGAATCGCACCGCCGCGCCGACCGGCCGCAGGCTCCGGCGCGCTGGGAACGCCCGGCGCTGGCCGCGGTGCTGGGCGTCGCCGCGCTGCTGTACGCCTGGGGCATGGGGCAGGCCGCGATCCACCCCTACTACAGCGCGGCGATACGGTCGATGGCCACCAGTTGGCGGGCCTTCTTCTTCGGCGGTCTCGACACCAGCGGTTCGATCACCCTCGACAAGGTGCCCGGCGCCTTCTGGCCCGATGCCGTCTCCGTATGGATCTTCGGGCCGCACACGTGGGCGGCCGCGCTGCCCCATGTGATCGAGGGCGTGCTCACCGTATGGCTGCTGCACCGGATCGTACGGGCATGGGCCGGGCCGTTCGCCGCACTGATCGCCGCGCTGACGCTCACTTTCACTCCGGTCACCGTGGTACTGAACAGGGCCACCATCCCGGACACCGCACTCACTCTGCTGCTGGTGGCAGCCGCCGGAGCCATGCAGAAGGCGGTGCGAACCGGGCGGCTGCTCCCGCTGATCACGTGTGGCGTCTGGGTCGGGCTCGCCTTCCAGACGAAGATGCTGCAGGCCTGGCTCGTTCTGCCGGTCTTCGCCGTGGTCCATCAACTCACCGGGCCCAAGCCGCCGTTGCAGAGGGCTCTGCGCCTGCTGCTCAGCGGTGCGGTCACGCTGGCCGTCTCCTGCTCGTGGGCGCTGATCGCGTGGGTGACTCCCGCGGACAACCGCCCCTATATCGACGCTACATCGAACAACAACCCCTTCAGCCTGGTCTTCGGCTACAACGGTCTGAGCCGCTTCAGCGACGACGCCACCGCGTTCGGCGCCGTCCCGGCCACCGCCGCCGGCCGTATGACCGGAAACACCGGCTGGGGGATGCTCGTCAACCACACCGTCGGCCCGCAGATCGCCTGGTTCCTGCCGCTCGCCGTGCTCGCCGTCGTCACCGCCCTCATCTGGCGCGCCCATGAGCCGCGGACCGACCGACTGCGTGCGGGTTTCCTCCTGTGGGGCGGTTGGCTCGCCATACATGCCGTGGTGTTCAGCGTGTCCAACGGCAATCACGTCTACTACACGGCCGTGCTCGCACCGGCGATCGCCGCGCTGGCCGGAGGCGGGCTCGCGCTCTTCTGGTCCGCATACGAGGCGGGCGGCCGGCGACGGTTGTGGCTGCCGTCGGCGATCGTGCTGACGGTGGCCTGGGCGCTCGTACTCGACCGGCCGACCTGGTTCGCCTCCCGGCTGCTGGTGTTCGCCGTGATCTTCGCGGTGTGCGGGACGTTCGGCCTGTGGTCCAGCGGGTCACGCGCCTCCCGGCGGCTGGTCCAAGGCTCTCTGGCCGCCGGAATCGCGGCCACTCTGCTCGTACCCGCCGGCTGGGCCGTCTCGTCCCTCGACCCGCGCTACGCGGGCGCCGCCACGTCCCCGACGGCCGGTCCGGTCGGCGAGTTCCACCACAGGGCTCTCCATGACCCGCGCGCTCTCCGCCGGGCCGAGCTCGACCGGCCCAGCGCCCGCGACGCCGCGCTGCTGGACTACCTCATCGCGCACCGCAAGGGCGAGAAGTACCTGCTCGCGACCCAGGCCGCCTACCCCGCGGAACGTCTGCTGCGCGCTCAGGCCCAACCCGTGCTCGTCATGGGCGGATTCACCGGGAGGACCCCCTTCCCCAGCGCCCCGCAGCTCGGCAACCTGATCGCCACTCACCAACTCCGCTACGTGCTGCTCACTCACCTGCGACCCACCACTCCCGCCGCGGCCTGGGTGAAGTCCCACTGCAAGCGCATCCGCTCCGGGGCCTACGGCTGGCGCACCAGGGGCAACTTCGGCCTCTACGACTGCCACACCCCCGCCGATCGGCGGGGGTGAAACAGCCGACTGCGGGATGGGCAAGGCAGAAGAAATACAAAATAATCCTCGCGGGTAATTCTCGCCTCACTCGCGGGTCGGTTCGCAGTAATTGTTCGCATTCCGTGAAGCCTAAATTCACCATGCGCACAGGTGAGACAAATCTGCAGGTCAGATGGGTTTGCAAATTCTTTTTTTCGGTGAGCACCGTCACATCTCCCCGATAAACCGGCGAAGCATTCCCGTCGTCAGACAGGCCAAGAGGTTCTTTTCTGGAAAGGAATTCTTCTTGGCCACCACTCGATCCCCGATATCCACGCAGAGCCCGGCTCGGCGTCGGGCGGACATGGCGGTGTTAGGAGGTGTGCGGCCGCCACTGGCGGCCCTGCCGGTTCTGTTGGCGCTCGTCGCGGGCCTGACGGTGTTCGCCGTCGGGAGCGATGCCGAACGGGGCGTTCCCGAGGCCGTCCTCAGCTCCCAGCAGCACATCGCCGAGGACGGGGCGGTCGCGCTGCAGGCCGCCGTCGACCAGAGCGTCACCGATCTGCGGGCAGCGGCCGCGGACTTCGCGGGCTCCACGTCCCTGACGGCGGACGGAATGCTGACCCGCCTCGACCGGGCCAACCGCAAGTGGCGCGGTACCGCCGTCGTCGACCGGTCCACCGGTCGGCTGCTCGCCGCCCAGGGCGAGGCCCTACCGCTCGGCAAGGTGAACCTTCGGGGACTGCCGGCGAACCCGCCACCGAGACTGGTGCGGGACGACTCGGGCGTCACCCGGCTGCTGGCCTTCGCGACGCTGTCGCAAGGCGGCAGGCAGGAGTTGCTCGTCGCCTCCCAGAGCGTGAAGCTGCCGGGCATCTCCGTCGGCAAGAAGCACACGCTCAACGTCGTGGACCGTGACGGGGCCACTCTCACCTCGGCCGGGCCGGGATCCGGCACCGACCGGGCCAGGGAGCTGGCCGGCACCGCCGCCCGCGAGGCGCAGAGCAAGGGACCGTCGGACACCGGCGCCGGCGGCTTCGACGGTCCGAGCGGCAGCCTCGTCCGGGCAGCGGACGGCAACACCCGTACCGCCGTCGGGTACGCCGCCGTAGCCCGAGGGTCTGCCGCCAAAGAGAGTCCGAGCAGCGCACTCGGACTGACGGTCGTCACGACGGTGCCCACCGAGCGTCATGGGGCCGGGACCGGTCACCTGCGTCTCGCCCTCCTCGCCGCGGCCGTGCTCCTGGCCCTCGCGGCCGGGGTCACCGCCGCCCTCCACATGCTGGTGCAGCGGCCTGTGCTGCGGTTGCGCCGCGAAGCGCTAAGGCTCGGCTCGGGTGACCTCACGGCTCCCGTCCACGTGTCCCGCTTCGGGGAACCTGCCCGGGTCGGTGCCGCGCTGGAGGCACTGCGCCGTCAACTCCGTGGCGGGGGCGGGCCGTCGCAGGAGACGGTCGCGCAGTCACCGGCCAAGGGGCGTGTCCTGCGCGGGACGGGCAAGGGACGGCGTCGGCTCGGACTGCGCACCGTCCTCGTGGTGTGCGCGTTCGCTCTGCTGGCCTGGCCCGCGTCGATGCTGCTGACGCTCGGCAGCACCTTGCCGCACCCAGCCGCGGTCGTACCGCGGCTGATCTCCGACGACCAGCGGCAACGCACCGAGACGACGGCGGATCGCGTGCGCAGGGGGATCAACGACGGATACGCGGATCTCACCCATCTCGCAACCGTGATCGACGCTTCCCGGCCGGAGGAGGCGCGCACGGTCCTCGACAGATCCCTGGAGCAGCAAGGCCGATACCGGTCCCTGTACGTCGCCGACGTCACCGGCAAGATCCTCGCCCGCGCCGGCGATGAACCCCGTACCTCGAACAAGGCCCGCATCAGGACCGGGGTCAGGCAGACGAACACCTCCGGCACGGAACCGGTGCTCGCCGCCGTGGCAGCTCAGCCGGTCAAGGGAGCGCAGGCGCGGTCCGGACGCCACTATGTCGTGGGTGAGTTCAAGGTCCGGTACCTGACCGGCATCCTCGACCGACCCGGTCTCGGCTCGGTGTGGCTGGTGGACTCCGCGCACCGGGTCATCGCGTCCAACAAGGGGTTCGTGGCCTTCGGGCAGGTCTCCGACGGCCGGCTGCGGGCCCGGATGAAGGCCGTCCGCACGACCAAGGGCTCCGCTGAGCTGCTGCTCGGCTGGCGGGATCCGGCGGTCGCCGCGGTGGCGCCGTTCAACGACAAGCTGGGCGTCGCGGGCGCACTCGGCTGGAAGGTCGCCTCGATTCGGCCGGTGTTCTGGATCGGCCTGCCCGAGTACGAGGCACAGCGGCGGATCGTGCTCGTCGGTCTGCTGGGGGTGTCCGCGGGCGCCCTCTGCATCGGCTGGCTGTACCTCGTCGTCGTACGTCCGCTGCGTGAAGTCGCCCGGGGTGCCGAGGCGTTGGCAGCCGGGGACCGCAGAACGGTGCTCTACCCGCGCTACCACGACGAGGTGGGATCCGTCGCCCGCAGCCTCGAACTGATCAGACAGCGGCTCCCGCGCACCGACGCACCGCCCGCGCCCGGTTCCCCGGACGCCGCGCCCACCCCCTCCACTTCCCCGTCCGGCCCCGGTCCCAGGAGCTGACCCGCCGTGCTCTTCCTGTACTGCGTCCTCGCGACGTGCTGCTTCGGCCTGCTCGTCGCAGGCATCGTCGAACAGCGCCGCCATGACGCGAATCTCGCCGCCATACCCACCCGAGTGCTGGTCAACGGCATTCGAGGCAAGTCCTCCATCACCCGGCTGTGCGCGGGCGCGCTGCGCGGCGGCGGGCTGGTGACCGTCGCCAAGACCACGGGCACCGCGGCCCGGTTCATCCACCCCGATGCCACCGAGGAGCCGGTCTACCGCAAGTTCGGCATCGCCAACGTCGTGGAGCAGATCGGCATCGTCCGGCGGGCCGCCGGCTACCGGCCCGATGTCCTGGTCATGGAGTGCATGGCCGTCATGCCCGCACTCCAGGAGATCAACCAGTCCAAGCTGATCCGCTCCACCATCGGCGTGCTCTGCAACGTCCGCGAGGACCATCTCGCCGAGATGGGCCCGACGCTGGACGACGTGGCCCGCTCCCTGTGCCGGTCGATGCCTGAGGGCGGCATCTGTGTCACCGCGGAGAAGGATCGCTTCCCCATCCTCCAGGAGGAGGCCGACGCCCGGGACTGCAAGCTGGTCTACGCCGACCCGGAAACCGTCACCGACGAGGAGCTGCGCGGCTTCAGCTGGTTCACGTTCAAGGAGAACGTCGCCATCGCACTCGCGGTCGCCGAACTGCTCGGCGTCGACCGCGCGACCGCGCTGAAGGGAATGTACGAGGCGCCGCCGGACCCGGGTGTGCTGTCCGTCGAGCGCTACCGCACCCACGACGGAAAGCGGCTGCGATTCGCGAACGTCTTCGCCGCCAACGACCCCGAGTCGACGCTGATGAACATCGAGCAGCTGCTCGAACTGGGCGCGATCCACCGTCCGTTGCACGTCGTCATCAACTGCCGTCCCGACCGTGTGGAGCGCAACGGGCAGATGGGCGCGCTCATCCCCCGGCTCGACCCGGAGACGGTGTTCCTCATCGGCCACCCCACCAGGTCGGCCGCCGACGCCATACCCGCCCACTGGACCGGGAACGTCGTCGATCTCGGCGGCGACCGCCGCGACCCCGGCCGGCTCACCACGGACCTGCTGGCTCACCTGGGCCCGGACTCCTCGCTCGTCGCCATCGGCAACATCCATGGCCAGGGCGAACTCCTCCTGGAGCGGCTCGCGGCACTCGCGCCCGACCACCTCGACGCCGCCGCCGACCCCGCCAACCCGAGCGACGCCCCCACATCACTCGTCGCCCACCACAACTCCTCCCATGGAGCACCGCGTTGATCCCCGCAGTAGTCACCCCCCAGATCGCAGCCATCGGCATCGCCCTCGGTCTGGTGTTCTCCCTCCTGTGCTACCTGACCACGAACCTCTCACCGGGCGGGATGATCACCCCCGGCTGGCTGGCCCTCACCCTCGTCGACGATCTGCGACGCGCCGCCATGGTCGCGGGCGTGGCAGGCCTGACCTACCTGCTGACCAAGCTGCTGCAGCGACTCGTCATCCTCTACGGCAAGCGGCTGTTCGCCGCCGTCGTGCTCATCGGTGTCCTGCTCCAGGCCGGGCTCTCCCTGTTGCTCCAGCAGGAGTTCCCCCTGTTGTTCGCCCATCAGGCCCTCGGGTTCATCGTCCCCGGTCTCATCGCCTACCAGCTCGAGAGGCAGCCCAAGACAGCGACGGTCCTCTCCACCGGCGCGGTCACTTTCGCCACCTACGTGATCTTGGTGTCCGGGCTGCTGCTGGGCGCCCTGCCCACGAAATGAGCCGCCGCCCCACCGGCCTGTGGCCCATCCCTCTTTCCCCCCACCGGAGTTGACCAGTGAAACGCCTGAAACGCCTGAAACGCCTCCAGCCCGGAATCCGTAGGTTCTCCCTGACCAGGAACGCGGCCCTGTCCCTGGTGACAGCTGTCCTGCTCGCGGCGAGCTGCGGGCTGTCCCTGCAGCTCAGGCATCGCACAGACCGTCCGGAGGCATCACAGGCCTCGCAGGTGTCACAGGTACCGCATGTATCGCATGCATCGCTGGGTGCCGGAATCCGGGTCAGGAGTGGCCCACTGCGCTTCGAGCGGATCGGCAACCCCGCCCGCACGGTCGCCCGCGACCCGCGCGGCACCGTCATCGCCACGTTCACCGACGGCGCCCGTACGGCCGTACTGACAGGGCCCAGCAGGACGTTCGCGGAGCCGCGTACGACGGATGCCAAGGTCGTCACCAAGAGCTGGGTGCGGCTGCTGCCCAAGGCCTGGACCCGTGGCGCGGAGAAGAGCGGTTGGTTCAGGACCTGGCTCGGGTCCCGGCTCGGCAGCCGGGACCCCGACATCCTCGCCACGGCCTTCGACTACGTCGCCGGTGCCCCGGTCCGTACGACGTCAGCGGGAGTCGAATACAGCGGTGCCGCCCGCTACACACCCGACACTGCCGACGACTCCGCGCGTGCCGGGCAAGGGAAGCCGAAGTCGCCGAAGCCGCGCACGGGTTCGGACTTCTACGACTACCTGGGCGTCCCCTGGACCTTCCCCGACACGGTCACCCGCCGTCCCGAGAAGGACCGCGCGCGCTCCGTCGACAGCTCCGGCTATGTCCGGCTGGTGTACGGATACCGCTCGGGGTTCCCGCTGAACAGCAGGGACAGCGCGGCGGGTGGCGGGCTGCAGCGGACCCCCGACGCGATCGCCCACGGGCGGCTCGGCGTGCCCGTGATCCCCCTCAGCGACCGCCGCCCCGCTGTCATCCAGCAGCTCCAGCCCGGCGACCTGGTCTTCTTCAGAACACGGGAGCTGCCCGGCGGACGGATCGGCCACATCGGCATTTACCTCGGCCTGGACACCGCCGACCACCCGCGCTTCATCTCCAGCCGGAAGAACGCGGGCGGCCCCACCATGGGCGACAAGGGCGGCACCGCACGGCTCGACGGTGCCGGCTACTACGCCCAAGGGCTGCGCGCGGCCCGACGCCTCTGACCCGCCCCGCCCACCCCTTCGCGGGTGGCTCCAGCCACTTGGCGGGGGTGCACCCGACGATTGCCGGATGGCCGACGGAAGGCCGGGGATTCCAGGCTGGCGGCATGACACACGGTGCGCCATCCGCGCACCCGCGGGCCGATGCCCGCAACCGCTGACGCGGTGCACGGCCGACCCCGTAAGAAAGGAATCCTGTGAACACCGCATCCGCCCCAGAGGCGACGGATGCCGAGTCCCTGCGCGCCCGCGAGACGCTCAAGGCCCTGTACGGGTACGTCCGTCCGCACCGGTGGGCCGTCGCGCTCGGTCTGCTGTGCGCGCTGGCCGGGGCCGCCGGCGGGCTGCTGCAGCCGCTGGCCACGAAGACGCTGGTCGACCGGCTCTCGTCCGGTGGCACGATCGGCACCATCCTGCTGGCCATGACCGTTCTGGTCCTGCTGAGCATGGTGGCCGAGGCGTTCGGCGCCTATGTGCTGGAACGGACGGCGGAGTCGGTGGTGCTCGCCGCCCGCCGCAGCCTCATCGGACGGTTGCTGCGGCTGCGCCTCGCGGAGGTGGACCGGATGCAGCCGGGCGATCTGATGTCCCGGGTGACCTCCGACACCACGCTGTTGCGGGCCGTCAGCACCCAGGCGGTGGTCTCCGGGGCGACGGGGGCGGTGACGCTGGTCGCGGCGGTCGTGGTGATGGCGTTCCTCGATGCCGTCCTGCTGGGCGTCACGCTTGGCGTGGTCGCGGTCGTCGGTGTGGCTGCCGCGCTGGTGCTGCCGAGGATCGGGCAGGCCGCCGAGCGTGCGCAGGCGGCTGTCGGGGAGATGTCCACGGGCCTGGAACGGGTCTTCGGCGCTTACCGCACGGTGAAGGCGTCCGGTGCCGAGGAGCGGGAGACCGCTCGCGTCGAGGCGGCGGCACGCAGGGCGTGGCGCCACGGCGTGCGCGGCGCGAAGTGGGAGGCCGTGCTGGGTTCGGCGGACAACCTCGCCGTCGAGCTGGCGTTCCTCGCGGTCCTCGCCGTCGGCGGGGCGCGGGTGGCGTCCGGGGAGATGCCGGTCTCCACGCTCATCGCGTTCCTGCTGTATCTCTTCTACCTGATGGAGCCGGTGTACCAGCTGGTCGAGGCAGCGTCCCACTACCAGGAGGGCGCGGCCGCGATCGCCCGGATCGCGCAGGTGGACGGCCTGGCGACAGAGAAGGCAGAGAAGGCAGCGAAGACAGAGAAGACAGCGAAGACAGAGAAGCAGGACCGGCACCGGTCGGTACGGTCCGCGGCGACCCAGGTGGTGCGGCCGTGTCCGGCGTCGGTTCGCTTCGAGGCGGTGTCCTTCCGGTACGGGCCTGGGTCGCCGGACATCCACCAGCGGGTGGACTTCGAGGCGCCGGGCGGCGGAATGACGGCGTTCGTCGGCCCCTCCGGCGCGGGCAAGTCGACGGTCTTCGCGCTCGTCGAGCGGTTCTACGAAGCGACCGGCGGCCGTGTCCTGGTCGACGGCAAGGACGTGACGAAGTGGCCGTTGTCCGAGCTGCGGTCCGTCATCGGGTACGTCGAGCAGGACGCGCCGGTGCTGGCCGGCACGCTGCGGGAGAACCTGGTCTTCGCCGCGCCCGGCGCGACCGACGACGACATGCGCGAGGTCCTCGCCCGGACCAGGCTCGATGCCCTCGTCGAGCGTCTCCCGCACGGCCTGGACACCCCGGTCGGGCACCGCGGTACGAAACTGTCCGGCGGCGAGCGGCAGCGCATCGCGATCGCCCGCGCGCTGCTGCGCAGGCCCCGGCTGCTGCTCCTGGACGAAGCGACCTCGCAGCTCGACGCCGTCAACGAGCTGGCACTGCGGGACGTCATCGCCGAAACCGCACGCGAGACCACCGTGCTGGTGGTGGCCCACCGCCTGTCGACCGTCACGGACGCCGACCGCATCGTCGTCATGGACGCGGGCAAGGTCCGCGCAGTCGGCACCCACGAGGAGCTGGTGACCGAGGACGAGCTGTACGCGCAGCTCGCGGCGACGCAGCTGCTGACCTCGGCGGGGCGCCCTCGCGAGTGAGGCGGGCCCTTACGGAAAGGTCATCCACGGGGTGCCCCCGCCGCACGGCGGGGGCACCCCGGCCGGGTGGCGGGGCGGCACCGGACTGCTGCCGGACACCGCCGCACTCCACCACCCGTGAGGCTGAGGACAGCGGCTGCATCACCAGGCATTCGGCTTCCCCGCCCAGTCCGTCACCTCATCCTCCAGTCCGTCACCTCATCCTGGAGTCTCCAGGCCCGTGCTCATGGCCAAGGGCCGGCAGGCTTCCCTGAACAGGCCGGACGGCCGCCCGCTCGATCCGGTGCGCATGGGCATCGGCCGGCAGCCCGCTCCACGCCCGGGACTCATCGGCGCCCTCGGACTTCGCCCCCGTGGCGACCTCGGCATCTTCGCCGTGCTGTACGGCAACGGCCGGTTCCTCGACGGCCTGTTCGCCGACAACCCCATCAACCGGGACGAGTCCATCGGCCATCGGTGAGCCGACGGCCCGCACCACCTTCGCCCACCTCCTCCGGGCCATCGAGGGCCATCGCTGAGCACACGCGCACGACCCGCACACCGCTCGACTCCGCTGCCACCCGGCCCGGGCGACCACGCTCATCCCTGTCCCTCCCCGCATGGCACCCGATGACGGGCGCCATGCGCGTTTCCGGGTACGCCAAAGCCCGCAAGGGGAATCCCCTTGCGGGCCGGGCGGGTTGTCCAGGTCGGGATGGGGCATGGAGCCGAGCCACCCCGACCGGACCTCAGCGGATGTACTTGGCCGGCTTGGTGGCGGCGTTCAGGAGATACTCCAGGGGGCCACGGCGGAAGAAGCGGGACCAGATCGCGGCGAACACGATCGCCCCGAGGATGTACAGGAGCACGGGCACCCAGGACTTGGTGGTGCCGGCGCCGGAAGCGGGCCACGCGGACTGTGCGAGGAAGTGGCCGACGTACGCCGTCAGGGACATGGTGCCCACGGCGATGACCGGTTTCGCCAGGCGACGCAGTCGCGGCACGCGGTCGATCGCCACCGTCGCGCCCACGATCACGAGGATCGCGACACCCAGGCAGCCGATGGTGTCGAGGGTGGTGCCGGTGTGCGACACGGCACCCAGCAGGTCCGAGGCCGACTGCACGGGCCCGCTGGACCCACTGCCCATGGACCCACTGCCCATGGACCCGCTGCCCATGGACCCTGCCCGGGGGCCGCTGCCCATGGACCCCGCTCCGGAGCCGCTGGACGGCCCTCCGCCTCCCCCGAAGCTCAACACCGCGCTCGTGCCACCCAGCAGCGCGGCCAGGCCGTAGGCGCCTACGGTGAGGCTTGCACCGAGCGCCGCCAGGCGCCGCTGGACGGTGGCGGCGGTCAGGTCGAGGCGGGCCAGGGCCATGCCGGCGATCACGAACGCCATCCACGTGATCGTCGGGTAGAGGCCCGTGAGCAGCAGATCGAGTACTCCCACGGTGCTGAGCTTCTCGAGCGGGTCGTAGGCGTTGATGCTCTGCTGGACGGAGTCGCTCAGCCACATCTTCAGGACGAACGCCAGCTGCGGCATGACGATCGCGATCCCCGCCGCGATGATCGCCAGCGTCTTGGCGCTCAGTCGTACCAGGAGCAGCGCGAGGAGGAAGTAGACGCCGTAGTAGGCGAGGATGATGATGTCCCCGTACTCCATCGCCAGCACCGTGCCCAGCGCCAGCAGGATCACGGCGCGGATGGCGATCCGGGCCTTCGCCTGCCGGCCCGCCAGGCCGGTCTTGGGCTCAAGGCGGCCGGCGATCAGCATCAGCGAGAACCCGGCGAGGGTGGCGAACAGGGCCGACGAGCGCCCCTCCGCCAGGGAGTACACCCAGCTGCCGAGGTCGTTCCCGGCCGACGGCATCGGGGCGATGTGCACGATGTACATGCCGAACACCGCCAGCGCGCGGGCCAGATCCAACCCGACCAGGCGTCCCATCGAGGGGCCGGGCGAGACCTGCCCGTCGGACTCGGACGAGGTTCGGGGCCGTGGAGGCGAGTTCTCCTGCGGAGCCGATGTGTCCTGCGGCGGCTGTATCTGTGTCATACACAGAATCCTTCGGTGCCGTCAGGAGGCGGCCCATCCGGCAGGCTTCGGCAACACCCCCGCCGACCGGCCGGGACCACCCCGCCGACCGGCGGACCAGTACCCCGGCCGGTCAGCGGGCCCGGACGGCCCGCCGCCCTACTTGATGACGGCGTTGGCCACCACGACCACAAGCCCGAGCAGCGCGTCCACCATGCCGATCCTCACGGCGGAGCCCCACGTGCGCCCGGCAGCGCGGGCCGCGACCAAGCCCCAGGCGAACAGCAGCATCACGTTCACGGCGAAGACCACGTACTCGACGCCCGCCGAGGGCCACCACCCCCAGGCCGCACCGAGCAGCAGGACCAGCGTCGGCGCCGTCGCCACCACCAACGGCCACTCGGACAGCAACAGCCGCCCCCCGGCGCGCACACCATGATGGGTCCGGTCGCCGCGCAGGGCGATCAGATGCGCGTAGCCATGCGCCAAGGCCGATGCGACGGCCGTGAACAGGAGCCACTGGGCGCTGCTGAACCGGTCGGCGGGCGCCGTCTCACCCTGTTCTGTCAGGGCGGCCACCATGGAGCTGGCCAACACCGCCCCGTACACGCCTCCGAACAGCACATGGGGCCGCGCCGCACAGCGGCGCAGAGCACGGACAGGCTGACGCAGGTACAGGTGGGGCATGGCTGGGTGATCCTCGAACGGTACGGAAATCGACTGCGGCCCGCGGACTGGGGCGGGCCCACGGACCGATCCCACCGGACGAGAGCCGCGGACACCATCCGCCGAGCCTCGCCCACCCGCCCGCCGATGGGCCGGAGCGCTCCCCCCGAGCGGCTGGAACCGGCCTGCCGGGTGGCGGGTGTCCACGGCGGCCGCACCGTCGCGCGCCGTGCCGGACGTACTGTCGACAGCAGGCGATCACCGTACGCGTCGCCGAAAAGCTGGGCAGAGCAGACGAGTGTGACGAGTGTGAGGCGGAACGCCGGTGATCCGGGTAGTGGTGGTGGACGACGAGGCCCTGGTGCGGTCCGGCTTCCAGATGATCCTGAACGCCTCCGACGGCATCCAGGTCGTGGCGACCGCGGAAGGAGCGCAGGCCGCCGACGTGATCCGGCGCGAGCATCCGGACGTCGTGCTCCTCGACATCCGCATGCCGGACGTGGACGGCCTGACCGTCCTGGGGGAGCTCCAGACGCTGCCCGAGCCGCCGACGGTGGCCATGCTGACCACCTTCGACACCGACGAGTACATCCTGACCGCACTGCGCTCGGGAGCCGCGGGCTTCCTGCTCAAGGACACCGAGCCCGAACAACTCGCCCAACTCGTACGCACTCTGGCCGCGGGCGGGGTGGTCATGTCCCCGAAAGCCTCGCGGGCTCTGCTGCGCGGCCATCCGGAGGCGGGCACGCCCCAGGACGCGGGCGTGGCGCGCGTGAATCTGCTCAGCGACCGCGAACGTGACGTCCTCGTCCTGATCGCGGAAGGACTGTCCAACGCCGACATCGGCACCCGCCTCCATCTGAGCGCGGGCACCGTCAAAGACCACGTCAGCTCGATCCTGACCAAGCTCCGGGTCTCCAGCCGCGTCCAGGCGGCGCTCCTCGCGGAGCGGGCCGGACTGCTCGGCGTCGACGGCGCCGACACGGCACGGGGCGACGCGCGATGAGTGCGGGTCGGGCACTGTGGCGGCGGGTACCGCCCTGGGTTGTCGACGCGGGCCTCGTCGTGCTCGCCGCGCTCGACGCCTGGATCAACCTCGACGACGAGGCGACACCCCTCATGTGGGCCTGCGCCGCCCTCGGCAGCGCCGGACTGCTCCTGCGCAGGCGCTTTCCGCTCGCCGTCTTCCTGCTGACACTGCCCATGCTGCTGTTCATGGACGTGGGAGTCGCGCCGATCGCCGCGCTGTACACACTGGCCGCGCGCACCCGCAACCACCCGCTGCTGGCCGGCTGCGCCCTGCTGAACGCGGCGGCGACCACCCTCGCCTGGCCCCTGTCCGACACGTTTTCCGGCGACCCGTTCTCCGGCGACCGGACCTGGACGCTCATCCAGTTCGTCTACACGCTGGCCATGGCCTTCGCCCCGATCCTGTGCGGTCAGCTCGTGCAGGCCGGACACGACGTGGCCCGCCAGCTCGTCGAGGTCAAGGAGGCCCGCGAACACGAACGCGCCCTGCACGCCCAGACCGTCCTCGCCCGCGAACGCGCCCAACTGGCCCGCGAGATGCACGACGTCGTCTCCCACCAGGTCAGCCTCATCGCCGTACAGGCCGGAGTCCTGCAGGTCGCCGCCAAGGATTCCGACGCCCGCGACGCCGCCCGCACCATCCGCACCCTGAGCGTGAACACCCTCGACGAACTGCGCCACATGGTCACCCTGCTGCGCGCCTCCGGCGGCAAGGAAACCGAACTCACCCCCCAGCCCACCCTCGCCGACCTCCAGCAGTTGATCGCCAACAGCGGCATCGAGACCACCCTGACCGGCGGGCTCCCGCCCGGCATCAGCACAACCGCCCAACGCACCGTCTACCGCACGGTCCAGGAAGCCCTCACGAACGTACGCAAGCACGCCCCCGGCGCCCGCGCCGAGGTACGCCTGTGGCACGACACACAGCACTTCGGCGTCACCGTCACCAACACCGCCCCCACCCGCCCGTCCGTCGCCCTGCCCAGCGCCCGGCACGGCCTGATCGGCCTGAGAGAGCGTGCCGAACTGCTCGGCGGCGCGCTCATCGCCGAACCCACGCCACACGGCGGATACGAGATCGAACTACGGGCCCCCACCCAGCCCGCCTGAGCCGCGTGCTGTCCGGGGACACCGACACGGAAACCGAACCCCCTGACGTACCCCTATCCCCAGGCTCAGTCTGGCATCCGAAAGGGGCGTGTGAGGTCGGCTCGGCTGGGGTCCTCAGCAACACGACATGGGGAGGTGTGCCGGATACATCAATCCGGTACATGGACTACCATTGGTACATGTCCATGAAGCGCACCAACGTCTACGCGGACCCCGAGGACCTGGCGATCATCAAGGAGGCCGCCAAGCGCCGGGGTATAAGCGAGGCTGAGATCATCCGCCAGGGCATCCACCTTGCGGCCATGGCGAACAGGGTCTGGGACGAGCCGCTGTTCTCACGCACCTTCGAGGGGCCGGGGCGCACGCTGTCCAAGTCGGAGGTCCGCGACACGGTCGCCGAGGCCGTCCGGCGTGAGGCTGACTCGGGCTCCGGATCCGCCGCGTGATCATTGTCATCGCCGATACGTCCGGTCTTCTGGCGGCGCTGGACTCGGCTCATCCGGAACACGGGGCGGCGAACGAGGCGATCATGGCGGCGGGCCTGCTGGTCATGTCCCCGCTCCTGCTGGCGGAACTGGATCACGTGGCGACGCGTGAGCTCGGCAGGGAGGCTGCCCTCAGCGCGGTCGACGACCTGCGGCGCTGGATGAGCCGGGGTCGTGTCGTCCTGCCGGAGATCACGGAGGACCACCTGGGCGCAGCCCAGTCCCTCCGTGTCCGTTACCGCGCGCTGGACCTCGACCTCGCCGACGCGGTGAACGTGGCGCTTGCCGCCGACTACGACACGGACGCGATCCTCACCCTGGACCGACGAGACTTCCGCGCCGTACGCCCGCTGGGCCGTTACAAAGCGTTCCGTGTACTTCCCGATGACCTCCCGCTCTGACGCAGGACCCAAAGCGGTCAAGTACCTGCTTCCACAAGGGGCTTGGGCACCGCCCACGACGAAGACATGCGGGACGGATGTCCGCCATCGCCCGGAACAGCGGGCTGAGGGCTCGCCTCCGGCTCAGCTGCATGAAAGTGCAGGTCAGCGCCATGCTGCGACGTGATGGGGGCTTCCTCTCAAGGCGCGTGTGCCCTATGCGTGCCCAATCTCGGGGGTACAGGAATACTCGCAAAACGCAGCAAAGGCGTCCCAATGAAACAGCCCCAGGCCGCTGACCTGGGGCTTCAAAAAGAGCGGGTGACGAGAATCGAACTCGCGCTCTCAGCTTGGGAAGCGACGGCGCTTGGGGAGTCGAATAGCTTCTGACCTGGGCGTATGTGATCTGGCGCGGCGCCCGAGGGCGCAGGCTCGCACCGCTGTTGACCGTGGTTTACCGGTCTTATGGGCACGCTATGGGCACGCCGCTTCGACGGAGGTCTTCGGGGCCTCTTCCTGGTGGCTGGTAGAGCGCCGTGCCGTCCCATTGGCGGGCCAGCCGGATGGGATCATTGCAGGCGCACATGAAGCACCCTGAGGTGCGGCGACGCTGATGCGTAACTTGGGCAGGTCACTTGCCTGGCACCAGCTCCAGGAGTCGGCCTACGCGATGCCATCCGCCGACCAGGATCGCGGCCAACACGGAACAACCGACAATGAGCCACGGGCGAAGGTCCTGACTAAGCCCCAATGTTGGGAGCATCATGGAAGCGCCGACAGCTGCTGCCATCGCGGTGGTGATGACTACGGCCACGTGGACGGACTCCCTGATCGCAGTTCGAGTCAGGGAAACAGGCGGGACCCCTTCCAAATAGGCTTCCGGCAGCAACGCTCCGATACGGCCCTCCGCGCATCGCTCGCTGATGATGGCCAGCATGGTCCCGAGCCGAGGCAGAGCTACATCCGGGTCGGCATCGATTTTCAGAGACTCCGACCGCAGCGCACCCGCAACCAGTGCTGTGTGGGTACGCACTGCTGCACGCCTTGGCGATCGATTGGGGATGGTCCCGGCATATCGATGCGCGCGAAGGATGGCCTTCTCTGCCGCTCGAAGGCCGGCGTCGAGATCTCGAAGCTGTGAGGCGCGCTCGCCGGGTGGTCTGTCATACGCCTCCGCACATCGGTGTAGGGCATCTAAGACCCGCATTGTTGTGCGATGACGGTAGAGGGCCCCTCGGGCCGAGCGGCGCTCGATCAGCCACCACAGTGGTACAAGCATGACCACTGAGAAATAGGCTACGAAGATGACGCTGTCCCAGCCGTGGAAGGGACGACTCCCGTTTTCTGGGCGAATCGACCATAGGAAGTACTGTGTCGCCTTTGCAATGACCTCGGCATCAAGGGCAACCGCCACGTCATGAAGGATGATGGTCGACAACTTGAGCACCCTCACGCCGAACCACAAGGCGAAATAGGCCGCGGCGATCGAGCCATAGGGCACTGTTTCTAGAGTGGTTCGGGTTTGTCGTAGTGCCTTGCGGGTGTGAGGGAGAGCCCTGTCTGGCACTTCGAGGGTCTGGAGTGATGCTCCGAGCTTGCGGAGCCGTCTGCCGATCGCCCGTTGGTTGACTCGAAGGCGCCAAGTTCTAAGCGCCGACCATGCCTGTGAGACATGCGGGGTTATCTGTTCCGTTGTCGTACGTACCAGGCTCACAACGTCTCTCCCTCGTACCGATGGGCCGATGCTGCCGGAGGCGAACTCGGTTCGCTCCGCGTTCTTGCAAAGGATCTTCGGAGTGGATCGCTGAGGGCACACGCCGCTTCCGCCGCACGGGTGAGTTGGACCGGGGACAAGACCGGGGTAGGGCGGGTTCGCACTGGCTCGGAGCGGGCGAGACTCCGCGCTACCTCCGGCAGATGGATGCAGACGACAAGCCCGCCAAGCTGTGGCAGCTCCACCCCGCTTCTTTGACCCAGTGCAGGACTTGGGTGTGGTCGGACAGGTGCCCGACCCAGACACCGGTCACCCCATCAGGTAGCTGTGGCGCTCGCTCAGGAACCCGGCCATGGCGTGTGAGGCGATGCCAGGCTGGTGATCGTGTCCAGGTCAACCAGAAGAAGACCTCGCGGCGTGCTCGGCGTGGGTCTGCTCGGAGCAGCTTTGCTGCCAGGTCGGGGTGGAGCGAGAACTCAACTTCCAAAAGGTCGATCAGGCCCGTTCCTGCGTCCGCGGTCTTTGGGGTCGGAGGCCCCGGAAGCGGCTCGCGCCAGGGGTCACGTCCGCCGAAGTGGTGTATTGACGGCCACTCGGTGATCTCGTTTTGAGGCTATGCGGTGAGTTCGGTGGGCAGGGTGGTCTCGTCGGT